>CACOUL010000027.1 GCA_902630355.1 Planctomycetaceae bacterium
GACTTGCACTATCAAGATCGAGCGCGAGTGCTGGTGAGACTCCAAAATAGCCGGCTGGGACAGAGTCGCTTAACGCAACATCGAGGGTCGGATAAATGGCACCACAATAGACCCGCCCCACATTTTCACCCGAATCGACAACATCCTCCAGGCTGAACTGCCAGACTTCACCCAGATCAAATAGGAAATTATTATTCACATCCCCAACGTTCGCATCATTCGCATTGCGATGCGGCGTGAACATCACGTCGTCACTCGAATCATTCGGCGTCTGACTGTCGAAAAACACGGTCGGTGAACTGAATGCAATCTGCTGTACGTTCGTCACCGAAACGACATGATTGATCGTCGCCCCTGTTACCAGGTAACCGGAAGAGGAATCGAGACCGTTCGCATCGTAGGAAGTCAACTCGATTCCAACGTCGAGCGACGGAAGATCGTCGTCAACGACCTCCAAGACAATTTGGCTATCGCGAAAACGCTCCGCCGAGGCCGTTACCGACATTGTAAACGCGTCGTACGGCAACGAGTTATCGATCAATTCAACCGCAAAATCTGCCGAGGAGGCGCCGGCGGGAATCAAGACCGTTTCGGGGAGACTGACGCGGTCCGTATGGCTGGTTTGAAGGGAGACCAGCAAATCCTCATCGGTCGCACCACCTCGTGTAATGGTGGCAGAGAGCGTTCCCTCAGCTTCGAAAACGACGCTCGGCACTGCTGATATTTCTAAACCGTACTCGGCATAAATTTCGAATTCTTCACCTGCCAACGGAATTTGCACCGTTGAATCATCCGCCCCATCAACAACCTGAAAACCGTCGATTCCAAAAAGATAGTTTGGATCGACCGTAATGGAAAAATGGTATCCGAGATTACTGTATGCCGCCCCATCATTCGCCTGAGCGTTCCAACTTCTGGAAAAAAGCGATTCACCCGAGGAGGGCGTCTGTTCGTTTGGTTCATCTTCAACAACAATAATGGCCGAATCCAGGCCATCGATGTCAATGTTTACCGTTCCACCGCCTTCGTCGTGCGGGGCGTCGACCAAGATGACCAATCCGACATCGCCGTAGTCGTCCTCATGTACGACGAACGTTACATATCCAGATGCTTCGTATCCGGTATTGGAAGAGTGTGTATTTTCCGTGTTGTATCCGTAAAAACTTACGATGTCCGAACCACTTTGAACCGCCGCGACGGGAGCATACATATCGCCTTGAGCGACGATGAATTGCGGTTCGTGAATATCAACTTGGTCGTAGTTTCCCGCATCTTCAGGAACGAGGCCGCCATCGTTGGCCGTTAAGAGGCGGCGCGGTTCAAGGGGCTCGAGAAGTAAGCGTGAACGGCGATCGCCCGACACGGCACCACCCGTGCAGCCTCGCCCTCTTCGTTGTCCGCGCCTACGTAGATACATCGACTCTCCCTGATGTAGATTGTATTTCTGACGCCCAAATAAGCCAAGAATTTGGCAAGTAAATAATAGCCCCTTTGGGGGGTGCTATCAAACACAGGGTCCTATAATGCGGGCGACCCTTCCCTGCCGCCTGTGATATGCGAAAGACCCTAACCTCAATTGTCCATTAAATGCTGAAAATCGGGCCGTTTGAGGAGTGGTAACAAGTCGCGATTTTGTGGGATCAGTTTTTTGACCGACGGGTCCACATCGATCACCTGCTTGAGCAACGCAATCGATTCTTTGGCCCGCTCATCGGCAAGTGCCTTATCTTGCTGTTCATTCTCCGCGATCTCGGAAGCAAGGGCATAAATACCAGCCACATTGAGGAGTACCTCCAGACGTTCTCTCGCTTCCATTTGATCAGCGAGCGAGACCGCCGAAGCGGCATCCTCGATCGCCGGAACATCATCTCCGAGCCGTGCGCGGGCGATTCCTCGTCCGATGTGCGCTTCGGCACGCACGCGATTTGAGAGGTCGTCGCGGGATAGCAGCCGATCAAACTGATCTCGAATCGACTCTTCGTTAGTCAATCGAGACATATTCAATTTCAGAGGAAGTGCGGCATCTGGATAACCATGCCGCACCGCTATTTGATAATCGAGTTCCGCCTCATCGTTGCGGCGACTATACATTTTTAAATCGCCCAGCATTTTGTACAGGTCGCCCACTCTATCACGCCCCAAAAGCTGCACCAGTACATCAATCGAGCTGCTATCGGCTACTTCTTGCAAATCCTTGATCGCGCCGGCCGAACGGCCAAATAAATCGGGTACATCCGCGCTGCTTCTGTCGCGTTTGATTTCGCTTTGCCAAAGTGCCCAACGGGTACGTCCTCGACCGAACCGCGCCTCAATAAAAGTAGGATTCATCCGCAGAGCCCGGTCGAAATAAGCTTCGGCACGCTCGAGCTTCGCATCGGCGTCATCCATCTTGTTCGCTACAATATCTTTTTGCGCCTGGCGATCAAATAACAACCCCAAATTGTATTCGTTTTTTGCATCCCTAGGGGCATTCCGCTGCGCGGCGAGTAAGTCTTGAATGGCAGCCTCAAACTCGCCAATCTTCTTCCGTGCCGTGGCGCGTCCCCGCAACGCGGGAACATAACCCGGAGACTGCTGTAACGCCTCAGTGTAAGTGGCAATTGCCAAGTCTCGATCGCGTTCTGCCTTGCTTCTCGCCTGTGCCCCCCCACGCGCTGCAAGCAAATTGGCTTTCTGCTCAAGGGCCTGCGCTTTATTGACTTTTGCCCAAGGAGTCGCCTTTTCCTGGAACGATTGCTCGAATTGATCGATCGCCTGATCGATCAGCTTCTCTTTCGCTCGCAGTTGACTCGAATTTGCACGGCGTTGGTTGATTTGCGCTGCTTGACTTAGAAAAAGTTTCCCGCGTGAAAGGAAAATATAAAAGTCACTTGGATTTCTCGATTCCGCTTTCTCCAGTTGGGAGATTGCTTCATCGTAGTTACCTACTTGCACGAGCAAATCTGCTTTTAACGCGTAGGGTCGCGATTCTCCCGGACGGAGGCGTATCGCCTGTTCGCAACTTTCGATGCCCCTTGCCGTCTCATCACGATTACTGCCAATCTGCCCCAACCGCATGTGAAGGGCGGCAAGATTCAACAAGGTCAAATAGTCATTCGGTTCCTCTTCGAGCGCTCGTTTTAAATAATCGATCGCGCCATCGAAGCGACCAGGTTGCCCCTTGAGATTCCCCTGATTTGAGGCGATGTAGTATTTGGCCCTGAAATCCAATGCTGAGTTGGCCGGGAGGTCGGCTAACCGCGTCTCTTCCTGCTTGAGAAGTTCCGCCTCACCAAGGGCCTGCAAGCAATCAGCCCTCAAACGAGAAATGGCCCAACGAGGCTGATCCACCTGTTCCGCGTCACGCAGCCACTTCAGCGCGGTTCGCCGGACACTATCTTTTTTATCCACCGGAGCAAGCAGAACCTCCAGGTTGGCTAATTGCACCAACGCTTCGGCAATTTTCCTCCGATAGTCGAGGATTTGCTCTGGGTCGAGCCCTTCCATTCCGCCCAGATTGTCATCCGCAAGACGCTTCTTCAATCCGCTCGATTCAAACGCTTGGTATATCTCTCGACCCACGTCCCGGGCCCCGACCAAATCCTCCTCAAATGCCTTGGCACGAAGGTCATCGAGTTTGACGACGAGACGGTCAAAATTCTGTTGCAATGTTTTTTGATTTGCAATAATGCCTTCAATCTTTTCTCGTTGCTCGCGCGTCGCAGCATAGAACGTTTGCAACGAAGCACGCTTTTCGGCAATTCCCTCTGCTTCGGCAAACAGGCCTAACGCTCTGGAAAATTCCTGCTCGCGCAGGGCCATCTCACCAGCGGCGACTTTTTTCCGAACCTTTTCCAGTGAGTCGCGATCGCGGGCGGCCTCCACTTCCGACCAAACCGTCATCCCCACGAGTAGCGTGACGAGAAGCGCTGAGACTGCACTCACCGCAACCTTGTGCCTGCGCGCAAACCGCATTGCTCGCTGCACGGCCGGTTCACGATAAACCGACACGGGCTCGTCGGCCAAATAGCGTTGTACATCATCGGCAATGTCACCTGCGGTGGCATACCTCTCGTCGGGATTGAGCGCCATCGACTTCAGACAAATTGCCTCCAGCGCGGGTGGTACTCCACGGGCAACTTCGTGAGGGGGCTTAAAATCTCCCTGGCAAACCTGCTCGAGTGCCGTTTCACCCTGGAACGGGAAAAGCCCCGTTAGGAGACGGTAAAGCGTAGCGCCCAAACTATAAATATCGCTGCAGGGACCGACCGCGTCGTTCGTCCCGGTCGCTTGCTCCGGACTCATGTAGGCGGGTGTGCCCACCACAGACCCCGGGAGGGTGGTACTCGCATTGCGAATCCGCACCGGTCGGGCGGCATCCTCCTCATCGGTACTCGGCACATCCTCTTCGCCGACTCGCTTGGCCAACCCCCAGTCAACAACGAGCGTCTCGCTGTAGGGGCCGAGCATGATGTTATCCGGCTTGATATCGCGGTGGATGATGCCCCGATCGTGGGCGTAGTGAATGACTTGGCATACATCGATAAATTGGTCGAGCAACTTACGGAAAGCAAGTCGCTTTTCACTGTGATCCATCTCCGATGCATCCGCCTTGTGATATCGGGCAATCGCCTTGGAAAGGGTCTCTCCCTCGATAAACCGCATTGCATAATAGAGTTGCCCATCGGCATATTGTCCCAATCCATAAACCGGGACGATGCCGGGATGCTCGAGCGCTCCTGTGATGCGTGCCTCCTGAGCAAATCGATCGCGACTGCTTTGCACATTGGCGTACCGGGGTTTTATCTCTTTGAGCGCGACCTCTCGAGGCAATTCGCGATCGACCGCCACATGAATCTCACCCAACCCCCCTTTGTCGTGGAAGCGGATTTTTTTGAACCGCAACGCCTGGGGATCGGAAGACGGTTGATAGATTTCACTCGCTGCACCCGTATCTCCCAGAAGCACTTCAGACGGCGTTGACCAGAGCGAGGGCGGTTCGTTGGTAAGTTCCGTAATATGATCGCCACCCGGTGTGTGATCGAGAGTGGCAAATTCCTCCGAGGGGGTGTTTGGGGCAGGTGTGTGGTCGAGCGTCGCCTGCATTTTCTCGTCGGCGACACGATCTGTGTCGGAGGGGGCCGCATCGTGTGTCTCCGCATGCGACCGCTTGCCCGAGAGTAGTGCATTCAGCTGAGTGATCTGGTCGTCCGCCATGAAGCCACAATCCCGGAGCACATCACTCAAAGACTGCTGCTCATCTTCGGCCCACAGGCTGGCAGCGCGTATGAGATCCTCCGGGGAGATCATCTGCTGCTGAACCGCCAGAACGCCAAAGAGCAAATTCTGATCCACGTCGCCACCACATATCGCGATTTTTGGAACTATGGCGATCGGCTGCTTCTCAAGTTCAAGCAGACGATCTCAACTGATTTTGTCCACATATTATCGCATTCTCGGAAGGTCTCTGCCAGACCTTGGTCCGAAGTTGAAAAGAAGATGCGATCTCTCGCCCTAGTTCGCGGAATCGCTCTCATAGCCGACCGGCCCGATGAACCCGTCAGAAGCGTCGGGCACGAATAGATCGCTTTGCGATTGAAAAGAAAGGTTCGGTGAACCAAGGTCAGATGTTTTTACACCTGTCGGAACCGGTTCGGGAACAACAGATTCTGCCTTGGGTGGCGTTAAGGGATGGACTGCTTCGTTGCTTGTTGGGTCCCGGTAGACGCCTGGCAGAAATTGGTCGTAGGCGGTGTTCGGAACCACGGTCTCTGCAGGCCCCCAGCAACGGTAAGGCACTTCAAGATGACCGTGGCAAAACAGTGCCTTGGAGGAAGGGGTGGTCGAGTTCAAACCGGGACCACCCGGGGAAACTTGATGCGCATCCACCGGACCAATCAGTTCGGGTGTGACCGTAATAAGCAGTTCCACTTCATCCTGTCTGTGGTAGACGTGGCGGAATGGAACCCCCAGATAGGGAATTTCAGCCAGTAGTGGGATGCCGCGATTTTCTGCTTCGACGCGATTTTGGATCAAACCGGCCAGCGCCAATGTTTGCCCCGCTTGCATCTCGACGCCCGTATCGACCTGCCGCACATTGAGACTGGGCACCCGATGTTGACCGAGTTTGGTACGCGTTTCCGGGTCGATCTCACTCACTCTTGGACTCACCTCCAGTCGAATGCGCCCGCCGGCAAGCACATGTGGCACAAAGTCGATTTCCATGCCGTAGGGCTTGTACTCAATAGAATTGGTTCCGAGCGCACCGGGAACAACCACTGGAAATTCGCCGCCGGCGCGAAAACTGGCATTCCGTCCGCTCAGCGCGACGAGCGTCGGCTCTGCTAATACCTTTGCGAGATCATTTTCCCGCAGCGCGTCTAAAAAACCGTGGCCGCCGTGGCCTCTCTGTACGATTCCGCATCTCAGATCGAACCCAAGTGCCCGTAGCTTGGTTCGCGAAACCTCCATGACACAGATATGTAGCAAAACCTGCTGGGCACCGCACCTCTTTATGTTGTGCAGAACGCGAGGATAAAAGTCTTCCGCAATCTTGACAATCCGCTCCGCTTCATCGGCCTCCTGCACAAAGCCACTCAGGAGGACGCCACCGGAATAGGGAGTCACTTTCAGAGTCGCTGTCGGGAACTGCGACTCGAGGATCAATTCAAACTCGCTCGTGTCGGGCAACACGGCCACCTCAAACACGCGCGCTCGACCGCGAGAATCAAAGATGCGAAAACTGGCGACACCGGGCCGCTTACCGAGCAGTTGCAATTTTCTTTCCGATAGCGGGTGAGCCTCGACAATATCGGCATGGGACACCTCGACACCAAAAAAGGGCTCTGCAAGGGATAGGCTTCTCGTCTGGTTCACCTTCAACTCGAGTCGCTTCCCTTCGGCAAATGACCCGACGCCGGCCAGACCGCTTGAGGCTTTTACAGGCAAACTGGGCGCGTCGCCATAGCCCGTCGAAACGAACCACAGAAGAACGCCCGCAACCAGCGGCAACCGGTGAGACCGTAAGCATCGTGGGTTAGCAGTCATGCGGTCCCGCCTAATCAAACTCGCGTGCGACAAAAACAGAAATGACGCTGCAGCCTCTGCGCAGCATCCGCTACATTCTTAATCGGCATTTTTTGCGATCACTCTTCAAACTCGGTAGATTGAACTCCGAGCCTCGCCACGAGGCGCAACCAACGCTAGCATTTCAATCGCTTCCATCGCCGCGCGGAGGTAAGACGGGAAATTTATTCGACCCAAAAACCGCTCTTGCGATAGCAGTACCGTCATAAATGCGCAATTTCGCGATTCAAGGATCGGAGGGGTCTCGGGAAAGAAGCCGGTGGGCCAACCAAAGGGTGAGGATGGCTCCCGGTAAAACAATCCAAATCGGAATTCCCAAACCGATGGGAATCGTACCGCAGAGAATCGATATCCCGCCCGCCAGTGCCGCGTAAGGAGCCTGGGTCCAGACATGCGCCATATGGTCGCACCCACTCGCGCGACTTGAAAGAATGGTCGTATCGGAGAGTGGGGAGCAGTGGTCTCCAAAAATCGATCCGGCAAGAACTCCGCCCACGGTGGCTGAAAAAATAGGTGCGTGTAACACCCCTTCACCGTCACCGAGTATTTTGCACGCGAGGGGAATGACTAAGGGGATCAAGATGCTCATCGTGCCCCAGCTTGTACCGGTACAATAGGCGACGAGGGATGCCAAAATAAAAACGAGGGTGGGCAACCAGACGGGAGAGAGTACATCCTGCAACAGGCCCGCTAAGTAGATCGACGTTCCCAATCCCGGTTCGGACCCGCCGGACCCGGTCATATCGGCTAAAGTCCACGCGAGCCACAACACCAGCAGCGCAGGGGACATCAGCGTAAATCCTCTCCAGGCCCAGACGGCGATAGCCCTGACGTTCCCTCTCCCGGCATTCCAACTGAGAATCATCGCGGTCAGGCATCCAGCAAGCGAAGCCCAGACGAGTGCGCCGTATGCGTCACCCGAACCCAAAACCTCCCACCAGCTTGCCTCACCGCCTATCTCCGCGAGCCCGGTCCACCAAAGGATTCCCGCAAGCAGGGCGACCATCACCGTGATGGGAAAGAGTGCCAAGTGAATCGTCGACTTCCCGGCAGCATGATCCTCTGTGAGAGGACCAGGCGGTAGAGAGTTCTCCGGCGGGGTGCCACCGACCGGATGACTCGCGGCCTGCAAAGCCAAACGCTCGGCTCGCCGCATCGGCCCGAAATCGCGACCGCTGTACGCCACAAACCCCACCAGCAGCAGCGCAAGAATCGGATAAAACCGATAGAGAATCGTTTCGATGAAAATAAAAAATGCCAAGCCCGTCCGCTCGCCAAAAGCGGTCTGCACAAGTCCCGATTCGATGAACTGAACCTCGCCCGCAACCCACGTGGAAATAACGGCCAGGCCCGCGACGGGAGCAGCCGTGGAATCGACGATGTAGGCAAGTTTTTCTCGAGAAATCTTGAGGCGATCCGCAACCGGTTGAAACGTGGTTCCCAACAGAAGCGTGTTCGCGTAGTCGTCAAAAAAAATCAATAGTCCTGCAACCCAGGTGAAAACCTGTCCCCGACGTCGATTGCTCGCATAATGCTCTAATCGCAAAACGAGATCGCGCATGGCCCCACTCGAATGCATCACCCCGACCATGCCTCCCATCAGTAGAGTAAAGGCAAATACTTGCACGTGCTCTACATGAATAAGACTTTGAAACAAATCCTCGGTGATACACCGGAAGATCGCCCGCAACGGCTTTCCCTCGCTGAGAACGAGCGCTGCCGTGAAAACGCCCACAAGTAGCGAGACTACAATCCGCCGCGTGAACATTGCCAAGGCCACGGCAAGCAGTGGCGGAAGAACGCTCCAAATCCCGTAATGCTCGCCCATCTTCGACTCCCGGCAGGTTCGGTGAACGACAAGAACCTACTGATCCGACGGGTCAATCAGTCGTTCGCGCAGCGCTTCGGCAACGACGGGGGGTACGAAACGCTCCAACTCTTCCCTCCCCCCAAGTGCCGCTATTTGCTTGATGAGAGAACTTGAAATGTGCGCATATTCTTCACCGGACATTAAAAAAATGGTCTCAATGTCGGGGGCGAGTTTTCGATTTGCCAGCGACATGGTGAACTCAGCCTCCATGTCGGATAGCGACCGGACCCCTCGGACCATGACCCTTGCCTGACACTGTTTGACAAACTCAACCGCTAACCCGTCGAATGCCAGCACTTCAATATTTTTGAGTTCTGCAGTCGACTGCCGGACTAAGTCCATGCGATCCTCGACCGAGAAGAGCGCCTCTTTCTCAATATTGACGCCGATTCCAACAATCAGACGATCCACCAGGCGACTGCATCTTTGAATGACGTTGAGATGTCCTAGCGTAATCGGATCAAAAGAACCGGTGTAGACAGCAGCGCGCGGATCAACCTTTGCCATGATCGCCTCAATTTATAAACAAATCATTGTGTAAACAACCATACGTCAGCAAATCCGATGATGTCTGGATCGGACAATCCAGTCAGGCAATCCAATGGTGAGATGGAAAAAATAAATGCCGCTCGAGCGCAAACCCCATAAAAAATTGGCTTCCACCGGAAATTTTATCGCTTGGTCATGGTGGCAGAAGTGATTTGTAATGGACTATACTCGAACCTCGGCCACAGACTCACTCCCTCACTCCCACAAATTACCTACCGATTGTCATGAAGGCCCTTTGTTTTTTTGGAATTATCTTTGGCGGTCTCGCCGTCGTGCTTTTTGGCTTGGATCTCGCGATCAAACTGCCTTTTGGCAGACCGAGTTGGATACTCAATGTGGGCTTTATCGTCTCGGGTCTGATCCTGATCTACACGGGATGGATGACCCAAAAAGGTCTCCGATGAACGGGTTCCGGAATCGGGGGGCCGAGAGAAATGTCTCTCGGCACGCGGTTGCAAATTGAACGTTCGTGGGTGCATCGCTAAAATAATCGTGATGCAACCACGATAGCTGGTGAAAGGACGCTGTCATGCGAAGAATAAACTCTCCGACGATGATCGTGATTTTAGCAATGGGAGTCGGCTCCCTGGCCACGCTGTTCGCGATCAACCTGTGGCCAAAGTCCTCCTTTGAAATCAGCGCTCCACTGGGTGTCCACGCCGCAACTTCGGCCGGCAACAAAGCCTTCAGTGTGGCGACCGGGCAGATCGATGAGAACATCGAGGGCCTGTTCATACTCGATGGACTGACGGGCGATCTCACAGGCCACATCGTCAGCACGTTCAACGGCAAGTTTTTTGCCCGGATGCAGCACAATGTACTGGGGGATCTCGGGATCGAAGATGATAAAAATACACAGTTGTTGATGGTGACTGGACTCTGGAATTTCAGAGGTCAGACGGGACAAATAAGGCCATCCAACTCAATCATTTATATTGTCGACGCATCCACCGGCAATTTTGCTGCCTACGCGGTTCCCTGGAATAAAACGATGCTTAACAAGGGCCGTTCAGGAAATCATCTCGGTAGCTTTCAGCTTCTCGGGGTAGGCAAGTCGCGAACGATGCAACTTCAACCTTGATCGCTTGCGAGCGGAAAAACAAACAAGGGGACCATCGCAAGCCGAGGTGCCGACTCGCTCCGGGATCAGCCGTTCTGCCCCACAGATCGACAAATCGCAGCAACCAAACCCTCCATGGTGTAGTCGACTGCCTCGACTGCAGGCTCATATCCGAGTTCGCGCAGCGTCGCCGAGGTGATCGGGCTGATACTGGCTAAGCGGGTGCCACCGAGCAAATCACCGAAAAGCGAGACGAGAGAGCGGGCAATCGCCGAACTGGTGACCGTGATCCAGTCAATTTCCTGGTTTGCAAGTGCATGTCGAACGTCCGCATCGACTTGCTGCACATCCAGGCTTTGATACACGATCACCTGGTCTACCAAACCGCCGGCAGCTTGTAGCTTTTCTGCGAGAACTTCACGACCTCGGCTGGCGCGGGCGAGTAAAAATCGCTTCTCATCCGCCTTATGCGCCTCATGCACGAGTTGATCTCCCAAGGCGTCGGCGCAAAATTCTTCCGGTTGCAGATCCACTTTTAAGTGGTAACTGCCTAGCGCAGTCGCGGTTTGTGGCCCGATCGCCGCAAGGCGAATATTTCCCAAGCCGCGAAGGTCTCCATGCATCGAATAAAAACGGTCCAGAAAAAAGTGGACGCCATTCACACTGGAAAAGACAAGCCAGTCGTACTCGTCGATCCGCCGCATTGCCTCATCAGCAGCAGACCAATCGGCCGGTGGAACGATATCGATCACCGGATGCACAAGACACCCTGCACCCAGTTCAGTCAGCCTCCTCGATAGATCGAATGCTTGCGAGCGAGGACGCGTGATCAATATCGTTTGCCCTAATAGCGGCCGTCGCGAAAACCACGCCGGTACCGCCAGACGTTCCGCAGCACATCCGATCAAAATCACCGCTGGTGGTCGCAGCTTTCTGCTCGATATCTGCTGTGGTACCTCTTCGAGTGTGCAATGAATCACTTCCTGATCGGTCCACGAACAACGACGGACGATAGCAGCGGGTGCGTTGGCATCGCGACCCGCGGAAATCAACGCAGAAGTCCACTCGCTTGCCGTCGTGACGCCCATATAAAAAATCAAAGTGCCGGGAAAGCGGGCCAGGGATTTAAAATCGAGTTTCGGACTATTCTCTGATGCTTGTTCATGGCCGGTTACCATAGCAACCGCCGAGGCATGCTCCCGGTGCGTCATGAAGACACCGGCATAACTGGGTGCCGCTAATGCGGCAGAAATACCGGGCACAACCTCCCAACTGACACCGGCCGCCTCGAGTGCCGCCACCTCTTCAGCCAATCGACCAAAAACGGCCGGATCGCCCCCCTTGAGGCGCACCACGCGACGGCCTTGCTTGGCGAAATCAATCATTTTTTGATTAATTTCGCTTTGAGGCAGGATACGGCCCGTACCGTGTCGACCGAGGCAAATCAATTCCGTCTGAGGTTGAACGGGCTCAAGGACAAGCGGGTTGACCAAAAAGTCGTAGAGTACCACGTCGGCCCGGCCGAGAAGTTCGCAACCGCGTACCGTGATCAACCCGGGATCTCCAGGGCCGGCTCCCACCAATGAAACGCAACCCGCATCAGGCGAATTTGTTTCATCGCGATTTTCGTCGGTCGCAAAATAGCGGTCGTGATTCATACCCTCGATTATAAGGTCTCCGAAAAAGAATACCGAGATGCCATGAAATGGCAGAGGGATGATTGCCGCGGCAAGGGTCTGCGCATTGCCCCGGATTTCATACCTGATAGAATTGAACTGCACGACCGCCTGTGTGAACGCTCGCTGCAGGAACACTTTTTAAGCGGGAGGTTTTTGCACCGGGCGGATGTGATTCTGCGGCTTTGACCCTTTGGTAGAATGCGACGCATGGCAGAGAAAAAAACGGACAATCCGAGCGACGATAAGCTTGAATCGGGCGCAGAAGATTCCAAGGAACCCGCCCTCAAACCGATCTCTGAAAAAAAGAGACGGTTTTTACAGCAGTGCTTTGAAAAAGGCAGCACACTCTCGTCCAAAGGGGATTTCGATTACGCCGATCAAATGTTCCGGCAGTGCGTTTCTGGTGACCCGGGAAACTTAATCTACACACAAAATTTGCTCACCAATCTGAAAAAAAAATACAACAACAACAAAAAGGGGGCAAAAATGGCGGGTCTGCGGACCACCGGTGCAAAGGCCCGCTTGAAAAACGCCCAGCGAAAAAAAAATTGGGTCGATGCGATCAAGGCCGGATTGGAATGCCTGCATTACAACCCGTGGGACACCGCGACACTTACCGACATTGCGAAGTCCTGCGAGGAACTGGAAGCATCGGATGTTCAGATCGAATATTTAAAACTTGCCCTCGAGGGCAATATCAAGGATGCCGCCCTGAATCGTGCCGCCGCCACCGCATTTGCGAAGTCGGCACGATTTGATGAAGCCATCGCGTGCCTGGAGCGAATCGCGGCCAATCAACCGAACAATCAGGAACTCGCTCGGGAAATCGGTCAAATGACCGTTAATAAAACGATCCACAAGGGCGGCTACGAACATGCTGAATCCTCGCTCGACGTCAGCGTTGAAAAGCAGGCTCAAGAGCAATTGACCGGCGGGGCGATGGAACTTTCCGAGGAACAGCAGTTACGCCGAGAAATTCGAAGACATCCGGAAGAGGTGACAAATCACATTAATTTGTCCGATTACTTCTTCAAGTTAGAGGATTTTGAGGCAGCCGAGCAGGTGATGGCCGAAGCGGTAGAAATAACGGGCTCGATTCGCGCGACAGAGGAACTCGAGGACATTCAATTACATCGCGCACAACTCGAACTCTTGCGAGCCAAAAAACGAGCAAAAGAGACCCAGAAACGAGAGGATGCCGATCTTTATCGACGGATGAAGGACGAATTAAACAAACGAGAATTGGCAGTCTTTGCCGCGCGATCTGAGAGATATCCGGGAGATCTGAAAATTAAATTCGAGTTGGGAATGAGGTTGAAGCGCGCGGGAAATTACGAACAGGCCATCAAGGAGTTTCAGCAAGCCCGCAATGATAACGATCGCGCCGGCCGCGCAAGCCTGGAAACGGGAGAGTGCTTTCAACAAATCCGACAAACTCGCTTGGCGCTCGACGCCTACGTAGCTGCGATTGAAAACTGCAAATCGAGCAGCGATCAGGAAACCAAAAAGCTGTCCCTTTATCGGGCGGGATGGTTGAGCATGAAATTGCAGGACAATGCCCGCGCAGAAAAATTTCTATCGGAACTGGCGGGCATCGATTTCGGCTTTCGGGACGTGGCCGCCCTGCTCGACAAGGTCACCACAAACCTCGACCGTGATACCGCCGAATCCTAGGCACGCCCAAAAGTCGCCCGGACGGGGCGATGCCCTCCACTATCGCCCCTCCACTATCGGCAGGTATGGGGGTGGGTGGACATCGCGACAAAAACAGGCAAAGATGGTTGTTTCCCTGGGTCGGCGGGCGATCGAGGGCCTCGACAATACAGACACGACAGAACAGACACGAATCACCAAGACCTCAATCATGCCCAATACGAAAAGTGCCGAAAAGCGTCTTCGACAAAACAAGAAGAGACGACTGCACAACAAAACCATCAAGAGTTCGTTGAAGACCAACTTGAGAAAAGTGCGGGAAGCTATCGCAAGTGAGCAAGATGCCGACTCGGTCGATACGGCTTTTCGGAACGTGGTAAAAAGCTTGGATCGTGCCGCAGCAAAGCGCGTCATTCACCCGAACGCGGCAGCCCGACTCAAGTCGAGACTTTCTTCAAAGATGAAAGCTGCAAAGGCAAGCGCGTAGCATTGCACTTCTCGGTTGATCCTGCGGACCTGCTTGAGACGGTCCGCGCGCCACGCTAATTCACCTCGGGATTCCCGTGAATATCATCCCGGTTGAGGTGCGTTCGAAGAAACGTGGCACGGGCGACGTTCCTATCGGCCGTATCGAGTTCGACCCCACTGATTTTCTGTAGATGTGCGGGCTGCGTCTGAATGAAGAGTTCGTTGACTTGCCCCATACCGAGTTCCGGAAGCAAACCGAGTTCCACCCCCATCCGGATACTCGAGAGCAAGTGCATCGTTTCCTCACTGCTGATCGTTTGCGCCGTCGAGAGGATGCCAAACGCACGACTCACTTTGTCATGTAGATTTTCATGACTTTCCTTTTGCAGAAATTCCCTTGCTCTTCTCTCATAATCGATAAGCACTGGGACCACATCGCTTACTTGAGTCACCAGTTCTTCTTCCGATTTACCCAAGGTAATCTGATTACTTATCTGATAAAAATCGCCCATCGCCTGCGACCCCTCACCGTAGAGGCCGCGGACGGCAAGGCTGATTTTGTGCAGACTGCGGAAAACCTTTTCAATTTGTCGAGTGATCACTAAGGCTGGCAAATGGAGCATCACACTCACCCGCATTCCAGTGCCCACATTGGTAGGACAAGCGGTGAGATACCCTAGCCGGGTGTGAAATGCATAGGCTGTCTTCTGCTCCAAGCCGTCGTCAATGGTGTTGATTCGCTCCCAGGCTGCCTGCAAATCCAGCCCACTGTGCATCACCTGAATCCGCAAGTGATCTTCCTCATTGATCATCAGGCTCACGCGTTCGCCCGCGTCGATCGCCACACCTCGCGCCCCCTCACTTTCCGCATGCTCTCGGCTGATCAACTGCCGCTCTACCAGAAATTGACGGTCGATGCCGTCCAACTGATTCACATCCACATACGAAAGCTTGGCATGCTTCCCTGCCGCGATGACTGACTCTCGCAGATTTTTTTCGATCTCGGATCGATCCAGCTCGGTCGCCTTACTGATGAACGGGTAGTCGGTGAGATTCCGCGCAAGACGAATGCGGCTGCTGACAACGATATCGGACTCGGGGCCTTCACCCTTCAACCATTCCCCGCTCCTACTGGCCATCTCGTTCAAGTTCACGACGTCACTCTCCGCTCGCATCATCTTCGATTTGGCGAATTTGGTCCCGCAATTCCGATGCCTTTTCATATTGCTCGCTGGACACCGCTTCTTTCATTTCGCGCCGGAGTCGAATCACTTCCATTTGCTTGGCACTCGCGTGCGCGGATCGCTGCGGACACTTCCCCACATGCTCCGTCTCACCATGAATGTTCAGCAGGAGTTGATTCAATTCACTCGCAAAGCAAGTGTAGTCGTGCGGACACCCGAAACGCCCCTGATTACGGAATTCATAGAAGGTAATTCCACAAACGGGACACGACCGCTGGTCCAGCCTCGCTAAATCCTCGGCCGTCTGACCGACCGTCATTTTGTGTGCGAGGACGCCAGCCAGACTCGGTGCTTCGGCTTGCTCCTGATCAGTTGTCTGCAGATATTCGCGGGCATGGTCCTCACAAAGGTGCAATTCCTGCGGCTTACCGGCTGCTAGTTCCGTAATGTGGAACGTTGCTGTCTTTTCACAATGCTGACACTGCATGATGGCAAGCTCGTCAATCAGTGCGCCGCAGGAGCAGCGTCTTGGTGAAATTCAATGGGTTGACCGCACGACAACACGAACCGGGAAACAGACCTGTCACCACGAGAAGGGGCTGGTCAAAGGGATTCTAGCACCCGGTGGTCGGGTGTCAATATCGAGAGGCTCGCACACGTTTCATCAAATGAATCGGAGAGTAATGTTCTCGGAAACGCCGACTTTCAATGGTTGCATTTTACAAGCAGCAACGAGACCTCTAGGATGGAAACCCAAACAGTTGCACTCATTCAGCCGTAGCAAGTGCATAAAACCTTTTTGTATTGACTGCCGCGAATAAAACTCTTTCGGATCCCATGACTCACCTACCGAACTTCGACAATTTTGTCGCCCATACGGTCGATGTAGATTTGGTTCCCGTCTATCGTCGATTGGTCAGTGATTCTTTGACGCCGGTCAGTGCGTTTCGCAAGATCGATCAAGGCACGTGCTCGTGTCTTTTCGAAAGCGTCATTGGTGGAGAACGAGTAGGGCGCTACAGTTTCCTTGCCGTCGACCCTTATATGATCTTGGAGGCTTTTGAAAATCGGGTGACCGTCACTTCAAAGCAGGGACAAGAACACTTTACTTCAGAAGACCCACTCACCGAATTAGAGAAACGCGTTTGCGCCGTTCGCGCCGCAACATTTTCAGATCTTCCACCCTTCATCAGTGGAGCAGTCGGCTACGCAGGATACGACGTTGTTCGCTACACCGAAAATCTGCCCCACCCACCTACGGATGACCGTCAATTACCCGATCTTTCATTTGCCTTTTACGATCAAATGGTCGTCTTCGACCATATCACAAAAACCATCGTCGTCGTTGCGATGGCTCACCTCGAGGACAAAGATCCCCGAGAAGCATACGATGCCGCATGTGAAAAAATTGACGGGCTCGTTCAACAGCTTTCAGCACAGGGGCCCCCGCTTGAAATGGGGGATATTGCGACCGACTACGCAGGCGACATGCCCCACAATTCGAATTTCCAAAAAAGTGGCTTCGAAAGTGCGGTCGCCAAGTGCGTTGACTATATCGGCGCGGGCGACATTTTCCAGGTCGTCATCAGCCAGAGACTCGAAATGGAAATTCGATCGCATCCATTTGAAATTTATCGCACGTTGCGCGTCATTAATCCGAGTCCTTTTATGTTCTACCTTAAAGCGCCGGATGTCATTCTCGTCGGAAGCAGCCCCGAAATTATGGTTCGGGTCGAGGACGGACTCGTTACGGTGCGGCCCTTGGCGGGAACTCGCCAGCGGGGCGAATCAGAAACAGAAGATATCGCTTTGGCGGATGAGTTACTCGCAGATCCCAAAGAACGTGCAGAACATGTCATGCTTGTCGACCTGGGAAGGAACGACGTCGGCCGTGTGGCACAATATCGTTCGGTGGAACTAAGCGACACGATGACAATTGAACGCTATAGCCACGTGATGCACATCACTTCAAATGTGACAGGTCAGCTCGAAACAGAAAAAAACGCGTTCGACGCCCTGAGAGCTTGCCTGCCGGCAGGCACCGTTTCGGGAGCACCCAAGGTGAGGGCCATGCAAATTATCGATGAACTCGAACCGCATCGGAGAGGTCCTTATGCTGGCGCGGTGGGGTACGTCGACTTTTGTGGCAACATGGATACTTGCATCGCGCTGCGAACGATCGTTGTCCAGGGCAATCGAGCCTATGTGCAAGCCGGGGCGGGCATTGTCGCCGACAGTGTGCCTGCGAACGAATATCAGGAGACGCTCAACAAGGCGCAGGGACTGCTCAAGGCCATCGCGATGACAGAGCAGCGAAGTGGGGGATAGTACGGTAGCGCATTGAGCGTCTCATCAACCGAAGTTGAATCTTGCTGGTGAAATCGTTAGCCCCACTCTGAAAACACGTCCGCCGCCGCCGCGATCGTCTGATCGATATCCTCTTCGGTATGGGCAGCTGAAACAAACATCGCCTCGTACTGGCTGCAGGGAAGATAGATTCCGCGACGAAGCATGCCGTGAAAATAAAGAGCGAACCGCTCAAGATCACACGCTTCGGCGATCGCCCAGTTTGTCACTTTTTCCGGATTGAAGAAGAGCGTGAGCATGCTGCCCACGCGGGCGACGCTGTGAGGAATTTTCGCGGCAGCCCGATCGAGCCCTTGCTGGAGTCGATTGCCCAGAGCCTCCAATCGTAGATAGACGTCCGGATCCGCGAGTTGCTCGAGCATCGAAATTCCTGCCGCGGTGGCCAGTGGATTACCGCTGAGCGTACCGGCCTGAAAGATGGGCCCCGCCGGAAGAATGTGATCCATAATCTCTGCGCGACCGCCGTAGGCCGCCGCCGGCAGTCCCCCTCCCACAATTTTTCCAAGCGTAGTGAGATCCGGCTTTATCCCTTGCAGCGATTGTGCGCCACCGTACGCAACGCGAAAACCAGTCATCACCTCGTCGTAGATCAGCACCGACTCATGGGCTTGTGTCTCTTTCCGTAGGACATCGAGAAATGACGGATCTGGGATCACACATCCCATATTACCGACGACCGGTTCAAGAATGACAGCGGCAATTTCCTCGCCTCGCTGCGCGAACAGTTCGCACACCGCCGACGCATCATTGTACGAGAGCACAATCGTATTGTCGGCCGCGCCCTGAGTAATGCCCGGTGAATTAGGAACTGAAAGTGTTGCCGCGCTGCTTCCCGCCGCGACCAAGAGGCTATCGACGTGGCCATGATAATTCCCTGCAAATTTGACCACCTTCTCGCGACCGGTGAAACCACGCGCTAGGCGAATCGCACTCATGGTCGCTTCGGTTCCCGAATTGACCAGACGAACTTTTTCAATCGATGGAACCGCGGCGATAATTAGTTCCGCCAATCTCGTTTCCGCCTCCGTGGGCGCACCGAAACTCGTCCCCCGTGATGCCGTATCACCAATCGCCTGCAAGACGTCGGGGTGGGCGTGCCCGAGAATCATCGGCCCCCACGACCCGATGTAGTCGATGTAACGGTGGCCATCGAGGTCGATCACATGGGCGCCTTCGCCCCGCACCATGAACCGAGGCGTGCCACCCACCGCACCGAATGCGCGGGCCGGGCTGTTGACCCCGCCCGGTATCGACTTCTGAGCCCTGGCGAAAGCCTCACTGCTCTTGGGATGGAGTGCAATAGATTCTTCGTTCCGTTGCATCTTCTATCTCTCCCGATTGAATTTATTTGTTCCGGCGAACGGTAACGGCATCTTGAGTCTTCGTGCAAATCACTCTAACATTCTAGGGAGTTGGGTTCGATTGCTAACCCCTTGGCGCCGCATCTGCCATGGCAATCAACACCCCTTGAGGCGCCACATTTCCTTTTTCACTCTGCATCGCTCGGTCAAACGGTATGGCGAAGTCTACCTACAAAGACGCTGGGGTCGACTTGGATAAGTATCGCGATGCGATGGGGCGACTTCCCCGCTTGCTCCACAGGACCTACACACCGCGCGTCATGAGCGCGGATGGCGGATTTGCGGGCCTGTTTCAACTCGACTTTGCAAACAAACTTTTTGCTCGCAACTATAAAGACCCTGTATTGGTCGCCTGCACCGACGGGGTGGGCACCAAACTGAAGGTCGCACAATCGATCGATCATCACCACACAGTGGGTATCGATTTGGTGGCAATGAGCGTGAACGATGCCATCTGCTGTGGAGCAGAACCTCTCTTTTTTCTCGACTATATCGCAATGTCCCACGATGATCCCGAGAGACTGGAGCAGATCGTCGAGGGTATTTCCGAAGGATGCCTGCAAGCGGATTGCTCGCTTTTGGGGGGTGAAACCGCCATCATGCCCGATCTCTATGCCCACGGGGATTACGATCTGGCTGGATTCTGCCTCGGCGTGGTAGAGAAAAATGGTCTGCTCGACGGAACCAGCATCAGCGAAGGCGACCTGGTCCTCGGCCTTGCCTCCTCGGGACTCCATTCCAATGGCTACAGTCTTGCTCGAAAAGTAGTGTTTGAAAAAGCAGGCATCGACGCGAGCGATCAGGTTGAATCGCTGGGCACCACGGCAGGTAAAGCCCTGCTCGAGCCAACGCGCATCTACGTGCGCGCGGTACGATCGATTCTCTCACATTATCGAGTCAAGCATGTGGTCCACGGTATTGCCCACATCACCGGGGGCGGTCTGTTCGAGAATCTGGAGCGGATTTTGCCGGACGATAAACATGCAAAAATTGATCGTGGGAGTTGGGAGATTCCGCCCGTGTTTCCATGGATTCAAAATCTGGGTGAAATCGACGACGACGAAATGGAGCGGGTCTTTAATATGGGAATCGGCCTCGTCTTTGTTGTAAGCGCCTTTTATGCCGAGAGTATTCGCACACAACTTAAAAACCACAAGATCGAAAGTTGGGTGATCGGCAAAATCACCAAGCAATCTCGAGGGGCTTCCTGGAGCTAAGCACCGGCAGTCCTCGGAAGCACTCTTTTTACAGCACGCCATGACACTTTATTGGGGTATGTCTCGATGCCACCGGTCGTAACGCAAAAAAATCGCGGGGTTATCGTCGCCTACGTCAACGAGGGAAAACTTCTGGATGAACGGATGATTGGTGAGGTCGGAACCGGTTTGCTGGCGGCAATGGATAAAGCGGAAAACGGGATGTTGCTGGTTAATTTTCAGGGCGTTCGTTTCATGAGTTCCTCGATGATCGGAAAAATCGTCACCCTCTACAAAAAATGCAAGGCAACCAAAATCAATTTGAAACTTTCAAATATCTCGTCGGACATAATGGAGGTCTTCCAGCTAATGAACCTTCACAAGTTGATGAAGATCTATGCCGACGAGGCAGGGGCGATGTCTGCCTTCGAAAAAGATGGGTGGCTTAAGTAGCGTACGGCCCTGATACGATGGATGAAAGCAGCAGAACGTTTGAGGAGTCCACTCAATTATCTCCGGCACTGCGTGGCGACCTTCCCCCTGCGGTAGTGCAATGGAAGACAGCCGCATTCTCCGCTTGGCATCTCGAGCGGATCACTCGCCTTTTTGGCATCCTTCTGATCTTCACGAGTGGCATTGGTATCGCCACAGGAAAAAATTCTTTGGCGCTCTTTGCAGGGGCCCTAATGATTATGCTCGTCATTCCCCGACTCCTTCCTGTGACTTACCGGCTGACCGGTGAGGGAATCTACCAAAGCGTTTTCGGCCACCGGCGATTTAAACCGTGGTCCGATTTTCGATCCGCAGAGGTAAACAACGAGATACTTCGACTGACCTCGAGATCTCGTTTGACGCGCGGCAGAATGCGAATGGTACTCTCGATTCCGCTCAACTCTGCCGACGGGACGGTGAGCGATCAAATCGAAGACGTCGTCCCCTACCGCCTCCGATCCCCCATCCAGCAGGGCGCATCATCGCAAGACTGAGATCCTTGCGGATGCGAAGGCGTTACCTCCTCATTCAATGCTCGGCGATTTCCTTCCCAGCGAGCGGACAAGCAACCCGATGCTCTGTACCTTCAAGCGGAGGATCGTGGGTCTGGCAACTTGCCTCGCGGATCAGGCAACGATCAAAAAACCGGCAACCCGGAAACTCCGTTTCCGGTGAGGGAATCTCACCCGGTAAGGCGATACCGGTCCGCTGTCGCTCTGCCACCGGATCAGGAACAGGTGAACTGGAAAGCAGTGCGCGGGTGTAAGGATGTTGGGGATTATTGTAAAGGCGTTCCGTATCGGTTGATTCGACCAAACGACCCAGATACATCACCCCGACCCGGTCTGCAATATGGCGGACCACGGCCAAATCGTGTGCGATAAAGAGATAAGAAAGTCCTAATTTTTGCTGTAAGTCTTGAAGCAAATTGATCACTTGGGCTTGTATCGAAACGTCGAGTGCGGAAACCGGTTCATCACAAAGAATGATTTTCGGTGAGACCGCCAGTGCCCTGGCAATTCCTATCCGCTGCCTTTGTCCTCCTGAAAATTCGTGCGGATAGCGATTCATGTAGCGCGGATTGAGCCCTACTAAATCCAGCAGTCGCATTGCCTCTAATCGTCGCTCGCGTCTGGAGTAAAGCTGAAAAATCGACATCGGCTCCGTCACGATCTGCCCCACGCTCATGCGAGGATTCAGAGAGGCAAAGGGATCCTGAAAAATCATTTGTATTTCTTGCCGCAACGGCCGCATTTGCCTTGCCGAAAATTGGTCGATCCGTTGTCCGCGATAGTGAACACTCCCCGCTGTGACGGGCGCAAGTCCAAGGATTGCACGAGCGAGAGTCGATTTTCCACAGCCTGATTCGCCGACCAGCCCGAGTGTTTCTCCCTCACGAAGTGACAAACTAACGCCATCCACCGCCCGGATGAATCGCTGCGGCTCACCCCACTTTTTCCTCGAGGAAAAGTAGACCATCAAGTTGTTGGTTTCTAGGAGCGGTGTCGTCGGACTGGGCTCAGTCATCCATCGTCTCCTTAGAGAGAGCTTTCGACCCATCAAGCGAATCGAGAAAACAGGCTGCCCGCCCGGAAGGAGTCATCTCTCGCAACATCGGCTGCTCCTTCAGACACCGTTCTTCAGAAAAGCGGCAACGAGGCTCAAAAGCGCAGCCAACGGGTAGATGCACTAGATCGGGAGGCTGCCCATCGATCGCCAACAGTTGCCCTGCAGCTGACTTTTGCACACGTGGAACCGAATCGAGCAGGCCCAGAGTGTAGGGGTGTCGGGGACGTGCAAATAGTTCCTCGCAGGTGGCTTGTTCGACAATACGGCCTGCATACATGACATGGACGCGGTGGCAAATGTTGGCCACCACCCCCATATCGTGTGTGATCATGATGATTGCCGTCCCCTCGGATTCCTGTAACTGTTTCATCAACTCTAAAATTTGTGCCTGAATCGTCACATCGAGTGCAGTCGTCGGTTCGTCAGCAATCAAGATTTCTGGCTTACAGGAAAGGGCCATGGCGATCATGACGCGCTGTCGCATCCCTCCTGAAAACTGATGAGGGTAGCCGTGAATCCTGCTCTCAGGCGAAGCAATGCCCACATTACCGAGCATGGTAATCGCGTGTTTTATCGCCTCGCTGTAGGTATGACGGAGATGAAGCATCGTCACCTCAGTCATTTGATCTGCAATCGTCATAAATGGATTAAGCGAGGTCATCGGATCCTGGAAAATCATTGCGATTCGGTTTCCGCGAATGCGCGAAAGTTTCCCCGCAGACATCTCCAATAAATTTTCCCCCCGATAGAGTGCCTCCCCACCGACAATTTTTCCCGGGGGAGAGGGCACCAATCCAAGCAGGGCGAGATTGGTCACTGATTTTCCGCACCCCGACTCGCCCACCAAACCGAGGGTTTCACCCCGCATGAGTGTAAAACCGACGCGATCCACGGCCCCGACAACACCTTCTTCGGTATCGAAGCGGACAGATAAGTCTTTCACTTCCAGAATCGTTTCGACCATTCTGTCCCTAACGATTTTTGAGTCTGGGGTCGAGGGCGTCGCGAAGCGAGTCGCCCAAGTGATTCAGCGACAGCAGAGTGAGGCCCAACGCCAGACCAGGATAGACAACCAACCACCACAAATTCTGTAGTGGCGTGATCACCCGCACACCTTCGGATGCGAGGATTCCCCAGGAAACTCGGGGAGGATCGACTCCGAGTCCCAAAAAAGACAAAAAAGCTTCAAAGAGCATCACGCTCGGTATGGTCAACGTGAGGTACACAATCACGATGCTCAGTAAGTTTGGAATCAAGTGCCGAAAGATAATTCTTCTGGTGCTGGCACCCGCAGTCCGGGCCGCATCGATAAATTGCTCGTTACGCAAAGAGCATACCTGGCCTCGAACGACCCGTGACATCGTGAGCCAGTAAATCGCGCCAATCACGAAATAAAAAATAACCGTTTTATCGATTCCCCAGTCAAGTAATTGCCGCTTGATATGCTCCTGGTCGAGAATCGAGATGATAAAAATCACGACAAAAATAAATGGAATACAGTAAAGCATGTCAACAATCCGCATCATGAGATTGTCGATCCGACCACCCAGGTAACCTGCGGTGGCACCGTAGGTCACTCCGATCGCAAGCGATACGAGTGTGGCGACAACACCCACAAGAAGCGATACGCGGGATCCCCAAAGCAATCGCGAGAGTAAATCCCGCCCAAAGTCGTCGGTGCCGCAAAGGCTGGGGACGCACCAGTCTCCAAAAACCCACAGTCGCACGGAAATGAGCAATCGATCCCAACGATTGGGTGTCGCCCAGAGTTGGTTCAATATTTTTCGCTTCCCCTCACCTTCCGCTTCGATCTTTTCGTGAAGAATCATACGCTCTGAATCGTTTGCTCCTGAAAACTCTTTTTGATACTTGGCAATCTTTTGATTCCGAATGGCAAGAGCCGCGGTCAATGGGATTTCATCCGCCCGATCTCCATCCACCACCAGAAGCCTGAACGGTTCGAAATTAGGAGCAAGGAAGGCCCGCTCTTCGGGGTACTGAGCCTGCGGGCTCTGTAGCGGAAGCAGGGGAACCAGAAAAGAAGAACTCGCCAACACAATTAAAAAGCCTATCGCCACCATTGCAGTGTGGTTGCGTCGCAGACGGCGCCAGGCATCGCGACCGAGCGAGACGCCCTGCACTTGTGTCGCCTCGGCGAACAGTTGCTCCCACGATTCTCGACTCCGTGGGGAATCTTTTTTCCCAATCGTTTCTGCCATAAGCCGGTTACTGCAATTTGATTCGGGGGTCCAATACGGCATAAGAGATGTCGACAATCACGTTCATCGTGTAGAGGACCACGGTGTAGACCAGTACGACACCCATCGCCAACGGATAGTCCCTCTGGAGTGCCGCTTCGACGAAATAAGTTCCCGTACCACTGAGATGAAATACTTTTTCGATGACGAGCGACCCAGTTAGAATGCCCGCAGCAGCCGGCCCCAAAAAAGAAACCACCGGAAGCAAGGCACCCTTCAGAGCGTGCCTCATGATCACTCGCCGAGCGGGAAGCCCCTTGGCATACGCAGTACGGATGTAATCCTGGTGTAGCACTTCGAGCATCCCGGTGCGGGTCAAGCGGGCAATGTAGGCCGCATAAGGCGCGCCGAGGCAAAACGCGGGAAGCACCAGATGCGAGAGACTTCCCCAACCTGCGGCTGGAAGAAGGGGGATCCAAAAAACAAACAGAATGATGCCAATACTGGCCATCCAAAAATTAGGGACGGCAATTCCGACGGTCGCCAAAAGCATCACGCCCGTATCCGTAAAATTCTGTCGATTCAACGCGGCGATAATTCCGGCAGTCACGCCAAAAACCAAACCGAAACTCAGCGCCAGTATTCCGAGGGCTGCCGATATCGGCAGACCTTGCGCGATAATTTGATTCACCGTGTAGTCGCGGATACGGTAACTCGGCCCCAAATCAGGTAGGCCCCAGCGCCACTGCCCATCTTCCGAAAGTACCCCGGCCGCCATACCGAGATGTGTCACATATTGTTTCCATTTCGGCTGATCGACGTTATACCTCTGCTCGATCATTCGCTTTACATCGGGCTCGAGTTTTCGGTCACCATCAAAGGGGCCGCCGGGCACGGCGCGCATCAGGAAAAACGACACCGTAAACACCGTCCAGAGCGTCAACAAAAACCAGAGTAATCGGCGGATCAAAAATCGGACCATTTCCGCTCTCACTTCGCTAATTGTTTCTTCTGCCGCGGGTCGATCGAAATCGAGGGCAGTGGATGAAGATCCTGGCTATTGCTGAAAAAACCATGGACATAGGGTTTGACCAGGTTGGTACTCACGTAGAAGTAGATGGGAAATACCGGGAGTTCGCCCATGAGAATCTCTTCTGCCTCGTGCAATATTTGCATGCGCTTTGCTGCGTCAGGCTCCCTTGTCGCACGATCGATCAAGCGATCAAAATCCGCGTTGCCCCAGCCCGTTTCGTTTTGCACGCCATCGGTCACAAAAAGATCTAAAAAGGTATTCGGATCGGGATAGTCGCCAGTCCATCCGGCGCGGGCCACATCGTATTCCATTTTTCGCGTGGTCGCCAAATGCGTCTGCCACTCGAGATTGCGCAGCCGCACATCCACACCCAGTCGCTGCCAGTCCTGCTGGATCGCTTCGGCAACCTTTCGGTGACCTTCTGAGGTATTGAAGAGAATCTCGATACTCCGCAGCCCACGTCCCCCCGGATATCCGGCCTGGGCCAGCAGTTTGCGGGCCGCCTCCAAGTCATAAGCGGGGGCCTCGGCCGCCGTATAATTCGACAAAACGGGTGGAACCAAGCTATAAGCGGGCTCTTGCCCGGCCCGCAAAATCGCTCGACAGATTCGATCTCGGTCGATCGCGCGGCTCAAGGCCATGCGGACCAGCGGGTTGTTGAAAGGCTCCCGCGTGACATTCACTCGATAAAAATAGATCATGAGCGACGACATCGCATGGTAATCCTCGCGACCCTCAAGCTGTGGGATCACTTCCTGCGGTGGCGAGGGCATCCAATCGACATCGCCATCCAAATACATATTCAAGGCGGTCGTGCTCGATTCGACCGCCAACGCGTCGATGGTATTTAGAGCGATGCCATCCCTATTCCAATAACGCGGATTCTTCTTGAGACGGATTCGATCACGCAAGCGACGAAACTCAATTTGAAAAGGACCGTTAACGACAATATTTTCCGGCCGAATCCAATCGGGGTACCCAAATTTCTCGACGCACGAACGATTGACAGGAACGGTAACATAGAACTGCATGAGGTAGAGAAAATAGGGTGTCGGATTTTTTAACTCCACCTGCAGCGTATAGGGATCGATGGTTCGAATGCCCACCTGATCAAAATCGATCAGTACATGCAAACAACGCTCCACATCTTGTTGACCGGCTGGGGGCTTTTGACTGAATTTTCGCTTTTGACCATCAACTTCCACCGTGTAGATCCACTTTTGTTTCTGATCCGCTTCCTCTTCATCACTTCGTTCTCTCAAAGGCGCAGCCGATGTTGGGCGTTGAATTTCCAGAAGCTTGCCGGTGAGCATCGTACCTCGCGGATAGAGTTGCAAATCGCGAGGACGATCCGGTAGTTCAATCTCTACCCGATCTCCAGGATCTACGATTCCTGCATTGTATTTGTCTGCATTGACTACATAGGCGGAGAGAACGAAGTGATACTGTGAAGCGGTCTCCGGATGCAGAAGCCGCTGCCACGACCAGCGAAAATCTTCTGCCGTGACCGCAGTTCCATCGGACCACTGTGCGTCGTGGCGGAGGGAAAAAGTGTAGGTCTTACCATCACTTGAAAGGATTTCATCGGGATTCGCCGAAAGCGCCATCGCCGGCTGAGGCTCCAGTGTTTTTGCGTCGGGACGATAAAGTCCATCGAAAAGTGCATGAACAATCCGCCCTTCGGGCGATCCAGTCACTTGAGCCGGATCGAGCGATTTGACTTCGGTTCCGTTATTGAACGTAAACTCAGCCGACGGCAGGGTGCCGAGAGATGTTGCCCAGAGAACCGCCATAACCAGCAATGAAATCGCTGTCGGCAGGAAAAGCTTTCGGATTGTCTTAGGCATCGGGCATTCCGGCCGGTAACCACCCATCGATCGGTAGGCGGGGCATTCGGCTACCGAAAAGCCCCCCTATCCTAAAAATAGGGGCCGGAGACAGCAACCGCCCCCGACGAAAAGCGATAGCATGCTGAAAAAATTCGGTTTTGCTACGTTCTGCTCACGAACTG
>CACOUL010000028.1 GCA_902630355.1 Planctomycetaceae bacterium
AAGTTTATTCTGTTCATGACCATGGTAGTGGCAGCTGTCTGTAGTGGATGGGTTGCCCGCGTCAGTGTGTTAGCAAATGAAGCTGTAGCCCTCCTTTGGCTAATTGTAAGTATCGTATTGTTAATCTCGGGTGCTATCATCGTTTTCTTCCCTCTGCGGGCAACCACTCCTGATACAGGCCATGTTCTCTACGGTGTCACACTGATCAACGACGGCTATGAATACTACCCTGACTGGTCTGCGATGATGATTAGCGAGTTTGACGATTCCATTAAATCGAACCTGGAACACAACTACGTCCTGGCCAAGTCCATTGCTAGACACCCTCGCGACCAATGGACAAGCCTCATTGCACAATCTCTCGAAACGGACTCACTTGATCGTGACGATGCTTAGCTGCAGCCTGCCAACAAATCGTGGCTGCAGGGCCCGGCTTCGCCGGGTCACCTTCGCTGTTTTTGCACAATTGCGAAAGTGCCTAAAAAGGCAGTGAAAACGAAGGAGCCTGGATTCGAGCGCGAACAGTTGTGTTCGCCGCCTACCTCGGGGGCCCATGGTGGTAAGAATGTGACTAACTGAGCCAAGGCAATGAGGCATTCGAAAATAAACTGCTTAGCGATGAGTTGCCGCCAAGCTGAGAAGGCCTTGCAATATCTATTACTTAAAATGTTTTGTGGTGATATATCTCGCTATGATTTCTGCAATCAAAAGATCTCCATTTGCATTAAAATGTCCCTCACCAGCATATAAATAATGCTGGTCTCTTCCCTTTAGCTCTTTCTCAATTTCGGCACCCAAATTTACAACTTCTATTCCGTCTTCTTTGAGCATGTCTAATAATTTTGCAAATGACCATTTTCCATTTTTTCTAAAATAATCGAAGTCCGTACTAAAAGGTATGATAGTAACTATCGGCGTCTTACCTTTGAATTTAGCCTCTTTGTCAAATGCCTTCAAAATCTCAGCTGTGAGTTTTAATGAATTGGAGGGGTGATCTTCCCTGTAGTATGCAGCGTGTACTGGTTCTCCTCTAAAAATAGCTTTGAATTTAGAGTGTGAAAAAATAGTCCTTACAACTAACAGCGAATAGGGAAATTGAAACCTGAGGCTGCCATAATGGCTGTCCGGTAGAAAATAGTCATGCTTGAGGTATTTCTCTGGTTGTCTCCTCAAATCCTGCATTTCTTCAAAACTAAAGTCGGGAAGAGGTACTTTTTCCAGTACGCCCTTATCATTCAAAATAAATCGGGGTTTAAATTGAAATGATTGTTGTTCGGTGGTAAATCGAGTCCCCCAGTGCTGACTTACATTCCTAGGAATGTCATCAACAAAATGATTTAGCAAGACAATTTTGGCCGAATCTTTATGATTCTCTCTAAATCGCATTAAGGCCTGATCTGTTCCATAACCAGAAACACCAAAATTGGAGACCCTACAATTCAATCGAATTGAAAGCTGGTTACTCCAGGATTCTTTGGGTGTAGTTCTATTGCTGAATGTGTAAGAGTCACCGTAAATAGACACACACGATTGGTGCTCATTTGGATCCGGAAAAGCAGGAATTAGCCTGGATCCTTCGGCATCAATTTCATGTTCTTGGCCTCTGGCAACGACCCAACCTAAGCTTTCATGTAATTTCTTCTGGTAGTTATCATAATCCTCTTTAACAATAGCCGGTGGGTCATATACCAGCCCGCGAGCATTGAACATAGATTTGGAAATGCAGTATGAAGCGACTTCAATAACGCAAAACATGATTCCAAAAAGGATGAGGCCAAAAATGACCTTCTTTTTTCTTGAAACCATTTCGCTTCTCTTTTTTCCAGTTGCCCGTTTCGCCCAGATGGGCACCACCAAAGTTTCATGCTTTTAGTGCACATTGTCGAGGCAGGGTCAAATAGAAAACCCTGGTGCTTCGAATCGGCGTCGTTGGTACGCGATGTGGCGTGAACTCACTGGGATGTTTTGATTGTCACGGCACACTGCAAAATACGTATTCGAAGGATAAATGACGGTTTACTCAATCGCGAGTAAAGAATCCAGCAGATCCCTGGTTAAAAGCCTGCCAACAAGTCGTGGTCGCAAGGTCCGGCGTTGCCGGGTCACCTTCAAATTTTTGCTTATTTGTCACGTTTCCATACAATGAATGTGTTACTTAACTTTTAATACACGGTGTGGGCGGTGACGGTTGTGCCTACCATTGTGCAACAAATGCTCTATGGGCGCATATGAATCCACTCACGCGATTAGTATGTCTGCTAGTAGTTACTGGATTTCTCTCGGGCTGTATGCCTTCCTCTTTGCTAGATGATCCAGGAGTTTCGCTACCAGCGAAAAGATCGAAGCAAACGTATTCACAAGAGGCGATCGACCTGAACGATAAAGCCGTAGAATTGTCTACAATCGACCAAAATGAAGCGGCCCGTCTCTATGACAAAGCTCTCGAAATTGCCCCAGGCTATTACGTGGCCTACAGCAACAAGGCAACTTTGCTAATCGGTCAAAAAAACTTCGTCGATGTAATTTCGTGCTTTGAGCGCCTCTCGAATTTACAGCCACAAATGGCTGAGAGATATGTCGGTTGGGCCTATTGCCTGCACAGCACGGGCAACGAGTCAGAAGCGAGGCGGCGTCTGCGGTTTGCGATTGCGGCGTACAACGAGCGACTGAAGGAGAAACCAGGTGACCCTAATATTTTAATAAATCGAGCACTGGCAGCTTACCTCTCTGGTGAAATCGAACTGGCTCGCAGCGAAATTGAACTGGTACTAGAGTCTAATCCTGATTCCGAAATGGCCAAACATTTATTAAAAGCACTACAGGCACCTAACAAAAACAATGATCCCTGGAATCTTATATTTGATTGACATTGGGTATGTCGCACAACAAATCCCAGTGGCAAAGTGGCCTACGGCCATCGCCGCCTAGCAAATAACCACTTAAACCATCTGATACAATAACTGACAGACAGTCGCTGACTCGATTGGTTCGAGCGGCGACCACTGTCATAACCATTGGCCGATCATGAACAGCAGGATCTAAATTGATGCTGATGTAAACCTCAATGCGAAATCTTTCATCCCTCTCTGTCGTCTTCGTTGTGATTTGTGCTTGCGGGTTCGAACGACCCACACAATCTTCCGTCTCGGACAACGAACCATCTGCCACCCAAACCATTCCACCAGAGGTCAAACAGGCAGACCTACAGCTTCAAAAAGACCTCAGCCTCTTCTCAGCACTGAGCTTTAAGGGAACATACGTCGCAAAATCGAGGATCTTCGCTCTGACCCCAGATGATCCCCTCACGGGAAGAAGCCAAATGACGTTAGCCAAAGAGGAAGAGTACACGGGGAATTTTCAGTTTCGGTCATTCGGTAACTACCGGTATTTACGCACGGTGCCGTTGACCAAGGGAGATGATGCGGGCAGGCTAGAACTGGAACATCCTCTAACATTTGTTCAACGAGGATCGGAAACGGTGGTTTATGACAAGAATGGCAAACCTCATAGCGATATCGTGAATCGAAAGAGTCCCGTTGGATTTGCACTCAAGCCCGATTCGTTCCTCAAGTCACATTTTTCAAAAGACTGGCCCAAACATTACCTGAATAATCCAGCCCTAGTAAAAAAGTATCTAAAAAACATCAACGTCACACGTCAGCTGATTCACAAATCAAATGCTGCCGATGGACGATCCCGATTTAATGACACTGTGGTTGTCCAAGAATCCTGCGATGTGCCATGGCAAACGCTTTACGGACCGATCGAGGTGAAGCGGACACTCACCTATGATTCCCGGCAGGGATTCCGTCCAGTGAAAATCCTCCAACAGCACCTCGATCCCAGCGCATATACCGTCTACGAGATCGACTGGGCAAAATTACCAAACCGGTCCGAAACATGGTTTCCTCGTAAGATATCTGACCGGTATTACAATAAAGCGGAGGGAGGCAAAGACCATCTTATGCGTCAATTCACTCTTATGATCGACTTAAATACGGTTATCGTGGGAGATGACGTGGAAAACCTGCCACCTTTCCCCAATGGAAAATAAAGCGGTGCCACACCGCAATGATTGGTTCACCGCCAACAAGTCGTGGCCGCTAGTTAGGCTCGACGAGCAACTGCGAAAGCGGCTTTTCCATCAGATCCTCGCGATGATTTTACTTGCCAATGCCCTCCTCGGGAGGAGATAATGCCTGCGTCCGTATAATGCCTGCGTCCGTGGTTAAGATGAAATCGTTTTAGCCGACCCCGAGGAGCCGCCGAGGGATGTTCTTTTTTTTCCCTTACCATACCAACGCGATCCTTTACCACTACCCGATCGGCACGGTGTTGCTGATTGTGGTCAATATTCTGACGTTCGTCGCGACATGGGATCAGGGCCCATCTAGCTCGCTGATTCTTGAGTTTGGCGAAATTCACCCGACCCAATGGGTAACCTCCAATTTTATGCATGCCGATATCATCCATCTGCTCGGCAACATGGTGTTTTTATGGCCGTTCGGCGTGATCGCCGAAGGCAAGCTCGGTTGGTATCGTTTTTTGCCCCTCTATCTCGGGATCGCAATCGTCTGCGACGCGATCGTGCAGATTGGGATGCTCGGTTCGAGCGGCGGTGCCCTAGGGGCATCGACCGCCATCTTTGGCCTCGTTGCGATTGCCCTGATCTGGGCGCCACGTAACGAGCTCTCCTGCATTTTAGTCTTCCTCATACGCGTAAAGTATTTCGAAGTCGCCGTCACGACCATGGCCGGGATCTATCTGCTACTCAACCTGTCCTTTTTTCTACTATATTTTTTTCTATATGAAGACTTTGTGCTCTCGAGTGAAGCGCTTCATTTGCTGGGATTTGTGGTCGGCGCACCGGTGGGGATCGCAATGTTGAAATTGGGCTGGGTTGACTGCGAGGGCTGGGATTTATTCTCTGTCTGGAAAGGGACCGCCGGCCGAATCAAGACTTCAGACGAACTGCAGCGAGAGGTTGAGGAAACGTTCGCCCGAACGGATGCAATCCGCGAACAGGCAGCGCAAACGGAAAAAGAGACAGCACTCGATCTGCTCCGTGAGCACCTTCGCGAAGGTCGCGGTCGCATTGCCTATGCCGTGTACAAAAAATCTCGGGACCATCACGGCAATCGGCTAGAATTGCCCGAAAAAGAGTTACTGCGGCTGATCGAACTCATGAACGCCGAGAAACTGTGGAGCGAACTCGTGCCGCTGTTGCTGCAGGCCCTAGAAAAAATTCCCCAGCACGCCATCCCCGTGCGCCTGCACTTGGCCAAGATTCTGTTGCAGGTAGAAAAACGGCCCCGACAGGCGATGCAAGTACTATCCAAATTGCCCGCCACACTTTCCGATGCCGAGCAGCGACAGCAGCAGAAAATCGAAAAACACGCCCGGGCAGTCATCGAAGATGGTGAAGTGGAAATGGAGATTCATGACTGGTAAGAAGGTGAACGCCTCGCTCGTTTTCACCTTGAATCCCCGGGTTACCTTCGACGTTTTTGCACAATTGTCTGGTTTCCATACAATGAGTGTGTTAATTAACTTTTAATCCTTCGGTGTGGGCGGTGACGGCCACACCCACCATTACACGACCTAGCCATTTGGTGATTCACGCCGATGAAACTGTACATCACCCGTGACAGCGTGGCCGCCGGTGATGACTTCGACGCGCCGCACGTTCGCAACGCGACTGTTGCGCAGGATGCTGACATTACCCAGATTGTGTCCGCCTGCCTTGCTGCATCTCCGCTTCCATCTATCGCTGGCGGTGATGCGACGTGGGCGCTCTCATCCGGTGTTCCCCTCGCGGTCATCGCACAACAATGGCCTGCCCCAAAATTGATTTCGCAGTTTCCACCTGACCCGAAACACCTCGACTCAATTGACGGTACGTTGCGCCTGCATTTCACGTACTTCGAGCAACAACCGCCCGATGACGTCTACTCCGTGCTTGAATGCCTCAGGCTACACGCTGAGTGATGGTGCCGGTCGTGTAACATGGTTTTTACGCCAGGCCTTCGGCAAACCTTCCAACTTTGTCAACACGGGCTGGCCTTGGTACAATTTCCGGTAGTTCAGGCATCGTTCGCTTCGTTCAGGGCGGTGACGGCCACACCCACCATTGGCGGCAATTGCCACGCGATATGCGGTCAAGCGACTTGGCCAAAAGTTCTTCAAGGCGGCTGTCGTCATGTCAGATAATACCAATCCAAACGAATCACCGGATAAAAACAAATCGGCTGATCCGCAATCAGAGAACCAGAAGGCCACTAAGGAATTCGCCGGTCGCCAAGCATACAACGTTGTGACCGATACGGTAACTGGCGTAAACATTCGGTTTAAAGACAATATTATTCAAGGCTTGGCTCTTGTCGTCTGTCTCTTGCTTGGCGCTGGAATTGGTGTGCTGCTGGTCAAAGATCAACTTGCAGGTCTTTTGGTGGGCGGTTTCATCGGTTTGCTTGTCGGCCTTTTCGGAAGCGGTATCTTCCTCATGCTCTACCGGGCCATAATGCATATCATCGGTCGCCACGACTAGTTGTGAGGTTAACAGTTGGTTAGAAAGTTGCGACGGTACAATGCCGCCAACAAGTTGTGGCCGCAGTGCCCGGCTTCGTCCGGTCACCTTCGCTATTTTTGCACAATTGTCTGGTTTCCATACAATGAGTGTGTTACTTAACTTTTAAACCTCGGTGTGGGCGTTGACGGCCACACCCACCATTGAGCGAGCTCAGTTTTCCGTAATGCCGAACGAACAGGCCCAGAAACTTAGCCAAGACACCGAGCAGCTTCGGCTTCTCTCAATCTTCCACTACGTCGTAGCGGGAATCCTTGCGCTATTTTCCATGTTTCCAATCCTGCACCTCGCGATGGGTATCGCGATCGTGGCTGGTGCGTTCGATGATGTTGACAGCGGCAATCCACCGCCCGAATTCTTTGGTTGGATGCTTATCGTTTTTACTGCCGTCTTCATCTTATGTGGGCTCGCAATGGCGACATGTATTGCGATTGCCGGGCGACGATTGAGATGCAATCGAAGCTACACGTATTGTTTGGTCATCGCGGGAATCGAGTGCATTTTCATACCCTTCGGTACTGTACTGGGTGTGTTCACCATAATCGTACTGACGCGACCAACTGTGAAAGAACTGTTCGGTGTTTCTCCGGTTGCTGAGCCGTAGCTGTCCGCCAACACTGCACAGCCGCAGAGCGGAGTCACCATCGCCAGTATTGCAGTGGGCGGCGGCGTAATACAATCAATCGCAAGTTAACTGTTTACTCCTTCAGCACGGGCAGCACCCCCTAACCATTAGGCCCTCTCAAAAACCAATGCGTTTTTCGGCGAAGCACCACAGGCTCGATGTGCGGCTCACGGGAGTCGACCGTGCCAAGGCGATACGAGATTTTTTGCTGTGACAAAAGTGCTGCACACGCCCAGTGAGGATCCAGCAGCTCGGCTGGCGTTCCATCTACCGTTGCGGTAACCTTTAGCATCTAGATTTTTGATCGGTGCTTAAAAGAATGAATAGAATCATTCACGAATACAGCCGCAGACGCTTTCTGAAAGCCACAGGCGTCACAATCGCGCTACCGATGCTAGAATCGATCCGACCGTCGATCGCCGCTGGGAACGAGTCATCTTCCGACACAAAAGCGAAACGTCTGGTCTGCACGGGCGCTTACTTGGGTTATCATCGCGAAGCCATTTATCCTAAGCAAACCGGTCACGGTTATCTCGCGCCGCCGACTTTAGAGCCACTTGAGCGCCACCGAAAAGACTTCACCATTCTTTCAGGTCTCGACCATCGTCCTCCGAAAGCAGATGGTCACGGTACCTGGCAGACATTCCTAACTGGGCAAACGAAGGATTCGATTTCGCTGGATCAACTTGCGGCGACACGGATTGGTAATACAACGCGTTATCAATCGCTACAACTCAGCGCGGGAAAGGCAAAGTTCCCCATGAACCGCGACGAGAAGGGGAAGCCCATGCCGATGATCTCGCGACCCAGCGTGCTCTATCGAAAACTCTTCGCCATCCCCGAGGACCAGGAGCGGATGGATTACATTCTGAGGAGTGGTCGCAGCGCGCTGGACACGGCGATTGATGAAGCAAAGCGATTGAGCCGAACGGTCAGCGAAGCCGACAGAAAAAAACTCGACGAGTATTTTGATTCCTTACGAGAAGTGGAGCGCCGTGTGGAAAAGCGTTTGGATCCGACGGGATCGGCCGTGCCGAAAACGGACTATAAGCCGCCAGAGTACGATCCCATCGCACCGAGCCTGATGATCGAAGCCGAAACAATGATGTACGATCTGATGTCGCTTGCGTTGGAGACGGATTCCTCACGAGTCATGACTTTGTTTCTCGGTGGCGAGGGGCAGGTCTTTACGATTGACGGCGAGACCCTGAGATCGGGCTACCATATGCTTTCCCATCACGGCAACGATCCGGAAAAGATCTCGGAACTCGTCAAGGTGGACCGCGAACACATGCGTTGCTTGGCGCGTTTCCTCGACAAGCTAAAACAAAAGACCGACGCGGACGGACGCCCGCTTTTGGATAGCACACTCGTTCTTTCCGGCACAGGAATTGGTGACGCCAACGCGCATGCAAACAACGATCTCCCGACAGTCGTCGCCGGAGGTGGCCTCAAACATGGTCAACATATACGTGCGAAGAAAGATCGGCTGCTCGGTGATCTCTACATCACACTTTTGCAGCAGCTACGGATAGATGCCGACCGATTTTCCAATGCGTCGCACAGTCTAAATGAGGTTTTGGTGTAATCATGACCATTTGCCGATATTGGCGTATGGCATGGGTTCTGGTGGCATTCGTGCTCATTGTTCGCGCTTCACCGGTGCATTCTGAGCCGACTCTCTTTTTTGACAATTACTGCATGGACTGTCACGATGCCACGTCTGCCGAAGGCGGAATCGACCTTGAAGCCTTGAGCATCGCCGACTGGGACAACGAGAGCACCTCTAATCGATGGGAGCGTGTGCTTAAGAAATTACGAAAGAGTGAGATGCCTCCGCCTAACGAGAAACAACCTTCAAGCGAAGAACGTGAAACTGCCATCTCCAAGTTGCATGAGAGTTTGATTAAACACTCAACGCGGCACGGCAGTGTAGTGCGGCGATTGAACACCAAAGAATACGAAAACACCGTTGAGTCTCTATTAGGCATCGATTTCTCGGTTCCCGACGAGTTTCCGCCGGACTCCGTGCAGCACGATTTCGATAACTCAGCGGCGGGTTTATTGGTTTCTCCGGCTCTGATGGAGTGCTACTTTGACGCAGCGACTCAGGCGGCGGACGGCCTTTTTCCTCCCAAAAAAAATCGCGTCGAATCAGCACTCTTTACGGTTGGCCCCAAGGATTTCACATTCGCCGAAACGGCTGGCCGGGTCGTCGGAGACGCGATCCGACTAGTTGCCCGCACACCAAGGGTGGGCAACTCTTGCATTTGGCCCGAAAAATTCGAGGCCCGTGTCCATGGCAAGTACAAGGTGCGTGTTTCGGCTTCGCGGTTTGCACCGGGTTCGGTCGCGATTCCATTTTTCGAAGGGCCGATGCAGTTACGTGTTTATGCCCAACCGATTGAAAATGACGAACGCAAGACGATTGGCACGATGCGGAAGTTGACCGAATTCGAATTGATTTCAGACAAGCAGACGTTTGAATGCGAGGTCGAATTGCGCCGCACCGAAACGCCCGTTCTCTACTTCGCCAACGCACTAATTTCCCGTCCCACCGACCATCCGCCTAAAGATCATCTAAAAACCCCCACCTACGAAACACTAATCCGAGAAATGCTCACGCGGGACAAACGGCTGCTGGCGGTCTGGAAGGATGCTGAGATCGGAGGTGGTCTACAACGTGGATCAGCTTGGGCCAACCTGAAGAAACTACGCAATTCGCCCAAACTTGATGCGGCAGCGATCGATACCTCGAAGGAAGAGATTGAGAAAGTTGTCAGGAAACTGGTCAAGGGGATCGAATTCGTCGATCCTGTGTTCGCTTATCAGCTCTTTGAAGAAGGCCCAGCGATTGACATTCACTGGATGGAAATCGAGGGACCTGTCGATGTTATCGAGAGTTTGCACGAGAAGAAACGTCGCGAAGAACTTGTGCCGCGATTTATGTCAGCGGCCCCAGCGGATGCGGCGCCAAAAGACAAAGTGGAGCCAATCATAGAACAGCTTCTAAGCAAGGCTTTTCGACGTCCTGCAACCGATGCCGACGTTAAGAGGTACGGCTCGATTGTAATTGGGCATATGAATTCAGGTCATCGTTTAGAGGAGGGGCTTCATCTCGCAATTCGCACCTCCTTGATCTCTCCGCAATTTCTGTACCGGGGACATCGACCTGGAAAGTTGGACGACTGGGATTTGGCGACTCGACTTTCCTACTTCCTGACCGGTGGCCCACCCGATGACCAATTGGCGGCGATTGCAGCCGCTGGCACGCTTTCCGACTCCGACCAACTTGTCGCCGAAGCGAACCGATTGATCGACTCAGAACGAGTTCACCATTTTGTCAGGAATTTCACCGGGCAATGGCTCGGATTGCGCCGATTGGAAGACACGACTCCTGACCCACGACTGATCGCTTGGCAGGACGGGCATAGAAAAGGGATGATCGGCGAGGCAGAGCGTTTCTTTACCGAGATTTTGCACGAGAACCATTCGCTCGAGACCTTTATCAAACCGGAATTTACTTGGGGTAATGAGCGTTTGCTCAATGAGATCTACGGCCTGAAAGTGAAGATCCCCAACGGGGGCTTTGCCCGCATCGAGGTACCGCAAGGCGCAAGATTTGGTGGGCTTCTCGGCCAAGCCGGAATTTTGATGGCGACTTCCAACGGATCACAAACGCAGCCAGTGGCTCGAGGGGTCTGGGTGCTGCGTAACATCCTTGGTGATCCTCCTCCGCCACCACCGCCCGGCACGCCAACGATTGAACCAGATACGCGAGGAACAAAGACAATTCGCGAATTGATGATTGCGCACACCGCCGACTCAAAATGCGCAACCTGCCATCGCAAGATTGACCCAATCGGCTTTGCGCTGGAGAATTACGATCCACTAGGGCGCTGGCGTACTCACTACCCCGAATGGACCAAAAATGAAAAGGGCCAGCCCGTCAGGAAAAATGGAGCCCCCATCGAAGCTCAAGGCGAATTCACCGGCGGCATGCGACTGAAGAACGTAGACGACCTGCGCGAATATGTACTGGCCAATATCGACCAGTTTGGTGTGTGTCTCTCAGAAAAGCTCATGACATATGCCATCGGAAGGCGACCGAACTATGCCGAACGAGATGAGATTTCGCGAATTGTAATGGCCAACGTTTCCCGATCGAACAAGGGAGTTGGATTTCGTGATTTACTTTTAGAACTGATCCAAAGCCAAGCGTTCAAAACCAGATGAGCGCTAATCGACGAGAAATGCGGTAAGCCGACGTGTTGGCGTGGTTGTCAGTCAGTGATCCGTACCCCGTGTTCATGCCCGCCCGCGTGCGAGTCAAAGTTGGCCGCCAACAAGTCGTGGCTGCTAGGCCCGGCGACGCCGGGTCAAACTCACACCGAGAAACAGGGTCGACCAGAGGAGAACCGAGGTGGGCTCGGGCACGGCCCTCATGCCGAAAGCAGCATCCACGAAGTAAGGCCCATTCGGGGAGATGATGTTTCCGTACTGTGCAGGATTGTACGGTCCGTAAGGTTCCCCGGCCGATGGCTGGTGACTTCCCTGATACTGCCAATAGTCAATCGCCAAGACAGGGATTAAGGTCTCGGGGTGCTCGGGGTTGGGCGCAAGTGTTTGCCAAACGTCGAGTGTGGTGAGGGCTGCCTTTTGGGGATACAGTTGATCCAAACCGTAAGGATCGCCCTGATTCAGATTTTCAAAATTACTGCTCGGGTCGAGCGGATCGATGATCGAAAGGGTCGCCTCGCCCTGATCCATGATGCCGTCGCCGTTGTTGTCGTTCCAGTCCATGCCGGCCAGCGTCACCATATGGCTACTTTCATCCTGTTGGCTCATCTTCATCACGACACCCGCCCCACCGGCCAGCATCCCATGGAGTTGCTCAATAGTCGGCCCCTTGTCGGGGAGCAGTTTGACCCAGTCGGGGAAACTACCTTTCTCGGGGTGTTCCGGGTCGTACCGTTTGTCTCCAAAAGAGACACCATTAAATTGGATTTTGGCTCGATCGGGATTTTGCTCATGCCAGTGCTGCGCATACTGCTGCATGCCGGTTGCCAGATTGCCAGGAAACGTGCCCGGGTGTAACGAGCCGGAGCCGCCCGTAAGCATGTAGTCGTTGGCCAGCTTCTCGGCCGCATTGAGCCAGTCGGAGTAGTTGTTGCCCGTCAACTGGTTGCCGATCCTCCCGCCCTGGGTGTTTTGCAGAAAGGTGAACGCATTGGTGGTCGAAGTCGGACCACACGCTTCGGCCCCCAAAGAGGGCGGTATGGAATATTGCCAGAGGTAGCCGTAGTCGCTGGCTTGGGCATTCCAGACCAGGCTGGCCTGGAGAGGTGTGGCGACCGACAGTAGGGCGGCCGACAGTAGGGCGACTGAGACCTGGCAACGGCGGCGGGTGAAAGAAGAGCGGGGCATCGGAAGTTCCTGCCATTCGGCGAGGGATAAAGGTCGCGCTTCAAACACCTATTATAAGCGGGCATGTCCGGCATGCCACTATTTTTTGGGCAGCCTCAAAAGCGGGCAGACTGGAACAAGACAGCGAATTTCTCGGGGTTTCCCCATCGGCCGCGGCGCGGATCGCTTCTTCCACTTCCGCGTCACACCATGATGTCTTCCAGCAAGCCGGTGCTGTCGCCGTGTTTCCGCGCACGGATACCCATTTGATTGAGCAGCGTCAACCACAGATTGTTCAGCGGCGTCTCGGCTTTGAACACGTGGTTGTGGCCGAGCTTGATACCCGACGCGCCACCGGCCACGATCGTGGGGCAGTTGTCGAGTGAGTGGCCCGTTCGGATGTTGCTGCCGTAGACCAGGCACGTGTGATCAAACAAGCTCGAGCCGTCCGCTTCTTTGGTTGCCTTCAGTCGGTCGATAAAGCCGGCAAACAATTCGCTCTGGATGCGGTCGCGCTGCTGCGAGGCAGCCTTCTTTTCAGCATTGCCGTGGTAGTGGCTGATGTCGTGACCGGCCACCTTGATGTTCTCGCTGTTGAGCAAGCTTTGCACGGGCTGGCGTAACGACATGATCCGCGTGCTGTCGGTCTGCATTGCCAGGACCATCAGATCGTAGGTCACTTCAATCAGCTCACGACCAGCGCTCACCTTCGGTTCGGCAATCGGCGCTTTGGGTCGAGGAACGTCTAGCCAGGCTTCCTCCTTGGCGAGGCGATTCTCCAGCTTGCGGACACTCTCGAAATACTCATCAAGCTTGTCTTTGTCGGTGTGGCCCAGCTTCTTCTGCAGCTGCTTCGCGTTGCCCATCATGGTGTCGAGCACACTGCGTTTTTCGGCCAGACGTCGCTGCACCTCTTCCATCGGGACTTTGCTGCCTGAAAACAAGTGCCGATACAGTTGGACAGGATGATTCTGCGCGCCGAGCGGCTTGCCTTTCGAATCCCACGCCATCGACAAGCCCGGGCCATGCCCGTCTCCAGTAACGTTCCCACCATCAATCTGAATGGAATCAAACCGCGTGTGCTTCCCGATTTCTTGAGCTGCGACCTGGTCGGCTGAAATCGTATTGGCGAAGCTGACCCCCGGCTGCGCAAATCGATTAGCGCCGGTGAGCCAGAAGGTGCTGCCCGAATGTCCGGCGTCGTTATACAGACAATACTTGTGCCACAGCCCCTGAAGGACTGAAAAATCCTGACGATGCCGCTTGAGCGGCGCAAGGCCGTCGGGCAGGGCGTAGGTATCGCCCGTATCGTCGGCGGCCGGATACCAGCTATCTTCGGTGACTCCCCAACCAAAGCTCATAAAGACCATTCGCTTCGCGGTAGTCTTGGCGGCAAACACCGGGCTCTCGGCAAATAGATTCAACGCGGGCAGGGCCAATATTCCTGTCGCGGATCGGAGAAAGGGGCGTCTGCCCATGACGTTCTGCATCGGTTGGGTATCCTCTATTTTTTTTGAAAAGCCTGGTGTTGAACGATCGCGTGGAAAAATGACCGAATGGCATAGTCGTCTGTCCCTGCACGCTGCGCAATCTCGTCGATCAACGTCTGGTCGCTGAAGCCGATGGATCGGCCCATGCCGTATTCGATCACTGCCGACGCAAACGATTTGGCAAACGCGTCATGGTGTGTCGCAATATGATCGCGCAATTCGAAGTAATCAGCAAATGCTGGGCCGTTGTGGATGCGACCACTCGAGTCGATCTTCCACTGTTTCTGTTTCACTTCTTTCTCTCCAGCTTTTCGCGGCACTTTGTAGCTGTTTTCGGTTCGCCATAAACCGACCGCGTCAAAATTCTCTAAACCGAACCCGATCGGGTCGATCTTGCGATGGCAACTGGCACACTGCGCCTGCTCCTGGTGTGCAACCAGCCGCTCGCGGGTAGAAAGCAGTTTATCAGAAAGTCGCGCGAGGTTGGGAACGTTGGCGGGCGCTGGCGGCGGCGGTTGATTGAGCAGCTTTCGTAGCACCCACGCGCCGCGTTCCACCGGGCTCGACTCGTCGCCGTTTCCTCCCATTAAGTGAATTGCCGCCATGCCCAGCAAACCGCCGCGCGGTGAATCTTTCGGCAGGTCGACGCGGCGAAAGTGGTCGCCGTGGACGTCGGGAATTCCGTAGTATCGGGCCAGAAGGTTGTTGACCACCACATAACCAGCGCCCAGCAGATCGGTGAGACTGCGATTCTCGGCAAGCACATACGCAGCTGTTTCATAGACTTCATCGCGAACGGCAAGCTCCACACTATGGTCATAGGCGCGATGCTTGAGAATATCGACATTAAAGAAATCGAGTCGCTCCATGTCGAGCCATTGGTGAACAAGGCCGTGGATCATGGCGGTCGCTCGCTCGTCATCCAGCAGTCGATCGGTCTGTTGGCGAAGGACCTGTGGATCGGACAACTTGCCCGCATCTGCCAGTTCTAAGAGCGTTTTGTCTGCCGGGGCGCTCCACAAAAAGTAGGACAGCCGCTGTGCCAGTTCCCGCTGACTGACCGTCTGCTCAGCCTGCAACGAGGCTTCGGATTTGTATAAAAACATTGGCGAACTGAGGGCAATCGCAAGCGTGCGCGTAAGCGCCGCCCGATGTCCGAGTCCGTCGAGCTTGCGTTTATCGTCGTAATACTTCAGCAGGCGATCCACAAATTCTTCGTCGGGCTGTGCACCGCGGAATGCTGCCGCCGAAAACTCGCGGAATCCTGCAGCCAACTCGGCAGGTGGCAATGCGTTGCTCCACACCACGTTGCCGTTCGCATCAAGGACCTCGACCGTGTGACTTTTCAGCCGTGCCTCCATCGCCGGAGAATCGTTGCGGTTATAAATGCGAATCTGATCGATCTCGACGTCGCGGCCGAGATCGACCTGCCACCATTCGCCCGTTTGGGCCGTGTTCGAGGTGTGATTCATAGTCGCCAGATCGCCATCGATCGCCATCTGGGCACATTGCTCCTGCCCGTTTTCGTGCGTCGAACTTTGCGTCGCCTCGCCGCTGAGGGCGACATTTTCTCCACCGCTCAACAACTGCACTTCGCGGAGGTGCAGAAAATCGTGATCGCCCGCATCGGGATTGAGGATGCGGACCACTCGACCCGTGACTCCTCCTGTCTGGTGCGCATACAACCCTTTTGACCGATCCTCTGTCGAATCTTCGCGCGTGAGCAATCGCGCTACGGCCTGCATGCCATCTGGTATCGGCTCGTCTTCGGTGGTGACCCGCTCCACCTCCAGCCAGTCAATCCAGAGTGCATATACGGGCCCGTATCCGTTACGCTTCGTTGCCGTTGCGACGACGCGGCGAGGAAAGTGAAGCTGATAGTGCGAGGCTCTTTCGCGAACATAGAGCTGCCGCTCGTCACTGCGCTCGTTGCGGATGTGCTTGCGCGTGATTTCGACCGATGCTTCCATAACCTGCGGGTCGCGCATCGAGCCGGTCACTTCGTGTGTACTCAACGGTTCCACATTGCGAACGCGCAACCCAAATTCCAGGAAGCGGCGATCTTCCGGTGCGTCGTCCGATCGAGCCGCCCTGAATCGCACCTTGTATTTTCCCGGCGGCCATGTCGCGGGTATGGTGTATGAAATACAGTTGGTAGGCAGATGCCCCGGATGGATTGTCGAGAACGTGATAAAGGCGCCCGTCTCAATCCCTTGCAGTTTCAGGTAGTGCTCGAGGTATTCCTGGTTGGGCGCAGACGCCTCGATAAAATTATCCACGCGACCGGGGTCATTGAGGAATCGGTATTTTTCTTCAGCCGGAATCGGAGGCGCACCGACGATCTGATCGTAATGTCGATAGAACGGCAGATCTTTGTCCTTTTTTTTTGGATACTTCTTTTTGAGCGCGTCATAAATCTCTTTGTTCTCTGGCTTCAGGCACGCGTCGATCAGGGCAGCGTGCCAAGCAGTCGCTACACCCCACTTCACAAAGTGCGCTCGATAATCGCGGGTCAACTGTTCCGCTTCGTGCCGGTGGCGGACGGCAAAATGCCGCGCCTCATAGCGATCAATCGCCTCTTCGACGGCCTCACGTCCCAACTCGAGATACGATTCAAGCTGGTTGCTGGAGAAGAACAGACTCGCGCCGTTGGTATCGAAATTACTGAGGCCATGGTCTGCAGGCAGTTGACTGACATTGATCTCGACACCCAGCAATTCGCGAAGCGTGTTGCGATATTCGCGACGATTCAGGCGGCTCATGGCGATCTCGCCATGCCGGTCGTTCATCTTCAGACGCAGGGCCACCATCGCTTGCCCCAGGTCATCCACAAGATTTGCCTTCTCCTGCGTGGGCAACTGTTTCTCGTCTTCCGGCGGCATCTGGCCCGAATTCAGGGCATTGAGCACCTTTTGCCAACGCTCGGCCGTCGCCGAATTTCCAATGGCGAGGGGAAGGTCGTCGATTCGAAATTTTCCCTTTTCGCTGTGGCATTCCACGCAGTATGTCTTCAATGTTTGAAGATGCGTTTCGTTGATGCCCGACAACGGATAACTTGCCTCCTCCGCGCGGGCTGCGGTTGCGAAGATGAGTAGGAGCGGAAAGATTCGGCTCATATTCACACCACCTGCTTTGAATGGACCCGGCCGCGTTCTGCAAATCATCGTCTGCCTGAAGCGGAACCAATTATGCGATAAGGCGAGCCCTTATTGTACTCGCATCCTGAGCCATTGGGACCTCAATCTCTCCCAAACTTCCAGGCGTTGAGTACATAAACACAACCACATCGGCCGTTTTCTTATTCCATTTTCGTGTCCGTTTTCGTGCTTGGTCAACGTTTTGATCTGGCGCAGTAAAATGAGCTGCTATCAACAGCAGTCGCCCCATCAGGAGTCGATGCGCAGTTGATATAGCAGTTGATATAATGGCGGCCTGTGACAACTCCTTTGCCGACATGCCGAGAACACCCATGAAATCGCTGGCCGTTTTCCTCAGCATCGCAACCCTTATGCAGGCATCGGCGGCCTGGACCGGTGAACTCGATGGGCAGGTTCATGTACCGGACGGTTTTGTGGTCGAACAAGTCGCCGGCGAATCGCAGGTCGTCTTCCCGATGTTTGCCTGCTTCGACGATCGTGGGCGACTCTACGTAGCAGAATCTTCGGGACTCGATTTGTATGAGGGATTGCAAACACAGACGCGGAAATGCCGCGTTCGACGACTCGAAGACCGCGATGGTGACGGACGGTTTGAATCGTCGCAGATTTTTGCCGACCAACTCGTGTTCCCGATGGGACTCTGCTGGCACGATGACAAGCTGTATGTGGCCGACCCACCGGATCTGGTCACGTTTGAAGATCGCGATGGCGACGGGCGAGCAGAAGACCGCAATGTGATCCTCACCGGATTCGGGCATGCCGACAATGGTAGCTTGCACGGATTGGTCTTCGGCCCCGACGGATTGCTCTACATGACGATGGGACGGCCGGATGGATATCGGCTGAAAGACCAAGATGGCAAGACGTTGACCGGAAAGAGCGGCGCACTGATTCGCTGTCGCCCGGATGGCACCGACCCGGAGGTTGTGTGCCGAGGGTTTGTTAACCTCGTGGAACTCGTGTTCACGCCGCAGGGCGAAATGATCGGTACGGACAATTTTTTCCAAGCACCGGCCGGGGGGCTGCGCGATGCGATTGTTGATCTTGCACCCGGTGGCCTTTATCCGCTGTCGCTTCGGGACGAGGGAACGCCTCAACCGATGACGGGCGGGCCGCTTCCCGCCATTTCGATGTTTCCCGCCGTCGCGCCGAGCGGTCTGGTCCGCTACGAAGGGAAGGATCGAAGTGATGCCTTTCATGGCCAACTGTTTTCGGCACAGCATAATGCGAGAAAGGTGCAGCGTCACAAGCTCTCGCGCGTCGGTAGCACGTTCGCTTCGGAAAACATCGACTTTGTGACCAGCGAGAGTGCCGATTTTCATCCCTCAGATGTGCTGCAGGATGCCGATGGCAGTCTGTTGGTGATCGATACCGGGGGTTGGTATGTGCAGCATTGTCCCACCGGTCGGATTCGCGACTCGCGGGCACCGGGTGGCATCTACCGCATCCGGCGTCAGGATGCGGGCAACGACAAACCGAATCGCGCGCAGGCGTGGGGACTCGAGTTGGACTGGAAAAACGCCTCGCCCGAACAATTATGCGGCTTGCTGAGTGACCCGCGGCCGATGGTCCGCCACCGCGCAGGGCTGCTGCTTCGGCGGCACGACGCCCAAGCGGTCGGCCCGCTTGGCAAAATACTAGAGCAAACAGAGGACACCCAAACAAAGCAGCTTGCGATCTGGGCGCTGGCCGGTTGCACCGACCCATCGTCGCTCGAGCCTTTGCAGCAGGCACTCGAAAGCGACCAGAGCGAGGTCGTCATGACTGCTGCACGCGCGTTGGGACTGCGGGGAGAGGAAAGTTGCTCGTCGGGGTTGTGCAAGTTGTTATCGACAGGTGATCTACCGGTACGCCGCGCGGCGGCCGATGCCCTTGCGCGCTGCGGGCAACCCGATGCGGTGCCGGCACTGCTCGGCGCCCTCAAGAGCGAGCCGGATCGGTTTTTAAAACATGCGCTGATTCACGCTATCCATCGCCTCGCCTCTGAGCAGCAGTTGCTTTCGGCACTTGCGGATCCGGACCCGTCAGTGCAGCGGTGCGGTCTGCTGCTGCTCGACCAGCCTCCACATCAATCCATCACCAACGACGCGGTGATCGCGCGATTGGGCGCGGCAGATGAAAAACTGGGGCAGGCGGCGATTGACATTCTGATGCAGCATCCCGAATGGGCTGCCGATGCGGGCGCTCTATTGCAAAAATGGCTTGGTGCGGCGTCACTTTCCGAGATGCAGCGTGCGGCAGTGCCGAGCCTGATCGTCGCGTTTCAAAACCAGAGCGATATGCAGGGGTTGGTCGGCACCATGTTGCGCGAGCGGAAACTACAAAGCAACCAGCTTGTGCTGCTACTTCGCAGCCTCGGACAATGCAGCCTCGGCAACCTGCCACGGTCCTGGATCGATGGCCTCTCAGAGGCGACGCGGCATTGCGATCCGGACGTGCAACGTGCGGCGGTACAGACGGCCACAAAATTACAGCGCCCCGAACTCGACCCGGCATTAACAGCGTTCAGCAAACGATCGGATGTGCCGATGGCGCTGCGGGTCGCCGCACTCGGCGCTGTGGCCGCCCGCAAGCAAGGTCTCTCCGATGCGGCTTTCGAGCTCCTTTGCGGGCAGCTCGACACGCAGCCCGCCAACGAGTCAAGCACGCCCTCTGACAAGCAGTCCGATAAGCAGTCCGATAAGCAGACAAGGCCACTTACACGATTGGCAGCAGCCGAAGTGCTGGGCCGCGTCAGACTCACCGATGCACAATTAATGACCCTCCTTCAGCAGATGCCGGATGATCCCTTGATCTGGCCTCAGTTGCTGCCGGCGTACCGTCGTAGCGACAGCCTGGAAGTCGGCCTTCGGCTCGTTGAGCTGCTTGAAAAATTGGTAAACAGCGACAGCTTCCGTCCCTCCGAGGCCGAGGTGCATCGGCTTCTTGAATCTTATCCAGAGCAGGTTCGGCAAAAAGAAGAAGCTCTTTTAACGACGCTTGGGCAAAAGACAGCAGCGCTCGGTGAGCGACTAAAAGACTACCAATCGCTTGGAGTGGATGGGGATGTCGAGCGCGGCCGAAAAATATTTTTTGGCGCAGAGGTTGCTTGCGGAGCGTGTCACCGCGTGGGGTCGCAAGGCGGCAATGTGGGTCCCGATCTGACCACGATTGGTGCAGTCCGTTCGATGCGCGACCTGATCGAGTCGATCGTTGCGCCCAGCTCGACATTCGCGCAGGGCTACGAGAATTACATGGTGGTCACGATGGACGGGCAGATTGCCAGTGGGAGAATTGTTCAACAGTCGGGCCAAACCGTTGTGCTGCAAGGGGCCGGTGGACAGGAGCAGCGCTTTCACGAGGCTGACATTGAGGAGATGACGCGGCAACCGGTATCGATCATGCCCGACGGACTTGATCAAAAGCTCTCGCGGGCACAACTGAGAGATCTCCTGGCATATTTAAAGAGCTTGAAATAAACCATCCACGCGAGGGACATCAACAAAGCACCTTTGCTCTTTTTCACAATCTTTACGTTGCCTTACAATGTGTTTTCACTTTTTAGCTGCGGTGTGATCCGTAACGGGCACATCCACCATAAACCGCCTGATAAGGCTCGTTTCACAATCGCGATCGGTGCCGAATGATCATCCACGTCGACATGGACGCCTTCTACGCCTCGGTCGAGCAGCGCGATCGCCCCGAACTGGAGGGCAAGCCGATCATTGTGGGCGGAAGCCCCGATCAACGCGGCGTGGTAGCTGCAGCCAACTATGCGGTCCGCCAGTTTGGTGTTCATAGCGCCATGCCATCGTCGACCGCACGAAGGCTTTGCCCCCACGCCATCTTCCTGCCGGCACGGCTCGATTACTATGCGCAAATATCCGATCAGATTCGGGAAATTTTTCACCGCTTCACGCCCCTGGTCGAACCGCTATCGCTGGATGAGGCGTTCCTGGATGTGTCGGGTAGCGAACAATTGTTCGGCACGGCGGAGTCGGTCGGACGCAAGATCAAAGAAGCCATTGGGCGGGAACTCAACTTGATCGCATCGGTCGGCATTGCCCCCAATAAGTTTCTTGCCAAGATCGCGAGCGACCTGGAAAAGCCGGACGGATTCGTGCAGGTGGACCCACGCGGGGTCCAGGCCTTTCTTGATTCACTGCCGGTCGAGCGGCTGTGGGGTGTGGGCCGCCAGACCAGTAAGGTGTTTCAAAAACTGGGCGTGCGCACGATCTGTCAGCTGCGCGCGTTACCGCTCAGTGTCCTCACCAGTCACTTCGGCAGCCATGGTGAACATCTCTCGAAACTTGCCCACGGCATCGACAACCGGCCCGTGGTACCCGACCGTAAGGCCAAATCGATATCGAACGAGACAACCTTTGCCACCGACATTGATGATCAAGAATCGCTGAGGGCTTGGTTGCTGGAGTTGACCGAACAGGTCGCGCGACGGTTACGGCGACATGCGCTGCGAGGCAGGACCGTTGAAATCAAGGTCCGATTCGCCGATTTTCAAACCATCACCCGGTCTCGCAAGTTGCCGGAGCCCACCAACAGCACGCAAGCGCTCTGGGAACAGGCCAATGCGCTGTTGAGTACACGGCTGCCAAGCGACCACCTGCCGGTACGATTGCTGGGGATGGGCGTTACGGAAATTGACCGCACGGGTGTGACCCAGCAGCAACTGTTTGATGAAGCGGACCGTGAGCGGCAAGACGGACTCGACGAGGTGGGCGATCAGATTCGCGACCGCTATGGCTCGAAGGCCCTGAGTCGCGGGAGCACACTCAAGCATGATGCGCGGCACCGACCGAAGCCCACTTGATCGGCTGCCAGCCAGCTTGAAGGCAGGAGTCCGCTCTCGTCTTTCAACATTTTACAATGCGGCACGTTGCAATGCGGCACAAGATGCCGATGGCAAGCTACTCATCATGCCGCAGGCAGGGCAGGGGGCCAAGGTCGAGTTGCTGCAGAAAATTAATTCGACAATCCTCCACGCTTGGTGTTATACTCTGGGTCGTGCAGTGGGGTGGTCAAATACCGCTGCTTAGGGGCAGATTTCATCGGAGGTAGCGCTTGAAGGATCGCATCAGTTGCGCACCTTATCGCGGGCCGAGTACTGGAAACTGCTGCGGCCATATGAGAAGCGCCGAACCTGGGTTCTAAGTTGGGAGTTCGCCGGAGATGCCACGAAAATATGAGTTTGTGTTGACGTTGAGTGTCATGTTGGGGCTGTTGCTTTCCTGTTGCGGGTGGGTACTGGGAGCGCCTCAAGATGAGAAAGTCGAACAATTCGGCACGAGCTATCACGCCTGGAAGAAGTTGGAAGCTGAGGGGCAATTAACCAAAGCGCATGCCGAGGCTACAAAATCCCTCAAAGCGACAGAAGAGCGTTATGGCGCGGACCACGCCCACACGGCGAGGATCGTCAATGAACTGAGTAGTCTCTGCTGTGAGGTCGGTCTCTACGACGAGGCGGAGCAACTGGCAACCCGTTATCTCAAATGGGCCGAGGACAAATTTGGCGATGACGACGTCGCCGTAGCCCAGCCTCTCTACGTGCTGGGACGTATTTGTGAAATCCGGCGGCAACTCGATGAATCAGAGGAATACCTCAAGCGAAGCCTGAAGATTTATGAAGCCTCCAAGGGCCCGGATGATCCCGAAGTGGCAAAGGTACTGAGTCAGCAGGCGCGACTTTACTTGCAATTCCGGCGGTACGCCAAGGCAGAAAAGTTAGCCTTGCGGGCATTAAAGATTCAACAGGACAAATACGGAAAAGATTCACTCGAGGCAGCACTTGTAATGCTGGACTTGGGGCAGCTTTATCGCTTTTCCAATCAGTTTCGCAAGAGCAAATCGTATCTGGACCACTGCCGCAAGGTGTTTGAGGAGAAACTGAATCCGGAACATCCACTGATGGGATACGTGCTTCTACATTCGGGGGGAATCGATCTCGAGTTGGCCCGCTATGACCAGGCGATAAAGCATTACGAGCAAGCGCGAGCAATCTGGGACAAGACGCTGATTGCGGACCATTTGCACGTGGGCTTCATTCAAAACAATCTGGGGCTGATCGCGGAGAGACGCCAGGATTTAAACAAGGCAATGCAATTGTATGAGGATGCGTTGCGGATCAAGCAGAACGCCACGGGCAAGGAAAGCATTGAGGCAACAAAAACGATCGGCAACTTGGGAATCGTCTATGCCCAATTAGGCCAATTCGATCGAGCCGAAACCTTGATACGCACCGCAATAGAAATCGACGAGAAAAACCTCGGCAAGGACAGTGCAGTCCTGGTGAACCACCTTAATAACATGGCGGCCATCATGCAAAACACTGGACGGTTCTTGGACTCGCTTGCGTATCTCGAGCGTTCTCTTGACATTGCGGAAAAGAAACTGGGAGTCGGACATAGCGACACTTTGAGGTATCGCGGCAATGTTGCCCGCATGTACCGTAATATGGGTCGCATCGAAGAGGCTAACGCGATGATCGAGAACGCGCTGGGAAATTCCATACAGCTATTGGGAGAGGATCATCCGCAAACTGCTGCATTACTGGAGGATCTGTCGTTGATACACGCTGCTTCGCAGGACTGGGAAACAGCAGCGTCAATCATGGAGCGGTGCGCCACCATCCTCAAGAAGACTTACGGACCTGAACACCCGGACGTCGCGGATTGCTTAAACAAACAGGCGAGCTTCGAGGGTAGGATTCCAGGTAATTTACACAAAGCACTCAGCACTGCCGATCAAGCGCGGCGGATTATGCGGCGCTATGTTGCGAATGTGTTGCCAGGCCTTTCAGACCGGGAGCAACTTCGTTTTTTGGAGACGAAAGACAACACTGGATATTACTTTAAACTCGGCTTTGCAATGTCCGCTCCTAAGGATCCGAAAGTGGCCGAACGGACGGCAGCATGGGTGCTTAATCGCAAAGCGCTCACGATGGAGGTGCTAGCCGATAACATCGTGCGGATGCGCGAAAGCGGTAACGTAGAAGTGGATCGCCTCAACCGCGAACTTATTGAAACGCGAGAAGAATATGCCGCGATACTGTTGCGGGAGCTCTCATCCGAGGAGGATCTAGAATCGCGTAAGAAGCAATTCGAAGCGTTACGCAAGAAGCAGGGCGACCTGGCTAAGCGGTTGGCTGCATTAACGGGGGAATCAAAAAAGCAGGACCCATGGGTCGAAATCAACCAGGTGCGCGATGCGATTGATGAAAATAAGGTCCTGGTCGAATTGTCGCGGATACCAACAATCGAAACGAAAAAAGTGCAGGGTCGCCTAGTATCGCGGCCAACGCAATTTTATGGAGCGTGGGTGATTCCACCCAAAACTTCTGACAAGAAGGTGGAATTTGTGCCGTTGGCGCCAGCAGAAGAAGTGGACAACGCCATTCTCGCCTATCACAAAGCCATCATGCTGGCGCCGTCGGCGATCAAGCGCGACGGAGAGAGACAGGCGATGCTGCAGCTCAAACATGTGGTGCGCGATCTTTCGAAGCAGTTGCTCGAACCGTTACGGGAACATCTGAGCGAATACGAGAATTGGATGATCGCTCCCGATGGACTGACGTGGCTTCTTCCCTTTAGCGCACTGTTATTGGACGACTCGACGTATGTGGTAGAACGTCACACCGTCAGCTACTTGATGAGTGGTCGGGATTTACTGGAACCGTCCTCAGAGGCAGAAACAAGCGGGCCACTGGTTGCTGCCGCCCCGAACTATAACAAGGGACTTTTACCGGACAGCCCACAGAACGAACCGTTCGGACCGCTCCCAGGGACGGAGAAAGAGGTAAAGCTCATTACGCCGCTGATAAAGCATCTGGCGGGCGGGCCGCCCCAGATCTTTACGGGAGACGAGGCGACCGAGATGGCGGTGAAGGCGGCCCAGCGGCCGGAAACATTAGTGTTGAGTACACACGCATTTTTCTTACCAGCACCGCCACGATCCGGAATCAATCCGCTGCTGCGGTGCGGATTGGCATTCGCCGGTGCCAACGACCCAAAGCGGCGCGACCAGGAAGACAATGACGGAGTGCTAACGGGAATGGAGGTACTAGGGATCGATTTGCGAGGGACAGAACTGGTGATACTCAGCGCGTGCCAGACCGGAATGGGTGAACTTGCCAACGCCGAAGGCGTCTCCGGCCTGCGGCAAGCCTTTCACTTAGCAGGTGCCGAAAACGTAGCGTCAACGCTCTGGTCCATTCCAGATATCGAGACGGCTGACCTGATACAAAGCTTTTTCGCGAGGCGAGCGATGGGTGACGACAACGCATTGGCACTGCGCAACGCACAGATAGACGTGATCCAGAATCGCCGCAGCAAGCACACAGAGGCGCACCCTGTTTACTGGGCTGCCTTCACATTGACAAAACGCGGTCGTTAAATGCG
>CACOUL010000029.1 GCA_902630355.1 Planctomycetaceae bacterium
TGCAGCAGTTGCACGAACTGCAGCGTCACGGCAGTGCCGACGATGCAATCAATGCGAAGATCGCTCAGTATGAGATGGCTTTCCGGATGCAGCGATCGATTCCGGACGTGGTCAACCTGGCCGACGAACCGGAGCATGTACTCTCGATGTACGGCAAAGATGTGCATACACCGGGCAGCTATGCGGCCAATTGTCTGCTGGCGCGTCGTTTGGCGGAACGCGGTGTGCGGTTTATCCAACTCTACCATCAGGGTTGGGACCAGCACGGCAATCTGGTCAAATCGATCCGGCGTCAAGCGGAGGAGACCGACCAAGCGACCGCAGCGCTCGTGACCGATTTGGCGCGACGCGGAATGCTCGAGGATACGCTGGTCGTTTGGGGCGGTGAATTCGGCCGGACCAATTACTGTCAGGGAAAACTCGCAGGCGGTCACTTCGGCCGCGACCATCATCCCCGCTGTTTTTCAATGTGGATGGCCGGAGGTGGCACACCGGGTGGCACGGTCCACGGGCAGACCGACCCGCTGGGCTACAACGTGGCCGAGGGGGGCGTGCACATCCACGATTTGCAGGCAACGATGTTGCATCTCTTAGGGATCGATCACCGCAAGTTGACCTTCAAGTACCAGGGTCGGCACTTCCGCCTGACCGATGTCCACGGCCAGGTGATCCAGCCACTCGTCGGCTAAAGAGTGCCACTTTTTCGCGCAGCGGCGGCCTCCTGCGTATGCGACTCGAAGTGGTTCGGGGCGAAAAACAACGTGAAAGCGATGTTTTCAAGCGTTGGCATCCGTTTTGCTCTCTCAGGCGAGACGATTGGCGGTGGCGGTTCGCCATGTTTGTCTAGGCGAAATGAGGCAATCACAAAACATCCTCCATATTGGATACGAGAATTTATGAAGAGTTTTTTAAAAAACGGGTTGCACCCCTCCCACGAAGGGGGCATACTTTTCGTACAGAAGAGCTTTGGGGGCAGGCTGACATCGGAGGTTGGCATCATCATGGTTTTGGCACTCGGCCAGAACCTGATCCGGTTCGCCCGATTCGGAGGGTGGCGAACGGTGTCTGATCCCGGTTCTGCTTGTCCGGTTGAAGGTTTCGCTTTCCTGTGGCACAGAAGTCACGCAGCATGCCATTAGGGCAAAGGAGGATAGCAGAATGAAATCGAGTTCAGGTAAGGGCCGTCGCGGCGGTGCCGTCGGTCGGTCTGGTAACAGTTTCTCGGGGATCCATCACCGGCGCGATAAGCGCTTCCCGATGCAATCCGGTCGATCGGTCGCAGATCTCGAAGCGGCCCACGCCTACGAGGCCGACCAGGGTGCCGATGAAGTCGATCGCGGAGAGCAACTCGATGCGGAGTGGAATGAAGCGCTGATGCTCTGGTTGAGTTGGAACAGCACCTATGAAAAGGTGACTGCCAAGATGTGTAAGCCGGGACAGAATGCTTCGAAGTTGGAGCGAATGATGGACGAGATGGATCAGTTACGTTCGCGTGCGATTGAGACGACCGAGCGTCTTCTCGATACCGAGTGCGCAGTGTAGCGTGTCGAATGAAACAGCAGTGCGGCAGTTTGAGTTGCCGCGAGATTCCCACCCCCCGATTCCCACCTCACGTTTTTCCTAAGACGTACCCAACTCTGCTTCGAGTGCTTCGACCTCTTGCGTAAGTACGCGCAGGAACGGTTCGACGTCAGTGACTAGACCCACCGTCTGCAGCGATCCGCGGTCGCCGAGTTTGATGACCGTGGATGGGTTGATATCGACACAGACGACGCGCACTTCGGCAGGGAGTAGATTGCCAACGGCAACGCTGTGTAGCGTTGTGGCAATCATCAGGCAAAAGTCGACATCGCGAACGGCAGCCCGCATGGTCCGCTGCGCCTCGAGCGAGTCGGTAATCACTTCCGGGAGCGGTCCGTCATCGCGGATACTGCCTGCCAGAAGAAAGTCCACCTCATTTTTGATGCACTCGTACATGATGCCGCTTTGCAGGACTCCACTCTCGACTGCGGCCGCGATTCCCCCGGCCCGTCGAATGCGGTTAATGGCTCTGAGGTGGTGTTCGTGGCCCGCCTCGGCTAAATCGCCCTGCTGTAGAAACACACCGAGACTCGTGCCAAACAGCGCGTGTTCGATGTCGTGGGTGGCCAGGGCATTTCCGGCAAAGAGTCGATCCACGTAACCGCCCGCGATGAGTTTGCAAAAGTGTTTACCGCTACCGGTATGGACGATTGCCGGTCCACCGACGATGAGTGTTTTTCGGCCCTCGCGCCGATTTTCAACCATTTCCCGGGCGATTTTTCGAATCGCGACACCCTTGGGTTTCTCGGTCGATACGCTGCTGTTCATGAATTCGAAGACCTGGCCGGGCTGGCCTCGGTCGTGCGGAAAAACGCGAACCCCGGCGTGCCCTACCACGATCTGCATCTCGGGCTCGACATCCGACATCGCCACGCAACGGGCGGCCGCCGTCTGGGGATCGACGACAATACCGCAGTCCATCTCCTGGTCCATGACAGGAATCCAACTTCCCTCCAGGCGGATCTCGGTCTGCTGATTGGTCGTACTATAGAAGCCCTCGGGGAACGCGCCGGCCATGTCGCTCGCCTCGAGTCGTGCATCCTGCATGTCGGTCGGAATGGCCCCATGGTCGCGGATCGCACCGAGAATGTCGTCGAGCACGACATCCGAGTCGGCCATAATATCGATCACAGCGTAACTCGGGTCGCTTCGCTGCTGTCCGATCGCAATATCTTTAATGCGAAACTGGCCACCGGAAGTCGTCACCCGGTCGAGAATCTTGGGCAACAAAAGGCTATCGATGATGTGCCCTCGCACCTCGATCTCTTCTACAGCGCGCTTGGAGGAGTTGTCGTCGGTCGTATTCATAGGGTATTGCTCCCGTGGCCTCAGTCGTTTTTTTTGATATCGATTATTTTAAAGTCGCGGATTTCCGCCGCAGTGTTCCAGGTCGCAATGCCAAGGGGTCGCAGCGGAGTTTGCTCCCACCAGATATCGAACGTATGTTCTTCGGTGGCGATCTCGAAAATCTGTTTCTCGTCGATCCACGCGGCAATCTTTCCCGCCGCAACGCGGAGGCGGATGGTGTACCAGTGGTTTTTTTTAAACTCGATGTATTGCGTGGTGCTGTTCTCGATGGCGCTGAGTCCGTCCACGTTCGATAGCCCCACGGCCGATCCGCCCCAGCCTCCGACGATTAGTGAACAGTAATCCTGGCCGACTGGAAACGTCAACCCGTAAAAAAAATCGCCTCCACCGGTTCGTTTGGCTTGGCAACGGATTTCATATTCACCGCGCGGCACCGGACCCAGATAGCGAATGCCGGTGGCGGGGGTACCCTCGCCGAGTTGGATTGTTTTCTTGGTGATCGTGACCTTTCCATGGTCGTCGAACATGTCGCGAGTGACCGTTTTCCAGAGGACGCGCGGCGCGGCCGCTTCGGGTGTGACTGGAGCTTCGGGAGGAGCGGCGACCGCCGCGACCGGATTGGCGACGAGGGTACTCAGCGTGAGGGTGAGTGGCAGCAGCAGGAGAAAATGATTTCGGCGGGGCATGGCAAACGTCTTCGGGGCCGCCGCGGGACAATGCGGCGACTATCTTTCGGCGAATAAAGACTGTATTATAAGCAGTTTACAGGGCAAGCAATGGGCGCAGAGAGCAAGTGGAAAAGCTGGTGGAAGAAGAAGTCCGCTGAGGAGAAGATGACCGTGTCGAATGATGAGCATGATGGGCATGATGAGATAGGGCAAGAATCTGCTGACGGTGAAGAGATCGCCGAAACCGGCGACCACTGGGGTGGCTTAGCGTCCGAGTTGGGTGCTGAAGCACCGCCCGCCGAATCCCCGCAGAGTGAGGTATCAACGGCGGAAGATTTACCCGCAGCATTCGATGCCGTGACCTCGTCTGCAAAAATGCCCGATCCGGTTGCCAATGATTGGGGCGGACTGGCCGCGTCACTCGGGGTCGAAGCGTCCGAAGCCGATGCGGCGAACGATGACTCCACTGCGGTTGGTGAGTCGGTGGAGGAAAAGCAGGCACCCAAAGGTCGATCGCGACGGGGTCGACGATCGCGTCGAGAGCAGCAAGCTGAAGCGGCCAAAAACTCCGACGAGGCAGAAATTACATCGTATGCCACCGAGCCGGAAGCCATTGAATCGGCGGTTGATTTCACCGCCGATGCCGAGGAACCGAATCAGAATGAGGGTGGTGCGAGCGACGGCGGAGAAGAGGGTGCCGATACGGCAAGTGAAAGTGCGGAAAAAAATGAAAATGAAGAGGGCCGCTCAGAGACTGAGGTTTCCAGTGGGGATTCCGGGGGAGACGAAAAAGAGGAATCACGGCCACGTCGCCGTCGTCGTCGCGGTGGACGCCGTTCCCGCGGCCGGCGGGGTGCAAAGAGTGAGGGGGGCGAGGAGAGTGATGCCACCGAATCGGCCGAGTCCGATGCTTCAGAATCGCTAGAATCTTCGGAATCAACATCGGGTGATGACGAGCATGGCGAGGGTCGCCGTGGTCGCCATCGCAACATTACGACGTGGGAAGAGTGTGTGGGTGTGATCGTCACGACCAATCTCGATTCCCGCAGCAAGAATCCCAAGAGTGAGGGTGAGGGACGCGGAGGACGTGGCGGGCAGGGCCGCGGTGGACAATCCCGGGGGGCAAAAAGCGGAGGTAGCCGCGGCGGTCGGGGTCGCGGACGTCGGGGTCGCGGAAGCCGAAGCGGCGGTGAATCGAGCGGCGGTGAATCCGATAGCGGTAGATCGGGTAGCGGTGAATCCCGCGGGAGCGGTAGAGGCCGCAAGCGAAGCAGCAGCAAGGATAGTGAGAGTACCGATTAGCGAGTAGCGAGCGATCGAGACGCTGCTTTAACGCATGGCAATTTCACGTGCCAGCGGCCTCAGTACATTATCCATCACGTGACTTTCGATCATCTCCTCGCACGTCTGGTTCAACCGAGTGAGCGATTCGATGTAGGTTGAATCCGGGTCGAGGCTTCCGTATTGGCGGGCCGTCACGTAAACGCTCAATTGCTCCTCGGGGAATTCGCCAGTCCGCACCTGAAACGCATTGGTGCGGGTCTCGATGTTCATGCGGCATTGCATGCGGCAGTCTTCATCCAGCGCCAACGTGAGCGAGGGTTCGTAGTTGATTACCTGGCCGCCCATTTGCTCTGCCATATTTTCCAGCGGCGTGCTGATGCCGAGTGCATCGGCAACCAGTCCGTTATGGTTGCCGCGGTACGTGAAATCGAAACCGAAGAGCAGGTCGAGCGCTTCGCAGTCGAGCGTGCTGACCGAAAGCATGTAAGGTGCCAGGTCGAGGACGAGTCGGTGCTGGGCGAGCGCTTCTTCGAGCGTCGGTGGGTTCACGAAACCGGAGCAAATCCGCCTTTGGTCGACCGTGGTCCATCGATAGTGGCCTTGCCCTTTGTCTTCCTCGAGAACAAAGTCCCCCTTCTCCCGGCAATAAAAGTTGCGCATCGAAGGATACTGCTTTTGAATGCGCCCGAAGAAATCGAGAATCGACTCCCGATTACTCGGCAGCGGCATCTCGGTATTGAGGGTCATGTTGACGTAGAAATCATCGCCAAAAGAACCGAAAGGATTCATGACGGAACTTCCTATGATGTGAGTCAGGGAGTACGCCGGCATTCGGCCAACGGGTGGTCACGTTGGTGACCACGGCAGGACAAGGTAGAATCTTTCCGCCACTCTGAAAAGCATATCAGGAACAACTTTCCCATGCCAGTAGATTGTCAAAAGCTGATCATTCTGGACACCCGGTTTGGATTTTTTGGCCTTATTTTTCAGGGATCTACGGTTCTCCATCTTTCCCTGGGTCATACAACCCGAAAAAATGCGAAGGACGCACTGCGACGTGCGGTTGCCGTTAGCAATCCGCGCGAAATTTCCGAGCCTCCCCTGGCCATGCGGCGTTTGGTAGCACAACTACTCGCCTATACGGAGGGTGCACCGAAACGGTTTAATCGCGTGCGGATCGATGCCGATACCTTGACTCCCTTTGCCCGTCGCGTGATGCAAGCGTGCCGGAACATACCTTACGGGCACTCGATCACTTACGGAGGCCTCGCACATCGGGCCGGCTCGCCCGGTGCGGCCCGCGCGGTGGGTTCGGTGATGGCAAAAAATCGATTTCCCCTCATCGTTCCTTGTCATCGGGTCGTCGCGGCAGGGGGCCGGCTCGGAGGGTTTTCTGCAGCGGGTGGACAGGGACTTAAGCGCCGTTTATTGCAGATGGAGGCCCGAGTTTGTGGAGGGGGAACTGTCGATAGAGATCGAGGCAGAGAAACGATCGATATATGTTGATCTTGGGGCGGTCGATAGACCTCCGACACCGGGGTGTGTATCTTCACGGCTGATGGAATCATTCAATGTGAGGTGAGGATAGAGGCAGATGTTCAAACCGTTGATCCGCGGCCTCGTGCCGGTTCTGATTTTTATCACACTGCCATCGTCGCTTTTAGCAGACCAGCGGTCCGAGGCTCCGCTTTCGCAGCCAAATATTGTGTTTGCCATCGCCGACGATTGGGGCTGGCCACATGCCGGACGTTATGGCGACCGGGTCGTGCAAACGCCCAACTTCGATCGCGTGGCCACACGTGGCGTGCTCTTTACCCATGCTTACGTTTCCTCGCCATCCTGCACCCCGAGTCGCAGTGCCATCGTGACGGGGCAAGACTTTTTCCGGCTCGGTGCTGCAGCGAACCTGCACAGCGACTGGCCGGCGGGCCGCCACGGCGAGTATCCCGCGATTCTGCAAAAGAACGGTTATTTCGTCGGCACCTATCGCAAGAGTTGGGGGCCCGGTAACGGGCAGCCGGCCGGGCAGGCTTATAAGAGTGTCGAATCGTTCTTTGCGCATCGTCCGGAGGGCAAACCATTTTGTTTTTGGTTTGGTGCCTCCGATCCACACCGCGATTACGAGGCGGGCACCGGGAAGGGACGGGGCATGGATTTAGATGCGGTGCATCTGTTCGGTCACTTTCCGGATCACGAAACGGTCCGCTCGGATGTGGCCGACTATTACTATGAGGTCGAGCGGTTCGATCGCGAGTTGGGCGGGCTGCTCGATCGGCTTGCGAAGATGGGCGAGATTGAAAACACTCTGGTGGTGGTGACCGGCGATCACGGCATGCCGTTTCCCCGCTGCAAAGCCAATCTCTATGACAGCGGCGTGCATGTACCGCTGGCCATCAGCTGGCCGGCCAAGGTGCGGGCCGGCCGGGTGATCGATGATTTCGTTTGCCTGACCGACATCGCACCGACGTTTTTAGCCGCTGCCGGATTAAGCCGTGTGCCCGAGATGACCGGCCGGTCGCTGTTGCCGCTGCTCGAGTCAACGAAGTCGGGCTGGGTTGATCCGCAGCGCGATCATGTGGTGGTCGGCCGCGAGCGGCACGTGCCGGCCCAGGAGTCCGGTAATCCGGGTGGCTATCCGGCCCGCGGGCTGCGGACCAAAGGGTATCTGTACATTCGTAACTTTGCCCCCGACCGCTGGCCGGCTGGCACGCCCGATCATACGGCAGCTTATGTGGATAACGGTTGGCTCGGCGACTGCGACAACTCGCCGACGAAAACCTATCTCTGGCAGCACCGCGATGACGCGGCCGTGAAGGCAAAGTACGACCTCTGTTTTGCCAAGCGTCCGGCCGAGGAGTTGTATGATTTAAAGCGCGATCCCGAGCAGCTTCACAATCTGGCAGCCGATCCGGCGTATGCGGATGAGAGAAAGCGGCTTGCGTCCGAGCTTGAGGCGGAGTTGGTTGCCCGCCGCGATCCCCGCACGCTCGGCGGTGCCGAGGCGTTTGATCAATTTCCGTATCACGGCGGCAGTCCGCGGTGGCCGTTCCGTTAAAGATTCTGTTTCCGTTTCCCGATCGCGTGAAACAGAAACTGATGGTCGCGCGTGAACAGATGCAGATAGCTGAGGGCAACCACCCCCACGGTGCCGAGCGCCGTGGCCGAGGCGATCAGAAACATGATCATGATTTGATATTTCACCGCTTCAATGGGTGAAGTGCCCGAGAGCAACTGCCCGGTCATCATGCCCGGCAGGCTCACCAGGCCCACGACCATCATCGAGTTGATGATCGGGGTCATCCCGAGGCGGATCGCCTGGCGCAATGTGGGTAAAGCCGCTTCGTAACGGGTGGCACCGAGGGAGAGGGCCGTGTCGATCTCGCCGCGGCGTTGCGCCAGTTCGCTCGTGAGGGTGCTGAGTCCGACCGAGATGCCGTTGAGCGTGTTGCCGAGCACCATGCCCATCAGGGGAATCGCATACTGGGGTTGGTACCAATGCTCGATCCCGTGCAGCACGACCAGTAGCGCATAGGCGGTGATGATCCAACTGCTCAATCCCATCGAGAGTAGGGTCGATGTCCACATGCCGGCAAAGTGGCGATCGTTGCGTGCGCCGGCCGTGTAGCCGGCCACCAGGGTCATTACCAGCAGCATGGCGATCACCACATACCAGCGATCGACGGCGAAGACCCACTGGAGCACAAATCCGACCAGCAGTAGTTGCATGGTGGTGCGGATGCTCGCCAGCAGCAGTGAGCGCTCCATGCGAAGGCGGAGTGCGATCGAGACGATGCCATTGATTAGAATCAGGGCGGCAGCGGCGGCAACGTCCCAGTAAGAAAGGGCGTGATAACTCACGGTCTGTCCTCCCGGATGTGGCCCGCTTCGATATGGATGGTTCGTTGTGCGACCCGCTCGCTTTGCGCCCGATCGTGGCTCACCCAGACGGCCGCTCGTATATCGGCCTTTTCTTGCTGCCACGCCTGTAACAACTGTTCGGCGGCCCGGGCCGTTTCGGCGTCGAGGGCGGAGGTGGCTTCATCGAGCAGCAGCACCGAAGGATTCACAGCCAGTGCGCGGAGCAGGGCGGTGATCTGTTTTTCGCCGCCCGAGAGATCGCCGGTGCGTTTTTTCAAAAATGTTTCACCGCGGCCGAGCTGCTGCAAATGGCCAAGTGTCTGCGCGTGGTCATACACGTGTTGCTGGCGACTCAGGTAAAGGAAGGGCCTGCGGATTGCTTCGTCGACCGTCTCTTCGGCCACGACTGCTTGCTGGGGCAGGTAGACCACTTGCCGGCGGTAGGCGGGCACGGCGCTGCCGAATATCGTTTCGCCGTTCCAGGTGACGCTGCCTTCATCTAGCGGATCGAGCAGGGCGATGGCCCGCAGCAGCAGCGACTTGCCGCTCCCCGACTTTCCACGCAGGGCGATGCGTTCACCACCAGCGATCGAGATGCTGATATCACTCAGCAGCGGTTCATCGGTCAGGTGGTCGCTGCGGCTGATATGATCGACGGATAAAAGCATCGCGGTTTCGGCGGTAGGGGCGACAGGGGAGCTGGGGCGCTTTACTCCATGGTAGCCGAAACGTGCGTCCCTCCGAGTGCCGTGCGGGAGGGCCTGTTTTTCAGCGGGATTCTTCGCGCGCCGCTTGCCACTGCTGGTCTTTCACGGTTCGGGAAAGGGCGTATAATCACGCGTGCAAAAGGTGTGTTGCACCTTTGCGGGCACCCCTAGCTCAATTGGATAGAGCATCGGTCTACGGAACCGAAGGTTAGAGGTTCGAATCCTCTGGGGTGTACTTTTTAAGTCTCTCCCGGCAAAGCGTTTACGCGCATCGTCTCCGGCGACCACCTTCTCTGTGTCGCATCAAAATCCGGTAGTTACCGGAAATGTACCATCCGTTTTTTTGGAATCCCCTTTGTGCTAGTGGAATAGATCGCGAACGTCTTACCGTCGGCCCGCGAAACCCACGGTTAGAGGTTCGGTTTTGATGTTCACTTTTTCTTTCCGAGGCTTCGATGAAAACAACTGTTTTTGGCAGGTGTCTTCAGCCCCGGCTGAAAGGTGGTAGCGGCTTTTAAATCACCAGCTTGCGAAATTATCTGGGTTCACTCGCTTGCCCGATCAGGGCTGTGGCCGCCATGACAGTCGGCCGCGCCGTGATAGGACCCGCTCATCGCAACGAAGGCAATGGATGAAGGAATGGGAGTGACACCCTGTTTGAGGTCTTGCGAGGGCGAATAAAAATTTATTAGCCAGATAGATTTCAGCGGCGTATAAGCGACGAAGCACCGGTTGTTTCTGTATAAAGAAATTAAACTATGCTTGTTACTGGGTTTTGAGGATAGAAGTTGGAGAATTAAAAGTATGCAGGTAATTTTTTCGACTGTTAACGATATAAGACTTTTTTGTCCGCTCACCGGGCAGGATGCATTAGTTGAAAATCACCCGTCGCCCGCAACCATTTTTATCTACCATAATGAGGTTGGGTTTATTTATCTGGCACCGAGGTATCAGCAGAAGGTAGATGCATGGCTTGAGGCAGATGAAGAGCTCATGCACAATGAACTGCTCGAAAAATTGGTGGAGCTGAATTCAGAGGAAGAAGAGTCGTGCGTGTGTTTTTCGATTAATGAAACCGGCCCGGCGTTAGAGCACGTCAGTATCGGTTTTGATATGGCGGCAGACGTCCCGTAATCATAAGGCGAGCCTCGTCCGATTCATTTTAAAGCATTGTCAATTTGTTTTGTTTCGCTGGAATTTAGAGTGATGGTATGAGTCAATATTACCGGCCGAAAAGATCTCGGAATCTGTATGCTCCCGGTGCGACCGACCCGTTCAAGGTGAGCCGTTCCAAGGTCGAGCTTTTTATTGACTGTCCCCGGTGTTTTTATGTCGATCGGCGACTCGGGGTTGGCAGGCCGCCGGGCTTTCCATTTAACTTGAATTCGGCAGTCGATGAGCTGCTCAAGCGAGAGTTTGATCAATATCGATCTCAAGGCGAGCCACATCCATTAATCACACAAAATGGAATTGATGCGATACCGCATCAGATCGATCAGTTGGATGAATGGCGGCGTAACTTTACGGGCATCAGGCATCACCATGACGCGACCAATCTCTTGATTTTCGGAGCGATCGATGACTTGTGGATCAACTCAAACGATGAGTTTATCGTTGTGGATTACAAAGCCACCTCAAAAAAAGAAGCCATCGATCAGCTCAACGACACCTGGCATCGCAGTTACAAACGACAGATGGAAATTTATCAGTGGCTTTTAGCCCGAAATGGATATTCGGTTTCTTCCACCGGTTATTTTGTTTACTGCAACGGCCAGGCGGAGCGAGACTCGTTTAAAAACACACTGCATTTTGATATTAATGTGATACCCTATGACGGCAGCCACGATTGGGTTGAGGCAACGATTATGGATCTTTTTCATTGTCTGGAGTCAGATGCGATTCCCGAGAGTGGTAATGATTGTGATTATTGTGGGTATCGGACCGCTGCGGCTGATGTTATCCAGAGTGGCTAGCAATTCCATGTGAGCGCGATAACCCGGTGCCTGTTGGGGCGTGTGGTAGGAAGAATAGATCTAAATAAGATGGTAGGGGTGCCGTTCAAAAGCATGCAGGCCGCCTTTTATGGAAAGGATAGAGCATGAATCAGACTGCCAAATTTGAACAGGTCTATGAATTGATCAATAGCGAGGGAACCGTACTCGCGTTGGTTGAAGAGTCGGCAAATAACGGGCATCTATATCTTCAAGGTTTATGCCTGGAAGGTAATAAGAAAATTTACACGAAGGTGACAGACTCAGCACTTCGCCTTTATCTTCTTGGCAGAATCACGCTTCGTGAGCTTTTTGCGCTGCGAGGCGACGAGGCGTATTTGCTATCAAATGGTGATGCATTTGAAGAGGTGTATATCGACGATGAGCAATCCAGCAAAATCATGGATACCCTGAAATGTGGAGATGACTTTTACCCGGCCATCTCAGCTTCGATGCGTGCCAGTGAGTCGGTCGACGAAATCTTGGCCCGATTGAAATCCGAATGGGTGCGAGGTGTCGCAGAAGTGTACGAGGGTCGGACGACGGAAATGAAATATCTGCTGAGCTGTATTACGAAATGGCCTGGCGCAGAAGGAGAAGAAGACATTTCAAGGAGGCTATACAATGGCTGACCAAGGATCGGGATTCTGGCAGTGAGTGCTGAAAGTGGTGGTGGGCAGTCCGCAAGGAGTGAGCCGGAAGACCATCGCCAAGCATGAGGAGTCGCAGTTGGGAAGTCTTGAAAAAATTGGCAAAAAAGGAGCGGCGGCCTTAGAAGCCTCTGCCGTGAGAGGGTTACCTCAACAAGGAGTTGCGATCTGATTGCGCTATGACTGCTTTTCTCTACACACAGAATCCGGCAAAGTGGCACTGGGTGGATCTGCAAGACGCCATCTACCGAGTGAGCAATGGCCTCGATTACGACTTGTATTGGAGTTGTCGTAATACCAATAAAGTTAAGATTGGTGATACATTTTTTCTAATCCGTTTAGGGGTCGAACCGAAGGGAATCATCGGTTGCGGTTATGTGTTGTCAGAGCCATACGAGCGACCCCATTGGGATAGTGAAAAGGCAAGAGACGGTCAGACGACCATGGGCACCGACCTGCTTTTCAAAGCGCTGTCGGATCAGCCGATTTTCAGTTTAAAACGCCTCAGAGAGAAATACCCAAAGTTTCATTGGACCCCACAGACGAGCGGAAATTCGATCCCCGACGCAATAGCGGACAAACTGTTTGAACAGGTTCAGGCCGAAGAACAATTTTCCTTTGAGCAACCGACCAAAAATGAAGTCCAGCTTTACGCAGAGGGCAAGCCGTCAGAGGTCACCTCGCGCACGTACGACCGGAGTGTTGCTGCGCGACAAGCGTGCATTGATCATCACGGCTATGCGTGTAGCGTTTGTGGATTTGATTTTGAACAGGTTTATGGCGAGTGGGGCAAAAGTTACATTGAAGTGCATCATCTGCGTCAAGTGGCGGATATCGGTGAAGAGTATTTAATTGACCCGGTCATTGACCTGCGTCCGGTGTGCGCGAATTGCCACAGAATGCTCCATAAAAATCGCCCGCCAATTTCGGTGGAGTTACTACAAGCGAAGTTACGAGAGGTTAGCAACAGTGGTGGATAATGAACAGCATGCCAAAGTTTCTGCGGGCACCCCTTTAGGCGTTGCGCTCGAGGTTCCAAGCTTGGTGGAAAACGCTTTGCGTAAAGCGGGGATTTATGCCGTGGGCGATCTTGCCGAGTGGAGTGGTGGTCGAGTGCCCGATCTTCCTGGTTGCGGAGAGAAGAAAATAAGAATCATCCAAGAGCTTGCCGACACTGCTGAGAGACTCGTAGATGATCAAATCGCGGATACCAGCCGATCCGTCGAGAAATTGACTGACGCTCCGCTCTCCTACGTTCCCACCATGCTTTTGGAAGTATTTCGGAAATACAAAATCAATACTATCGACGATTTAATGCGAATTGACCCAGAAGAGTATCAGTCAGCTATGGGTTGGGGTGACATAAAGATTAGTCTAACGATCGGATTGCAAAAGCTTTACAAAATGGTTTTTGTTGATGAATCGAGGATTGATCTTGAATTGCAGCTAATAGAGGTGATACCTCGCGAAATAATCGAATATACGTTTAGCTCACCATGGCCGTTATGTTCAGTTCGGGAGTTTGTCTGGAGCGAATCAAGGCTGAGCGGCAAGGCCGAATCTCTGCAACTTGGTCTTCGGGGGATTATGCACGCCATAGGGGATGGTGATCCAAGCATCGCGCCCTCGATATTTGACGGCCCCGTGGCAGATGAGTTAGCGAATCTTGGCTGGCGAGATATTCCCCTTGTTCTCACTGGAAGAGTGATTGCTGTCCTCAGTCAGTTTAATCTAAACAGCATCGCACAATGCATCCAAGCTGCGCGAACGGGTAAGGCGATTTGCCCTGAGACAGGTACGGCTATAAATTTGTGCGAGTTGCCAAATTTTGGTAATTCATCACTTCAGAGCCTTCAGCAAGAGTTGATGAAATTAGTCTCCGAGGGAATTGACGCCTATCGAAAACAGCATTCGCAAATCGACAATGAATTATATGATTTAGTTGCACCGCTTTTAGATGATAATTGCTCGCTAAGTAAGTTACGGTGGGCCGATATACCTTTGCGAATCGAAATTCATCGCAACAAAGTCGTCAAGTTTCTCGAAGAATTCGAAGTAGTGACGGTCCGGCAGCTTGCAGAGCTAGTGATACTGCGGAAGGTATTTGATTCCTCGGAGGGATTGATTCTATGGGATCAAAGTAAAAAAGGGCTTGGTCCCAATATTTTAATTCATCTCTGTGATTGTTTAGCGGAATTGGCTTCGGGTGGTTTAGATAGCTACCGATACGGTTCAGCCGGAAAACCAAAAACGGTTCGCGATCTTGCAGATCTAATTGAAGCAGAGTTGACGGAACGCGAGCTTGAAGTTGTAAAGCTGCGAATGACTGGCCTTACGCTCGAGCAGACAGCCGAACAATTTGGAATAACGCGCGAGAGAGTACGTCAAATAGAAAAAAAAGCTTTCGATAAATTAGCGAGATTAGCGAGATTTGCCGAGATAGGCCGCGATTTACTTGCCGAAGTGAATGAAGTACTTACTTTGGATGGTATTGTTTCGCGAGGTCAGTTGGAGTTGCTTGTCGATTGGGACGACGACTGGCAGATACTGTTGGTAGAAAAAATAGCAGGGTTTGAATGCGCATTTACTTCAGACGGGGATCTTGCCTTTCAGCTTTTGACATCACAAGAGAAAATAGCGTTAGCGCACTTAGTTCGAGCTGCATTAAGTAAAGGATATATTTTTGAGGGCGGCGAAAGCAGGCTTTCGGAATTAATCGATTTCTGCGGGGGTAAGTTTAAAAACCTTAGAAAGAAATTGCGTGACAAGCTAAGCATTGATGAGACGGTAGTGAATTACAACTATCTGGTTGCGCGGGGTATTTTAAGCGTATACGGATCGCCAGGGAAAAAAGACATTCGTAATTCTGTTTTGCAGTTCTTGAGTTCTCAGCTTGTTGCAGCCGGGGTGAACGGCCTCTTCTTTGAGGAATTGAATTCAAGCAATCTATTTCAGTCCGAAACACAATTAGGCGAGTTTCTAGGCGGTGAAGCGGTGATTTTGGATGACGGTAGGTTTAGAAAAATCGGTCTGATGTGGAATGATAAGTCCAATGATGTAGTCCGTATTTTAAAGGAAGCGGATTGTGAATTAAGTGTTCCGGAAATCATTAAGAGAAGTAGGTTTCGTAGACAGCAAGGACCACTAACCCAGAGATACTTGTCGCCCCTCTACGAAAGCCTATTAACGGCGTCGGGCCGGTATATCCACATTGAAAAAGTGGGGCTGACAGTCCGTGATGTCAAGGCAATTTCTGAGTGGGGCGCGGAGCTGTTGCGCGGCGAACACAAAGTTGTGGAAGGGGAATTGCTATTTGAACTTTACGGTGAGTCAGACTTAGATTTCCCAGTGCAAAACGTTTATCAGTTGGTGTCTATTGTCGCGAAGCATTCTGACGTGCGCAGGCTAAGCAATAATTTACAGCTAGCCCATCGAGAGACGTTTGACGATACAGAACTCTATTTGCCAGTGACTGATCCGAATATAGCAGCAGAGTGGCACCCCACAAAGAACGGGGACGAGAGTGTTGAAAATGTGAGACCGGCCAGCAGTAAAATTTATTGGTGGCGATGTCAGAAGGGACATGAGTTTCAAGCAAGCCCAGTCTACCGTACGCGCACTTCCCGAGTTTGTCCGGGGTGTCAGGAAAGGTGGCAACCAGCAAAGGTAAAGCTGTTTGTCAAATCACTTCTAGAGCATATTGATGCTTTCACGCCGGCAGAGCTTTATCTGATTTTTCAGCAGAGTGGTATTCTGAAAACAGCAGGCAAATCTAAAGATTTCATCCGTGATGTAAAAAGAGGCAAGATTTCCAAAGCCGATTTAGCGAATTTTGTAGAGGGCAAAGGATCAACAGCGGATGATTATTTGGGCGGGGATGACGAAACCGATGAATCCAACGAGTTGCCAGTGCCAGTGGGCGAAGATGAGAAAATTGGTGACGCCAAACCAGATGACGACTCGACGGATGAACCCTCCGCGGAAGAGAAAGATGAAGGCAAGGTCAATGAATTGCCCGAGGTCACCGCAAAGGCTGCCTTGAAGGCACTTGATAGCGACCTGCTTGCATCACTCGATACGGAAGCGGCAGAGTTTCTAGTAGCATCGGGTAAAGCGAAAATATGGACACATGCCTATCGAGATTCGGCGACAGCCGCTGCCGAAGCTGGTCAATTTGGAGAGAGTGAGTACGCCGAGCAGGTCCGTGAAGAATTCTTTCGTGAATTCGAGGATGCTAAAAACCTCGAAATCCCAGATGGATACGCATTCTCGGTGGAGGGCAATCTCTGTGAGCCGAACTTGATGCAGCGGCACGTTGCATCGCAGATTGCACAATGCCGACGGTTTGGAAACTGGTCGGGCACCGGAGCTGGAAAAACACTCTCTGCAATTCTGGCCACGCGTTGTGTCGATGCGTCACTCACCGTCATCTGCTGTCCCAATGCAGTGGTCGGCAATGAAAAAAGTGGCTGGGTGAGTGAAATAAAAAATGTGTTTCCTGATAGCGAAGTTGCGACGAAGACCTTTAATCCAAAATGGACCGGCCACTCTGATCATCGATACTTGGTTCTAAATTACGAGAAATTTCAACAAGGCGACTCAGAAGCGAAGCTCAAAAAATTTGTAGAAAAGCACGACGTTGATTTTATTGTCGTGGACGAAATTCACTATGCGAAACAGCGAAAATTGGATGATATGTCGCGCAGAAAAAGGCTTGTAGAGGCCTTTATTTCCTCGGTCGGTGAGGCGAATTCAGAGTTGTGCGTGCTTGGGATGTCAGCAACACCGGTTATTAACAATCTGCAAGAAGGAAAAAGTCTTGTTGAGCTTGTTACGTCCGTTGAGCATCACGATCTTGACGTCCGTTCGACGGTTCCGAATTGCATGCGGTTGCACCAGAAGCTAACAACGATCGGTACGCGTTGGAAACCAAATTATGCTGCAAAGCTGGAACAAGATTTGATCGATGTAAACTGCAGCAAATATCTCGAATCAATTGCGGAGTTAAAAAAACGTAATTCCACATTGGAGCTGGAGAAAATTCTGACGAAGGCCAGAATTCCTGCCATTTTAGAGCAACTTGAGCACGGTGAGCCAACACTTATCTATACCTACTATGTCAAAGGCATTGGTCAGATGTTGAAGGATGCGATTGTTGAGGCAGGGTTTCGCGTGGGCTTCTACACAGGTGAATCGAAAGAAGGCTTAGAGGAATTCAAGCGAGGCGATTTGGATGTGCTCATTGGCTCGAGCGCTGTAGGGACCGGGGTCGATGGTCTGCAGCATTGCTGTAGTAAATTGGTGATTAACTCGCTTCCCTGGACGAACGCTGAGTATGAACAGTTGCTGGGTCGTATCTGGCGACAAGGTCAGAAAAAGGAAAGTGTTAAAATAGTGATTCCAACGACATTCGCAATGGTTAATGGCGAACGCTGGTCTTATTGCGATACTAAGCTTGATCGTATTCGGTACAAGAAATCTGTAGCAGATGCGGCCGTGGATGGTGTCGTCCCTGAGGGGAATTTGAGGAGCGCAGCCCAAGCGCAAAAAGATGTGATGGCTTGGTTAAAGCGATTAGAGGATGGCGTCATGGATAGTGTGGCAAGACGCAAGATTGTGGTTCCGCTCGTTGGTGATACCGATCTAACAACAAAACGCCTTGCGAGATATGGTGATTTTTCCAGGATGAACAATCGGTGGAACCAGACACACAGCGAGAATCTCGCAGTGCGTCTACAAGAAAATCCCGAAGAGTGGGAGCAGTATCACACGCTATATCGTGAAGCAAGGGAGACATGGGAATTCGTGCCCGTCAATGACATGATCTCATGGTGTAAGGAGAGAGAGGGCTACGTGATCGCAGACTTCGGCTGCGGTGAGGCTTTGCTTTCAAAGGCTGTAGGTGATCGGCATAAGGTATTCAGTTTCGATCATATTGCAATCGATGACTCTGTTATTGAAGGTGATATGGCAGACACAACACTCGATTCGGATTCCATTGATGTGGCCGTTTTCTGCCTATCTCTCATGGGACAAAATATTGTGGATTATATTCGCGAAGCCCATCGCGCATTAAAAATAGATGGGCACCTCCATATCTACGAGGCTACGAGTCGTTTTAAAAACATTGAAGGGTTTAAAAGCTCATTGGAGAGACTTGGATTTAGTCAACATTTAGTTGAGGAACGTGATAAATTCACTTACATTCACGCCATTAAAACACCGAATTCGCCCCAAGAATCTGTGGAGCTCACACTGTGATGCGGAGCATTGCAAGAGGCAAACGAGGTCTGGCGGAAACGGCCGGAAACATCGTCAATGAAAAGTGGGCAGGCAAGACGGTGATAGACGTTGCCGCAGCGTAATGAATGCAAAATTGGCGAATGGTTACTGGTCCAGGTTTGGGATGAGAGCTAGATAAGCAAACTTAAGTTACCCGATGACATTCCCATTAATTGAGATTTAATTGTCGACAACTAAATCTCACTACCGGATCGTCTTAGCCTGTACTGTGATTACTCGAAGTTGTTCAACACGGTTCGCCACGACTTGCAAAACTGGTGCATCGTTGTAAGTTGAAATTAACACACAGTTTTTGAGTTTCTCGGCTATCGCTCTGGATCGACTACGGAACCGAAAGAGGAGGTTCTTTTCTCTGGGGTGTACTTTTTAAGTATCTTTCGGCAACGCGTTTACGCGCATCGTCTCCGGCGGCCACCTTCTCTGTGTCGCTTCAATATCTGGGTGTTACCGGGGATGTAAGCGGTCTTTCTGGAAGTGACCACGCGACCGAAAAAGTATTTTTCTTTCGCAAAAATATCCGTTTTATACGAGGGAAAGATTCAGGTGCTTCCTCTTGCTTTGAGTTTCTCCTATGCGGCCTCGGAACGTAGCAACGTAACGACAGTGAGGGGAAGCCTTATTCGCATTCCTTGCGTGATCTTATTGCATTCATCTCGTTCCATTATGATAACCTTATATGTATTGATGCAATTGATTTCTTGTGATGAAGGGGGCGTCGGCGGCTATGGGCTCGAGTGGCAAGTGGGATGTCTTGTTTTGTGAGGTAGAGCAACTTGTTGCGGCGGAATATTACCAAGTGGCTATTGCGCCTGCTGATCGATTAATCAAAATTGCAGAGGTAGCATTTGAAGAGGTGACGGAAGGGGCAGAGGAGCACAAGGCGCGGGCTACCGAACTGGCGGAAAGTCTTGATAAGCGTGCAGAGATTCACGCGTGCCAGGAAGAGTATTTGCAGGCCATCTCGCTTTTCGAGCGATCGCTGCTCTTGAGGGAGCAGATTCTCGGAGCGGAACATCCAGACGTTGCTGCATGTCTTAGGAGCCTCGCCGACCAACATCGCGCGCAGAAAGAATATGACCAAGCGGCGCGGCGCTATAAGCAGTCGCTCGAATTTTGGGAGAAGGGTCGCATCAGCGAGAACGAACAAATGGGCATCGTTCTGAATAATTATGCGCTAAATTATCACGATCAAGAAAAGTATGACGAAGCAATACCACTCTATCAGCGTGCTCTCTCTGTCTACGAAAACAGTTTAGTTGGGTATCACAAAATGGTAGCCACGACATGCGCTAATCTTGCTATGGCTTATTTCAGCCAAGCAAGGTACGGCGAAGTAGAGCCAATGTTCAAGCGAGCATTAAAAATCAAGGAAAAGATTTATGGTAAGGAACATCAAGAACTGGCTTCGACACTCAACAGGTTTGGCATGTCGTACTTTCATCAAGCCAGGTACGACGAGGCAGTGCCAATCTTCAAACGGGCGCTAAAAATAAAGCAAAATGTTTATGGTGATGAGCATACAGAGTTGCTTGTGATACTCACCAATCTCGGCTTGTCATACTTTCGCATGGAGAAATACGACGAAGCCGCGCCCGTTCTTTTAGAGTTGTCAGAGATTGAGCGAAACAAGTATGGTCTCCGGCACGAGGCGGTAGCTTCGACGCTCCGTGTGCTCGGTATGTCGTACTTTCATCAAGCCAAGTACGACGAGGCAGTGCCAATTTTCAGGCAGGCACTGGAGGCGGAAGAAGAAAAGGACGACCGGCATCGCGACGAGGTTCCGGAGGCACTTCAAATGCTTGGCATTTCCTTGTTTCACCAAGGAAGATACGACGAGGCAGTTCCCATTCTTAGGCGGGTGCTAACGCTTCAGGAAAGTATTTTTGGTGCTCAGCATAATGAGGTGTCGTCGACTCTTTATTTGCTTGCTTTGTCGTATTATCACCAAGGGAAGTGCGATGAAGCGTCACCTTTATTTGAGCGGGCAATCACGATCAAGGAGGCGACACTGGACTCAGATGATTCAACGCTTGCTACCATGCTAGAAGGCTTGGCCAATAATTGTAAAAAACAGGGTGATTATGAAGTTGCCAAAACGTATCAAAAAAAGGCCAAAACGGTTCGTGCTACAAAATCATCCATCGGTCAAAGAATCGGTAGTTTCGCAAGCACCGTTATTGGTCTTGCCTTTTTTGTTTTTTGTTTAGCTTATGGCGGCCTTATACTGTACGGCTTAGGCGTTCCGTTGTACGTCGGCTATTTGTGGATTGCTAGCTTTTTTGGTAGTTCATTCGAAGCAGAATTTGAAAAGGCTAAATTGCTTGCTAGTCGAGGCGATCATAGGACGGCGATTGTTTGCCTTGAGGAGGCGTTACGCATTGACCCTGATTCGTCAGTGGCTCACAACGCGCGTGGTGAGATGTATGTGTCGTTAGGTGAAACAGAGAAGGCATTACGTGAGTTTGATAAGGCAATTGTGCTTGATGAAAATAACCATGCCGCATATGCCAATCGGGCTGAATATCTTGACGTCCCTGAGGCCCTTGCTGATATCAATCGCGCGATCGGTATTGTTCCTGACCGAGGCGAATACTATCAGCGAAGAGCTCAAATGCACTTGTTACAGCGAGAGTTTGATGCGGCGATTGCAGATTATGATCGGGCGCTAAAACTCGGTAATGTGACGAGTGAGATTTTAATCGATCGCTGTTTTTCATTGTTGATCGTTGGCGACTTGGATCGCGCCCGCAGCGAAGCCGATTTCATTGTCGAGCGATTCCCGGAAGATGCTGAAAGTCATGCCATAAAAGCCCAGGTCCTTTTTGACACGGGCGATTACGACGGAGCTATGACAAGCATCATTCGCGCTCAGGCTACGGACACGCGGGATGAGAGCGTATCCAATATCCGCGGCATGATTGAGGTGGCCACAGGTAATATTGATCAAGCCATTACTGCTTATGGCCGAGCGGTTCGGCTCGATCCCGAGTTTACTTATGCTTATCGTAAACGTGGCATCACGAAGGCTGCGGAAGGAATGTGGGAGGAAGCACTTGCCGATTTAAGTCAGGCCATCCTTCTTCGGCCGAACGAGGCTCTATATTTTGCAGATCGAGCAGCCGTCTATCTGGCGGCGGGAAAGATTGCGGAAGCCATCGACGATTGTAATGCGGGGCTGGCCATCGATTCCTACCTCCCCACGCTCTACGCCATCCGTGGGCGGGCTTATGCGGCCCAAGGTGATCAAGGCCAAGCGAAAAAGGACGAAGCAGAGGCTCAGTTTCTGGGATACAAACGCGACTGATTTAGGAGATTCGTCTGACAGCTAAGATAATAGAAATATACAGTAACGACGGGAAATGCCATCTGTCATGAAGAAAAAAATTCTCAATGCAATCGGTCAGTTATTAAGCTTGTTAGTGGCGATCTTGGTGCTTGGTGGCATCGCTTTATATTTTGGGTTTCTTGCAAGTGGTCTGGGAAAGCATGGCTATCGCTCATCATTTAAGTACTATCAGGGTGTGTGGTATACGACTCGATTAGCAAACAATACCGACGCAGCGATTATAAAATTCACTGAGGCAATCCAGAACGAACCAAAAGAGTCGCGAGCCTATGCCGAGCGCGCGGCGCTTTTCGTTGAGCAGGGGAAATACGAGAGTGCGGCTGCCGATTATCATCATGCGGCGAATCTTGATCCGACCAACACCGAATATTTGCGATCTGCCGCGCATGCAAATATCGAGCGTAAAGCGTACGACGAGGCGATTGCTGATTGCAATAGAGCGATTGAGATTGATTCTACGGAAGCAATGCTTTTTTTCTGGCGCGGACGAGCCGAGCTTGCAAAAGAGAATTTCAAAGGGGCGATTGCTGATTTTAGCACGGCAATTTCGCTTAAACCAAGTGATAGTTGGTTTTATATATGGCGGGGCGGTGCGCATCGCGGTAAACGTGATCTGGAGAAGGCAATCGACGATTACAATACGGCAATTGAGTTCGCCCCGGATGACGGCCGGATGTATGTGCGTCGTGGGCATGCATACCGGCAGTTGAAGGACTACGCAGCGGCAATCGCCGATTATAGCCGTGGCATCGAGCTACAGCCAAATGATTCGATGGCGTACTTTTACCGCGGGCAGGTTCAACTTGAGGATAAGGGGGACGCCGATGCGGCAAGCACAGATTTCAGTGAAGCTATTCGATATGATCCGGGTGAGGCGACGTTTTATTCATGGCGAGCTGGGGCTAGACTGCAGCAGGAAGATTATGATGGGGCGATTCTTGATTATGGCGAGTCGCTTAAATTGGATCCAGAAGATCACGATTAATATCATTTACGCGCAAATGCCCACCTGAAAAACAAATCTCCAAAATTAGCTCTTTCGGATGCGAACGCGGGAATTCGCATGGCCCCGAACTCGGACTCTTTCTTTCGACTGCGAGGGAACATTTATCTCGCGCAGAACAGCTATGATCTGGCAATTGCGGATTTCGACGATGCGATTGAGCGTGCCCCGGATGAGAGTTACAATCACGCTGCCCTCGCCAAAGCGCATCTTCAAAAAGGCGATTTAGATCAAGCGAATCAGCATTTTACAGAGGCCATTCGACTTGAGCCTGATCAAGCCGACCACTATTTTTGGAGGGGACGCACGCAGCTTGAGCAGCAACAGTACGATGCGGCAATTGCGGATCTTAGCCAGGCAATTGCCAATACTGATTGGCATGAGGGAGAGGCTGGGGAGAAATATTTTTGGCGCGCCAACGCGCATCGTCAGAACGGGTCGGTTGACAAAGCTATTGCAGACTATAGTACGGCAATCAACTATGAATCGAAATCTGCAGAATACTATTTTCTTCGTGGCATGCTCTACCGTCAATTAGGTGATCTTGATCGAGCGTTAGAAGATCTGAAAAAAGCGATTGATCTTGACGGTCAAGCATCCCATCAATTTCGCGGGCGTGCTCGTGTTTATGAGGATCTCGGAGACCTCGATAAGGCGAGCGCTGACTATACCCGAGCAATTGCGTCGTCTCTCCAAGATGGCACTCTTTACCATAGTCGCGGCAAGGTGCGATTAAAAAAAGGTGAGGAAAATCAGGCGAAAGTTGATTTCGACCACGCACGCGTTTTGGGATTTCCCTTTCCCAGGGGTGCAAGCAAGTAGTAATCGTCGCCAGGCGACCTTCTTAGGGGCACCGCTTTTTCACAATTAGAGGTTTACCCCCAGTGTCGCTGCAGGTTTTCCATGATAATAATTATTGGGTGTGTAATGCACGTCATTTCGCGTTAAACCCTGAATTGTCGAGACGGGTTCGCAAGCTAAGTAATTCAAAGCATCAATGGGTAGGGGCAAATAATGAGCGATCAATTCGTCGGTATCACCTCAGGCACTCTTCATCTTGCCATCTGCTTTTTATTGGCACTATTGGCTACCTATGGCTCCTTTCGAGTATTCGATTTTCTCACCAAGCATATCGATGCCTACGAGGAGATGAATAAAGGAAATATTGCCGTAGGGGTGATGCTTGCGGGAATGCTTTTTGCGTTGGCACTTACACTCAAGGCAGTTATTTCGCCAGCCATCTCCACATTTCAAACCTATTTGTATCAGGGATTAGGGTGGTCGGGATGGCTTGAAATTTTGCTTTACGTTTTTGGTTATGTGTTGATTGCGCTGCTCGTTGCCGTAGTTTCTATCTGGCTTGCGATGTGTATTTTCATGAAGTTGACACGGGGCGTCGATGAACTCCAGGAAATTCGGAATGGAAATATGGCCGTCGCAATCGTTCTAGCGGTGGTGATTGTGATTATGGGTTATTTTCTTAGTGATGGTATCAAGTCGTTATTGGAAGCAATCGTTCCATTTCCTGCAGTCCAGCAAATTGAGGTCATGTAGTTGTGGTAATTCAAAAAGGTTTCCCTGTCGCTGCGTCACTATTTATGCTGATCGGAGGTCTGTTCGCTCCTGAGCAAATCCCTGGGGTCAACGTTTTGTCACCAGCATATTCACAGTCGCCAGATGATGGTGAAACATTTTCTTATCGTGGACGGAGTGTGGCCGGTGACGGCGTAACGGTTGTGCACTATCAATGGCCAGTGAATCATCCTGGCGGGAAAGTCTTTCGCAAATTTTCCGATGCAAACGGTGTCCACTTGTTTGATGCTAGCCTAGATAAATTCGATGTCGAGAATGCAAGTGTTTATCTGTCTACAAAACATGGAAATAAGGTGATGCTCGCGATTGCAAAGTTGAGCGAGGTGGATCGCATGTGGGTAATCAATGAACAAAAGCGTCGTCTGTTTTGGTCGTGGCGGGCACCGGGTGAGAAATATCCCGTACATAAAGTCTTGAAAGCGAAAGTGGAAATTGACGATGAGCGAAAAGATGCGGCAATCGCATCATTCGGCGCTCCTCATAGATGGCGTAATAGAGTAGAGGCAGATTCAGATGGCAATTGGGAGAAGGCAAAACAATTTGTCGCCATGCGAAAAGATCTAGCAGGTCGAGGGATGGATTATTCGATTATAGAAGATCGTCCGCGGCCAAATTATCATTGGATGATTAATCAAAGCAGAGATGACTTGAAGTCCCTCGCCCGTACTTTAAATCAGCTTGGCAAAAAAGAAGGACTTTTGACGCGGCGCGATTATATTCGGTTGTTCGCCTCCTTTGTGCAGCATATGCGTTACGAAATTCCCCAGTCGAATTATGAACATGCAGATTATGGCATGGTGTACACATCGGGTGTTTGGATGCCACTCGAGTCACTTTACCGGGGGTGTGGCGACTGCGATACAAAAAGCGTTTTATTTGCATCTCTTTTGGCAAACATTGCGAATAGCCATGTTGTGTTTATGCTCGGAGAGGGGCATGCCTTTGTTGGTGTGCGTGGTGTTCCACGTCGCGGTGATCGTGTTGTCAACCTGAGAGGAGCCAAATATATCCTTGTTGAATTAACGGCTCCGTGGCCGGTGGGGCAGATTCCGTCAGAATCATGGCACCACACGCAGCGGGGTGCGTTGGAAGTGGTGAAGGTGGTGGGCGAGGAAAAGTAAGCTAGCCTC
>CACOUL010000030.1 GCA_902630355.1 Planctomycetaceae bacterium
GAGTCTCAAAGCAATGTCCGTGACCCATATTTCCTGAATACAAAAGCGTGAAGGGTGGCTGAAAACGCTTCTTTTCGTCGTGGTGGGCGTTGAGTACTGGGAATTCGGCAAGCGATTCCCAGTTTGGAATGACGCTTGTGGGTATTTTGCGTCGGCGCGGTCGCGCGTCGATGAGGTTCTGCATGGCTTCATCGAGACATACGACATGGCTCAGTTGCGAACCGATGATCCGGTTCATCCGCTTCCACAACTGATCGATCAGTCCACCGGAACGAATGATGCCGGACCGCTCGACAACCTCGGGATAGCAGTCCATGTTCCACAATATCACCCGCGTAGTCCGATGAATAAACTTGTGCAGGATACCCGCACCGGCGATCATGGGCGGTGTGGTCAGACACACGACCACATCTTGCTTGGGCAAGCGGGCGATGGTGAAACAGGCAAGCAGATAGAAGGTGAGGTAGTCCAGACAGCGATGCAGCAGGGTTCGCTTGCCTGATTTGGGCGTCCAGAGTCGGTGAACGTGGATTTTTGAATCCGATCCGCTCGCGGCCCGAGCCAGTGCCTGTTGTCGATCGAGATTTTGCTCGGGGTAGGTGACTTCACGGGGCTGCCCGGGGCCGAGGTACCCCTGTCCGCCGATGACAGTGACACGATCTCCCTGAGCCGCACGGTGCTGAGCCAGCGATGCGGCAAGCCTTGCAGTGGGACTGATATCCGGAGGATAAAACTGATTGATAATCGTGATTTTCAATGCAATTCCTCAGGTGCGCATGGGGTGATTAGCCATGTTCCCCTACGCCGCCTTTGAAAACAATCCTTTGTACAGATTGGTCGTGTCCTGCAATCCACAAAAGTGCTCAGCCAACGCATGTGCCCCGGCAGACCACTCATCGTATTGAGCCTGATCATATTGGGCGACCGTTTCGAGAATCTGTGTAAACGGTTGCGTAGTATCGAGCGGAACATCCCAACCCGCTCGTTTCTCCGTCAAATCACGCCACGGTGTCTGGTCACTGATAAGCACCGGTGTTCCCGTCGATAGCGCTTCGTAGATCGCGTGACCGAAATTTTCGCCGTGTGTTGCCAAACCGAATAGATGGTACTGCTCGATCTGCGATCGGACTTCGCAAGGAGCGAGTTCGCCACGGTATGTCACCCTTACGTGATTCGGGAGAGCATGAATCCGTCGCTGGCAGGCCTGCCAGTAAGTGGCGTCTTCAATCGGACCGTAGAGATCGAGCACAATACTTTGACGCACATCGGCGAGGGCATCAATCAAAAAAAGGGTATTTTTGATTGGATGGATGCGACCCACCGAAATGACTCTCAAGGACCCGGACTCCTTCGATACCGGATTCTTCAGCGATTGCGGTTTGGGTGTGCAGTTGGGCACAATGGAAACGCGAGATTCTTTGCCGAATACACGAAAGATATCCTCTCGCTCACTGTCATCCGTGGCGTGAAATGCGAGTTGCCTGACGAATTGCCATCTTTTCATCAATTGCAAAAAGGGTATTTTTTTCCACTTTTTAATTTTTAGTGCCGAAGGTTTGAGCATGCCCCGTGGCGTGAGGATCACTCGATTTCGATTTCGATTTTTGCTCAGTAACCAAAGTGGAAGCAACGTAAATGATCGGGAGAACATACTGTTGAGATAAACGGTTGCATCGGCCGAGTCGTTTAGTATGGCGCGCACCTGTCTTATTCTAGATATGCCCGGCTTGCAGTATCTCACGCGGATTCCCTGATCAAACGGATACCATGTGTCTCTGGTAATGGAAGTGTAGGGTTGTTTGGCACCGAGATCCCGATCCGATGTGATCACTTTAACAGCAAAATGGTCGCGCATTGCATAAGCAAGATTAACGCACGAAGTGATCGGGCCCCCGGCACGATATCCTGGAGCAAACCAATCGGAAAAAACGAGTAGGGGCTGTTTGTTTGACAAGGAATCCAGGCCAAAGTGGATTTCGGATACGAGAATGAGTTAGACAGGTAGACTACGTGAGCCGCGGAATTGCCACAAGTTCAAATGACAGGCCGTTGCTGCAATCAACAATGAACCGCTATTTCCTCGTAGAGGGAAAGATACTGTTGGGCAATGTTTCCCGGGTCAAATCGCTCGGCATTCAACGTGCCGCGCGCGATAAGATCCTCCCTGTATGCCGCATCTTCTATCACGCGTCGGATTCCAACTCTGATAGACTCAACACTGTAGGGGTTCACGAGGCATGCGGCATCACCGGCAACTTCGGGCATCGAGGCACAATTACTTGTAACGACGGGGCGACCTACTGCGTTGGCTTCTACAATAGGCATCCCAAATCCCTCGTACGTTGAACAAAAGGCAAGTAGATCACATTGCTCATATCGTTTGATTACCTCAGCGAGTGTGAGATTGGTCCAATTGTCGTAACTGATATTGAATTTCGACAGTTGGTTTTTGATCGCATCGCTGAGCGTTCCGATAATCTGAAGGCGACAAGGAATGCCTTCCAGCGCGGGAATCAGCCGCGTAAGATTTTTATTTTCTTTAGTTCCGACTTGTAGAATTCGCGGGCAATTCACATCGAACGCTTTGGCCTTAAACGTAAATTGAGGAGATACGGCGACCGGAATTACGCGAATTTTTTCTGCCGGAATATCGACGTGCCTCAAAATGTCTTGTTTGGCTGACTCGGAAATGGTGGTGATCGCCTCGGCATATTTTGCAGGTAAGCGAAACCAAAGCCACTGCAGCAACGACTTTCGCACCCCCGTCTTTCCTTCCAGCACTCCGGCATCGAGAATCGTGAGCAGCGTTTTTTTCCGGGAGAGGAGCAAGCTGGCAAAATTTATGTCGCCGGTGAGATGATTTAAGTCGCCCTGATGTAAGGCTGCAGATATCGCGATCAGTACCCTTCGCATGAAGCCCTTACTATAGAAAGGCGCGCGATGGACAGTCGGTCGTATATCACCGGAAAGTCGATGCCTTAAGTCATCGAAGATGAACTCGAGGCTGTAGTTTTGCTTCGGCCGCGGCTTCCGCTGCAAGTAACTCACCGTCATCGGTGTGCGATCAAATAGATGCCTGTCGCGGTTCGGCTTTGTTTGTGGAGCGATCATGTGGTGCCGATTAAAAAATGGAATGCTATGAATGTATAATTGTCGTAGATTCTGTGTTCCGTGGCTCATGCCCCGCGAGATTTGCAATGTGAATTTATTGTTTGGCCATGGCGGCGGGTGACACCTCTGGTCGCCATATTTTTCTGGAAGGATGACGCTTTGATTTTACTCGTTTTGATTTGTGCTTCGATCCAAACGCCCGTGGCAAAATGAAATATAGCAAAGATACAACCACGATCGACTTTACAAGGTGGTTTACGACAACAATCAATTCCGTTTCAGATTTGATGACTTGGAGGAAGACGAGGGGCAGGCAGAGTAAAAAATAGCCATTGAATTTTCCAAGATTGACAAAGCAGGCAAAGGCCTTGTTCAAAATGCCACCCAAAATGAGCATCACTAAAATTCCTCCGTCCTTGCCGAAATTCGCGTAGGCTTCTCCTAATGTGCCAATACACATTGTGGTTGCACCGTGAAGTTGCAGTCCGGTGAAGCGAGTGAAATTTGCTCGTCCACCAGCGCCCTCTTTTTCGGAGTTCAGAAACCTAGGAGTGAAACTGGCCGCAATTGCAGTGGAAATGGTTTCACCCTCTGCATAAGGCTCGTAGTCAGGAACGTGCTGCATAACGCGCGATACAATCCACCCCTGATTGAGTCGAGCGATCGCAACTTGTTGAAAGTCTTGGTTTGCATACACCGACTCGAGCGACCAAAGGACATCGAGCAGTGAGTCCATGAGGTTCGGTGATTTCCCATCGGCCAGGGCCTCACGATACTCGGCTTTGACGCCCTGGATTGTGAGTATCGCAATCAAGGCACTGGCAAAGACCGTGATCTTCAAAGCGTGGGAGCGTTTTTTATCGAGAAAAACGAAACTTCCGACAAAAGTGCCCCAGATAAGCAGTTCGTGGAACATGGCATGCTGTGCGGCATTCAGGTATCCAGAGAAGAGCACCGCTAGAAGTACAGGCCAGCGAAAGCGATTATTACTCATAAAGAGGCAGATGGCCGCAACGTATTTAAATTGGGCCAAAAGATAACCAAAAAATCCGAGCCCGATATAAGAGCCGACCGTTCCCGCCAAGGCGATGGCAAATAGAAACCAACCTAGTCGATCCATTTGTTTGCTGTCACGTATTTGCAATCCGGCATTTGCGTTTCCCGCAACTGGCAAACACAATACAGCAACAAAGGCAGCAATCCCCGGTATCGCAAAGGAAAAATAGGTGTGTGCGTCCACATACATGAAGTATCGGTGGTGAACAAAAGAACTGCGGTACATCAACAGCGGTCCGATGATGCACTGAAGAATCGCGATAAGTCCAGCAATTTCTAAAATTATCAGGGCGTGATCGATGCGGAAGTAGATTCTTCGCACAATGCATGCCAACATGGCAATCGCCAGCCAATAATTGGGAAGCATCTGATAATACCCAATCAGCCCGATGCACAAGAATATGATCGCACTGAGATATTCACCGACGGGCACTTGGCGCATTTGCATCAGCGGATTGCGCCGATGCGACGATAATTGGTGTCTTGTTACCGTTCGATTCATGTCTTTGATTGCATTGAGTGTTCTTGCGATTAAGCGGCGGAAAGAAATCTATCTTTGATTTGTTTGGCAAGCTTTTCACATGACCACGCGTCAATAAATTCAGTACATCCTCTTCCCTTGGAAGCCAACTCATCACGGTTCTGACATTTTTTCATTGCGTGAAGCAGCGAGAATTGGCACTGTGACTTGTGAATAAAGCCAGTTTCCTGATTTGCCACCAAATCACGAGCACAACCCACTTGATCGCTCACGATGACCGGGCGACCCGATGCCATTGCTTCATTGACCACAAGTCCCCAGGTTTCACTTCCCGACGGTAGGCATACGATATCGCCAAGTCGATAGACGACAGGCATCCGCGATTGATTTTGAAACGGAATAAAGTGAATATTATCGGCGTCGGCAGCCTGTGCTCGAAGTGTCGATTCGCAGTCGCCATTGCCCACATAAACGAGGTGCGGCTTGTGATCGTGGGGCAGTTTCTGAAATGCCTGCAGCAAAAGAAGCGGTGATTTAAGGTCAATCAGTTTGCCTACAAACAGAAAGACGACACTTTCCTGAGGGATGCCCAGTGATGTGCGCCACCGCCGAGCTTCCTCCTCATGCGCTTCAGCATTATTCGAAAAGCGTCGATTGTCGACGACATGCGGCGCGTAGGTTAGCTGTAGATTGCTCATTCCATGTTTCTTAAAGTAGTCGTAGTTATTTGCGCCCACAAAAAATGCTGTATCTACATAAGAGTAGACCATGCGCAAAAAATATTTTCTGATGCGACTTCGAAGGGGGCTGCGCTGGTCGAGCAGGGTGGAGTCGCCACGAAAAAATACGGGAATTTTCCCAGAAAAATATCGCATCGCTTGGAGGTGAGATAGATAATTCCAGCCGATCACGAGAACGCCATCGGCGCCCCATGCTTCAATCGGGCGGGTGATATCGTTTTTGAGCGTCCAGAAGGTCTTGTGCGTCACCGTAGGTTGCGGAGCGACAAGACTGTAATCGTATCCTTCCAAAAGCGGAATATCCCAAGCAATATCCTGCTGAAACTCGGGGTCGTACTTCGCATGTCCGTCCGCATGCCATGTATAGAAAACACAGACCTCAATGCCTGGTTCACAAGCTAGTCTGCGAAACCAAGGCACATTGTATTGAACCGGATGCGTTGCAATGATTGCGAGTCGTTTCATGATGCAATACGGTAATTGTGATTTGCAGCGGCCTGATCAAAAATGTGAGTGATCTGATCGGTCATCTCGCGGGCGGTGTAGGGTTCGAATCGATGCCAGTCCGTATGGGGTTTCTCAAGATAAGCTCTCGTAGCAAACCAACGTTTAAAAGCCTCTTCCGCAACCGATTCGAGAGTGCAGTTTTCATCAAAGGTAACTGCAACACCGGCGCGAGTCTGATTAATTACGGCATTGACCGAACTGTTTTTATGGAAGATTGTGAGCAGGGGACGATTGGCAAGAATGTAGGGATAAATTTTTGATGCCGTATATCCGGGATCATCAGAGCCCGGGACAAAGATCGAATCCGAGTGAGTTAAGCGGTGAAGCGCTTCGAAGTATGGGATTCTTTCTGGTTGCTCTTCTACGAGAGAGTGAAGGCCGAATTCGTCAGCCGCCTGCCTTGACCACTGTTGTCCGCTCCCTGCAGCAGCGTAATCTGTACCGAAAAGCCGGATTCTGACCGAGTCGCGATGAATCAAGTTGTAATCGAGCGCTTTCTTCACGCTACAGAAGAATGCTCTTAGCGAAAACTGCATATCGACACCGGCTCGCCCGATATAAACCCATTCCTGCGTTCCGTCGGATCGGCCGCGAGATGTCTGGATATCCAGATTCTTTAATATCTCAAAATCATACTCGGGACCCCCGAAGGGAATGACGTGAAAGGGAACGTGGTCAATAAACGGATACTTTGTGCGGAGGTCGTTTTCATATTTTGCGGAAACCGATGTAATGGCGGCGGCATCCCGAAGCGTGATCGGCTCTTGTCGGCTGGCAATGCTTTGTGTAATGCGATGTTTGAGGACGCCACCTGGGGGGCGTTTGCCTTGACTGCGATAGTAGTCATTGACCCATGGATCCTGGATGTCAAGTACGTAGGGTACGCCGAATTTTTTCTTCCATTCGGTCGCCAGCGGCATCACACCAAACTCGGTTGTGGAAAAGTAGAGTAGATCGAACGCGCGTTTGTTGAGTAGCTCCTGTCCCCGCCGATTAAGCGAGCGTTTGGCTCGCCAGGACAGGCTTCCAAATCCCATTTTTCGCGTCAGCGACAAAGGAACGGCGGACACCGACTCGATGGAAATATCGGGGGGCACAGTCTCTAAAAGATAGGGGTCTTTTGAGCCCTCGACAAACTGAGGATCGACGCAGAGAATCGTCGGTTCCCAGCCATGTTCGCGAAAATAGGGCAGCGCCATGCGCACCCGTTGGTGGTCGGCTGCGTTCACCGGTGGGAAACGTGGCGAAATGATTAAAACGTTTTTCATCTTTTGAAAACTTAGCAATTCAGGCCTTCGGCAACGCTGGAAAGAAGGACATGTTTTGACTCTTCCCAGCAGAATTTCGTTTCGGCAAGTGTGACTGCTTCTTGTTTCGCCAATGCCATTTGATCTCTATCGCGGAGCAATGCATTGAGGTGACTCGCCAGACTTTGGACACTATTTCCTTGGAATGTATGAAGTAATCGAGGATGTGCGTTGCTTATCTCTTGTTGTCCTGCTGTATCGCTCGAGAGGATTACAAGTCCTGCCAGAAGATATTGAAATATCTTGTTTGTGATCGTCAGATCTCGACTACGGCAGTGGGATAGTTCACCGGCAAACCCAATGTCGTGCTCTGAAAGCCTTGACAAAAGTTGATGATGTGGCACGCAGGGGTGAAAAAAAAGTTTGTGTTTCGAGTTTGTCCCAACCCGAGACCGCAGGATTTCCTCGTATCCATTACGACAACGACCTCGAATATGAATCTGCACCGGTATCTCGATGTGCGGTAGAGCATCAACGAGCACTTCAAGTCCCCGGTCGGGACCGACCGTTTGGGAGAACCAGGTGATTGACGGTGTCTTGTGATCGTTGCGATCAATCGATTTTCCATCGAGACAGTTGCGCTCCTGACGAGGGAACGTGTTGTAAAGAACCTTGGGGGCGGTGCAGTTGTAGGCCTTCGCGAGAGCGGAACCCATGACGTGAGACGTGGTGGTCGCGTAGCATCCCTCACGAAGAAGTCGCTTTTCCCAGCGTCGCAGTAAATAACCGGGGCGGAACGCCCGGTCCTTCGATGAGAGGTCCTCGGAATACCAGTCTTCCAGATCGATTGCTACCCGCTCTCCGTCGTTTAATAGTTGATTGCCAACCCAGAGTGCCTGTTCGAGATGCACAATGTTCAAGGCAGCCTTGCGCTGCCGGCAGAGCCTGAGCATTTCGGGTGCAGCGTAACCGAGTTGCCGCACATTGCCCCACCCTGAAGCACGATAGATTCTATTCCAGATACGGCACCTTGAGCGTGCGCTAAACCAACGGAGTTGCTGTCCGATGGATTGACTCGAGTTGTCGATCACCGGGGTTAACTTCCAGCCTTTATTTTCCGATAGGGCCGTTTCCAGGGACGCATCCCCTCGTCGTAAGATTGAGGAAAACACTTCCACTTCGTGTCCTGCTTCGGTCAGCGCATCGGCTTCCTTAACAACCCGCGGGTTGTTGCATAGTTGAATGCCGGAGATGATATTTATTTTTGCCATCAGGCTGCCTTGCCTACCCAGTGTGAAGTCGCCTCGGGGTTCTCTTCCAAGTCGTCGTTGTGATGGAGTGATTCCACCCGGTAGCCCGCATCCTGGAGCGCACCGGCACAGCGACGTGCAAGGAGTTGCGAATGCGCTTCGAGAATAATGTGGGGGCGATGTTTTTTAAGCAACTTTGCACCTCCTTCGAGGACAAATTCTTCAGCGCCTTCCACGTCAATTTTGATCAGCCCAGGTGGAGGAATCGCGCCCTCATCGATCAGATCATCCAGTCGACCGGCCTGTACGGTCAGTTTGCCTGCGTCTGGCACATCAGATTGAAAATCACTCTCCTGCACCTTCCCCATGCTCGACTGTCCCATCAGGAGAAATTCCGCAGTTCCTGAATGATTTCCCACCGCCATTTCGTGGATGATGAACCTGTATTCCTTGTTCAAGTCGCGTAGCGAACGAAGTTGCTCTATGTTTCCCGGGTTTGGTTCAAAGCAGTGCACTTCACTTGCGCCTGCGACAGCCATCACGCCCGAGAGAAAGCCGCGATGGGCACCGATGTCGAAACATGCCTTGCCCGGAATCACCGTCTCGCAGATCTTTGTAGCGACCTCTGCCTCATAAGTACCTGTCCAAATCTGCTTGTCTTGGGGCAAATGCACCTGGTAATTCAGTCCTGCTGCCGGACCAGCATTTATGCGATGCACAAACTGGCGGTCGCCGATACAGCGAGCGAAGATTTGTCGCTGCAATTGCGCAACGCCGGGGATGGAACGAATCCAATGACGGACTCGCCATGGAACGAGGTTGACGCTTTTTTCAATCATGACGTGATCTCTTCAAACAATTGGTGTGGCGTTGGGCAACGGGCTTTATGCTGCGATCCGAGGCGAGGCAGTTGCAAGGTGTTTTTCGATTTGGTCGAGGTGATCGGAATATCGATTTGCAAGTGCGATTTGTATGCGGGCATCCTGGAGTTTACGGTTATTAAATTGCGAAATATTTTTTGTTGCATGTCGAAACAGAGTCGGAAGTTCTCGGTCGTCAGCCGATTCGGGCATTAAAATGAGTTCGGGTGAAAATCGTTTATAGGTATCGACCCGGCTTGAAATTACCAAACGACCGGTGCTGAGATACTCGAGTAGCTTGTGTGAATTGGAGCGATCTGATTGAGTCGGGTGGAGTGAATAGGCGAGAAAAAAAAGATCCATCTTTTGCATTTCTGCAGCGAGTACGTGCGGCGCAACGGGTCCGTGGAGATGCACATTCTTCTTCGCCTCAAGCCACTTGGTGAAATGAACGCTGGATTGAGGTGCGGCCTCATCATCAGATGAAGGGGAATGGGGGCCCCAGAAATGAAATTCCACATGCGGGTTTTGCTTAACAATGTCCCGTATAATTCCGCGATTCACCGGAGTTCGCATCAAATTTCCAGCGTATCCGGCCTGCAGGCGTTGGTTTGCGACATAGGCCCGCGAAAGCCTTTCGCGGGCAATCGTCTCAAACGGTTTCGCCAAACCGTGATTTATAAAATGTGCGGAATCATGGTACTTAAAATGCGCAAGTATTTTTTCCGATACCGTAAACACAATGTCTGCCGTTTGCCCCATCTCTACTTGATGCTGATTGGTCAGCGGATCGACGGGATGGAATATTGTGTAGTCCGCATCAAACTGGCAGAGATCCGGAAACCGATTCGGATCAAATGACCAAACCACATCGACTGGTTTTGGCAGATGCCTTTGGATGTATCGGATCCGCCGCCTAATCAATCGCTTGTAAAGGCCGTACGCATGGAAACGCATTTTGTCTAAAAGAGTAGGGCGGTAGGAAACGCGGTGGATGCGAGGATCGTCGTCTGTCGTTTGCACGGAGAGGGGAGACGGAAGGTGGGGATCTGGTGGTTCGACGAAGTAGACGTCATTGTCTCTTGCCGCAAGTTCCCGCGCGTAGTGATGTTTGGAGATTGCAATATGATCCCAAGGTTGGGGTGAGATCAGCAGAATTGTTTTGTTACGAAGGCAAACCGACGATGGCGCATGGTCCGGGAGATTGATCGGCCTGTCGTTCAGTTTTTGCACTGCCACGTCCATGTGGAAGATTTCCATCTGCGGGTATTATTTTTTCAGGCCGCCACCGATCGTCGTTGATCGGAATCACCGTTTTGGAAGCGAATCACCGAGTCCGCAACACGCTTGAGGTTTTCGGTCGGCAATTCAGGGTAAAGTGGCAGCGATAAAATTTCCTGGGCATGCCGGTGCGCCACGGGAAAGTCCTCAGGCGTATGCCCAAGACGCGCGTACGCCGGATAATACGGCAAGGCTTTGGGATAATTGACAAGCGACGGAATTCCCTCGGATTTCAAGTGTGTTCTCAACGCATCGCGGTCACCGGCGCGAATCACATACAGGTGATGGGCGTGCTGGCACCCCTCTCGTACAGATGGGTAGGTAAGGTTCGGGGTATTGGCCAGTAGGGCATCGTAGTGTGCAGCGTGTTGGCGTCGCAGTTTTGTCCACGCTTGTAAATGAGGAAGTTTCACATTCAGAATTGCCGCTTGTAGGCTGTCCATCCGACTGTTGATGCCCTCGATTTTGTGGACATTTTTTCCCCCATGCCGCGCAAGTAGACGTGCATAGTCCGCGTACTCACTTTGATTGGTCACAAGACATCCCGCGTCGCCCATCGCCCCAAGATTCTTTCCCGGATAAAACGAAAACGTCGCAATGTCACCAAAGGTGCCTGCGAATTGTCCGTCGTATTGGGCTAGGTGTGCCTGTGCACAGTCTTCGATTACCCACAATTTGTGGCGACTGGCAATCTCCATAATACGCTTCATATTGGCAGGTTGCCCATAGAGATGGACGACAACGATTCCCTTTGTGCGGGACGTAATGTGTTGCTCTATTTTTTCAGGGTCGATACAGAAATAGTCGGGTTCGGTATCGCAAAAGACAACTTTGCCACCCGCCTGAGTGATCGTTTCACTTGTGGAAATCCAACTGTGCGCCGTGGTGATCACTTCATCACCTGACTGCACGCTCAGGGTTCGCAGGGCAAGATAGAGGGCGTCGGTCCCGTTGCCGCAGGAAACACAATGCTTCACTTTCAATGTCTGAGCGTACCGTTCCTCGAACTTCTCGACGTGCGCACCGCCGATGAAAGACGAATTTTCGATGACCTCGCTAATGGCGGAGTCGATGTCGCTCTTGATGGACTGATATTGCAGGTGAAGGTCGATGAATTGCATCTCGTTTGTCTTTTCCGCGTAAAAAAATGTTTGTTAATCCAAGTCAAATTGCCCGACGGAACCGTGCAGGATTGCCACAATAAATACCGGGTTCAGTAATATCCTTTGTGACCACCGACCCGGCGCCAATCACTACATCATCACAAATGCGAATGGGCAATACCGTTGCGTTGGTACCAATTGAAACACGATTTCCTACCTGAGTATGCTGCCATTTAGTCTTGTCGCCACCGGCGGGCCCTCCGTCTTGAAACAAATCGTTCACAAACATTACCCCATGTGAAACGAAGCAGCTCTCACCAATCGTCACTAGTTCACATATAAAAGCATGCGACTGTATTTTGCATGATGCACCGATCGACACGCCTTTCTGTATTTCGACAAAAGGGCCGATAAAGCAGTCGTCTCCGATTTTGCAACCGTAAAGATTGCACGGTTCGACTACGCGGACATTCGTGCCGAAGGATACATTTTTAATACCGGCGTATGTGATTGTGGGTTCCATTGCTCAGAAGCCGCGGTGTAAATCTTTTCAATAATTTCAACTGTTTTCAGCCCTTCGTATCCATGGGTTGCGATAATACCGTCGTTGGTTAGCACATCGACAACGTTTTCATAAACACGATCGTGATTCGACATCGAGCCGACGTATTCACCGTATTGGTTTGCCGGTCGTCCGGGAGGCAGGTGGTCTATGCTCCCCTCGGCAAGATTCTGATATTCAAGTTCATTCAGATACTGTCCGCCGATTTTGATGGTTCCTTTGTCTCCAAAGATCGTGATCGATCCTTCCATGTTTTTGGCATGGCTGTTGATCGTAAAATGCACAGTACCCAGAACGCCACTGGCAAACTCGAGGGCAACAACACCACAGTCTTCAAATTCGATAATTTCTTGATGATCGCGGTTTGCAATAAAAGCTTGGGCAGATGCAACGTCTCCAATCAACCAATAGAGAAGATCGATGAAATGACTGAATTGCGTAAAGAGGCAGCCGCCGTCCAGGTCGCGGCTACCCTTCCATGAATTTCGATAGTAATTTTCATTCCGATTCCAGAAGCAATTGAGTTGCACGCTCGAAATATTGCCAAGGCCTCCGCGTTCAATTAGCTTTTTCACCGCCACCACTGGTGGATTGAAGCGGTTCTGCTTCACGACAAACAGGCGTCGACTGGCCCGTTCGGCTTGATGGATCATTTCGCCGCAGTCGCGGGCGGAGAGGGCCATCGGCTTCTCGCATAGCACATGGCAGTTCGCTCTGAGTGCTCGAATGGTGTGTTCTGCATGCAACCCATTGGGACTGCAGACGGAAACCACATCTATCTCCGTGCTTTCAAGCATCTCTTGGAGTTCTGTAAATGGAATTGCGCCGCATGTGCCGGTGAGCGCTTGGGCTTTTCCCCTTTGTATATCGCAAGCGGCAGCAAGTTGGCCGATACGTTGGATATGTTCCGCATGCCGTTGGGCGATACGGCCACAACCAACAATTGCAAATCGTAAGCGTTTCTTTGATTCAGTCATGCCTAGGCAACCTTTTTGTAGAGTTGCTCCATTAAAATGTCTTGACTTGGATAGCTAATGAGCACGGCCCGATGAACGCCGTGAAAAACAAACATGCTTCCCGCCGAAACTGCAGACGCATGTGCTTCAGAAACAGCAGTAAAAAAATCGTTGATTGAATGTGCGCCACCGGCGGCGATAATCGGTACTGAGACCGAGTCGGAGACACGCTGAACCAACGAGATGTCATATCCTTGTTGGGTGCCGTCGCGATCCATCGAGTTAAGATAAATTTCACCCACCCCATGCTCGACGGCCATTTTCGCCATCTCGACGACATTGCACCCCGTATATTTTGTGCCACACGAAGTGTAGGCCTTGTATTTTTTTAGCCATGTTCGTTTTGCATCGATCGATGCGACGATGCTCTGCGATCCGAAAATGTTGGCCGCACGGCGGATCATTTCCGGTTGTGAGTTTAAGGCTGAGTTGACTACCACCTTTTCGACACCAGCGGAAAAAAGCATCCGCATCTGTTCTATGTCCGATATGCCACCCCCATACGCGACAGGCATAAAGCACTCCGAGGCAATTTGCTCGACCATTTTGAAATCGGGAGGTCGTTTAGTACGAGAAGCATCGATGTCCAGGAGAATTAACTCGTCGACTTCCTTTTCGTTAAAAATTTTCACGGCATTGATCGGATCGCCCACGTATGTGGGGTGCCGGAATTGGCGTGTTTTGACAACGCCCCCATTCTTTAAGAGTAAGGTCGGGATAACTCGGATGCGTTTCATCGTTGAATCAAGTCAATTGAGGGTCGCATAATTCGCCAAAAGCTTCTTGCCGAACCGATGGCTTTTCTCGGGATGAAATTGCACGCCAAAAATGTTCTCTCTCTCCACGCCGGAGGCAAAAGAGTAGCCATAGCGTGCACTGAGTAAAATATCTGCCGGTGAGTTGCATCGCAGATGATAGGAATGGACGAAATAGAATCGCGAATCGGTCGGAAGGTCTTTCGTCAATTTGCTCGATCGGCTGATCTCCACATCGCGCCATCCCATGTGAGGGACTCGGTCATTGGTGTCGAGTAGTGAAGGATCGAACCGAATCGTTTCTGCATCAAGCCAACCGAGTCCAGAGGCGGTCCCCTCTTCGCTTCGTTTCGTGAATAGTTGGACGCCGAGGCAAATGCCAAGAATAGGAGTTTTCTCTGTCAAAACTTTACGATTCAGCACATCGATCAAACGGCGATTGTGGAGATTTTCCATCCCATGATCGAACGCTCCAACCCCGGGTAAAATGAGTTTTGTTGCTTGTTCGATCCGGTTCGGATCGCTCGTGATTTCAGATTCCACGCTTAGCGACCGAAGCATGTTACGGATTGAGGCAAGATTGCCTGCTCCGTAGTCAATGATGGTGATCATGTCGAGCATCCTTGCTCAAAAAACCGTCTGCCACTTACGATAGCAACGTCTCGATAGAAGTATTTCTTTGCGGAAGATAGAGCCCCTATCGAGATGGGTAAACACTGATTTCGCAGGGAAGTGCGTGCGATTTGGGGCCGCAGATTGCTATCAGTGCATGCCACTCTGAAGGCGCACAATTTGCGCCGAAATCGCCGTTTGTGATCCTGGCCTGGTGAGCCTTTTCACCGTGTGCCAAACGGCGAGGATTCAGATGCGAATGCCGAAACGGCGAGATCTTCGGGGAGGTGGAAACGGTGAACTCACCCCGGGGGCATTTCAGGCTGCAAGCCTCTCTTTCAAGGCTTGCAGCGGCCAGCGCAGGTATTTGAGTTTAGGGTATTGTTCGAATAATCCCAACTCGGTTGCATACTCTGCGTGCGATCGCGGTGACTCATGCATCAGCCCATCAAATTCACTTTCGCTGAGGCCAAACTTTTTAATCACAAAATCACGATCCTGTCTGATTTGGTCTGGATTGCAGATGGGATTTTTTAATTCTTTGATCGCCTGATCACGCGTTATCTGACCCGAAAATATAAGGTCTGACAGGTGAGCCTTTCGCTTATCGATCCCGAACTTCGTTGGCAGGATATATCCTTGGTAAAAGCGTGTGAAGATCGATTCATAATGCTTGCCGCCATAATCCCGCCAACCAAGTTCCTGAATAATCTTTTGCTTTGCCTTTGTTTTGTCGTACGGCACAAAATTGAGAATCGACCATGCACGAATTCCTTTCCACTGTTGGTAATAACGCTTCACCTTCCAATTCATCAACGGATAGGTCTTCATGGGCAGTTGACCAAACGTGCGGTGGACATCCTTGATGTGAACATGATCCGTTTTGTGCCATATCCAGTGGGGCGGTAAGGTTGTTTCAGTCACGACATTTGTACCGCTCAGAATGTGGCGTACATTATGTTTTCCGGCTTGGTGGAAGAGGGTAGCGAAGATTGCGTGATCGGAGACGACTTCGATATCGACAACGGATGCCCGCAAAAATGCCATCTGGATGTCCCGAAACTCATCCCAGTCGATGACGTACGTAAAGAGGTCGATGCCCAGGGTCGTGACGATGCTTTCAATGTTTTTCACCGCGAGTTCCGAGTTCCATCCGTTGTCGAGATGAACGCCCAGAACACGGAGACCAAGTTGCTTAGCCAGAAGTGCCACATAGGTACTGTCAACACCACCACTCAGGCCGACCACCACGTCGTAATCTTTGCCCTTTCCATCGTTTTTGATCTCGGCGATTTTTTGTTCCAGGAGGTGTTCGCGTTGCGCCGCAGCGGGAAGATGTTTTTTGGCGGTTTCAAGGTATTGGTAGTAGTAGTTGCAGATGCCGTCGGCATCAAACGACATGTGGGGGTCATCGGTCGTATCCAACACGCACTTCGCGCATTGTCGGTAGGCAATGTTGCTTTGCTGTGGAGTGGTTTGGGTGATCATGCTGCGTTTAGATGCTGTGATGAATTAAAGGCTTTGGTATATGCAACCGTCAGGTCGCTCACAAGTCGATCTTGTCCAAACCGCTCCATCGCATCGCGATGGATTGCATTGTGATCGTAAAGCGTATGGGAGCCAAACATCTGCTCTAGTGCTTTTGCAAGTTCGGGGATATTTTCCGGTGGAACAAGGATGCCGTTATCTTGATTGACGATGCACGAGGGCCCCCCGCAGTCAGTAGCGATGACCGGCTTTCCGCGAGCTAAAGATTCAATCAAGACTACGCCGAACGTTTCGTAATGACTTGGCAAGACCAGGCAATCAGAGGAGTCGATCGCGTTCCGTACTGCTTCGCGTCCGAGCCGTCCCACCATGTGGACCTGATCACTCAGTTCCAGATGGTCAATTTGCTGTTGGAGCGATGCTTGCATTGGGCCCGACCCAGCAATGATCAGTCGGGCGTTCTTTCCTCGCAACGATGCGTGGAAGGCCTTAATTAATTCGGTGTGTGCTTTGAGCGGAATCAAATCACCAATGCTCAGAAACGTCATCTTCGTCGATACTTTTTTTTGCTCGACGTCGCATCGCGCAAATTCTGGATCTATTACGTTGGGCATCCAGTGAAATGCAGTGGTGTCGACGCCTACGTGCGATTCGAGATCATTTGCCAAACGGGGGCTGACCACGCCAATCACAGATGCCCGCTCGAACGCCCTACGCAGGTGCGGCATTATAGAAGATGGAATTAGCCCTCGATGAAAATAAGAACTGTGCTCTGTAAGCACAAAGGGGATATCGTCTTGCTCTGAAATTCGTGATGCCAAAATCCCCGCAGGATGACTGTTGTGCGCGTGAATTAAATCTGGCTTTCCGTAGGCGTCGACATAGGCGAGGTAGGCTTTTATCCCCGCACGTACCCAGTCTTTATAATCGGTCGATTGATTGGGCGGTCGGCGATAAAATCCAGCAATTCGAAGGGTGGGTATCCCGGTGACAACGTCCTTGGAAATGAAACGTTCGAGGCGAAACAATTTTTGGTAAAGCAGGCGGGGAAGACCTGATAGTCGATAATCCGCCAGCTGTACTCTGGCTGCTCTGCCAAAGGTGCGGAACATGATTTCTTTAATGATCATCGGCAACGAATATTGCTGCTTGATAGAAATCACGCCCACTCTATAACCGGCAGCTTTCAGGGCCAGGCATTGATGGAGCTGAAAAATGCCCGCCTGATGTGATTCAGGTGGCTGAAATTCCTCTGAGGGAATCACCAGGATGTGGTATTTCTGCGTATCGATCATCGGTGCAGTCTAATGCTGACGGACTAGGATTTATTTGCGTTTACAAATCAATACTTCCGTTGAGGGCGTATATGAGGAGCAGTGAAGTGCGAATAATTCAAGCGGATAAAGTGCTGCACCTAGTGGGGCCCCATACTGTGGAAAGCGATTCAAAAAGCGATAAAGTGCCGAGAAGAATTTTTGGTGAATTAAGCTTTTGCTTTTTGACGGATCGTTTGTAAGGATGAACATCGGAAAGCTTTTGACAATCCTCAGCCCACTACCTTCAAGGGTTGCGATAATCTCATTCTTCGTTCGCCCTACCTGGTGTTCGTAGCGAAACCGTTTTTCGACAAGATTATCTGAGTAGATAAAAACGCCATTTGGCTTTAAGCAATCGGCAATGTTCTGGATTGCGGAATGAAAACGCATGTCATCGGTAATGTGGAATAGCACATCGAGACAAGAAATCGCATCAAAAGACGACGACGCGAGTGGAATATCTTGATCCCCGATGTCAATTTGTGAAAAGCATGCCGACGGGAATTGCGATGCTAATTTCTCGACAGCAACTTGTGTGATATCACATCCGTGGACGGATGATGCTCCGGCATTGATCCATTCACGCACGTAAAATCCCACCCCCGAACCGACATCGAGTACCTGGGCGTTTTCGACATCTAGTTGGGCGCTTCGTAGCGATCGTCGAAACACATGGCTGCGCACCTTATAAAGAAAGCGATTGTAGCTTTCAGGGAGTCCAATATCTCCCACACCCTGAAGATTAAAATTGTGAGTCAGGCGTTCTTCCCAATACGCTTGAGGATCAAATGCGGTTGCCATGGTTTCTCTCAGTAAAATGGGTGCAATTAAAAATGAAACGAGGGTCGTTTCTTCTTAAGACGGCGAACTCCCGGGGTCGTATCGCAGGCTGCCTTCAGTAAATCCTGCACGCCACAATTGGTGCTTCTAACAAACTGAATCGCTTTGAATGGAGACAGACGACGCAAGCCAACATAAATCGCAAAAAGTGCGGCTTTGTATTGAAGTTCGCGTCGCGCGTCGGTCTGTTGAGATTGATCGAGTGGGCATGTATCTTGCTCAAGTGCGCGCATCGCCACGTTATGACGAAGCGTTGCATAGGAGATATCGTCACATGCCGATTGCTGGCCCGGATGGTGCCGATCCCAGTGGATGAACCCGGGAAGCAAGAGAATGGGGCCGTGGCTCGCGATTTTCAGCCACATTTCAAGGTCACCGATCAGTCGTTCTCCACTAAACGCTCCTAGTTTATCGAATGTGTCGCGACGAATAACGACCGATCCTGGCGCGTTTCCAAAGAGGCTTGAGCCGAGATAATGTTTTTCAAACGACTCTCTCGGTTGCAGCAATTCCGGTAGCGGTTTTTCCTGCGAATGAATTTTGGTTAATCCCAGTCCGGCAGTCGGGTACTGGTCCATATACCGAACGCAGATTTCAAGCGCGTGGGGATAAAGGACATCATCCGAATCGATATATTTCAAGTAGCGTCCTCTGGCATAAGAGGCAGCGCGGTTGCGATTCGGGTAGTCACCTAGATTATTGTCGTTGCGGTAAACTTGTATGCGTTTATCTTGCTTCGCATAAGATTGTGCGATTTCGAAAGAATCATCAGTCGAACAGTCATCGACGATAATGTACTCAAAGCTCTTGAATGATTGTGCCAAAACACTTTCAATCGTTTGGGCGATGAACGGCGCACGATTGTAGCAGGTAGTTAAAACGCTGATTTCTGGAATCTGGGTTGAACTGATCATGGCTAAATATTGTTGATTTAAGGTTCGTAAAATGGGGTTTTGTGTCGGTTTGCGGCTTGGTGGGAAGTCGCTACGCCGCAATTTTAAAGGTCTTTCCTGTGCACTCTTGGTGTAGCCTTTCTAAGGCAACGTCACCTTTCTGCAGGGCGGAACAAAAGTCTTGTAGTGCGCGTCGCATCGCTTGTCGATTGGAAATTGAAAAATGAAACCAGCGCAATTTCTCTTTCATGGATAATTGATGATTCAATAAAAGTGTTTTTGCGCAAGAGAAAAAGTAACGATTTGTTAAATCCGCAGGCTGAGGTTGCAGTTGGAACAAACGATGACGCAAGAAGCACATTGTGATTGATCGTTTGTATGTGATTTCTGCATCTTCGAGGTGATAGTGGTACACGCGGCAGTTCGAATCGTAGATCAGAGCATAGCCCGCCTGCAGTGCCTCGATCGCCCAGATGGGGTCCTCTCCGTAGGTCACTTCATGAAATGGTATCTGGTCACGAAGAACCTTTGTTCTGTACATCGAGATAACATTGTCCCACGATGCCGCTTGAAGCTTCTGGCGAGGTGGCAACACCTTGAAGCTGTTTGCGTTCGCGTAAGCAAACTTTTTTGGCGTCGGTGTTGAGCAGGGGCGATACCACTGAGTGGGGTCTTTGTCGTGATCGTGTGGAACGACCTGTAGCCCACATACACCGGCGACCGAATCGTCGCTGAAGTGTCTTTGCATGTTGGCGATGACGTGCTCATCGTAAGCACGGCCGTCTCCAACGGTCATCAAGGTCAGGTCGCCGGTCACCGATTGCATGGCGACATTTCTCGTTGTGCCATGGTTGAATTCCGCAGCAGGAATCCGGATCAGTTTGACTTGGGAGTATTCCTTGCAGATTTCAATAGTCCCGTCAGTTGAACCGGAATCGATCACCACAATTTCTTGGATTGAGGCCGTTTGATTGATCCAACTGTCGAGGCACGCACGAATACCCCGGGCTTCGTTTTTGACGGGAATCACAATCGATACACTCAAGTTCATGGTAAAATCCTTTTCCCATTAATCTTGAAGGTTGTTAAAGGCTATGCCGCTTTACCGATTGCGGTATCACGGTGAAACTCACGTAGCGCGGCATTGAGCTCGTCAGAAGTGCCAATGTCGATATAGCGTCCCGCATTGCACGGAAAACCTTTCACGTTCATATTTCTTCTCAGCGCTTCATCAAAGACATCTCCCAAAACGGTTTCCTTTTGCCCGCGGTCGCGACTTCTAAGAAATGTGTCAATAAGTGCCGTAAAGGTTGGAGACCAGCAACAGGTGCCCCACATATGCGTGAGGTCGCTGCCTTGTGGCTTGTCGATCGTGCTGAGGACATTGCAGTCGTCATCGATCTCGACCATGCCGAATTTGTGTGGCCGATCAGTGGGAAACAACCCTAACGAGAGGTCAGCTTCGGCGTCGCGATGTTGCTCGAGCAAGTGTTTCAGTGCGTTGGTGGGCCTGATGATCGTATCCGGCATACCAAAAACGACGGTTGCATCCCCGATCCAGGGCTTTGCCAGGTTGATTGCCGAAGGCATACCATCGAGTCGCTCTTGGAACAGATAGCCGATTTGGCAATCGAATCGCGATCCATCTCCATAATATTCAACCACGTCCTGTTTGCCTTCACCTACGATGATCAGGATGCGATTGACTCCCGCCTCCACCATGTTCTCAATGATGTATTGACTGACCACTTTAGGTCGCTGTTCGATCGTTCCTTGAACCGCGTGGGGTTGGAAGCCGATCGGAAATAACTCTTTGGCGCACGGGAAGGGAGCCAGTCGCGTCCCTTTACCAGCGGCCGGGACAATTCCAACGAGTTGATTTTCTGCCATTGAAATGTTTCCTTCCAGAGAAGTGCACTCAACGTGGGTATATCGAGGATTTGTTTGTGGTTATTGTTGTGGACCAGCGGCGACTGTTGAAATCCCAAGCCACTGGGAGACAGTGTCGGCAATGGATGAAAATGAATCGAGTGTTCCTAAGTCGTTTGCTTCCGCATGGGGGCGATAGACGAGTAGCGGCACGTATTCACGCGTATGATCGGTTCCGGGAACCGTCGGATCGCAGCCGTGATCTCCGGTAATGATTAAGAGATCATCTTCACGAAGCCCGCTAAGAAAATCGGGGATGGCCCGGTCAATTTCTTCGAGAGCTTTGCCATATCCGGCTGCATCGTTACGATGACCGTAGAGTGCATCGGTATCAACTAAATTCGTGAAAATAAGATCGAACTCTGTCTTGTCATTATCGATCCCCGGTTGCCGCAGTGGCTCAAGGTCCAACGTTTGATCAATTGCCTTCTTCGTCAGTTCGATTCCCTCTGCATTGCCACGAGTATGAATCGCATGGGTGATTCCGGAACCGACAAAAATGTCGACGATTTTTCCGATGGCAATGACCCGCCCGCCGGCGTCCGCTATATGATTGAGCAGGGTGGGGCGGTGCGGTACCACGGCAAGGTCCCGACGGTCACCCGATAAACGCTCCAGTCCACGCTCGGTCCGGTGATAGGGTCGAGCGATTACTCGACTCACGTTGTAGCTCTCGTCTAAAATTTTACGTGCGGACTCGCACCAGGCATAAAGCGTTTCGAGGGGGACCACCCCGGTGTTGCAGGCAATTTGAAAAACGCTGTCTGCACTGGTGTACACAATGGGATACCCTGTTTCACAGTGTTCAGCGTCAAACTGTTCGATAATGGCCGTGCCCGAAGCCGGAGTGTTGCCGAGGATGCCTTCACACCCGGTCCGTTTCATAAATTCGTCGAGTAACTCCTGGGGAAAGCCATCCGAATAGACATCGAATGGGGTCTCGAGAACGAGCCCCACGATTTCCCAGTGCCCGGTTGTTGTATCTTTTCCCTGCGATACTTCCATCATTCTTCCAAAACTAGCCGAAGGAGAGGTCGATTGCTCCGCGCCTTGGAAGGGAAGAATGTTGGCCAAGCCCATCCGACTCAAGTGAGGAAGTTTCAGGCCGGCACTTGCGGAAGCCACGTTGGCAAGCGTGTTGGCGCCAGGGGGGTCGCCATACTGGTCAGCGTCAGGAAGGGCCCCGATCCCCAGTGCATCGATCACGACAATGATTGCTCGTCTCATGTATTAAGCTCCCGCCATCGCAATAGGCGTCATCTGATTTTCTTGATGCGTCGTTGCCTGAATTAAAGGTTCGCAGCAGTCCACCTGCCCGAGACGAGTGTCGACATGAAATACGCGAAGTTGCTTTTGAAACCAGGTTCGGAGGGGGGCCCATCGCCAGGCACCTGTACGGCAGGCAAGCAAAACTCGACGAAGAATGCTGCATTCCCTTTGATTGAGAATTTCAGATGAAGCACTGAATTTCAGCAAATCGTTTGCCAGATCGTGTTGGCCGCTCCGGGTTGCCCCGACGATCGTTTCCGCCGCAAGGAATCGCGTCTCGCTAACGAAGTTGCCCTTATTGCATTCAAGCATCAAGTTGACGGCGTCTCGAATGACTCGGCATCGACTTTCGAGTTTGGCTCGCTGGAAAAAATCGGCTCCACTCAGACTAGCATGCTTGCGATAGTGAAGATCGACTTCGTGATCAAAGCAGACGCGATAGCGATAGTCTTGAATCCATGTTCGCAGGAACAGATCGATGTCTTGCCAGATCATCAGCGCCTCATTCCACATGCCAAGCTTATGGAAGGAAGATTTTTTCCAAATGCAACCGGTTCCCTGACAAATAGCGTCCTGATGAAGTTGACGGGTTAAGAGATCACTGTCGGTTTCAACGTTCCACCATTTATTGACATCGTATGGCTCATTTTCGAATATTGCAGAAGGAAAGATGGCGAGGTCGAGATCTGGGTGCCGCTCCATGACAGCAGATCGCTGCTCGATGCAGTGGGGGGCGAGCAGATCATCGGTATCCAAGAAAATCAGATACTCTCCACGACATTTCTCAACGCCAATATTTCGACAGGTGCATGCGCCCTTTGGTCCACGATCGCGGGCAAAAAAGCGAAAGCGCGGATCACGTTTTGTGTATTCATCGATGGTTGTCAGGGTTTTATCGGAGGATCCATCATCGACGAGAATGCATTCCCACCGCGGATCTCGCTGGGCGATCAGCGAATCCAAAGTTTCACAGATTAACTCTTCCGAGTTGAAACTGGGGATAATCACTGAGGTTTTCGACATGGGAATAATCCTTCTCATCGAATTTCATATGGATGAGAGCGAGTCTTTAACGGTACAAAATGTCGAAATTTTGACCAAGTGTTTTTCCAGGGTAACAGAAAGCGAAATTCATAAAACAGGGATCCCTCTTGTTCAAAGGTTTCATGCGCAATTGGTTTGGCATTTATGATTGTTTTGAACTCAGACTCACTGAATCCAAGTTTTTTGAGGACGTATGACTGGATGGCCTGCCGTTCATGTTCGGGAACTGCAGAAGAGTGATACTGTTCGATTGCCTCTTCTCGCGAGATCTCACCGGTATGGATAAGGGTGGAAAGATGTGCCTTTTTCTTCTCTACCCCGAATTTTTTTGGCAGCAGATATTCCTGGTAAAATTTGGTAAACGTTGATTCGCCATGTTTGACGCCATAATCTTGCCATCCGAATTCGGCAGAAATTATTGATACCGCATCGCGCCGAGAGTATTCGATGATGTCAAGAATTTCGACAAGCTGGATTGATTTGCGTTTTGCTTTGATCTTCTGGCGACGATCAAATAATGGATAGTCACGCAATTTGCGATTTCCAAACTTTCGGTGAATGTCTAATAAATTAATGTGATCTAATTTGTGATAGTGCCACCCGGGTGGCATAAATCCTTCGGTTGCAATGTTGTTGCCACCTAGGATGAATTGAATATTGTTTTCGATTGCCGCCTGGTAGAGCGTTCCATAAATACCGTGGTCCGTGGGAACTTCTACATCGATCACGGAGGCCTTGAGGTATGCCTTCTGTAGATCGCGAAATTCCGCCCAGTCCACGACGACGGTATACAGGTCGATCCCCAGACTGGTGATCATTTTCTCAATATTGTGTACGGCAAGTTCGGAATTCCAACCGTTATCAAAGTGCACAGCCAGCGGCCTGAGCCCGAGTTGGCAAACTTTCCAGGCGAGGAAAGTGCTGTCTACTCCACCAGACACTCCGATTACACAATCATATTTTTTTTTCGTGCCCGCGTTTTTGATGGCACGAATCACATCCGGAAAAGTTTGCGAGACAGCGGCCTTGTTTTGAAGGTGCGATTGCCATTGCTGTGCGAAGGCTTCGCATACACTGCAAGTTCCTGCCCGGTTAAATTTGAGTGAGGGGACGTCTTCTAGAGTCAGCAGGCAAGTAGTGCATGCTCGAGTATTGGTAAAATGAGTATCAACCGATGCCGGCTGAGTCAAAAGATTTGCTTGTGAATTCATACGCTAAGCCGTCGCTTTCTGAAATTCGCAAAATCGTCGTGCCGGATGTACCCGTTGTATGGCTCTGAGAGGTGATGCGATACGCACTCTTCAGGGCAAAGCGTTTTGATGACTTTTGCCGGTGATCCAGCGATCACACAGTACCCATCCTCGAACGATTTGGTGACCACGGTATTTGCGCCGACAATGGTGAAATCGCCCAATTTCACGCCGGGAAGAATGACCGAGTTCATTCCCAGCCAACAGTATGAACCGATAGTAACGCCAGATTTTTCTGAATGCTGCCTCAGATCGGTAACGTCATGGTTTGCGCTGATGATGCCAACGTTTGCTGCAAATTGTGTGTAATCACCAATGTGTACGGGACCTAATCCTTGGATATAACACCCTGGTTCATACCCTGGTGCTGTATCAACGCCAATCAGAATGTTTTGTGGCTGATTCACTTTGCTCGTAAAGTGTACTGGCCAATATGC
>CACOUL010000031.1 GCA_902630355.1 Planctomycetaceae bacterium
TATAATCCTGACCTTCGACGGGGCCGGGACCGATGGCGATGTCTTCCCAGTCATAGGCCCCTGCGCCGATGAGGTTGAAGGTGCCAAGGTCATCGCCTTCGGTGCTCATGGCGAAGAGTCGCGCCGTATCGCCGGAATCGTTGTGGACCCACAACACATTGTCGTTTTGCTGGCTCGCCGCGACTCCCGATATTTCGGTCAGTTGACTCGACGCAACGTTTCCGGTGGTTGTTGCATTCTGCCAAGTCGGCACGGAGGCGGAGGCCAGATCATCGTCCGGGCAATTGCAGGAGGGGTCGGCTTCTGCGACGCATGTGGAGACCGACAGGAGAGGGTCGGCGGTGAGCAGTTGCCGCGGCTCGAGCGTTTCTAGCGTCAGTGGGACAAGAAGGGTGGAGACGCGTCGTGGCGAACGTTTTCTGCGACGCGGTATCCGCGTGTAGGCATGGCGTTTGGCGACTGCATCTAGCCATGATCTCAAACGCATAAATCGTACCTAAGGGTGCCTGCTCTTCTGTCCGGATTTACATCGCTCGGTTGCCTTGCTCCTCTCGTTGAGCGACTGTTCACTTTGCGTAACGTCTTACGTGATCGGCATCTCCTTCATTCGAGTCGTGTGCCCGTGGGTCGACGCAGACAATTGTGCCGTTATGCGAAAAATATGCAAATTTTTTGCCCCCCCCGAGGGCAGGGTGCCGGCTGATCGTCTTAAGAAAACGCGATATTTTCGCATACTCAGGGTCAAAAAAAATTGTTTATTGAGGAAGGTTTTCGGAGTTTGTTTTTTCGCTTTTTGTCTTGAAAGCTACAAAGCAGGGGCGATTGGTTGTTCGCCGTTCCGAGGTGCAATGCGTGTCAGGCATGAGGATGGTGTTTCGACTGGGGGGTTCCCACCATAGAAAGGATACTAGGGAAAGATCTACGATGAGGGGCTACGGGCCGACACACTGGGGCATTGCAGTTGTTCGCGTTGCGCCGCCTTGGTGATAATCTGCGATCGCTGAGGCAGTGAATGTTCAGATTGCAATCTGATAAATCGTGGGGTGTGTGGCGGTCCTCGTGCCTTTCTTTCGCCGTATTTTTCTTGTGCGGTATGGTGGGCCTTGGTCTTCTTTTTGCGGTCCCGGACGAACGGGTGAACCGGGCAGAAGTTCAAGCCATTAAATTACCGCCACTCCCGGAGAAGGATGCCAAAGTCTCGCCTTCGCGTCTCCTTGATCTCAATAAGCTGAATGGTAGGTGCCAAGAGTGGTCCGTTGAACTTCTTGATCGGGCGAAGAGGTATCGCCTCAAGAAAGTAGAACAAGAAAAGCTGCCTCGCTGGAAAGTCGTGACTCGTAATGGTGGTGACGGAGAAAAGACCATTGCTCAAATGGCCATTAGAGAGGGGCATTTGTTGTTTGCATGGAGTAAAAAGAATACTGGCGACGGGAGTCGCCTTGCGCTGGAAAAAGTATCGCTCGTTTTGTTAGATACGGATGGTCGGAAATATGAATTTCCCTTAGGGTCCGCAAAAATAGTTGCTAGCCATCACGGTTACAATCCCTCACATGCCACTCCACATGAGGTGGTGCACGAATACGAGGTGGCCGGTTTACCGGACAAAGCAAAGCTTAAATTAAAAGTCGAGTGTCCGTTTCGAGAAAATCCGCTGATGGTGAAGTCCGAACGGGCTCGCACCGTACGGTTGGGGAGGGAACTCTTTGTTGAATTTGAACCTTTTGGCGCACAAAAAGGTAAGGCGAAAAGGCTCAAGTTAAAGGTGTTGTGGAAACTCGAAAGGCCGAAGCGAGGTGAGAAAAACGATGATCCAGATCGGAATAAGCTGTTGGTTCGACAGCAGATACTTTACGATTTAGGTGTGGGTAAAGGCCGTCTGCTAACAAGAGATAATTTGAAGTCGCATATTAAACAACTTCAGACTGAAATCATAAATGACGGTCGCCTGATGGCAAACTTCCAACGGCAGGTTCAGGCACTGCAGGGCCAGCTCGCAGGAGTTCAGGGTGCACAGCCAGGTTCGCGGGAATGGGCGCAGCAAACGTTACTGAACAATCAAGTAAAGCAGGCGGCAAGACGTTACAGGCAAGCGGGAACTCGGCAAATAAAGGGCAAAGAAAATGTCTGGATTCTTCAGCAGTTTGAGCAAAATCAATTGGATCAAGTTCTCGAGTCATTTGATGGCGTTCCCTACCCTTATCAGGTGGTTATCCAAGACGGTGATTATGAGGTTCCTGTCATCGAATCGCGGACCTGGGGTATCACAGAAGCCGATTGTGTACCGCTAGTGGGAAAATGGCGGGAGGTGAATGAAGCGGGTGAAGTCAAGGCGGACGGTTGGGAGATGATTGTTACGGAAGACTATATCGAAACAATTATTGGAGAAACGCGGAGTAAAATCTATTTTTATCATGGATGGACTGAGGTCATTAGCCCGTGCGTCACCGAGTCAAAAGCGATGCAAGCATACGAAGATGTCGGAAAGTTTTACTTCAAGACAAGGATTTATTCATCAACCAGTCGAGATTCGGAGGTTTTGCTGACCCGCGAATTCTGGATAGAGCACGGTGATGCTGATATCGCCCGAGAAAAGATGGAAATTTATCAGGAGGATTGGGTAACGCACGAAATCATTCGTTATGAATGGAGTGATGGCGATGTTTGGACTCGTCGACTCGGTGAAAAGAAGAAGGAGTTTAGGGAGGAAGAGAAATTCTGGAGGCGTATTCAATGATACGTGGCGTGCCCGCTCGGTAGCTTGGTAATCGACCAAATGGTCGCAGGTAAGAGTTTTACGCTCATCAAACGATTAGGAATGCATCTAGTTATCTAACGAATGACTCCAGGGTGGCATCGCGGCCAGGTTGCCGTAGTCCAGGCATGTGTGTAATTATTCATTTTCGGGTTTTAAGTTTTATGTGTGCGCAAAGACGCATTCCCGCTGAGGTTTTCAATCGGGGGTTGCATGCAGATGAGTGAAAAGACGCTGCAGATCTTGAGATTTCTTCCGGTTGTGGTTGCGATCACATTACTTGCGTTCGTTGGTTATTACCTTCTTCGCGAAGAAAAACATGTTTTGCGTTTCTCGACCGGATCAAAACTTGGGCTCTACCATGCAATGGCAAAGGAGATGAAAGCCTCGCTTGAAGCAAAGCACCCGGAGATACATATTCAATTGTTGACCAGTGCCGGTAGTTCCGAAAATGTAAATCGCATCGACGAAGGTGCTGCAGAATTAGCACTAGTACAGAACGATGCCAGCGGCGGCCGAGCGGTGCGAAGTGTGGCCGGACTTTATCAAGAAGTACTTCATTTGGTCTGCCGGAACGATTCCAAGATCCGCTCACTTGCCGACCTTAAAGGTAAAACGATCGGCATAGGAGCGCCCGGCAGCGGTACTGAGGCGATCTCAAGAGCCCTTTTGGAATTTTCAGGTGTGCCCTCACAAGGGCAATTCGTAAAACAGCTCTCGTTTTCTGAAGCGCTTGATCATCTTGAGGTAGGCACTTTGGACGCGGGGTTTTTTCTCACCGGCCTGGGGGCTGCTGTAATACCAGAGGCGTGGAGGCGCGGTGACATGTCGCTTGCAGCAATTGCGATGAAGCCGGGTGAGGGCGATGAATCCCAGAGCGTGGCAAAAGCATTTAGTGAGGGCTTCCGCGTACACTATCCTCATATTAGAGCCGCTACGATTCCAATGATGGCCTATGCCGGGCGGCCGAAATTCCCCGTGCCGACAATGAGCGTCACGGCGGTGCTTGTTTGTAATGAGAATGTGGACGCCGACATTGTCGAGAAGGTGACGCGAACTCTGTTTGAACAAAGGGCGGTTTTATCGCAACGAAATTCTGCGTTTGCGTCGCTCGATGAGGTTGCGGCTCAAGCGGGATTGCAATTTCCCGTACATGAAGGCGCCGAACAATTTTATCGAAGGAGCGATCCGGGGTTTCTCGCGTCAAATGCAGAGGCGATGGGATTCATTCTTACGCTTGTCCTATTGGTTTGGAGTGTTGTGGCTTGGGGGCAAAAGGTTTATGCACAGGGGCGAAAGAATCGCATCGATATTTATTACAAAGAAGTGAGTGATGTGAACCAGAGGCTAAATTCAATCACAGATCTCGATAACTGTAATCAGTGCGAACTTACTTTAAACGAAATTCGGCAGCGAGCATCAGCGGAATTGGTAGATGAGCAACTCGCTGCAGACGATGCCTATATTATCTATCAGAATATGCTCAATGGGTGCCAGGAGGCGTTAGCCCGAGTGCGATTGCGACTGGAGCAAAATTAGGTTTAGCGGTGAAACGCTTTTCAGGCGGAGGATCCCCGATGGGTGGAATGCTCATAAATGTTTGCTGCCATACAGCAAGGCAGTCGCTACTGTGGCTTCTGTATTTTTCTTTTGTGACATCAGGATTTGCAGACCTGTCGAAGATCGGCGCTGATATCGTATTTGTCATTGAAGCATCCGAGAAAAATGAGGGCGCCGGTAAGTTCGTTCGTCAGGTGCTAAGCAAAATCCGAGGATCGGTCGAGGGAATCAATCGAAACAACGATAATTGCTTTCGTTTGGGGGTGGTTCTTTACCGGAATGAAAATGCGGCATTTCTGTCTGCCGTGCAATGTAAACTGACCTCAAATGTCAGTACGATCGGTTCATCATTACAGTCGACGCGATTCGAAGGCGGTAAGCGGCATCAGGCCGCAATGACTGCCGGCATTGAGTTGGCGCTCTCAGATGCAATCGGTTGGAATGAATATACATCGAAGCATATTATTCTTGTCGCTTCATCACCGAATAGCGCTGCCGGTCCGCCTATCCCGAAGGTTGTCGCAAGAGTTGGTGATTTCGAAAGACAATCGCTGGCAGAGCGAAATGGGCAAAACGTCTGTATTCACACTGTCGCAGTACATGTGGGCACCCCAGATCCGCAATTGGTATCTGATTGTGTAGCGTTATCGCGAATTTCCGACGTTACTGGGTTTAGCACGCAGTTGAATGCAGCGTCGACCCAAAGTCTCAATCGTGTCGTCGATGATACATCGGAGAATATTATTAATTTAATTGACGACCTCCGAAAAGTTCGTTCCACCGAAGACGTCCTCACCGGCGATCAGGGGATGTGAGTTTGGGAATTTACAATGAATTCAAAAAAAGGGGTCCGGTATGAATCGTAAGCGTAATTATCTCCTGGCAATTGGTGGCCTGCTCGTGTCGCTCGGGGTTTTTTCGGTGTATGCAGGTGGACAGAATGGTCGTATCAGTGGATACGTAGTTTACGGAGAAGTCCGCGACAAACCTCTGGATAATCTCGAGGTGACTATCACATCGGCGGTCGGTGGCAAACGCATCACGGCAACTACCAATCGTAACGGATATTACGTGGCCAAGGATCTTACTCCGGGGAAATATGTAGTGTCGATTGATCAACCAAAGTACAACCCGGCCGAAGCTTCTGTGCGCGTGCGTGGGGGCGATAATACCAAACAGAATTTTAGTCTCTTGAATCGCGCTCAAGCAGGCGACTCAAATTATAGGGTTACGCTTACTTGGTGTGATCGGGATTCACGAGCGGTTCGCGACGTTGACACGTACCTGAGTATTCCAGGCGTTGGTGATCCTCTTTATTTTGGTCGCAGGGGTGTCAATTTTCACGGTACCCACCTCGACGTCGACGATATTGATTGGCGTGGTCCTGAGACGACGACGATTCATGATCTGCGGAACGGCACCTATATATTTTACGTTAATAACTACAGTGATCGCGGTAAGCCCCGAGCTCTGGGCAATTCGGAAGTAAAGGTGCAAGTCTATCGGGGTGCAGATCAGTTGCATGTCTTTCGAGTCCCGCCTGGACGCGGAATTACTTACGAAGTATTTCGCATTGTCGATGGAAAAATTGTTCCTGTAGAAAGATACAACGACAGGCTCCCCGTATCTTAGTGGATTCGACTTCTTTGATATTCGCCGCTATCGTCCATAGACGCGTCGAAAGGTCACCGGCGAAGAGTCGTTCGATCTCTCATCCAGCGACTGATATAATGGGAGTTTTCACCTAATGCAAATAGCATCGCGTTGAGATTATGCACGAGCAGTCAGCGGATCATTGGGTGGAGGGAGCTATCTCGGGCGGCATGTATCATGTGCTGGCAAAGGGCCGGACGGGGACTTTTGGCACACGTTATGATGGCCGATCCGACCTTGGTGAAAATGTATTCATATTGGTCCCGCCTCTCGTGTTGCTCGATTCATTCGAACTCCGCGCAAAGTTTTTGGAAGTTGCGAGTGAGTTGGGGCCTGTGTCGATCGAGGGTATTCCGAGGATAATCGATTTCGGATTTGAAGACGAGATTCCCTTCGTTGTTACGCAGCGACCCAAAGGCATCGACTTGAGGGATACTCAATCGCGAGGCGTTAAGGGGATTCCTCCTTGGGTTGTCAGTATTTCACAAAAACTCGACGGACTTCATGCCGAAGGTTTTCGCCATTATGATGTGTGCCCGGAAGTCATTTGGTGTGATCAGCGAGAACGAATCACGCTGTCGGATTTTGGTCTAGGTTTTGCCGTTCAGGCGGTCATCACAGGACAGGCGACGCAGAATAAAATATTTCGCCCTAGCCAATACTATGCGCCAGAGCTTATTCCGGCAGATCCGCATGATGGCCGATGCGACCAGTTTTCTCTCGCGATGACAGTTCGATGGTGGCTTGACCCAGAGGGCGTTAGTCTGTCGATCGATGCTGCGGTAGATGAGGTGTTGCGGCTTGCCACCGCACCAGATCCAACTGCCCGGTTCAGTTCATGTGCAGATTTTACGATGGCATTAGAAGAGGCGATTTCTGGTGGCATGCAGTCATCTGTTGCGATATCGTCAGGCACGAGTTCGTTTCCAGAGGTAGAGGAACTTTCCTGTCCCGGTTGCGGCATTCGGATCGCGCGGGCTCACTTGAGTGAAAGTCAAACTGGCCGATGTCCACAAGAGCAATGCGGGCTGTTGTTAGAGTTTGATGCAATAGAACGACAGCTCGTCGAGTTAACGTTCTATTGCGGTCAATGCGATTCGAAAATCTCATCAAGAGTATTTCACGAAAGGAGCCGCGCTCCGTGTCCTCAGGCAACATGTGCAGTGTTGCTCGAAGTTCCGGCATCGGGCACAGAATTGCGAGAGGTGCTTCTTGAATGTCCGAGTTGCAAAAGTAAGGTTTCGCGGGGTCGATTTAAGCAGGATAAATCAATCACCTGCTCGTCTTGTCGGCAACCACTCATGCTCGATGCGTCAGGCTTAAATGCCATCGCGGTGCCGCCGGAAATGTCTGTGATCATTGATCCGAAGCCCAAAATGGTATCCTGTCCTTGCTGTAATGAGTCACTTGTTGAGGCGATGTTACGTGGAACGGCGCAAGCAGAATGTGCCAAGTGCGGTTGCCGTATCACTCAAGCCACTGGGGGCAGGTGGGTTGCAGTCGAAGAAAAAAGGGTCCGCAAAAAAACAGTAGAGCACTTCAGGTTTTTATTACTCCTCATCGTGTTGATTGCTTTTGGATTGTATCTACTTCGTCCCGCCAAAGTCGTGAGGTGGGCCTACAATAACGTCACTCAATTATTCTCCGAGAAAGAGGGGGACTCGGCGGACATGAACGCGGATTCCAAGGAGAGGGAGACGAGCGATACTGATACAGAAAAGGCAAGGCGATTTGTAGAACAGGGGAACAATGAGGTTGCAATGGAGATTTTAGAGCGGGTGCTAAAAACAAATCCGGAGGATGTAGTTGCACTCAAGCTGAAAGCCGAAATAGAGGTTGCACGAAAAAAGTATGCGGAAGCAATTGCGACACTCACCGGTGCGGTTCGTTTAAATATCAACGACGCGGACGCATACCTTCGCCGTGCGAAAGCAGGTCTATTGGCCGGAGACTACAGGCGGACGATCAGCGACTGTACCGACGCGTTGCGCACAGAACCCGATTTAAAAGAGGCTTACCTGATGAGGGGCGAGGCGTACGAGAAAATTGGAAACACAGGTCGCGCCGGGAGAGATCGTAAGAAAGCAGGTTCCATTCGCAGTGACTGACAGCGACTGCATGCCATTTTGTACGCGATTGTAGGATCTTTGGGCCTCAGGGAATCGTCTCGCGGGCTACTCAAACCACCAGTGTAGTCCAGGCACGTTCGCGACGACGGTGTTTTTGAGTTGAGTGCAGTCCCAGACCGCGGTAATCGGGTTCGATTCGTACGGTCGTGCAGCTATAACAAGGGATCCAGATCTTGCGATATCTCGTATGAATTGCTGCTTCGGAGCGGGGTCACCTCCAATGCTTATTCCCATATTGTCGGTTAGCGGATGACAGTAGTTGGCACTTCAGCAGCTATTAGCTCTAAAACTAATCTTCACGTACGCGAAACAAAATTTCGTAATCCGGTAGTTCTAGGGCGAGCACCATATGCTCCATATATTGATGCACGAATCTAGATAGTGCCGGAATGTTGTCAAAGCTATGCTCGAAGGCGACGAACAAATTGGCTTCCCATTCGGACAATGTAACACCCGAAGGCAGTTCAATCCCCAATTTATGAAGCGTAAGCATCGGTTCATCCGAGAAGGGGTAGTTAAAGTTGAGAGTTTGGCCCATGAATTGGACCCACAAATCTTTGGCTTTGTTTTCTATAGGCTCAATTGTCACACAGAAGTTTCCGTCAGCGATCTCGCGAACTTTAACGAGGGCGTCCTCGATAAGTGACATTTCGAGTTGAAAGGCATTTAAAGGTGGCGGAGAGTGAGCAACATGCGCCTTCAGTTCTTCGACCTCTGCAGGAACTGTCCAGCCCGTTAAGCTTGGATGCCAGACGAGGGTTCCATCCGGAAACGGTTGCTTCAGCAAATCAGTGAGCGTAAAAGGTCCCGCCTTTTGACCGTCGCGTCCGGTGTGCCAGCCCACATCGCTGGAAATGCTGGTTGGCGGTGGCGCGGGCGTTGGTTTGGATTCCGTTACTTGAGCGGACGTCTCGGCAGTGCTCTGCGGCGTCGTAGCGGCCTCTTCTGTTGCCGCCCCCCGGGGAGCAAACAGTCCCTTTACCTTGGCCGCCTGCGCCCACTTCTCGCTGGGCGTGCCGTCTGTGCCCTGGCACACCAGGTGGGCTGGGGTGATCCTGCCTGTGTCGGCCAGTTGCTTGAGCTGCGCGGCGGCGAAAGGCCCCTCATTCTTGCCGTCCCCTTTGACAAACCATTGTTGAGACATGATTCACGCTCCGGACTAGGCTATTGGCCATGGCGATAGGAGGGCGGCTAGCTTTAAAACACGCGCGTTAATGCTTGCTATTTTACGTTGCGAAAAAGTTATAAAATAGGTGGGCAGGTGGAGGGTTCCCCCCATACCGGAAATCAGGCAATGTTTGCAAAAATGATTGCGAGGATATGAATCGATTGCTGATAATGAGCGCGATTCTCGCGCCGAACATTTACGTTGGCGGATTGATTGCCGAGGAGCCGGCCGCCACCATCGAATTGCGAATTCCACTCAATGCACAGGGGGAATATCGCTTGCACGATGTGTATCGCGAGGGCAACGCAAAGCTCGGTTGGAACTATCCGCTCGACGCAATGCCAGATCGTAAAGTATCTTTGCATCCCGGCGAGCGACTGGCCCTGGCACTCGCCGAGCAGGCGGGGTGGATGGATGTTGAGTTCCGGGAAGATCTTCTGCTGATACGCGTGGCAAATACCGAAAACGATGAGGTCCGTAAGCAACTCAACAGCCTGTTTTTCGATTGGCCATCCGATAAAAAACTCCATTGGGATGCATCGTTTGATCCGCAAGCATCGACTATCGTTTTGGTGCATGGCCTGGAAAGCCAACCCAGTGATTTTGTACGATTTCAACAGGCGTGCGAAACGGCTGGAATTCAATGCATCGTATTCGACTATCCCAACGATGGGCCGCTGCTATGGTCAGGGATGCGGCTTCGCGAGGAATTGCTCGCGCTTGAAAAGAGATACCCTGGTGTTCAATTAACGATCGTCGCTCACAGTATGGGTGGACTGGTGGCTCGGGCAGCGATCGAGATGCCGGGCGAGCGACCGCAATGCGTCTCCGATCTAATCACCCTGGGCACTCCGCACCAGGGATCAGCGATCGCGCGACTGGGTAAGAGTGGGCACGAGATTCTAGAAATCGCACTGCAGCCCACTGGCGTGGTCATGCCATGGCGACTCCTTGCCGATGGTCGCGGTGAGGCGGTGGTCGATTTGCGGCCGGAGAGCGAGTTTCTTAAGCAACTCAACGGATATGGCAGGGCAGCGGGCGTCGATTACCACGCGGTAGCAGGTACCAAGGGCTTTCTGACCCAAGAAGAGCTACGAGCGGTGGGTCCTGAGATCGAAAAAATCCTCGGCAGTCTCTCACCGTCCTTGCAACAAACACTGCGCGATTTGCTAAAATGCCCCGAGCTGGTCGACGGGTCCGGCGATGGGGTGGTAACGGTTGAAAGCGGCTTGCTTAAGAACGCGAAGTCTCAAAGCAAAGTCTACTGCAATCATCTCGATCTGTTCGATCTAACGGGCGGCGAACCACAAGACCATGCGGTCTTTCAAATCATCAAACGCATCCAAATGAGACGCGAAGCAGCCGATGAGGAGTAATGAGCGATGAATGCATCTGAACCGCACCGTCCCGATGGATTTCCTGAGGGATTTGAAATCGTGCAGCAATTGCACGGTGCAGGCGTTTTTGGCGAGGTGTTTGAGGTCCGCGATCGGCGGACAGCCACCAGTGAGCAGGTCACCCGCACGGTGCGATTTTTTCGCGATCCTGATCCGAAATGGCGCGAGAAATTACTTGAGCATGCACAGCGGTTGGTCACCCTTGAATTGCCCTATGTCTCGCTACCGCTCGAGGTCGGGCAAACCGCGGCAGGCGATCTCTACTTGGTGGGCCAGCATTTAGGGTCGGTGGTTTCGGCCTCGGTGAGTCGTCACCAAGGACTCGATCCCGATGCGTGGGACCGCGTGGCAGAAAATATGCTCGAGGCACTTGCCAATTTGCATAAGCACGAGATCACGCACGGCGATGTGCGTCCGCAAAATGCCTATTTTGAGCCTGAGTGCGTAGCGCGGCGATCCGTGTGGCTCGCCGATACGGCCATCGGGCAGTTACCGTGTTGGTCGGAGGGGAGTCAGCAAGATCCTGAGAGCAGTTATTATCGACCGCCGGAGCTGAGAGACGAGTTCAGCCCGCAGCCGACCAAGAAGGCTGATCTTTATGCCCTGGGTCTCATGCTCGCTGAGTGTACGCTGGGTGCTGCGGCAAATCGCCAACGTGAGGCACAACCGATCCGGCGGGCGGAGTTGGTGCGGCAGCTCAAGGAGGCAGGGGCCTCGGCTCGGTTGCAGTTGGTGATTCGAAGGATGCTCGCGCCTGAGGCCGAGCGACCGGCTGACGCGGGCGAGGTGCTTGCTCTGTATCGCAAATCGCCCATTTCGGCTAAAGCGTTTCGTAGTTGGCAGGGAGCCGCTGCTGCGCTGGCCTTGATGCTGGTGGTTGTCGCCGGCTATTCGATGTTTGGCGATCCAAAAATTGTTTTTCAGGAAAGAATCGCGCGATTGGAACAGAAAGTGGCCGAAGTCAACGCAGATTTAGAAGAGCGCACGTCAAAATTGAAAGAAAAGAATAGTGAGTACAACAATCTGCTAACGACACTGGATCTACCAGAAAGCATTGTAAAAAGAAAGCTTTTTGAGGCAGAGGAAGACATCAAGAAGTTAGAAAATGAAATCTTTATATGCTGCAGGGGAGGTGTTTCGGAAGGTGAAGGCCGTGCACGGAAACGATGGAAGGTCGAAATAGGTGGTGTGGCTCCGATTGAAGAACCATCGCAGCTTACGATGAATGATCTCGAAGGCGTTTCAAAAAGCGTGTTAGAAAATGAAGAATATTTGAAATATTTCTCGGCGTGGGATCAGGCGTACGACGAATGGAAAGCCGAAGATTTAAATCAGTGGGTGAGGCATGCCCGTAACGATCAGGGTGAAGTTGCGAGGGGACGTGAGGAAATCCAATCGCTGCTTACGCGGTTGGCAGCATCGACCGTGGAGCCATGGTCTGCTGAGAAGAGAGACGCAATCACGCAGTATTTGGCGAATTTAAATCAGGCCCGCAAAGCCTGGGATCGATTTGCACTGTCGGATAGTGACTTTCGGGACGAAAAATTCGAAGACCAGGAAGAGCCGGTGCAGAGAATTTGCATGGGTTGGAAAAAAGATTTTCGAGATAAGATCCAAGCGTGGAGACTTCGCCTGAAGAAGGGCCATGTTAAAGCGGCTAAGGATACTGACCGGTATGTCACGATCAGCACGGATGCTGGCGGATATGAAGACGCCGAGAGTAATATTAAGGGATGGCACGAATGGGATAAGACCACAGCACATGAATATAACCCGGGTGATATATGGCCGTTTGACTGGAAGGCAGGCACATCAATCACTGTGATGCTCACGCATAAGGTGGCTTGGAATGGATTGGATTTTGATTTTATCGATCAAGAAATCCCCGGACCTGTCGCTATCTACCGCTTGCACAAGCAGGGACGTGTCGGTGTCGATGAAAGCTTTCTTACACTCGAAGTCGTCGACTGTCCGGGGCCACCACTCAAGCAAGAAATAGCCGATGTGGTGCCGGGATCGTTGAAACAAATATTGAAACCATGACTTATACAATAAGTGAAAGGGCATTGTGATGAGCGAAGAGAAAAAGAGTTCGTTGGGCTGGATTCTGCTGGTGATCGTCCTTGTTGGGGTGGTCGGCTATCTGCTCATGACACGCAACAATCAAACTGACGTCGATCCGGGCGATGGGGGTACAGCTCCAGAGCCTCCGGTCGCCATTTCTGTTCCCCCGGAAGATCTCGTGCAACTGCAGAGTGATGCTTGGGATCTCCAGGCGAAACGCGAGTTTTGTAACGCCGAGCAAAAGTGGCGTTTGGTGCTGGCGCACGGTTCGATTGACCGGTTTCCGGCCATTTACCAAACGGCCGAAATGAATCTAAAGACGTGTACTGAGGGCTGCAAGCCCGCCGAGCCGCCCGTTGCCCCGGGCGAGGTGGTTGAGCTACCGGCCAAAGAGATCGAAGCCGATTCGAGGGAGCGACCAACTAAGCTCACCGCGGATGCAATGCAGTCCTTCTATCCGGTGGGTCGAAAAATTGGCAGCACGGCGGTTACCCAAATCAAAGGAAAAGGAAAAAATAAAAAATTCTTTCTCATAAATATTGATTGTTTTTTTGACTTCCAATACGAACTGTCGCTCGAGACGCGGGTGACCGAAAATAATCCGAAACTCAAGAAAATCGTTTTCCAGCAGGAAGTACTCAAGGTTACAGAACTGTTGGCTAGTTCTGAAAGCCGCTTTGCCGGGCTCAGCCTCCCGGAGAGCCCATTGGCAAAGTTTGTATGGGACAAGGGACGCATGTTCCTTATGGACCCGATGTATGGCGGAATGGTTCTGGCTCTTGTGGAGGTGATTCGGGCTAATCCCGAAACGAGTAAGAAAATTGCCACAGAAATTTTTCGATCGCTACCACAAAATTGGCAGGACATGCTTAACCCGGAAGATCCTGATATGAAACTACTTTTAGAGATCGGTAAGCTTCAGGGTTCAGTGCTGGAACTGACCTACTATGCCGATATGGGAGTCAAGAGCGTGAGGGTGCTCAAAGGGGAGTCGCTCTCTCGATCGTTGCTCGAGCATTACGCGCGAAGAACACATCTCGTCGCCGATCATTACATGTCGCAGGTCGAGGCGTTAAAAGAGGGAGAGACAATGTCACTGGATGTGGAAGCGATTTCCAACATGATTCAAATCGATCCCAATGTGGAGGTCAGCGGCGAACTGGAGGTTCGCAAGGCAACGTCGACGGGCGGTAAGCATGTGCTGGAGATTGTCGGCGGGACCGTGTATGGTACGGCCGAGGACGATGGTGCAACGCACCGGGGTCGCATGCAGCCTCGAGGCGGTCAGATTGTTTATCGGCCCGATGAGAAGATGGTGACCGAGGCGACCATCGAGTGGAATGCGAAGAAGGATTTTGTTCAATATCCTGGGACCTGGCTGTTTGAGACTTCGGGCACCAAAAATCTGGAAGCCAAGAGTCGCTACGTCGCCGAGCGGGCGCCGGACTCCAAATAAGATTCCCGCATGACGAGGGAGTAACATGAGCAGTGGTCCGCAACGCGGTCTTGTGGTCTGTCCGCAGTGCTGCGGACTGACGCCGCAAGAAGCGGCAAGCTGCTTTCGCTGCGCGTTGGAGTTTGCGCCGCTACGACAGGTTCGCCCCCTCTGGGATCTACTCACTTGGCTTCCCACCGTGCGGCCATTTGGCTTATCAGTTGGCGTGCGCGGTCGAAAGCCCACGCGACTCGATGCCCGACCACCGGGTCGCCACGAGTTTGGCGATGGTGCGGATGGCACATTGACGGTGCAGTGGGATGGCAGCGATGAAGCAACGCTCAGCAGAGATACCGAATCCCGCAGCGTAAGGATTCCTTGCCGCGAAAAGTTTGCCAGCGGCCAGGTCGATCTCTGGCTCCAATGTACAAGCGGCGATGATCTGTACCCAAGCGGTATTGCGGGTCATAACCCACGTGCGATCAATGTCGGCAATCAGGGACGGCCTATTTCGCTGGGGAAGGGGAAGACGGCCGATGGTTGTTTCGGTATAAGGCTTGACGATCCACAACGTGTCGATGCGGTGCACGCGCTGATCGCACAAGAGCCGAGTGGTGCCAGAGGCGGCGAGCCGCACGTGTGGATCGTTGATTGTGATTCAAAGCATGGCACTTTTGTGAATCGAAAAGCGATTCTCGCTCACCGCTTGCAGAGTGGCGATCTGGTGCAGATTGGTGCGTTGGCCTGGATTTACAGTCGAGAAGAGGTCGCCCTGATTCCGGCAGATGCGATCGCGGGCGTAAGCGTGGAAGTCGATGCGGTTTCGGTTACCGGTCGACTGGATGAGCTTTCACTCAGCATTAACGCAGGTGAGTTTATCGGCGTGACTGGACTCAGTGGGGCGGGGAAGTCGACCATGCTGCACCCGATTCTCCGGGGCAAACGGGGCTGCGATACCGGAGCGGTTCGGGTTGCGAGCCGCGATATCGATGAGCATCGCGACTGGTATCGGGAGGTCCTGGGATATGTCTCCCAAGGCGAGGTCGTGCATAACGATTTGACGGCCGAGGAAACCGTTTTTTTTAATGCTTGTTTGCGAAACCAGCCCGGCCTGATAAAGCCGCAGGTGGAGGAGATGCTACGTGAGGTCGATCTTCCGCGTAAAACCTGGAGCGCACCGCCGGGCAGACGGAGCGGGGGGGAGTCGAAACGGGTGCGTACGGCGGCCGAACTAATCGGCCGGCCCAAGTTATTGATTCTCGACGAGCCGGCGAGCGGTCTCGACCGTGATCGAGAGGCAAACCTCATGCGACTGCTGCGGTCGTTGGCCTATCGCGGCTGTACGGTCATTCTCGTCACCCACAGTCTGGAGCAGTTGGCGAATGTGGACCGAGTCCTTATTTTTCGTCGTGAGGAGCCCCGCGGGGGCGTGCTGCAATTTGACGGCACGCCCGATCGGCTCCGCGGCACGACCGCGACCGGCCAACTGACGGATGTGGATTTGCAGGGTATCGGCCCGCTTGATCCAGCGGCGACAGTCACGCGGAGTGTTGCCTCCGAGGATATAGCTCCGTCGCCCTCACGGCCCGCAGGCCGCACAGGGGATCGCTATCGACGCCAAGCGAAGGTTCTGCTTGCACGGGAGTGGACCCGCGTGAGCAACCGCCTCTTCAGCCGTTTGGTAGTGCCGGCCGGGCTTTTACCCTTTTTCTTTGCGCTCGTTATTTTTGCGGCGACTGCATCGCCGGAGATTGCTTCGACGGAAAAAGCGATGATCGGATTTCTTGCAATTTTGAGCGTGATCTGGATGGGTTCGAGCCTGAGCCTGATGGCGATCGTCGACGAGTGGCAGGTGCTCGATCACGAACGGCAGCTCTTCCTGCGGTTGCTACCCTACATGGCAGTAAAAGTCATCGTGTATGGAATGGTGTCGTTGCTCCAGACGTTGGTATTTGTTTGCTTTTTGGCCGGCATGTATGGTAGTGCCGGGGAGGCATGGCTCGATGCGCCGTGGAAGGTTGCCGCAACGCTGGTGCTCACCGGGTGGGCGGCGACCGGGATGGGCCTCTGTCTGTCGGCACTCTGCAAAGACAACCGCGCTCTGGCAAATTTTCTGTTGCCGCTGGTGATGATGGTGCAAATCGTCTTCAGCGTGCATGTGGCCACCGATGGAGGAAAAGATGACCTCTATGAGGTATACGGTGAGTTCCATTGGGGACATTACGATTACGATGCCGAAGGGAAGGGCATCCGTGCGCACGAGTGGCGGGGCGAGCAAGATGGCTCGAATCTACAATGGCATCACAAAAATTCAAACTCTCCAAATTCCCCGCTTGCGGCCGCCCGATGTTCTTATTTCACGATCACACGGTATGCCGATATTTTGCTGCGAAGTTTTGCCTACGGAAGACTTGATCACGACACAAAAAAAGACAAGGTGGAAAAGTTAAAGTACGACTATTCGGGATGGCAGAAGCAGAGTATCGGGATATTGCTCTTTTTTATAATTGGTTTTCCCATTCTCGCGACGGGGTTGATTCGCTTACACGAGCTGCGCCGAGACTCGCGGTTTTATCGGAGTTTTGCGCGAACGTTGCAGGCGAAACGAAAACAGGCGCAAGACAAACTCACCTCGCTGCGCGAAATGTTACCCGTCTGAGGGAGGGGCCCGAGGCTTGCCGTGCCAGCTAGGCACCGGATCGATTGTTCTCTAGGATGGGCCACCCCATGTTTTTCACTTTGAAAATCGCAACTCCCCAGACCGTTTGAATCATGTTGCTGCCTATTGTTACTGTCTTGATTGCTACCGCTGTGATCTGGTGGTTCAGCAATCAGTTGGAAGATGCTGCACACTCCCTTGGTCAGTACCTTCGACTCCCCGCGTCGGTGAAAGGCGCCGTGCTCTACGCCATTCCCTCAAGCTTTCCCGAGTTTGCCACGGCAATGGTGGCTGTGCTGTGGGGCGAAAAGCCGGAGTTTGGTATTGGGCTCGGAACGGTAGCCGGTAGTGCGGTATTCAATATTCTTCTCATTCCCGCTTTATCAGTTTTGGCGGCAACCACGGCCATCCGCAAGTCGGGACAAGAAATCGATAGCATCTATATCTCGCCACGGGTCTTTGTGCGTGACGGACTTTTTTATCTTGCGGTTGTCATTGCATTTATTTGTGTGGTGTTCTCGGGTGAATTTAAAATAATGTACGCCTGGCTCTTTTTGGGCGGCTATGTGTTTTATGTGGGGATGCTCTACGTCGATACGCGCCGGCATCGTGAGTCGGCCGAGGAGTCGGCCGAAGAAAAAGAAGAGGAAATCATGAGCCTCGGGAGGGCCATCACGTGGTTGGTTGTTTCGATGAGTGTGCTGGGCGTTGCATGTTTCTACCTCGTCGAGGCGACGATTATTATTTCCGGGGCGATTGGGGTGAACTCGTATGTCGTCGCGGTGGTGCTCACTGCGGCTGCCACGAGTGTGCCTGATACGCTCATCTCGATTGCGGTTGCTCGTAAGAGTGGTGAAGAGGCTGAAGGGGCCATTGTGAATGCATTCTCATCGAATATTTTCGATATTCTGATTTGCCTTTCGGTGCCGGTGCTTTTTTATGGCGCGGCGATTGAAACCGACTACACCGAGAGTGGGCTGAGTGTTATTCTGCTCGCGGTTTGCACAATCGCGACGCTGATTCTCTGTAAAACGGGAAACCGCTTAACGCGATTGGAAGCATGGATTTTGATCGCACTCTACGTGCTGTTTGTAGGGGCAGCAATCTTCAATGACCAGATCGCTTCCTGCCTTTTTCGCTACTTGCCCTGATAGACCATTGCATGCCATTACATGATGGCGGCAGAGCCAGCGACGACCCCTTTGCAATGTGGCACGAACATTATTTATTGAATAGTTTGGCGAAGCCTGGGATTTTGCCCGCTCTTTGCCAATCACCCTCATCGCCCAGGCGTATTTCATCAGAGCGAACAATTTTGCCGTTCTCAATACTTTTCTCGATTGTGGCCTCCGAGACTGGTCCCATGATCTGCGCTTTGCCTTTCCAAACGCGCCGTATATGGTACTCTCTCGCTGGGGGCGGCGTTGTTTCTGGGGGCGGAGTTTTTTGCTCTTTAGCGGGTGGTTCCTCCAGGTCGCCACTTTCCTCATAACGGTTAGCGCCCTCGGGCATACGTACTGCCGGTGGTCGCCACACGTGAAGGGTTCCATGCCGCGCGTCCGCGATTCCATCACTCAGGTCATCGACAAACCGCATGCAGTCTTCGATAAAGCTTTCGATGCCACCTAATTTCTGATTTTTACCAAGTACATCGTTGATCGTTCGATCAAGAAATTCCATGCGGCAATCAATCTCAGATCCATGATGATCTTGGAAATCGGCGTTTTGATTCGATTCAGGCGTCATAATAAAAGACAGTCTTAAGATTAGGTCGATTATGCGTCAATTGGGGCGTTGTTAAAATTCACTCTGGTTTAACTCTTGTGCAACGATCAGTAGTGTGATGACGTAATTGATCGACTGCGGATCCCCTGCGTTCAGTTTGTAGCCACCGCTAAGGCCGATCTCTTCCAGCACCCGCGCGGCGAACCGTTTTATCACCAAATCACGAAGTGCATCTCCTTCGGCTTCGGGATTCTGGTCCTGCACATTACTGATGATTGTTAGTTTCCAATCCGGATCACTTAACAGACCCCTCACCTTGGCTTGGATGGTGCCAGGATCAATTGAAGACTGTGGTTGGTGTTCGAGAACCTGGTTGGCGTTGGCGGAACCGAAGATTCGCTGAGCCAGCAGGTAAAGCGGTGCAACTCGACCGCCCAATTTGCCGGCAAGGTTTTTCCAGAACTCGGGCACTTCCGGCCAGACGAGGCCTTCCAATCGCTGCCCCATCTCCTCTCCAAAGCGGTTGCAGGTCGCTTCGGAGATGATTTCCTGGGGCGACCGCTTTTCGCCGGCATCGTCCATTGGGCGATGTTGGCTTCGCCAAAAGCGGTAAGTGCTTTGTGAGGTGCTGTCGGAATGTTTGGTGTCGGACATGCCGCTGCCTGCAAAAGGATCAAGTGCGTTCTTGTTTCACTTGCTACTGATCAGCCTTGCTCCTTGGCTTGCTGACCGAGTGCCTGACCCGGGGCCGAGTTACCAATCAGCATTTCCAGCAAGTCCTGCATGGTCTTATCGCTGCCGGACATGTTGAGCATCTCATTGATCAGCGCACCGCCAGGTGCGGCATTGGTCAAGTTCCGCAGCACACTGTTCATTCCGCCAGCGTCGCCTGACTCGCCGCCCGTGTTGACCTGCAGAATACGCATACCCTCGATGCTCTCAAGCGGCTTGAACGCTGCAGAGACGAGTTCGGGCGCTTGTTTGGCCAAGAAGTATTTGACCACATTCTCGCTGTCGAGCAGTTTGGCCTCCGCACCGATGATGGCGGCCTGGTTTTTTAACCGCTTGGCTTCGGCATCCGCTTTGCCCCATTCCAACTGGGCGGCAGCGGCTTCGCCACGAGCCAGGGCTGCCTCCCGCTCCCCTTGGCCCTTTTTGACCTCCGCAAGCGCTTCGCCTTCGGCATCCAGAATTTTCTGCTGCTTTACGCCCTCGGCATCCAGAATTTTCTGCTGCTTTTCGTGTTCCGCCTTTTCTTTATTTTTTGCTGCCGGAATCACGATTTTCGCTTGCGCATCAGCCTCGGCCTTGGTCTCAGTCTCCTTCTTACGCTCCAATGCTGCGACTGCATCACCCGCGGCTTTGATCTTTTTGGCGGCTGCTTCTTTTTCTTCAGGCAACACATTTTCTCGATGCAGTTTCTCTTCGGCTCGAGCCGTCTCGATCTTTTCTTTTGAATTTGCGGCCTTGGCCCGCGCGAGATTAGTCACTTCCTTTGTTTGCTCGAGCGATTGGGTGCGGGTCTCAACGTTCTCGTCTTTCTCTACGATGCGTACTTCAATAGCCTCGTCACGGGTGACCTCGGCCTCTCCGATCGCCTTCCGAGCTTCTTCGTGCGCTACACCCACGGTTTTTTTGGTCTCGGACGCCAATGCACCGACGTGTTTCACGCGATCCATGGCCGCCGCCTGGATATCTTTTTTCACTTGTTCTTCGAGAGTTTCGATCTTGTTGTCACGAGCAAGTTCTCGCTCGTTAATCTTTTCGTCGGTTTCCGCGCTTTTTGTGCGCCGCGCCTCTTCGCACTCCTGCTGGAAAATCTCAAGGTCGCGGGCGACTTCCTCAACCTTCCGATTAGCTACCAGGTGCGCCGTCTCAACGGCGTCGGTTTTCTTCTGATATAACTCGGCATCGTATTGTGCAATGTTTGCTTGCTCAAGGACGACTTTGTTCTGAACCTCCCGCTGTTGTTCCTCCTTGGCAAACACACGCTCTTGCTCAAGTTCCAGTGTTTTCTTAGCGTAGTCAGTGTTTTGCGATTCCCGATTGACGAGCTGCGTTTTTTCAGCCTCGTTAATTGAGGTTTTCATTTCTTCAATCTTACGGCTCAGAGTCGCGTAGGCGGAGGCGTCAAATGTGTTCTGCTCGCTCCGCTTCTTGATATCGAGTAGCGGCTCTTGGTCGATCGATTCAATAGCAACGGTCTCAAGTTCAAGCCCATTGTCTCGAAGATCGTGGTCCAAAATGTCCGCAACCGAGGTCTTGAGTAACTCACGGTTCGCGTGCAAATCCTCGAGGGTGAGGGTTGCGACTACGGAACGAATCGCACTAATCAGCTTTTTGTCGACAAGGTCTTTGATTGCTTCTCTGGCCATGTCCTCGTAGTCTTGTCCAGCCGTCAGTTCCGAGGCGGCTGCGCGTCCACCGCGTGAGCCTGTTAAAATTGCCTTTGGATCAGCTTTCTCTCCAAGCGTTTGCGCGGCGGCGAGTACAGCGTCTTTTTTTCTCGGTACATGTACGTAAACCTCCGCATCAAGCATGATTGGGAGTGCATCTTTGGTTCGCATGATTCCCATGCCACGAGCGCCCTCTGCCTTGACGTCGAGCTTGAGCGTACGAAGGGTGACCCGCTGCATGTAATGAATACGGGGGAAGATAAACATCCCACCACCAATCGAGACCCGCTGTCCGCCCATACCGGTGCGGACAAACGCTTGGTCGAGTTCACCGGTCTGGTAGAAACGAAGTAGGAACAGCAGTGAAAAAACAAGCAGTAAAAAACTAACGCCGATGGCAATTGCTGGAATCATCATTTCAAATTCTCCCGTCGAATGCGGAAACCTCGATGAGTAAGTCTTGTGGTGTTTTAGTAAAGGCTGACATCCTGCGGTTGCCTGTCACAATGAATTTCCATGTTCGTTGACAAAATCTCAGTTGATTTAATCATCAGTATTCTGTTTGGATTGAAGGGATTCGCGCAGTTCGCTTGCGTTTCGTTGATTCGCTTCATGTTCAGTTGCGGCGGCCTTGGCCTCATGCTCGGTGCTTTGCTGTTGCATGTGGAGTTCGTCGAGGGTGTGCTGCTCATCGGTGCGGATCGTCTCTCGTTGCGATTCGCCTTCTTTCTGGGTGGACGCGATCTGCGAGTCACGTAACTCGTGCTCCCGTTTAACTTGTTCGTCAGCAGACGTTTTCAGCCCATCGAGCGAAGACTCTAATTGTGCTCGGTCATGCTGCTCGGCCTCTCGACGTGATGAGATCACACCTTCAATGTCGTCGCGATGTTTGGCTTTCTGTTTCTCGTAATCCTGCCTGTCCTTAAAGCCTTTTTGGGCCCAAAAGGCTTGCTGATCAGCGGTATCGTCGGCGCCTTCAATCTCGTCCCTGGCCAAGTTTTGTTCTTCTTCTAGTTTTCCAGTGATAGTGCCCTGTACTCTATTCAAACGATCTGCGTTCTGCTGCTCCGTCTGTAACGCGATCGTTTCTCGTTTTCGCTCAGCGGCGTCAATTGCCGCGATTTGGTTTTCTGCATCGCGCTGTATCGCATCGATCCGCTGCTGGGCGATGACCGCGTTGGCGCCTGTTAAATTTGCCAAGCTTGTTGCATGACTCTCCTTGTCTTTAACGACATCGCGCCGAATTTGGCGAAGCTTATTGGTTGTATTCAAGATGGAATCGTCCCGATACTCGACGTCTCCGGTCTCTCGGACTGGACCTATGACGAACTCGTCAACAACTCCGCCTCTGCGCTCCACAAGTCGGGCCAATCGATCACGAATAGGTTTCTCATCTGCCGAGTTGGACTGTAGTGATTTCAGGCTGTGTGAACTGATATGGTCCTTGAATAAGACACTGAGTTGACTCTTCATCATATCTATTGCTGACTCTGTCCACGGGTTGCCGTCATCGCTTGACGTGCAGGCGTCGAGTATCGCGTCGGCCGTACGCATTGTGCTTATGGTCATCGAGATGTTTCCCGTGACGCAGTATTCATCGGCAGTCATGCCTGCATTGTCTGGGGGCAGCTCAATCTCAAGTTGCTGTGGCCTGAACGTAAACTCTTGGCAGTTGTGCAGGTAGGGAACGCAATGCACCCATTTACCCGACTTTAAAAACACCTGGGTTCCCCCGAGACCAAGTCTCACAATAGCGGAGTTTGGCTTTACCTTGCGTCGTGAGTTGTGAACAAAAAGCCAACCGCTTAGTGCGATCAATGTAGCAATACCAATAATGATGCAAGCAACAATCCATCCCATTATCGGGCATCCTTTCCACCAAGAAGCAATTTTTCAATTTCGTCACCCACTGTCGCCAGCACGCTGACGCCGTGTCGAATCTCATCAATATCCAGGGTGTCAATTTGCAGTGTTTGAATCATCACCAACTCCCCATCCCGAATTGCGAGTGATCCAAATGCAAACCCGTACGGAACCCCTCCTAATGCCTCTGGGTTCATCCGAAGCGCGTTGAGCTTCAAGACTCTTTCATAGAGTTCAGTTCGTGCTGGCGAGCATTCGGTACTGAGGAGCATGTAGCGCGAGTGAACCTGCTCCCCGTTAGGGTACGCATGATCATGCACATTTTCCGGAAGAATGTTGACGATTTGTGTGCGACCTTCGGGTAGTTGGACCTTGATGGAGAAGGTGCCATCCGTGTGTTGTTTAACGTCAAAGGTGTTCGAATCGCAGGCTCTGTGAATTAATGATTGGATTTCTTGAGCGGTCTGTGGTCCCCGAGTGCGGGACGCATCAATGAGGGCACCCACGCCTCTTCGTAATTGCATCCGGCGAAGTGCAATCTTTGCTCGGGCGCGAACCGTCGGATTTTTGTCTCCGCCCCGACCATCATCTCCAGATGCTTCCTGTAAGAGCTTTTCCGCATCCTTCTCGCCAATCATAGCCAGCGCGTCTGCCGCTGAACATTGCAGTTCGTTTGATCCTCGTGCTAAT
>CACOUL010000032.1 GCA_902630355.1 Planctomycetaceae bacterium
ACAGCAGGTCGATTCCAGGCTCCTCTTGATCCCCGGTGCCGGAGAGAATCTTTTCTCGCCGCATCAGCACTGTCGCTATTCGGATTTTGTTGGTGATCTTATCGCCCGGGGAAATATCCGCGTTTTGATCACCGCGCGTAATATTTTTGACACGTTGATGAGCCTCCACGATCATAATGAGCGCGAAAATCATCTTTTCTCGATGTACTACGCAGATGCTCGACTGTGGAGTTCGCTGAAGACAAAAGAGAACCGACTGCGATTCCTCGCCGACACGGCAATTCCATGGTACGCAAATTTTTATGCGGGTTGGCTCTCCAACCTATCGCGGCATCCCGATCGAATCGCCATCTGCCGGTATGAAAATCTCGTTGAGGACCCAGGCCCTTGTCTACTGGAACACTTGCAAGCAATCGGTATTCCCACCACGGAAGAGGCCATCTTTCGAGGTCTCGCTGCTGCGAAGAAGGGATTCACCCGCAAAAACAAAGGAATCGTGGGAAGGGGTCAGGAGATTCCCACGGACCTGCGGGATCAGATTGTGCGCGTCTTCCGGCACTATACGGATATCGACTGGTCGATCATCGGCATTCCAGGCCTGAGAAACTCGCAAGCCGCCTGAGGGCATCCCCGCCCGTGACGCAGGAGGTTACCTTAATATTGAAAAGACATAAGCGTTTAAAATCAAATGCTTTATGGCGTATTATGTCACTTTGACGCCAGCTCAAAACTGCCAATATGGCGTTTTTTCAGAAACGGGACAAATTATGCCATTTTGGCACTCCTTTGGCCGGACGCCTATGGACCACCGATCCGCCGGAGGATATCTGCGCCCTTCGCTTCCCCTAAACCGTACATCCTCACGCGCTTGTCCTTTTCCCACGCTGCGACACCCGCGACCTGCCCCACACCGCTGTTGAGCATTAAATGCGGGCGTTCTATACTCATCCGTTCATTTGACCGAACACCTTGCCGTTGGTTGGCAAAGGTCCCACGGGTGTTTCGGTGGCAACGAGCCCGGCTGAAGAACTACCATGCGTTTCACGTTGGTCGACCGCATTTTGGAACTTCAGGCAGGACAAGAGATTACCGCGGTTAAAAATCTTTCGCTCGCCGAAGAGTATTTAGCGGATCACTTCCCCCTCTTTCCCGTCCTACCGGGAGTACTGATGCTGGAAGCGATGACCCAGGCAGGGGCCTGGTTGGTACGACACGACGAAGATTTTATGCACAGTATGGTTGTGCTGAAGGAAGCGCGCAACATTAAATATGCCGATTTTGTTGAACCCGGATTTCAACTTGTGGTGAACGCAAAACAGATAAAGCAAGATGCATCGACGACGACCTTCAAGGCGGAAGGGTCCGTGGATGGGAAGGCCCATGTCAGTGCGCGATTGATCCTCGAACGATACAACCTTGCCGATACCCGGCCGAATGACGCGCCGCTGGATCAAAGAACTCGCAACGATTTACGCCTGCTCTTTGAGCGACTTTACCGTCCTGGCGAGGAGAGTTCCTGATGGGACACTCGCGGTAGACGAAAAATTATACCGGAACCACCCGAGAGTAAACGAAAATAACTCCCATTCGAATCCGAACACCAACCAAACTGTTGCGACGACTTACCAACAGTGCTGGGCGGCGATGGGATAAAGACATAAGTACTGTTTTAAAACAAGGAGAGGAACCTTTTCCATGCCGTCTAAAGAAGAAGTGTTTGAAAAAGTGAGAGAAGCTCTCGTCGACGCGCTCGGTGTTGATGATGATGAAGTGACACCCGAGGCAACGCTTGTCGGCGACCTGGGAGCCGAGTCGATTGACTTTCTCGATATCGTGTTCCGCCTCGAAAAAAGCTTCGATATTAAAATTCCGCGGGGCGAGTTGTTCCCGGAAGACATTCTCACCAACAGCGATTATGTGGTGGACGGTAAGGTAAATGCCGAGGGATTGGTGGAATTGAAAAAGCGAATGCCCTTTGCAGATCTGTCGAAATTCGAAGAGAATCCGGCCGTGCAGGAATTTGCCACCTCGCTTACCGTGCAGGATATGTGCAATTACGTGGAGAGCAAGGTCTAATTTGACCGTGACAAAGGCTAGTATTTCGTTATGCGCTGGTTTTGGATCGATCGGTTCACGGAATTGGTGAGTGGGGAGACGGCCACCGCCATCAAGACGGTTTCTCTCTCCGAGGAACACCTGCACGATCACTTTTTGGGAATCCCTACGATGCCCAATTCACTGATCCTCGAGGGAATGGCGCAAACGGCAGGCATGTTGGTCAGCCAATACAATGCCTTTAAGGAACGCGTGATTCTCGCCAAAGTTCCCCGCATCGTCTTTCACTGCCGAGCGGTACCGGGAGATACACTCACCTATCGCGCAAAACTGGAAGCGATCGAAGAAAGCGGGGCCCGAGCCACCACCACGAGCCATATCGGGGATCAAATTCAGTCGGAGGCGGAAATCTTATTCGCTCACATTGACCGAGAAACGGCGCACCGGCCCTTGTTTGCGGGAGCCGATTTCGGCGACCTGCTCAGGTCACTGAAAATCTTTGACGTGGGGCGTAATCCGGACGGATCCCCTTTAGCTTATCCGGAGCATCTTTCACCTCAATCGTCATAAGTTGGAACGGAAAAAATCATGGAAAGACGCGTTGTCATCACCGGGATCGGCTGTGTGACCCCGCTGGGAACCACACCGGAAGAACTTTGGGAGCGTCTCCAAAAAGGCGAATCAGGTGTGGGCTACACACAGGCCTTCGATGCGAGTCAATTCCCTACCAAATTTTCGGCCGAGGTGCTCGATTGGGATATTGCCAAAGAGGGAGAGGATATCAACCTCTGGAACAAACGTGGAAGGCATTCAAATTTTGCCGGGGGGGCCGCAAAACAGGCGGTCACCGCCGCCGATGTTGTGGGCAACGTCGACCCGACTCGCTTCGGCGTTTATCTAGGCAGTGGTGAGGGCCAACAAAACTTTGCTGCGTTCACCGAGATGGTGCTCTCAGCCATTGGTGATGACGACCAACTCGATATTGCGGCATTTGTAAAAAAAGGGATGGAGGTACTCAATCCCGTCGCGGAACTCGAACAGGAGCCGAACATGCCCGCGGGGCATTTGGCAAGCATGTTCGATGCTCAAGGGCCCAATGCGAATTGTCTGACGGCGTGTGCTGCAAGCAGTCAGGCGATCGGCGAAGCGCGCGAGTTAATCCGTCGCGGCGACGCAGATGTAATGCTCTCAGGGGGCACGCACAGCATGATCCATCCTTTTGGTGTCACCGGATTCAATTTACTGACTGCACTTTCGACGCGGAACGATCACCCCCAAGGGGCCTCGCGACCGTTTGATCGCGACCGCGATGGATTCGTCCTCGGGGAGGGTGCCGCCATGGTGGTGCTCGAAGAGTTGACACACGCTCGCGATCGAGGGGCACATATCTATGGGGAAATCAAAGGATACGGATCCACTGCCGATGCGTTCCGCATCACCGATACACACCCGGAAGGGAGAGGCGCCATTCGTTGTATCCAGGCGGCACTCGCAGATGCCAACATCGCCCCCGAGCAAATCCAATACATTAATGCGCATGGCACGGGAACGAGCGTAAACGATAAGGTGGAGACGCTCGCGATCAAAAAATCGCTGGGCGATGTCGCTTACAAGATTCCGGTTTCCAGTACGAAAAGCATGATGGGACACTTGATCGCAGCAGCCGGGGCAACAGAAGTTATCGTCTGTTTAATGGCGATGCGCGACGGGGTTTTGCCGCCCACGATCAACTACGAGACACCCGATCCGGATTGCGATCTCGATTACATTCCCAATGAAGCGCGCGAAGCGAAGTGTGAATACGCACTCTCAAACAGCTTCGGTTTTGGCGGCCAGAATATCTCGCTGATCCTCGGATCGGCAAATTAACCGCTACGGTCCAATCGTGGGTGGCTGATCGAGAAGAAAGTCGCGCGGGCCGCGGGTCGTATAGTACGGATAGGTCACCGCGGCGGTCGGCGGACCGGCGGCACCCACATAGGCTCGCGGATTCTGGACGCAGGGACCGCGTGGAGTTCCATGAAAGCCGCCGCCCTGCATCGGGCCGCACGGTTGACCGTTGGCCATCATGGCATAGCTACCGGCCCCTTGCATTCCACAGACGCTGCACGCGCCATTGCAACCGGGAAGGCACCCTTGCTTCGCTTTGTGCGCACAGCCGATGAAACAGCCAAGGACGATGAAAGGCAACAAACTCCGCACGACGTTTCCCATAACCAGTACATCCTTAAGCGTGTTTTTTTGATACTCGCGGTATCCAGCGGCGGTGGGGGCTGATACCCCGTTTTTGGTATCGGCGGAATAATCGTCAGAATCCAGCCAATCGACAAAAACCGTGGTTCGCACATCCGTTGGACGCTTGTCCAGTGAGACCGCCAAAGGTGCCTGGGGGTTGCTAGCATTTTCCGGACCGCTTGCCTGCTTGTTGGCACTGAAGGTGGCTGCTACGGTTGAACCCCATGGTTGCCACCATTGAATACATTGAAAAGATGATCGAAACCTTTGCCCTGGCGCACCAGGCAAACGCTTCGACCGAGGCGCGGCTCGGAAACGTCGTTGAACTGAAGCCCTCACTGGCCGATGAGGTCATGATCACTGCCGATCTGCATGGCCACCGCCCCAATTTCAACGCCATCCGTCGAATTGCTGACCTGGCAAATCATCCCAAACGCCATCTGGTCATCCAGGAAGTCTGTCACGGTGGCCCGAAATATACGACCAATGGCGGGTGCATGTCGCACATGATGCTCGAAGATGTCGCCAAACTAAAGGTGGAATTTCCTCATCAGGTCCATTTTCTCATGAGCAATCATGAGTGGGCTGAACTGACCGACTACCCGATTCTCAAGAATCAGCAGATCCTCAATCTCCTCTTTCGCTCAGGCATGCAAGAGATGTACGGGCCGGCAACCGACACTGTGCGTAACGCTTACCTTCCCTTTCTTCGCACGCTTCCGCTGGCTGTCCGTGTGGAACATGGTATTTGGATCAGCCACACTCTGCCGGAGAATGTGGACCGGGAGGGATTCAATACAAAATTGCTCGATACGGAAATAAACGATAGCGATCTTGAGGAAAACGGCCCCCTGTTCCGCTTTATCTGGGGCCGCGATTTTCGCCAGGCCAATGCAGAAGCTTTCGCGAGTGCAGTCGACGCGGAAATCCTGATCCATGGACATGAGCCGACCGAAGCCGGCTTCGAGGTCCCCAACGCGGTGCAAATTATCCTCGACAGCCACGGAGATAAGGGAACCTACATGATGGTTCCGATCGGCAAGCGGTTCTCTCAGCAGGATCTGGTAGGCCGCATCAAGAGGCTGCGCCCTACCGCCGGATCCGGGTAGCCACGCCTTCTCGGCCAACTGGCATGCGGTTTGCTCCCTCAAAGAGGCAAGGCCCGGAGCTTGCTCCGGAAATCCGGCCACTGCGGGGCCGGGACAGAGAAGCACGGCGGAAGAGAGTTGGCAACCGATTTCGGGGCCGGAAGCTCGGAAGAGGAAGAGAAAAGGCACAAATGGAAATCGCTGCTAAGCGATAGTCGATAAAGGATTTATCAACCTTGGAGGGCCGCGAAACGATACGCGGCCGGCGGCTCGAAAGGGCCCCATGGAGGAGAGGTACAAGAGGCAGAGAAGTTGGCAAAACGGGCGGCCTTGGCCGCCCGACACCAGGCGAGCCTGAGTCCTGCGGAACACGGGATTTCGGGCTCGCCTGTTGTATTTTAATGTATCATTTTTGAACATATGTATCAAAATGATACGCAGTGAGGTGGAGCCGGGTCGACCTGGAACGGCTACTTTTTCTCATAACCAAAAAGTTTCTCGGGCCCTCTCTCTCCAGCGGTCGCTTGGCCACGCGTCGGGGTTTAGTTTTCCGAGTACCCCAGCCAGAAATACGGCATGAACGCGCCCCTTCCGTTAACCCGCTGCCCACTGCATCGAACGGTGATCTTCGCAGTCGCTGCGATCTCGATCATTGTATTCCTCTCTTGGAGTGCATCGGCCGATACGGCCATATCAACTGCAAACCAGGATCCCGTCGCGCACCTCGACGCGTTGATGCGAACGCACTGGGAAGAGAACGAGATTTCGCCTTCATCGGCGGCCACCGAGGGCGAATGGTGTCGACGCGTCTTTCTGGATGTGATCGGGCGGATTCCGACACTCGATGAACTCGATACCTATCTGAACGATAACTCGGGCGACAAGAAATCTCGGTTAGTCGATCGCTTGCTTTCAGATCAGTACAGCGAGGCGTACACCCGAAATTGGGCCAACATCTGGACCAACGTGCTGATCGGTCGCAGTGGCGGCAGCGAGCGAAATTCACGAACCAATCGCCGGGGGATGCAAGTCTATCTCGAAGAGGCGTTCGGAGAAAATCGCCCCTACGACCAAGTGGTCACCGAATTGATTAATGCTCGGGGCACCAGTCGGCCCCCGACTGCATCCGACGCGGCCCCCGATTTCAACGGAGCAGTCAACTTCCTCGCCATGAAATTAGGGAATAATCCGAACGATCCCGAGTACGGTACTCAAGCCACTGCAAAAACTTCACAGATATTCTTAGGGCGGCGGGTTCAATGCACCCAATGCCACGACCACCCGTTCAATCGCTGGAAACAAAATCAATTTTGGGAATTCAACGCCTTTTTCAGACAAACGGTAGCGCTGCGGCGGTTTGAGGGTGGTCGAAATATTGCCTTTATTCAACTGGCCGAACAAGATTTCCAGGGACCGACGGGTGAACCCGAGGAAGCAGAAATTTTCTACGATCGGCGGAACGGGGTTCGAATGGCTGCCTATCCGGTCTTTACCGATCGCGATGGAGCGCAAACGGAACTTGCCCGCAGCGGGTTTGTCGAAGATGTTGATCGGCGGGCGCAACTCGCCTCCCTCGTACGGCGATCGGGCTATCTTCCGGAGGCGCTCGTGAATCGCTACTGGGCCCATTTTTTCAGCCACGGTTTTACCCAACCGTTCGACGATATGGGGCCCCACAATCTGCCGTCGCATCCCGACATTCTCCAGTACCTGAGCGAGCAATTTGTCGCCTCCGGTTACGATCTCAAACAACTCATCCGCGGGATCACACTCAGTGAGGCCTACGGACTCTCGAGTCGTCTGGGGGCACACAACGAAGCGGATGATCCGGCTCTCGGGGAAGCACCGCTATTCAGTCGCTTTTATCCGCGACAGATGCGGGCCGAGCAACTCTATGATTCCCTCTTGATCGCAACCCGCGCAGACAAAACGGGCCAAACCACCGCAGACCAAGAGAGGAAACGTGCCGAGTGGCTTCGCCAGTTTGTGATTGCTTTCGGCACAGACGAAAATGATGAAAAGAGCACATTTAATGGAACCATTCCCCAGGTCTTATCGCTCTTTAATGGCGACCTGATCCAACAATCGATCGACGCTGAGTCTGGAAGTTTTTTGGGGGAGGTGATCCGCGATGGGGAACTGACACCTCGCGAAAAAATGGATTGCCTTTTCCTGGCAGCCTTCTCGCGCAAATCGTCGGCCAAAGAACGCCGTTGGGCAAATCGCGCATTTGCCAACCATGAGAGTGCGACGGCGGCATTCCAAGATGTTTGGTGGACGCTACTTAATACCAATGAGTTTATTTTGAATCACTAAGAATAAATCGTGGAACGAGATGCCCGTTGCGGGCGTAGCATATTAAGGGATCAACACGATGTTACATTTCAAATCGCGCCGTGGCGCATCGAGGCGACATTTCCTTAAGCACCTTGCTGCCGGTGCTGCCTGGGCGGGCCCCGCTGCGCACTTCCTTTCCACGCTTCAGAGTCAGGCAGCGGAACTGAAAAAAAATCAGAAATCGGTGATTCTCCTTTGGATGGGTGGTGGACCGGCGACCATCGACATTTGGGATCTCAAGCCGGGCGCCATTACGGGTGGCCCCTTCAATCCGATCGGTACGAGCGGTGATCCGCAAATTTGTGAACATCTGCCTAAAATGGCTCAGCAGATGCACCATATGTCGATTGTCCGCTCGATGAGTACCCGCGAGGCGGATCATTCGCGAGGGCGGTATTACATGCACACCGGGTTTGTTCCCAATCCGAGCGTGGACCATCCCAGTTATGGTGCGGTGGTCGCGCATCAGCTGGAGCAGACCCGGCCGAATCTTGAAATTCCCCCCTTTGTTTCAGTGGGTGGAAACAGCACGGGCCCCGGTTTCCTCGGGTTAGCCTATGCCCCATTTATCGTGGACTCGAACGGTCGCATCCGTGACTTAGAAATGAAAACCACAGAATCACGGTGGCGAGCTCGCATGCAATTTCTCAACCAACTCGAGTCGCAATTTATTTCACAAAACCGTGGACCGGCCACGACCGAGCACCGAAAGATGTTGGAAAAAACTAATCGATTACTCACAAGCACGCAGATGGAGGCTTTCCGGATTGATGGAGAAGCACAAAGCGTGCGAGAGGCCTATGGCAATACCGCGTTCGGGCGCGGGTGTCTGATGGCCCGACGACTGGTCGAAGTGGGCGTGCCCTTCGTCGAAGTCGATTTGGGTGGTTGGGATACGCACAGCGATAATTTCAATCAACTGGCAACGAAACTTCCGGAGATGGATCAGGCGATGGCCGCTCTGGTGGCCGATTTGTCCGAGCGGGGAATGCTCGATCAGGTGGCCCTGTTATGGATGGGCGAATTTGGTCGAACTCCGCGAATCAATGGAAATACCGGCAGAGATCACTGGGCGCGCAGTTGGAGCGCGGTAGTGGGTGGTGCCGGTTTCCAACGTGGGATTGCCGTGGGTAAGACCAACTCCGATGGCACGGAGGTCGAAACGACCCCCTATTCTTCGGAGGACCTCATGGCTACGGTACTTCAGAGCATCGGTATTTCTCTCGATACTCGCTTCACGGCGGCCAACGGTCGACCGATGAAAATTGCGGGGGGAGGGAGACCCATCAAGGAACTTCTTGCCTGACGAGCGTCGGATTCAGCGTGTCGAGAACTCTTTCTGCAACCTCCGGCACCTATCGACATATGCTCCGCTTGGCCCTGCCCGTGTTGGCCGAGCAACTGCTCTTCGCGATGGTGATGCTTACAGATGTTTGGCTCACCGGCCGCTTTCTCAAAGAAGCACCACAGCTCGCAGCGATTGGCTTGATTGCGTATCTCCTTTGGTTTTTAAACAGTTTTTTCGATTTTGTGACGATTGGTACCACTGCACTCACGGCGCGATTCACCGGTGCCGGAAAAACAACGGGGGCCCGTCTCGCCACGAACCAAGCAATCCTCATCGGTATCCTGCTCGCGGTCATAGTCACCGCGATGGGGTTTCTCGTTGCCAAGCCGGCCGTTTTTCTACTCGGCTTGGAAGGCGAAGCCGCCGCTTATGCAGTTCGTTATCTCAGTTTTATTCTTCCGGTCGTTCCCGCCATCATGATGCAGCGGGTCGGGATTGCCGCCCTGCGGGGAGCCGGGGATATGGTGACCGCCTTCTGGGTGATGAGCGCAGTCAATCTGGTCAATATTTTTGTGAGTTGTGTCGGGGTACTCGGATTTGGGCCTTTTCCGGCGCTCGGCTGGGATGGGCTGGCACTCGGGACCGCAGCGGCCTACGTGACGGGTGGGATACTCGTACTGAGCTTGTTAATCAAAGGTCGCAGTGGACTTCGAATCGAAGCCCGCGCCATGCGGCCGGTTGTTCCAATGATCGGTCGTTTGCTAAAAATCGGTATTCCGGGTGGGGCTGATGTCATTTCGATTATCGGCTGCAATCTGTGGTTCGTTTCCTTGATCAACCGTCTCGGTAACGAGGCGGCCGCTGCCCACAACGTGGCGATTCGACTCGAATCGCTCGGCTTTCTACCCGGAGCAGCCTTTTCGATGGCCGCTACGACCCTGGCAGGACAATACCTCGGAGCAGGTGACGCAACCCGCGCATCGCGAAGCGTACTACTGGCCTGCTTTACCGCCTGTGGAATTATGAGTGCGGTGGGAATCGTTTTTTTCTTTGGTGGTTTACCACTTGCCGATTTTTTTCTCGCCCCTGAAGATGCGGCGATCGCGTCACTTTCTGCGCAGCTTCTACAAGTCGCCGGGCTTGCGATGCTTCCTCTGGCAATCGAAATGGTGTTAATCGGGGCGTTGCGGGGGGCTGGCGATACGCGGTGGCCGCTCCTCTTCACCTTTGTCGGATTTTTGGGAATTCGCATCCCGCTGGCATATGTCGCCATCGACGTTTTCGATTGGGGCGTTGTGGGAGCATGGTACGCTATGCTAGTCGACCTTACGGCACGTTGCTTTATGGTCCTCTATCGCTTTTATCATGGTGGATGGAAAAAGATCTGTGTTTGATTTACCAGGCTACGTAGGGTGCGGAATATACTTCGACACCAACGTGGCTTTGATCGAGATCTCGGTGCATTGAACCGAAAAGACAATGTGACAGAAGCATGAAAATACAACGGAGTTTCTTCTTCGGTTGCGTACTCGCCATTTTTCTCATGCTCTGCCCGATGCCAGAGTTGAATCGATTCCTGCGCTATGGAATGGATCTTTTACATGCGCCCTTTTTTGCGCTTCTCGCATTTTTCTTCGACCAAAAACGCCGGAAACATCCACAAGGGATAAGCGGGCCGGTGCTTTGGACGCTTCTCCTGCTTCTCGGTCTCCTCTTGGAAAGCGTACAGATGTGGTTTGGGCGGGACAGCAATTGGCACGATGGACTTTCCAACGTCCTGGGTATCTTCGCCGGATTGTTTATTTCCTCGGCTCAATGCTCGACAACGACTGTTGGTAAATTAAGTAGGCATCTCATCGCACTATGCCTGATCGCCGTCGCAAGTTTTCATGGTGCACGCGGTGTCTGGGATGCTTTGGAGGCCAGGCGCGTGTTTCCCCAGCTTGCGAACTTTGAATCGTCGTCCGAGTTACTACGCTGGAAAGCCCGCGAAGCAAAGCTCACCCGCAGTCGCGAGCACACGATCGAGGGAGACTTTTCCGGGCGACTCGCATTAGGTCCGGGACGTTATCCGGGAGCGTCGCTCGAACTTCCCCAGATGACTTGGCGCGGGAAAGACTCGCTCATGTTTGGGGTGACCTGGAATCCCGATCTTTCGCAGCGGCAGGCAGACGTTTCTCCCACTCTTCGACTGCACCTTAAATTGGAAGACCGTGGACCGAGCGAATTATCAGCAGACCGATTTGAAACAACACTCCTCGTGAGACCGGGGAAAAATAAATTTCGCGTTCCCATAGAAGACATCCGTCACGGGCCGATCCAACGCACTCTCGATCTCAACGAAATGGTCCTTTTTTCTATTTTTGTGACAAATCTGGAAGAAAGTGCACTTCTTTTTCTTGATGACATCCGTCTTGAATAAAGGGCCATCCGAACGAGAAAAAGGGTGCCGGATATCGCTTGGGCAAGCCTTTTTTTATACTTTAGGTCTGCCCGAGTCGCGGGCACCGGAAGAAATGACTCCTGTTTGAGCGCGTAGCGAGTTCCACCGACTCTATGCACGGCATCATATTTTTTCTCCTGCAGCGATACGCCGATCACGCCTTTGGGGCAGATGGTTGGGCACAGCTTTTTGAGGAGGCAAATCTCCCCTTCAAGACGTACTCGCCGGCGGAGAGTCATCAGGATGCGGAACTCCTTCAACTCGTGAATGCCGCGGCAAAAATCGCCGATCGACCTGTGAACGAGATTGTCGAATCATTCGGCGAATACATTGCCCCGGAACTGCTGGCCCTTCATCCAAAGCACGTTGAAAAAAAATGGAGGACTCTAGAACTTCTCGTCAATACCGAAACTGTTTTGCACAACGTTGTTCGACACACAGATCCCGAAGCCGATCCTCCGGTTTTGCGGGCGCAATACGTAGATAAAAATGAGGTTCAACTCATTTATGCCTCACCGCGAAAATTATGCCCCTTAGTCAAAGGGATTGTTCGTGGAGTTGCTCAACATTTCGGAGAAACCATCCACGCCAACGAAGATGCCTGCATGCATCGGGGCGATCCATTTTGCAGCTTCCGCTTTACTCGCGCAGAGCGCGAGGAAACAATAACTTCTTTCGACTCAGAGTTCGGAGATACAATCGCACTCGAAAAAAGTGGGGCGCCCGGAGAGCAGAGTAGTGTGAGTGCGTGGGAGCTGCATCGCATCGCAGAAGGGTCGGCCCCTTGGAATACTCAAGACGCAGTAAATTCTCCCGGGGTATTTACCCACTTTGGTAATTACCGTGTCTCGCAGGAATTAGGGCGTGGAGGAATGGGGGTCGTTTATCTGGCCACTGACCCCAACCTCAACCGTGAGGTCGCCATCAAAGCGCTGCTTCCGGAGGTCGCATCGCAGCCAGTCATGCGAGAAAGATTCGTACGGGAGGCACGAAGTGTCGCGAGATTGCAACACGATCGCATCATTCCCATCTTCCATGTCGGAGACGAAGACAACATACCCTACATGGTGATGCCACGCTTGATCGGACTCGATCTCGGCGCATGGCTTGAGGAGGGTAACAAACCATCGGTCGCCCGCTCAATTAATATCTGTCTACAAATTGCCGATGGTCTGCGGGCGGCGCATGAACAAAACATCATTCATCGCGACATCAAACCAAGTAATGTCTGGCTCGAGGCCCCCAGGGGTGACGTGAAACTGATGGACTTCGGACTTTGCTACGCAGGAGAGACGAACGAACAGCTTACCGCTCACGGAGCAATTGTGGGCACGCCGCTTTACATGGCACCGGAACTCTCTGATGGTGTCGTGACACCGCAATCTGACATCTACAGCGTGGGGATCATCTTCTACCGGTTGTTGGCGGGCAAGCCACCTTTTAAGGCAAGCACGCCGGTCGGTGTTCTTGCCCGAGCGCTCACGACCACGCCATCAGCCATCCGCGAATCCAATGCTGAGGTACCGGAGGAGCTGGAACACTTTGTTTTCGCAGCGATGGAAAAGGATCCGCAACAGCGCATCGCGTCGGCCCAGGAGTTTTACGATCGTTTGCAGGAAATCCCGGCGGCCGTCACGTGAAACGTGGATCAGAGATAGCCCCAAAGTTCTTTTACATACGTTTTGTCCCAACGGGTTCCTGCCCAAGTAGTTTCCCTTAAAATAGGGGTCGCATCGGGTATTCCCTAACAGGCCGAAATTTCATTTGGTTCGTTGGAAAAAATTCGCTGTCGGCAATTAACAACTCAAACGGCAGTACCACTCGAAAGCGGCCCTCGTAGCTCAGGGGATAGAGCAACGGTTTCCTAAACCGTAGGTCGCAGGTTCGAATCCTGCCGAGGGTACTTTTATAAAAACGTGGACGCTACGGATCACTCACCGGGAGAAGGCAATGCAAAAACTACTGATTACCGGCGGTGCCGGATTCATCGGCAGTTGTTTTGTACGCCGCTGGATCGAAAAACAGAACGTTGAACTGGTGAATTTCGACCTACTGACCTACGCCGGACACCTCGAGTCGCTCGAAGAGGCCCGACAAAGTCCGCGGCATACTTTTGTTCAGGGCGATATTTGCGATTCGATAGCGGTCGAACGGGTCTTACTCGAACAAAAACCAAACCTGATCTTGCACTTGGCGGCCGAGACGCACGTCGATCGCTCGATCGAGCAACCGGCTCCCTTTGTCGCCACTAACGTGGCCGGAACCGCCACTCTGCTCGAAACGACGCTGCGCTACTGGCAGCAACTCGGCAGTGCGGAAAAGGAGGGATTTCGCTTACTGCACGTCTCGACCGATGAGGTTTACGGACCGACCGGTTCGGGGCAGCTTGCCTGTGAAGGAGATGCCTATGCACCCACCTCCCCCTACGCTGCCTCGAAGGCAGCGGCGGATCAACTCGTGCGGGCCTATGGGCACACCTATGGATTGCCGGTAATGATCGCCCACCCGACCAACAACTATGGACCCTACCAATTTCCAGAAAAACTGATTCCGCACTTCGTCTTTCAAAGTATGCGCGGCGAGTCGCTTCCGCTCTACGGTGATGGTCAGCAGCAGCGCGATTGGTTGTTTGTCGAAGATCACTGCGCCGCGCTCGAGATTCTGCTCGCTGAAGGAAAACCAGGAGAGAGTTACCATGTGGGGACTCAAAAATTGCGATCCAATCGAGAAGTGGCGGAAAATATTTGTGCCCAAATCGACAAAGTGCAGTCGGCGGCCGAGGGCGACGCGAAGGAGCGCATCGTGTCGGTAGCCGACCGCCCGGCGCACGATCACCGCTACGCGCTCGATTGCACTAAGATGCAACGCGAGTTTGGCTGGAGCGCCAAGACTTCTTTTGACGACGGTTTGCAGCAAACGGTCGAGTGGTATTTGAAGCATCCGGAATGGATTGAAACGGTCAGGGGAGATTATCAGGGACAGCGGATGGGATTGCTCTGAGCGAATATTTTTACTCCTATCGGAACAGCACATGAAGCGCTCACCAGAAACCGAGGCCCGTGGAATCCTGCTTGCAGGCGGGACCGGTTCTCGGCTCGCACCGCTGACCGACCAGATGAGTAAGCATTTGCTTCCGGTAGATGAAACACCCATGATTTGCTACCCGCTCGCCACGCTCATGCAAGCGGGTATCCGTCACATATTGATCATCTCCACACCCACGCATCTGGCAGAATATAAAAAACTTCTCGGCAGCGGAGAGACCCTCGGAGTGAATTTTGAATATGCCGAACAAAAACATCCGGAAGGTCTTCCGCAGGCGTTGACGATCGGATCGGCGTTTATGAAATCACACCCGGTCGTCCTCATGCTCGGCGATAACATCTTTTGGGGAGGATCCCTTATCGAACGATTAGGGACGGCCATCCGCGAACCGGAGGGAGCCACGCTATTTGCCATCGAGCAACCGAATGCAGAACAGTATGGTGTCGTCGAGTTTGGTGGCGATGGTGAAATTCTCGCGCTAAGCGAAAAACCAAAGGCACCCAAGTCGTCTTGGGTAATTACCGGAGCCTATGTCTTTGATCGCCATGCGGCAGAATTTGCAGCCGCCCTTGCGCCCTCCGCCAGGGGAGAAACTGAAATGACTGATCTGCTCGAGTGTTATCGATCACGCGGATTACTCAGAGCCGATTGCCTCGAACCGAAGACCCGCTGGTTCGATGCGGGTACCCCTAAAACTTTAGCAGCCGCTGCTCAAGCTGTTGGCGAGGCCCGACAGGCGGGCAATACTTTTCTCGGAAAGCCAGGCCGCATTGCGAGTGCGAACGGTTGGATTGCCTAAAGCGAGCTGGCACGCTTGCGGCCCATTCTTTACCACCCGAGCTTAGTCGGTTGACAGTCTTCCCGCCGGGAGAGGACAATACCCAAACTTACTCGACCTCTAGAGAACCGGTCCATGCCTATTCGCTCCCTCATAATCCTTCTCTGCTTTGCGCTTCTGGCGGGATGTGGCAGTACAAATTACGAGGCACAATTTGAGCATTCGCTCACCCACCTCCGCAACGAAGAATCGTTCCGCAGTCTTTGGCCAGAGCCGATCTCGATTAGGTTACCCGGAGAGGAGAGCAACGAGGTTTTGCAGTTGCGCGTGCCTCGACTCTTCGACATGCAAAGTGGCGAAGCGTACGCGCTCGATAAAAACACACCCGACCCTCGCGACCCCGAAGAAGGGGTCGCACCCGAACGACTCTGGCCGGAATTTCTTCAGATTGGGGAGCATCTGCGGACCTACGAACGCACCCTGAATGTGAATCCACCTCTCGATGGAGAGAATCGGGTCCCGGTGCGGTGCTACATTGCAGTTGCGGATGAGAAAACAGCCGGGAGTTTTGGCGACATTGAGAAAACTCTGGAAGAACGCTTTCGGAGGCCGGCAACGGCGGCTGCAGACGATGACACAAAGAACCCGGCGGGCGAAGAAATTAAATGGAAGCAGATCGACATCCGTACGCCCAATGGGGGTGATTCATTGAAAGCGGCGCGGGGCGAAGAAGATCTGGCACTCCCGCTGAGTTGGTACGAGAAGTTGGGAAAGCCTAAACTCAAACAAAAAACTCTCAAATCGAGTTGCCTCATCTATCTTATCCCCGAGGGCGAAAAAACCGTGGTCCTCGCCTGGTTGATGCCGGCAGGTTTGGCGGAGCGAGAAAATATTGAATCGCCGTCTCAAGCTCCACCCCCAAAGCAGTACCCCATCGCGCGGGCGATGGCGGGAACGGTAAAGATACTCGAAGCGGGCAGTGGTCCTTCAGGTGACTCTCAAACGGAGCCCAATTAAAATTCGGCGCTACCCGGGGTACGCGGGAATGGAATCACATCGCGGATGTTCGCCATCCCGGTGGTAAACTGCACGATCCGTTCGAGTCCAAGTCCGAAACCGGCGTGCGGCACCGTGCCAAAGCGGCGCAGATCGAGATACCACCAATAGGCCTCGGGATCGAGGTCCTGCTGCTGCATGCGGTGCGAGAGTACGTCGAGTCGATCTTCGCGCTGCGATCCGCCAACAATTTCACCCACCTTCGGCACGAGTACATCCATCGCCGCCACCGTTTTTTCATCGTCGCTTAGACGCATATAAAACGGTTTGATCGTACTCGGGTAATCGGTCACGATTACCGGTCGTCCGATCGCCTCTTCGGTCAGATAGCGCTCGTGTTCCGACTGAAGATCTTGTCCCCACACAGACTCAAATTCAAATTTTGTATTAGCCTGCCCCAACAAATCGATCGCTTCACTGTAGCTGATCCGCTCAAACTGACTGTTGTGAATCCGTTCAAGCGTTTCGATGACCGTCTTATCGATGCGATCATTAAAGAACTGCATGTCTTCGCTACTCTCGTTCAGCACATCGCTAAAGATTCGTTTAATGAGACCTTCGGCCAGGTCCATATTCTGCGGAAGTTCGGCAAAGGCGACCTCCGGTTCGACCATCCAGAATTCAGCCAAGTGACGCGATGTATTCGAGTTTTCAGCGCGGAAGGTGGGGCCAAACGTATAAATTTTACCGAGGGCGGTCGCGTAAATTTCGCCCTCCAACTGTCCGCTCACGGTGAGATAGGCCGGCCGATCAAAAAAATCGAACGCATAGTTGACCGTGGTCTCTTTTTTGGCCAACTGTTCCAGATCGAGCGTGGTGACGCGGAACATCTCCCCTGCCCCCTCGCAATCGCTGGCCGTGATGATCGGCGTGTTGACGTAAAGAAACGCCTGTTCCTGAAAATAATTGTGAATCGATCGCGAAATCGTGTTGCGTACCCGGGCCACGGCACCGAAGGTGTTGGTGCGGGGTCGCAAATGGGCCCACTCGCGAAGTTTTTCAAATGAATGGCGCTTCTTCTGCAGCGGATACTGCTCGGGGTCGGCCCAGCCGTGGACCATAACACTCGCCGCGTGAAGCTCTGTGGCCTGCCCTTTGCCGCCGGACGGCTTTACCTCTCCGCTCACCGAGACGCTGCAACCGGCGGAGAGTTTTTTGATCTCGGTCTCGTAATTTGCCAGATCGCCATCGCAAATGATCTGAATGTTGGCCAAACAACTGCCATCGTTGAGCTCCAAGAAGCTGAACCCGGCTTTGGAGTCCCGCCGGGTACGAACCCAACCCTGCAGCAGCACTTGTCTGCCGATGGAGGATTCATTGCGGGCCACTGCGACCGAAAGCGTATCCATACGATTATTTTCCCGACCCGTGATTTAAGCCATTTTTCGACGTGATTTCACGATAAAGCCGATAATGACCAGCACAAGGTAGATAACGCCAACCGCGATCACGAGTGGCCCTGCGGTCGGATGACTTGCTTTATCCCAGATTGCCGTGCCGGCCGCGACAAGCGCTCCGAGTACGGAAATAATCATCAGAATATTCCAGAGTAACATTTTTTCACCCTGAGGTTTTTCATCGCCTAGCAGACTCTTGCTGTTCATCATCATCAAGAAAGTAAAATAGGCGATCGGTAGCAGCATCATCCCAAAACTTGAGGTCAAAATGGCCAACCACAGCTTGGCATCTCCATCCCAGAGCAGCGGCCAACTGGCGCCAGCCAGACCCGCGACAATGCAACCGACCAGATGGGCCCTCCCTCCCTGCTCGGCACCGACCAATTCACAAAAAGCGTAACCGTTGATCAGCATCAGAATAACGATGGTCGAAAAACCCATCGCGAGCACACCAACACCGAAAATAAGGTTCGCCATCTTTGGTCCCAGAAGCGGGGCGAGTGCTTGAGAGAGTTCTTGCGCATTGCGGCGCACGAGAGACGAGGCGATTCGTTTTTCGCTCTCCGGAAGTGCGGCCATTGCACCGAGTTGCTCACTATCGGTAAGGGCATCGAATTGCGCCTCGGTTTTTTCGACTTTCAATCGCTCGAGCAGCACCTTGCTGGCGCCAGGATAAAGCGGGCTCTGTTGCATTTCTGCCGGGTTGGCGCTCAACAGTGCCGGGTCGACCTTGGCGTGGAATGTCGCGGCCGATGCGATTACCACACAACTGGTCACCAGCACATAAGGAATCGCCATGCCCGTAGCCAAATCGAAGCGGGCCAGACCTCGAAACGGCTTGCTCCAACCTCGATTGAGCATCGAATAGGGCAAGAGAAAAGTCATGTTGATTCCCACCGCGGTGGCGGCCGCTCCGATCATGACCGCCCGCTGCTCTTTCACCAGCCGCTCAGACCAAAAACTCTGGACGCCCTCCGGAAGGCCTTCGAGCAGGCTTGCGACCTGACCGGTCGGCTGATTCCACTGACGCAAATCGGGAATAAAGCCGGTGAATATTTTCCCCCAATCGAGACGACCATCAAGGCTTAGATAAATGACCACGCCGAAAAAACAGAGAACGATGATACCGATCAGCGATTTCAGAAGTACATCGAACACTTTGGCGGCTCGGCCTTTTTGTCCGTTAAGTAACACGACCACCAGCGCCGCGGCGAAGAGGACTGCCGAAAGGGCCAGCTTGGTACCCGGCGTATCCGTTAACGCATTGGGAAGAAGATTTTTCTGTAGCGCTGCGAATGAGACGCTGTACTGAGGCATGCACCAAATCATATTGGCCATGCAGGTTGCAATCAGCCAACCCCAGCCGAGGACCGGGTTGATGTGCTTGTTAATCGCACGGAACGGTCGCTCCCCGGTCGAGAGCGTCACGTAACTGATTGCCGAGAGCATGATCACGCCCATCACGATCGCAACCAACTGTAACCAAAGGAGGCTCGTTCCACCGAGTACACCGAGAAAGAGCGCGCCGGCGAGCGATCCGCTTCCGAGAGTGATCGCGCTCTGCAGCCACCCGGGACCTGAGAGCCGAAAGTAGGTCTTCAGTACGGCCGAAGATCCTTGGTTCTGAGATTCAATCAGCGCCTGCCGATCACGATCGATCTGGGTCTCCGCCTGACTCATCGCTCAACTCCCTGCTCGTGGTTTGTGTGACTACGCTTCGTGCGCTGCCAAATAGCGTTCGGCATCCAGGGCCGCCATGCAGCCGGTCCCTGCCGAAGTGATCGCCTGTCGGTAATAATCGTCGGCCACATCTCCGGCCGCAAAGACCCCCTCGGCGCTGGTGAGCGTGCGGAACGGTTCTTTCCAATGAATGTAGCCTTTGTCGTTCATCTCCAGTTTTCCGTGCAAGAACGCCGTGTTAGGGGTATGGCCGATCGCTACAAACATGCCGCCCACCTCGAGCTCCCGCTCCGAATAATCGACCGTGCTTTTTAGCTTGAGACCGGTCACCATTTCGCCATCGCCCAGCACCTCTTCGACAACGCTATTCCAGACAAGCTCAATCTTCGGGTGGTCCAGGGCCCGCTGTTGCATGATTTTCGAAGCCCGTAATTGATCCCGGCGATGCACCAGATAGATGGTGGCGGCATCTTTGAGATTGGCAAGATACGTGGCCTCTTCCACGGCGGAGTCGCCGCCACCGATCACGGCCAGCGGTTTATTGCGGTAGATCGGCAATGCGCCATCGCAGACGGCACACGCGCTCACACCTTTGTTTTTGTACGTTTCCTCCGAATCGAGCCCAAGATAATTGGCCCTCGCGCCGGTGGCCACAATCACCGTTTGACTCTCAATCGGATCGCCACCGGCAGGCATCACCCGCAAGGGCCTGCTCGTGAAATCAACGTCGATGATGTCGTCGCTCACCACGCGGGTCTGAAAATTCAGCGCCTGCTGCTTCATCAGCTCCATCAGCTCCACGCCCTGCACCGCATAGTACGGCTTGCCGTCGCGCTGCTCGCTCGGCACCGGCGGTAAATTCCAGTGGCGATCTTTGTCGACCGATGTTTCGATAAATTCCCTCACGTTGCCGAAAGGGAAACCGGGATAATTTTCCACTTCGGTCGTAAAGGCCAACTGACCGAGGGGAATCATTTCTGGCTTAACGGTTCCCTCATACAGCAGAGGGTCTAAATTCGCACGCGCCGCATAGATGGCCGCCGCCCAGCCGGCGGGACCGCTACCGATGATCACAACTTTTTCAGACAAAACAATCTCCTTCTTCTCCCCTAGCAGTCACTCGATTTTTATTTCCAAAACGCCACGTAGACTCGCTCCATGACGGGCTCATTATAGGGACTGCACCTGAGGAGTCTACTGACTCGGTGGCTTCGAGCTTGTCCGACTTTGCAGGGTGCGTTATCGTGAAGAAACACTTCGTGTCGGCGGATTTGAGCATGAGTACGATCTTTATTGCTGTCGTTGCTTTTCTTGCCTATCTGATCGCCTATCACACCTACGGTCGCTGGATCTCCCGTAAAATTTTTGGGCTCGATCCGCTGGCGAAAGTACCGAGCCAGGAACTGCGCGACGATGTCGATTTCATTCCTACGCGGAAGGAAATCATTTTCGGACACCACTTCACGAGCATTGCGGGGACCGGTCCGATTGTAGGTCCGGCGATTGCCGTCTTCTGGGGCTGGCTTCCCGCCCTGCTCTGGGTCGTGTTTGGTGCCATCTTTATCGGTGCGGTCCATGACTTCGGCGCTCTGGTGATCAGTCTGCGTAATCGCGGGCAGACGATCGGGGAGATTGCCGGGCGGATGATTTCACCGCGGGCTAAACTCTTTTTTCTCAGCGTGCTTTTTTTAGCACTTTCGATCGTGCTGGCGATCTTCGGTCTGGTGATTGCCGGTATTTTTAAGATGTTTCCCGAGGCGGTTCTCTCCGTGTGGATTGAAGTCCCCCTTGCGGTACTCATTGGCATGTACGTTTATCGTCGTGGTGGACGCCTGCTTCTGCCTTCCATCGCCGCACTACTCTTGATGTACGGTGCGATTTATCTGGGAGCCTATTACTTTCCAATCCCCGTGTCGGACGCGTTCTGTCAATCGCTGGCAAACGCTTTACACATCAGCCCCGCGCTGCTCAACCCGATCGTTTTCTGGACCTGCATTTTAATGGTGTACTGTTTTATCGCGTCGGTGCTACCAGTCTGGACACTGCTGCAGCCGCGCGATTACATCAATAGCCACCAGCTGCTCGTTGCTCTAAGTCTGCTTTGCCTCGGCTTGCTCGTTGCCGGTTTAAGCGGCGAGGCGAACCTGACGGAAACCGCGCCGGCGATCACCTCCTGGTCGGTGCTGCGGACGACCGGCGCGCCGCCGATCTGGCCATTTCTCTTCATTACGATCGCCTGCGGGGCGGTCAGCGGATTTCACTGTCTGGTAGCGAGCGGAACGTCGAGCAAGCAGGTCGCAAATGAAGAGGATGCCCAATATGTCGGTTACGGCGCGATGCTGGTCGAGGGTATGCTTGCCGTACTCGTGATTCTGGCATGTACGGCCGGTGTGGGTATCGGCAAGTTCGAGCGGCAGCAGCTTGCGGGCACGCATCAGTATCAGGCTGTCGTCGATGCTGACGGCCAGGCCCTTTCGGGGCAGGCTGCCTGGAATCAACGGTACGATACCAACCAAAAATGGTCCGATTTTCGCTTGCCTCAAAAGGTGGGCTCGTTTGTCGAAGGGGGTGGCAATTTCCTCGCCAGTCTGGGAATCCCGCTCAAGTTAGGGATCGGGATCATGGCAGTGCTGGTCGCCAGTTTTGCGGCGACCACACTCGATACGGCCACGAGGCTCCAGCGATATGTGATCCAGGAACTGGCCCAAACAGTCCGTCTGCCGTGGCTGGGTGGCAAATACATTGCCACACTCATCGCCGTCTCGCTGGGCCTGGCGATTGCCATGATTCCCGGCGCGGGCGGAAAATACGGGACCGGTGGCATGCTGCTCTGGCCTCTTTTCGGCGCGGTGAATCAGTTGCTCGCCGGACTCGCTTTTTTGGTCATCGTCTTTTACCTGTGGCGCAGGGGCAAACCGATCGGCTTTGCCCTCGTCCCACTTCTTTTGATGGTGGTGCTTCCCGGTTGGGCCATCCTCTGGCAGATGTTCAACGTGAGTGGAGGATGGTTTTATCCGTTCTGGAATATGCTTTCCGGCAGCGTGCCGTGGAGTTGGCAACAGAGCCATTTGCTGCTTGCCTTTGCCGTGGCGATTCTCGTTTTGCAAACGTGGATGCTCATCGAGGCGGCGCTCCTCTGGCCGCGCGTCCGCGGAGTGCTTGAAGCCGAATTGCCGCCGCGGGCGGGAAGCGAACAGTCGGTCGCGCGGCGCGGGGGCTGCTGAAGTCGATAGCCTAGCCGCGGACCTGGCCGTTTCCGCGGGCCACATATTTGTAGGTCGTCAATTCCTTGATGCCACACGGTCCGCGGGCATGGAACTTATCGGTGCTGATCCCGATTTCCGCACCGAGGCCGAATTCGCCCCCGTCGTTAAAGCGGGTACTGGCATTGATCATCACCGCAGCCGTGTCGACCTGGTTGGCAAATGTCTCGGCCGTTTCTGCATTGTTGGTGATAATCGCATCGGTATGTTTGCTGCCATAGGTATTGATGTGCTTAATGGCCTGCCCGGTTGAGGGAACTACCCGCACCGAAATCACCGGGCCGAGAAACTCGGCTGCATAATCTTCTTCACTCGCAGCGACCGCGGCGGGACAAAGCCCACGGGTCTGCTCATCGCCCCGAATTTCGACCCCCGCCTGCTGCAA
>CACOUL010000033.1 GCA_902630355.1 Planctomycetaceae bacterium
GTCGTGCCTGGGGGACAAGTGCCGCAATCCGCGCAGCGGCCGCCTGATGGTAAAGGTAATAGGGTGTTGCCTCACCGGTCACCGCACGGGGACCGAGTTGCTGCATCCGCGATCGCGTCGGAAAGTTGGCCCGATACCATTGCGGCCCCGATGCGTAATGTCCATCGAAGTAATGCACCTCTTTGCGAAACGCGACCTCGACCCGCTCGTGGCGACAAAGGTAATCATAGAGCGAGGTCGTTCCCCCTTTCATCGCACCCACAATCAGGAAATCGGGCAGAACGCGTAGCGAGGCACTCGCTCGACGTATCTTCCAATCAACCCACTGCCGAGCGCGGGTGAGCTTGCGCCTCCAACTGTGCGTCGATTCGCTCATTTCATTCGCACCCTTGATTTACGATCCGATATTTTCAGGCAGCGACTGAATGTACCGCGAATCAAACCGGGAACTGAGCAACTCCTGAAGCTGCCGATCCATCTGGCATGCCTGTTCACGTTCTATGGACCTTTGCTTTTCGTCCTTCTTTTGATTGGTGCGTAATCCCACCCTCGGCAAGATTTCATCCGCGAGATGATCGAGATCCAGAAACCGAAGAAGCTCACTTATTTTTTCGGGGCGATTCAGGTCATCTGTGACTAAGTGGATCATCGCCAAGTCGGCATAATTTTCCCGCAACTGGACGATGCGGGCCTCCATCTCATACCAGTACCAGAGGCAGCGATACAAATCATCCGCAAAGCGCGGATCGCTATCCAAGACATCGCCGATCGGCAATACATTATCGCTTCGGTGAGGGTCAATCAGATAGCGACTTCCGAGTTCTGTTTTTCCGGGAACCGAGCCGATCGCATAGAATGACGACGCCACGCTGATCGGATCGCGTCGAAGATGAATGACGCGCATGCGGTCGCCGAAATACGCGAGCGCGGGATCGGCAAAATTCTTCACAAACTGATGATTGGTTTCCAGATAAAAATCGAGGCCGCTTGCGGCACGCAGCACATGAATTCGCTTTACTTTTTCAAATCGTTTTTTTTGCAACGAGATATCGTCAACAGAATCGGTTGCAAAATCGCTCTTCATTGCCGGATAGGGCTCGTGGCAGGCAACGCAACTGGAAATACCTTCAAACAAACGCGCCAGGGTGGTCGTGCCGGAGCGTCCGGTCGAGGCAACGAACGCGAAGGAACGCACACTTCGACATTGCTGCTCGAGAAGACGCACCGATGCCGCCACCACCAGAGGATTGCGTTTAATCCCCAAAGCCAGTCGGCCCCAGAGGGTATCGTCGCTTGCTTTTTGCACCGCTAAAACCTACATCCTGAAAAGACGCCTGTTACACCGATACCACTCCGGCGTGTTGCGCACGCCCACGGTTGTAACATGTATCGTATTTACGGGCGACGCGGTTCTCGAGTATCCCCGAGAGGATTCGAACCTCTAACCTTCGGCTCCGGAGGCCGACGCTCTATCCAATTGAGCTACGGGGACGCGAGAACACGATGCAAATCACCCATTCACACTCACCACTGCCGATCCGCCCGGCACGACCATCTCCGGCCGACAAAACGAGCCGTCCCTTTGCCGCTTCGGACGCAAAAGGGGAAGGAAAACTCAAGATTCCCCCAATTTTTGCATATTCTAGCCCACTTTCTTAGCCCCCGAAACCTTCGTGCCTTTGCGGTGTTTTATCTTCCGGAGGCAGGCTCCGCTCTCAGCTTGACCTGATTTGAGTGAGCGAACAGGATGAAACAGTACAAAAACCGACAACCCGAAGTGCACCAGACGGGTCGACCCCGCTGAGGAACATCCGATGAGCCGAGAAACGATCTATGCATCGAGCGTTGAGTATTTTCTTTCGCCGATCGGTCCGCTGCTGGAGGATGAGAGCATCACGGAAGTTATGGTCAACGGGTTCGATCAGATCTACATCGAGCGACGGGGTAAGATCGAACGGACCGATGCTCAGTTTGATAGCGAAGATGCCCTGATCTCGGCAATCCACAATATTGCGCAGTGGGTAGGTCGCGAAATCGATCCGCAACGGCCGATCCTCGATGCGCGGCTTCCCAATGGATCGCGGGTCAATGCGATTGTTCCCCCGAGCGCAAGGACCGGAACCTATCTAACGATACGTAAGTTTTCAAAAAAGGCATACACGATGCGGGATCTGGTTGACTTCGGCAGCTTGTCGCCGGAAGTCTGTGAATTCCTCGATATCTGTGTGCGACTGCGAAAAAATATTCTCATTTCGGGCGGTACGGGTACCGGCAAGACAACATTCCTCGGCGCCGTGTGCGAGAGTGTACCGGAAGATGAGCGAATCGTTGTGATTGAAGACACCTCCGAATTACGACTTCCGCAAGAACATTGTTTGTACCTTGAGGCCCAGCAAGGAGACCGGCAAGGTCGCGGAAAGCTGAGCGTACGGCAACTCTTCATCAACTCGCTGAGAATGCGGCCGGACCGCATCATTGTCGGAGAAGTGCGATCGGGTGAAGCGCTCGATCTGGTACAGTCGATGATCAGTGGCCACGCCGGAAGTCTCTCGACGGTTCACGCCAACACCGCACGCGACGCGCTGATTCGCATGGAGACGCTCTCCCTGATGAGCGATATCCAAATCCCCGTCTATGTGGCCCGCGCTCAGGTGGCCTCGGCCATCGACATCGTGGTTCAAATCACGCGTTTCTCTGAGGATGGCTCTCGCAAAGTCACACGCGTGAGCGAAGCGTTCGGGCTCGATGACCAAAATCATTATCAATTGCAAGATATTTACACGAGCAAAATGCACGGTAAGCGGGCAGACGGCATGCTCGATATCTCCATGGAACGCACCGGCAAGCAGCCGACCTTTGCAGCAGAACCGATCGAGGCAGGCATGCAAGACCGCATGCAACACACGCAGAGCCTCTGGAGCGACTGAATGGCAAATCGAAAACCATTATGTGCGGCCGGGCAACCGATGCCCCGCAGTCTTCGTAATCGCCGATTTCGCCAAAGAAGCGGTGCCGCGACGCTCGATTATATTCTGGTACTCTGCTTTATTCTTCCCGTGGGGGCATTTGTGATCGGGATGGGCGGCAGAATCATGCGACTCGTCTACGAAATGCTGGCTGTGTTCCTTGCATGGCCGTTTATGTAACTCAATTAAATCAATTCAATTAAAAACAATTTTGATTTCATCAGAAAGGAACGCAATCATGAACCAACCGACCGAAGCTTCGCTGGGTAAACTCCTCAAACGAATCCATCAGGATGAACGCGGTGCCGTGTCGCTCGAAACGATACTGGTCGTCGCCGCAATCGCCATTCCCGTCATTCTTTTCGTCTATAAGATAGGCTGGCCGAAGATCCAAAAGCTCTTCACAGATGGCATTAGCAATCTAGAAACGGAGGCGGGAAACGTTTCCAACGGCACTTCGGGATCCTCGAACTAGGTCGCCCGTATGCTCACCACCGGCCTGCTGTTTGCGCTGCTGGCGGTTGCGGTCTGTACGGACCTGCGCAGCGGAAAAATTTACAACTGGAATACCTATACCGGGATCGCGATAGCGCTGATCATCGGTACGATCAACAGCTATGGGATGGGTAGCGAGCGTATGCAACAACTACTCGGCTGGAACGGTACTTCGGTTGGATTAAGCGACACTGCGGCCGGCTTATTCGCCTGTGGTGCCGTGCTGATCGTCTGCTACGTGTTCCTGAATTTTAACGGTGGAATCGGCGGCGGGGACGTCAAACTCCTGGCCATGCTAGGGGCCTTTTTCGGACTGAGACAGGGGATCGAAGTGATGCTTTGGACTTTTGTCCTCGCCGCGGCGCTGGCAATCATCATGTTGCTCTGGACCGTAAACTTGCGGGTACTCCTCGGACGTTTCATTGCGCGCTTGCGCTCTATTCTGCTACTGCAAACCCCGCAGTACCCCGAGGGCGAGGGTCCGATGGCACCCTTACCCAAGTGCCTTCCGATCGGTGCACTGTTTGCCACGATACTCATTCGGTTTGATTTACTCAAAAACGTGGGGTGGATTTAGCCATGCTTCTGGAAAAGGTCGGACCATTCTGGCTTGTCTGCCTCGCAATCATCGCGATCTTGCTGCTGGTTCTGCGGGCCATGATTCACCTCAGTGGTGCCCGACGTCGCCCCCATGGTATCGCCGCACTGCATCGTGATCAGCGGGGAAGCGTCCAGAGCCTCAGCTTTGTGATTACCCTCCCGATGTTTATTTTGATCATGATGGGCATTGTCCAGATTGGTCAGATCATGCTGGCCAAAGTGGTGGTGGAGTATGCAGCCCTCGCGTCAACACGAGCCGCGACAGTATGGGTATCGCAATACACCGATACCGAGTCGGGTTACATCGAGCAGCGCAACTGTATCGGCAACTCGGCCCTCGATCGGTCGGAAACGACCTACAAGATACCGACAGAGAACAGCACCTCGGCCAAGGTCAACCGGATCAGAATGGCGGCGCATCTCGCGTGCCTCCCGATTTGCCCCTCAAGATGGCCCTATGCCGGCTCTCCACAACTCTCGACCGTGCCGGAAATGACGCACGCCAGCCTGGTGAAAGCCTATTCCGCCATGGCCGGTGAGAAGAACGCGGCGCCGATGGAAGCGGTCTCTGCACGCTTGCGCCGAAAACTGGCCTACAGTGAACGTAACACCGGTATCGAAATTGAAATGGAACATCCATCCACCGATCCGCCGTTTCACCTCTATCCGTATGCCTATCAAATCAATCCCGCGTACAGACGAAGCGTCGGCGTACAGATCGATGCCTACCCGCTTCCTCCCTGCGCGGGGAGCAGCAATGAATGCGATTCGGAGATTTATTACGCACCAGATTATGTCAAAGAGGCACAAGCGTTTCAAAACAATGAGGTCGGTTGGCAGGATCGGATTAACATCACAGTCCATCACCACCTCGCATTGCTTCCGGGACCCGGGAAATTACTCTCTCGCATGATTCACGGCGAAGAGGGCTCTCAGGGACTCGGCCACTATGTCGGCAAGCAGGAGGGCAACGAGCGAGAAGCGGACGGGACCGTCTACACCTGGCCGCTGGTCGCAAAGGCCTCGACCATCAACGAAGGTGACAACCCGATATTACGCTACGAGCACCAATTTATTCTGGTTGATGATTCGGGGTCTGGATCAGATGGGGGGCTCGGGAACTGATGCATTGCGACCCCGGTTTACCAGAAGAAAAAACGTATATGCAGGAAGCATCCGGCATGCAAACGTTTTTCAAATCTGCCACCGCTCCGCTGCACCGTTTTCACCGGGACGAACGGGGCGTGATGAGCATTGTCACGCTGCTCACCGTGCTGATCCTCGCGTTCATGCTCGCCATGATGCTTAATGTCTGTTTGCAAGCCGATGGAAAGATTCGCATGCAGAACTCGGCCGATGCTGCCACCTATTCGAGCGGGGTGGTGGCAGCGAGAGGCATGAATTCGCTCGCGTTTACCAACCATTTGCTTTGTGATGTGTTCGCGCTGACGGCGTTTTTGCGCGAAGGGCAAAATAACGATGCCGAGCAATTATCGCACGACATTCTCACAGCCTGGGAAAGCACAGCTCCCTCCTTAAGCGGCGGAGTCGATAATTTTTCCGGAACCTTCGACCGCGTAACCGATGTCAACGCGGGGCACTTTCAAAATGCAACGCTCGAGGGTGCCATCGCCAACATAGTTCCGCAACAGCGGCAAATGGTAACCAGTTTCTCCAATTGGGCGCGTGCCTTCAGTAGCGAGGTTCTTCCGACACTCGAGCAAATCCTTGAGCAAGAGTTGATCCCGCAGTATCAGCGGGCGCTGACCGCCACAGTCGGCGAAATGGTTCAGCAATCGGCTCTGGAAATGAGTACACGTCACGGTGGCGGTACCAACCGGCAGCGAGGTCAGATGGGGGCTGCAATCTGGCGAACCGACGCGACCCTTTTTCGCTCCGAGGCCAACGATCCCACAGCACCACCGGTCGGCCTGCCGGTCGTGGACGCCCAGGCTGACGTCGGCGGCTTTTACCATCAGACGGCCGTAAAACAACGGAAACAACTTGCCGAGACCTATCTTGCCCAGTGGAATAACGAAAAGCTGGAGCAATTCGGACACGTCGGACCGATGTCGCAGTTTGCCACTCTATGGCGAGGATTCACGCGGGGCGAGTTGCGAGATCTGCTGGCCGAGCACCAGGAGACCAATCTGCTGCATGTGATCTGGACACCTCCCTCCATGCATTACTCCTCGGAAAGCGAGGACCTCAGGCCGACAATCAGTTTCGCTTGGGATACGCAAACTCGCAATGCATTCCTAATCCATCAATACATGTTGATCGGCACCGTCTATTGGCAACCGCATCCTCCATTTCTCCCGCATCTGTTTGCCAATCCGCTGGCGGGTGACCGGGTGAATTTCGCCCAAGGCATGCTCTATCTGCCGGTGCCACGGCTCGCCAAGGGGTACTCCGAGTGTTGTGAGACGATCAATCCCACCTACCGTGGCGATCAATCTTTCAGTCGATCGCAGGCCACGTATGGCGGTGATACCTATGGCCGCAGCACCCACAGCATCGAGTGGAACCTGCTGAACCAGAACTGGCAATTCAAACTGGTGCCCGCTTACCACGGGGTCGCCGGCGTTTTAGCGCAGCCGCATGGCCAATGGTCCGACGAGTCGGGCGGTAACGGAAAACCGTATGAACCGCCGCATCTTGGAGAACTCTCGGATGCAGACATCGGCATGATCAACATGCACTGACTCACGTAATTCGGGGCGTGTGTGCCGACGCAAACCCCTACCGCGCTGCCGCACCACCTTCCGTTATTTAACCTGCGGCCCTGCATCCTCTAAACGCTCGATCGTGGTGCCTCCCATCACCTTGAGCACGGGAAGAAACACCGTCAGGCCGCTCGCATCGTCGAGGGGTGTTGCCATGATGTGAATATGGCCCGGACCACATTTTCCGGTGCTACGAGTCGCGTCAAAATCGAGCCACTCCCCATCACACCAGATCTCGTTCCACATATGGTAACCGAACGCCTCAAGAGCCGGCACGTATACGAGCCCCACCACGACACGAGTCGGCAGGCCGCGCGTGCGGGCAAGCGCAGCGAGCAGGACCGCGTGTTCCGTGCAATCGCCGCGACGCGTCGACGCCACTTCGGCCGCCGAAGCCAAGGCGGCTGAAAAATCTTTTTGCTCAATCCATGCATTTACTTTTCGAGTCAGTTCTGCAGCCAAACGACATTCCTTTGCATCAGCGGGCACTTCGTGAGCCAACTGACGAATCAAGGGATCTTTGAGTTGGATCATCCGACTCGACTCCTGGTCTGCCACTGTGGGGCCCGTGGATGCGGCCGGCCGGTCGACCGCGGTTGACCGTTCCTCTTGCGGCGTCACCGCCAGGATCCAACTGCCTTTTTCGCTGCCGGGGGTGCACGTTTGGTTCGGGGTGTCCGGAAAGGGCGATTTACGTGTGCCCGATTTGATCTTCACCCGATACGTCGCCGACCTCGCTGTGGAAAGTCCCTCTCGATTTCCCTCGAGCGGGATCAACGTGCCGACAATCAGATCGGGTGGCGCCGCATCTTGTCCTGAGAGGGCCTCGGCTCGACTGACTCGAATCGTTCGCTGCGCGAGAGTGGGTTCGTCAGTTTTGACAATATGCCCCGCGCGATCCATCCAAAGAGTTGCCTCAAACTGCTGCCCATGGAGTGTAGTCCGACTCTGAATTGGAAGGAGTTTGCGAGCCCCGGAGAGCATCTTTGTTTCAATCCACTCACCGGCCGATAGCTCTGTTTCCGCAAGCTGATGAAAGATGGGGAGCAGCGAGGTAAAACGCCGCCTCTCACCCGGCACCATGGGCTTATTTTGCAAAGATGTTCGTTCATAAAAAAAACCGTGGTCGTTTGGCCCCCAATTGATCTTTTGGGAAGTGGACCTACCGCTCTGGCTCGTTGTAATGATGAGTCGATTGTCGGCCACTTTTCCGGTGGTCACCGTCGGCGCGCCACCCAGGTTGGCCTCTGTACGAAAATCCTGCATTCTACCGGAAGCATCACTCGTCATCTGCACGCGAATTGTCGCCTCCATACTTTGGCCCAGTCGGCGGAGTCGTAGCCGCGTCACGCTATCGATTTGACGAACCGTTTCACCCCGCTGCTCGAAACTTGTCTCGCGAAATCGCCCATAGCCGGCACGCGAGCCTCCCAACTCAATCACCTCCCATGTGTCCTCGATAACGCGGCGCTGCTTTGAATCGGCCGAGTCATCTTGTGCCCGCGCAACGAGGCACGAGAGAGAAAGCAGGCTGACCCACACAGCGAACCGATTCGACTGTGAAAGGATTCGCACAAGAGCAACAAGAGGATCCATACTTCGACAAACCTCCAAACCGTGCATCGATACGACAAAACTCGGCCGGAACACTCCCAATCGCTCACCACGGTCGGTGAGGGAAATTCTGATTGTAACGATTCTTGCGACTCAAAACTGTGGAGCGGCCGGGAAACCCGTCTCATGCGACCACCACAGCGGCCGCGATGACCTAGGTTTTCTCACCCGAGTCGGCCGCAAAGGCCACTCAGACGAAAAACTTTGAAATTCAGCCGGAATCAAACCAAGAAAAGGACGGGCGTTCTATGGGGTTTTTTCAGAATTTATTCGGTCGACTTTTTGACGGTGCAAGTGAATCACCGCATCAAATTTCCGATTTTGAGCTTTCAGAAATGGAACTGGCCGACTTCGAATTTGAACTCGAAGCGGTGAACTGCCCGGACACGCCAACCACCACGCCGAGCAGTTTCGAGCTACTCGACGAGGAATCGGTCGATTCGCATCTGCGGATTGCTCGCTACAGCGATTTCACGCTCACCGATGCCATTCGACCAAGCTACGACCTGCAAGTCATTCCCCGGGAGGCGTATCGTCGCGACTATTTTCACGACGAACAGGCTGGCAATCGGATCCCGGTCCTGATGATTTCGGCATCCGCGGAGAAACTCTTTGATCTCTTTCTCGATCTGCTCGAACCGCTTGGAAATCAGGTCGATGTCGTTGTCGAGACGAGTCATTCGGGACCCGACGGCGGTCGCGGCTCTTCGAGGCGAGAACAGATCGATCTCCCTGTCCTTCAGAGTATCCTCTGCGACTATGAAGATGCGATTTTAAATGATGGCTGCCTCGGGATTGCCGTCCTGAACCCTTCGATCCCGCTCGAGGTTCAGTTCGATGAACACAAATTACTCGTCGTCTATGGAAATTCACTCCAGCCGTTTGAGGATATTCTTGCCCGGTACGGAATCGACTGCGATGAACAGGTTAAATTCATCACCGAAGGAGAGCATGTCCACGCCTCCCAACAGGAATACGCCGAGCAATTCGAATCGCTAAAAAACCACCTGGGAACCGAGCATTCGCTGGATATTCACCGTTAATCCGCATGCACAAACTTTCCTTTTGGACCGGCAATGCGTACGATTGGCTGAGGTCGATTCAATGAAAAATGATCTGATTTTCTCCTGCATCGCGCTGCCGTTCACGATTGGCTTCGGCATGGCTGCAAGCCAGCCTCTCTGGGCGATGGCAGTTTTCGCAGCCATGCTGGTCCTGCGATACGCGGCGGCCCCGGCTCCAGCTGTCATCCGTTCCCAGGCGGGAACCGTCGGCCGTGGCGAGGGCGAAAGAAAGAGGCCGAAGAACAAGCCTCATTTCGGCTGAAAAACCGTGATTATAACGGCAAAGCTTGACCTTGCTGGCATCTCTTTGGGTCGCTAAACTGCGGCCCGTTTTTTTGCACTGCAATTTGCACTGAAAATCGTTTGAGGTCGCGCCCTCAACACATTAAACTCACTAGTAGAGGCTCGATATGATGGACCGTATGGAAACCGGACAGCGAGGTCGGCGTCGGCGGAGGACCATGAGAAAACTCATCCGGCAAACTCTCTGGGGAGCGACTGTCGCGGCGATCGCACTCATCGCGGGACACATCCTCACCAGTCGGCCCCAGAGTGTACACGCGGAACTCCAGGAACGCGGCGCACCCTCTGAAGCATTGGTTTCCCACACGCAGGTTCTTGCAAATGGCACGCAGCAACTTTGCGTGTTGGATCCCCGTCATCGGGTCATGGCGGTCTATCATGTGGATCCCGCCAACGGTGGCATCTCACTTCGCAGTGTGAGAAATATCTACTGGGATCTCCGTATAAACCATTTTAATGGCACAACCCCACTGCCTGAAGAAATCCGTTCGCTGATCGAACAGGAATAGAGCAGAAGCAAGCAACGTGGCAGAAATTAATCTATAATTTAGCAGGGAACCGAGTATACGCGTTGGGGGATTCTTTCATGGCATCCAAATTCATCGATCTTGAATCGGCTGCGGCGGAACTTGGAATTTCGGTCGATAAACTCTCCGAGATGCGGGAGAGGAATGAGATTCGTGGCTTTCGCGATGGGGCAACCTGGAAGTTCAAGGCAGAAGATTTAGAGCAGGTTAAAAATTCGCTCGATGCAGGCGACTCTGAACTGAACTTGGATGATGGGAATGACGCGGACAAAGGCCTGCGGATCCCGGATTCGATCCTTTTAAGCGAAGTGGAACTCGGTGGCTCCGGCCCGGTGGGCTCCAGTACCGTGATCGGACACCAAGGCGGCAGCGAAACCGATCCTGAAGATGCTCGAGTCACGGTCGACGCACTTGATACGAGCGATATCCAACTGACGAGCGATTCACTCATCCTCGGAGGTAGCGACGCGGATCCCTCGTCCGATGTCCTCGGGGCCGACGCTGTCGACTCACCCGCTGATGCGGGTTCGGAAATCCAGCTCACTGGTAGTGACAATCTCGATCTGGAACTCGATCTGTCCGACTCCTCACCGACGGCCGACCCGGTCGCTGGCTCGTCGCCTGAAAGTGACGCACTATCTTTTGATACTAGCGGCAATGCCGCGACAACGAACGATTCGGAAATCGACATGACGGGGGACGACGAGGATATCCTGGTTCTCGGTGGCACCGGGAGCGATGTGGTTGGCGCGAGCGACAGTGGAATTTCCCTGGGTGATCCTGCCGATAGCGGGATTTCGCTCGAAGGGGACAGCATGAACCTGGGCGGCTCATCCCTCGGAGAAGATTCGCTTTTGCTTGGTGAAGAGGATTTCCTCTCGGCAGATTCTGCCGCTGCGGCCGGCAGTTCACCCTCGCAACTGGGAGAAGAGGACGATTTCCTCCTCACGCCACTTGAAGACGCGATGGGAGATGACTCCGAGAGCAGTTCTCAAGTGATCGCCCTGGACGATCCCGACATGGAATTTGATCCGACCTCGAACACGATAATGGAACAGGACGCCGATGCGGGACTCGCGCTGCTTGATGCCGGTACCGAAGGGGAAGCGGGACCAGCCGAATTGATCGGAGCAACAGAGGCGCCAGTCGTAGTGCAACAAATGGCAATCCCGGAGGCACCGTATTCGCCCTGGAACGTGGTAAGCCTGTTTCTTTGCATTGTGTTGCTGACCCTCTCCGGCATGCTCGTCTACGATCTCGTCCGGCAAATCTGGAGTTGGGAAGGCGTTCACCCGGTCAACAGCGGCCTGATGAATGCCATTTTGAATATGTTTAATTGAACGCTGCACTCGCCGGCTAAAGCCCCAATTGCGGCAGACCATCACTGAATCGATTTTGCGTTAGGTAAGGAAGCCGACTCGCATGTTTTTTAGAACTGCATCGCGCTCATCGAGCCGCCGTCACACCCGCGCCGCATCTCTGGCCGTTTTTGCGGCACTCATCACGTGCGGTGGTTGTCTGGTACCGGCAAACCGGATCGAAACCTGCCAATCGCAGTACCATCAGTTGTCGGAGCGAAACAAATCACTCGAGAAAACGATCGCCAATCTGGAAGCGGAGTGCCGTAGGCTGCGATCCGAGCGCGATCAATCGGAGCAAGAACTTGTCACACTTGATCGCGAAGTCCCAGCGATCTTCGCTCGCCTTGACAATATTACAAAACCGCCCGTCGCCACGCGCACACAGTTGATCGAACTAGCCGATGAGAGTGCAGGCATCGACTTTGATCCCTCACGCGGAGCGCTCGTACTTGATCCGGAAATGTTTTTTGGATCCGATGGCGACCTCTACGTCGAGTCGGGAGATACGCTCGGTGCGTTGGCCACCATTCTTGCCCAACCGGAGATTCAATCGCACCGCGTCTTGATCGTCATGGACCGGGACGCCGCGATACCATCCACTCCCCCCCTAAGCACCACGTACCGGGCAGAAAAGCTGGCTGAGTTTTTTCGTCGCTGGGGCATTTCCGCGGAACGAATCGGGGTCTCCAATTATTTCGCGTCTGCTGCCTCCGCTCCAAACACGGCAGAAAAAACCTCGCATCGCACCTCTCTTGGATCGATGAAAATCTATTTGCTCGCCGAAGACGTGCCCGTGATCGGCTGGAAGACTCCGGGGCACTTGCTCAGGCGGTAGATCACACTACTAACGATCGTGCCCTGGGATATAATACTGTACCTTGATATCCCGATCTTTTCCGTCAATCCGTGCTGTATCTGGGCGGCCCTTTGCTGCCGGTAGACCAACCTTCATGAACAACATTGCTACCCCGCTAACAATCGTGACCCTGGCTTGCTTGGCCGTATGGGGATGCCGCCGGGAAGACCCGATTGTGCGGTATCGCGTTGCCAAAGACAAAAGCAGTAACGCTTCGGTAGCCGGTGAGATGTTCGTTGCCCTGACAGTCCGAAACGGGGAGGTCTACTTTTTCAAGGCGGTGGGGACTGCCGAAAGCATGGAACCGCACCGCAGTGCCATCCGCAGCTTTCTCGCGGGACTCATGTTTCCGGCTGACGGTCCGCCGAAGTGGACATTGCCTGAAGGCTGGTCGCAACGGAGCGCTGCAAGCGGCATGCGTCTGGCAACACTTGTGACGCAATCCCCACCGATTGAAGTGGTCGTCTCATCACTTCGTCAGACGAACCCGAACTGGCAGGCCTACATGGCCAGTAATTTAAACCGTTGGCGTGGGCAGATGGGGCTCGCGCCTCTCGCAGCACCAGCAGCCGCCGAAGCGTTTGAGACCCTGCAAGCCGATGGACAAAAGATTTTCTTTACGAGCATCCTCGGACAACGACCGGGACCTCCGCCGTCGCTGGCGACTCGTCCTGATCGGCCGGCTGCCGGATTCGATCCCTCCTTTGTACAGGGGACCCCACCCGCAGGCTGGAAACCGGGGCCGGTGAGGGGCATGCGGAAAGCAGCGTTTCGCTTCTCGCGTGGTGATGAGTCGATTGAAGTGACCGTGATCTCGGCGGGCGGAGATCAACTCGACAACGTCAATCGCTGGCGCGGACAGGTCGGCCTGGGGAAGATCACCGCGGAGCAAATGCAAAGTGAAACTCAGGAAATCAGTGCCGGGGCACTAAGAGGACAGTACTTCGCGATTTTCGGTGCAAAACAGGCGATCCTGGCAGCCATGTTCCCCGCCGACGGGGGTGGTAACTGGTTTGTCAAACTCAGCGGGAATCGACCCCTTGCAGAACAACAGGCAGAGACCTTTAAAACCTTTATTCGCTCGCTGACTTTTAACTCTGTTCTTAAGGGAAAAAAGTAGAGTACCGAGAACTCGATGGACCACGCCCTCAAATCAAACAAAATGCATCAGCGATCGGAGACGATGCCCCTTGGGCTTACGGGGCATACGCTACGGAAGTTCATTGCGCCGCTCGCATCGCTGCGACTGACCGTCACGCTCTTCGCACTGAGTATCTTCCTGGTCTTTGCGGGGACACTCGCCCAGGCCAATCAGGGCATTCAGGAGGCGGTTGACCAGTATTTCCGCACGCTCTTTGCCTACATTCCGCTGCAGGTGTTTTTCCCTGCGGCATTCTTTGCCGGCGACCCGCCCCGAGTTGCCGGAGGCTTTTACTTTCCGGGTGGCTTTCTGATCGGAATCGTCATGATCGCCAACCTGCTGGCGGCCCATCTCATTCGTTTCAAAGTACAAGCAAAAGGGCGGCGGCTTCTGCTCGGTACCCTGCTCATCGGCATCGGAAGCGTTTTGGTCGCGCTCGTGGTAGCGGGCGGTGGCCTCGACCAGGATACGGAAAGTAGCCAGGCCGCCGATTGGGGTTCGGTATGGCTGCTCTTCAAATTAATTACGGCAAGCATCACGCTGTGCGCACTGCTTTCAGTCGGATATTTTGCCCTCCGCGGCTACTACCGCTCTCGCGTCTTCTGGATCCTTTCGGTCCCCGTACTCGTTCTTGGGATCACCGTCCTCTGGATGCTACTCGGTGGAGACGACACCTACCTGGGCGATGCGGGTATGCGAATACTTTGGCAACTGATGCTCGCCACCGGGGCGGCGATCGTCTGCCTGGCAGGCTGTCTCCTTGTTTTCAAAAAACGCGGGGGAGTGGTTCTGTTGCATGCCGGACTCGCCATGCTGATGATCAACGAACTCGTTGTCTTCGGTCTTCACGATGAAAGCCAGATGCACATCCGCGAAGGGCAGACTGTGCAATACTCGCGAGATATCCGCGAAGTCGAACTGGCATTTGCCCACTCTGATGATGGTGAGACCGAGGAGGTTACCGTCGTGCCGCAATCGCTCCTCAGACACCCACAGATGACAATTTGGGATTGGATCGTGAGAAAATTGGGTCGACCATTGCCCAGCGACCACGTCATTAAAAATCCACTGCTGCCATTCGATCTTAAAATCGTCTCCTTCCAGCCGAATTCCGAACTGAAGCGAGTGACGGGCAGTAGCGACAATTTGGCAGATTCAGGGATCGGCCAAAGGCTGCTGTCTGTCCCGCGCAAAACGAGCAGCGGTGCCGATGCCGATGGTCAAGTTGATTTGCCTGCCACGTACGTCGAGCTCATCAATAAGGAAAGCGGGGAATCGACCGGGACCTACCTCTTCTCTTCTTTTTTCGAAATGCTCGATCGGCCGATCCCACCGCAACAAATCAGTTTAGGCGATAAAACGTACGACGTGTCGCTGCGATTCAAGCGAACTTATAAGCCCTATTCGCTTAAATTGATCGATTTTCGCTTCGATAAATATCTAGGCACCCAAACAGCCAAGAATTATTCGTCCGAGTTACAACTCGTCGATCCCTCGCGGAACGTTGATCGCAAAGTAAAGATTTGGATGAACAATCCGCTTCGCTTTGCGGGCGATACACTCTATCAATCGAGCTTCACGCCGGATGAACGCGGCACGATCCTGCAGATTGTGACCAATACCGGTTGGATGATTCCTTATGTTGCCTGCATGGTGGTGGCAGTCGGATTGCTCGCACATTTTTCCATCGCACTCACGCGATTTCTCCGACGTCGAGGGACCGAAGCGGACAGCACCGCAAGCCACACACTACCGAGCGAGGAACCACACACCCAAGCGGCGACGGTCTATTTGCCGCTTGGTGTGGTCATGATCGGATTGCTGCTGACCGGATATGCCGCGTATTCCGCCTGGCCGACGCGAACCGAGAAAGGCGAGGCAAACATCGACGCCTTCGCGGCGGTGCCGCTCATTTATCAGGGCCGGGTAAAACCCTTCGACACGCTCGCTCTCAACAGCCTGCGGATCATCTCCGAGAAAGCGAGCTACAAAGATCTGGAAGGCAAACGCCAGCCGTACCAGAAATGGTTGCTCGAAACTGTTGCCCACACGCCAGCATCGCTGGACTTGCGCGTTTTTCGATTTGAAAATCCAGATCTTTTAAACACTCTCGATCTCACGCGACGGGAAGGATTCCGCTATTCCTATAACGAAATGCTGCCGAAACTCGACGACTTTAAAAGGCAGGTATCCTTGGCCCGTAAGGCTGATAAAAAGAACCTGACGCTTTACCAGAAAAAAGTCCTCGAACTAAACAACAAAATCGAGCTTTTCAACGCGCTCCGCGAGGCATATCGAATACCCGATTTTGGAGACACCGCCACCAGGCTTCCTTCACTTGCACTGCTCGCCGCCGAACTTGCTAAATCGAAGGCGCCGCGGGCGATTCCATCTCCCCAAACCGATCAGCAGTGGTCTCCCCTGATGACGGCTCTGACAGCCGCCCGTTTTCAAGCGTTCGCGGCGGAACAAAATCTAACATCGGCCGAATCGCTTGCCAATAAAATTGCCGATGACATATTCTCGGGGGATAATCTCGAGCGACTGGTGGAATCGAATATTTTGATTTTGATTGAGCAAATCGTTCAGTCGCGAAACCCAGAACTCTCGCCGCAAGATGCGGAACAAGTCGCGGCTCGTGCAGCCGCAAATCTTCCCGAAGAAATGCGGGCCTCGATCGAGCCAGCAGCTCGCGCACAAGTGAACGAAAGTCGAGGTCGAGTCGAAAAAGAATTGACCGAGAGCATTGTCGCGATCGGTGTGGATTTCAGTGGCGACGTAAAAAATAGTCGACTCGCCGAGACCATGGCCCGTGCGCTGCGGACATACCGCGAGGGAGATATAGTTAAATTTAACGAAGCGATTGAAGCGTATCAAAACGAGATTGCAGAACAAAAACCAGCCGAACTCATCTATTCTCCCTCGATCATGCAGAGTACGGTTACAGGCATCTTTGGCTCTTTTTATGCCTTTGAAGCTTGGTTCAACCGATGCGATGCCTTTTTTATCGCGAAGGTGCTGTACATTTTTACTTTTCTGCTTGGCGTACTCGGACTCCTCATCTGGCGACGACCTCTCTTGCGTGCAGCCTTCTGGTTACTGGTCTTCACGTTTGCACTGCATACGATTGCGCTGCTCGCACGGATGTACATCTCGGGGCGGCCCCCAGTGACAAACCTTTATTCATCGGCCGTCTTTATCGGTTGGGGCTGCGTGCTGCTCGCCATTATTCTGGAATTGATTTATCGAATGGGAATCGGCACGATTGTCGGCTCCGTGATCGGTTTCCTCACCCTGCTGGTCGCCTATTTTCTGGCCGCCGACGGCGACACTTTCGTCGTGTTGCAGGCCGTCCTCGACACCCAGTTTTGGCTGGCAACCCACGTGGTAGCGATTACGCTTGGCTATTCCACCACGTTTCTCGCAGGTGGCCTGGGGATTCTTTACATTCTCTTCCTCCTCTTGTGGCGATTCGACCTTGCCAAACAAGACGAACGGCTACGAAATGAACTCCCGAGAATGATTTATGGCGTACTCTGCTTTGCCATCTTTTTCAGTTTTGTGGGAACCGTGCTGGGCGGCCTTTGGGCAGATGACTCCTGGGGGCGATTCTGGGGGTGGGACCCGAAAGAAAATGGTGCGCTGATCATCGTGCTCTGGAACGCGCTGGTACTTCACGCGCGGTGGGCAGGCCTGGTACGAACGCGAGGGCTCGCCGTACTGGTCGTGGTCGGTAATATTGTGACCGCCTGGTCCTGGTTTGGTGTCAACGAACTTGGTGTCGGACTGCACTCCTATGGTTTTAAGGAGGGCGTCCTCCGCAACCTCTTGATCGTCGTGCTTAGCCAACTGCTGATCATCGCGATCGGTTGCCTCCCACTAATGCGAGACGGCAAAAATGCGAGTACCAGTACAACTTAAGGGCCGAACGTTACGTGCCGGATAGCGCAAGGTATTGCTCAGCTTTCCGTCGAGGGACGTGCCGAAGGCTGAACTCTTTTCTGGACATCGGTTTCCAGAACACCAAACGTCATCTCATGCCGCTGCAGCGACATCTGCAAGGCACCGAGCAATCGCTTCGCCGTAAAATAATTCATCACCAATCGCTGATTGATCTGGATTGACTCCGGGGGAGGACCGACAGGCTGGGAATTGAGACCTACATCAATAATCAATTCTTCCGGCGTGCCAGTCACGCGGCAAAAATTGGCATAGCTGGAAACCGCGCCGCTCGTGTCGACGTGGATTGTGCGTCGAGCGTCATCTTCGTTTTCTTCAACATTCGCTTCGGTCTTGTCGGCCATCGTGTTTTCTCTCCCACGGGGATCAATGCGTATGATTCTGTAACGAGTGCAGGGTAAAGGGAAGCGAACAAGATTGCAACCACCGCAAGCCTCACCGATCAGTCTTCGCCTCCGCGGGGGATCACAAGGGCGAAGAGTTGAATCAGTAAAAAAAGCAACATCAGGCCGGCCAACACCCAGGGCAATTTGGAAATCCACTGCGTGAACTTTCCCAGACCCGCAGCATCGGAAAAACTGAGAATAAACGCCGAAACAATCATGAGAAAAAGACCACCCAGCAACAGGCCGCAGCCGAGCGATGCCATGGTTCCCTTGAACGCCGTGCGTTCACCGCGGCCGTCGAGATTCAGCCGCACCAATCTTCCCCGTTTCAAACTTTTTTCCGCCGCTTCCCGTACCTCGAGGCTATGCGTCACCACCCGCCAGTCTCCGAGAGAATCGGACTCGGTGACAGCACATTGTGCCATCAGGTTGTCGACCGGAAATGCCTGCTCACCACCTGTGGTCTTCACGGACCACTGCCCCGATGCATCCAAGCGCAACTCGCAACGGCCGGCTGAACCTTCGATCCGCAGATGCGCCGCAGCATCATCCTGAAACGAGCGGAGGGCACTCCAACGGACCAAACCTCCGCTCCGACTTGCGCACTGCACGTTCAGAGGGACCGGTTCATCGCCAAGTCGCATCGCCACGATTTCGTTCATCGGCCCGGTCGCTAACGACAGCAGCGTTGCATCTTGTGTGAATGTTTCAAAAACTGTTTGCTCCGGGTCGGTTGCCAACGCTCGCTCCATTTCAACGCGTTCGATTTGTCCTAACCCCGAAAAAACATTTTCTTCGAGACCGACAATTGCCTGCTGAAGGGCCCGAGCCATCGGCGAGCAAAGGAGTGGAAACAGCGGAACGATCTTTCCGACCGCATCACCCGCAAGTCGTTCCACCTCGTAGGCTGTGAAAACCGCATTTGTCAGGGGATGGATAAGCAGCGACGTTCCCTCGAACGCCTTGATCGACTCGATCACCCGAAGCAAACAGGTATCATTCTCAGGTCCGCCCAACACCAACGTGTCGACGGATAAATCTCTCAGAGTATCGAGGTCAAATTGCTCCCATGCATGCTGGCTATACACCACTTGGTGATCGCGGCTTTCGGCATACTCGGCGGTGAGCCGCCTGAGAAATGGGGCGTTACCCAAAATCGCAACATTCATCATTTTCCAAGCCGCGTCGGGTTAAAGTCGCCGAATGTGATACCCGCCGTCCACGTGAAATCGCTGACCGGTACTAAACGGAAAGCGATCCTCCACCAACGCCTGCACAGCGGCGGAAATGTCATCCACTTCGCCCCAGCGGGCAATCGGCGTGAGCCCCGATTCGATGAGGGCATCGTATTTCTCGGAGACCGGAGCCGTCATGTCGGTGCGGATGACCCCGGGACAGATTTCGAAAACCTGGATATCCGATTCCGCAAGCCGGGCAGCAAGTAACTGCGTCATCATCCCCATTGCTGCCTTCGCCATGCAGTAGTCTCCGCGATCGAGCGAACCGGCGTACGCCGAGATCGAAGAAACATTGATTATTTTTCCCCCGGGTATCTCGTCGGCCTCGATCTGCTGGACCATTCTCCGCGCTGCTTGCTGCGCGAGGAAAAAGGGGCCCTTAAGATTTGTGGAAAAAACCTGCTCCCAACTCGCTTCAGTTGTCTCCAAAAGATCGACGCGTTCGGCCGGCGCAACACCCGCGTTGTTGATCAGCAGATCGAGTCGCCCGAATCGATCGCGACAGACATCCAACAGTCGGCATCGATCCTCGGCAACCCCCACGTCTGCCTGTACGGCCTCGGAGACTCCCCCGGCGTCTTCAATCGCTGATACCACTGCGGTTGCCTGCGCTTCACTTTGCAGAAAATTAACGACAACCGCATAACCACACTCGGCCAATTTTGCGGCAATCGCTCGACCGATACCTCGCGAACCGCCAGTGACGATCGCGACCGGTTGCTGATGCATCAATCTGCTCCTTGGAGGGTGCCGGGGCACGGCAGGGGATACGCTGTAAAGCAGTCACCTACAGAATAAATTGACTCAAGTCTTCATTCTTACTCAAGGCATCGAGTCGCTCTTCCACATATGCAGGGCTGATTTTCACTGTTCCCATGGTCATGTCGGGCGCTTCGAAGGAAAGCTCCTCGAGAAGTCGTTCCATGATGGTATAGAGTCGCCTCGCGCCGATATTCTGCGATTTTTGATTAAGTTCAAACGCATATCCGGCAAGTGTCTCCACCGCATCGTCCGAAAATTCGATGCTCACTCCCTCGGTCTGCATCAGAGCCGCATATTGTTTTGTCAGTGCGCCCCGCGGTTCGGTCAAGATACGGATAAAGTCATCGCGCGTCAGATCGGTCAATTCGACGCGGATCGGGAATCGCCCTTGTAATTCCGGCATCAGATCGCTGGGGCTCACTTTATGAAAGGCACCGGCTGCCACAAACAGAATGTGGTCGGTCTTCACATATCCATAGCGCGTTTGCACCGTGGTGCCCTCGACAATCGGCAGCAAATCCCGCTGGACCCCTTGTCGCGACACATCGGCTCCACGCCCCCCTTCGGTGGCGACAACCTTGTCGACCTCATCGAGAAAAACAATTCCGAAGTTCTCCGCCAACTCGATCGCACGCGCGTTGACCTTTTCTGAACTGATGAGCGACTCACATGCCTCTTCAAACAGGACCTTGCGAGCCTCTGCCACGGTCATCTCCCGCTGCGATGCATTACGTGGCATCACTTTTTCAAATAGCCCCTGGAGATCGAAGTCCATTTGCTCCGCACCCATGTTGGTAAACATCATCGGCGGAGCTTTTTGTTCAACCGTAATCTCGATTTTTCGCTGTTCCATTTCACCGGCGAGGAGCATAGCGCGTATTTTTTCTCGGGTCCGCTCATGCCGTTCTCGCAACGCGGTCGCATCGGTATCGGTCTCCGAAACGAGAGGCATGGGTGCGAGAATCTCCAGAAGTCGCCCTTCGACCCTCTCGTTCGCCTGTGCCTCGACTGCCGCTCGCTCCTGATCTCGCACAATCACCAACGCACTTTCAACCAACTCGCGAATCATGCTCTCCACATCGCGACCGTAATATCCCACCTCGGTGTATTTGCTCGCCTCTACCTTAATGAAGGGGGCAGATGTCAGGTGGGCTAGACGCCGGGCAATTTCCGTCTTCCCTACCCCGGTGGGCCCGATCATCAGAATGTTTTTTGGCGCCACTTCGCGCCGCATTTCCTCATCGAGTTGCTGTCGGCGCCAACGATTGCGAATCGCAATCGCAACGGCACGCTTGGCCGCGTTTTGACCCACGATATGCCTGTCGAGTTCGGCGACTATTTCTCGCGGCGTGCGACACTGAGTTGGTTCGTTCAACCGACCGCCTCCATCTCCTCGATCACGATCTGTT
>CACOUL010000034.1 GCA_902630355.1 Planctomycetaceae bacterium
GAACGCGACGCTGTTGGGGTCGGCGTGGGGTCGATAAACGTGTGAAGTAAATTTCCAGTGAGGACATCAAAGAGGTGCACTTGCCCGAAGTTTGCCCCAAAGCCCATACCTTCGTCGACCACTGGAATTTCGCTAGTCACCTTTGGGTCACTGACCAATGCGTAGTCACCACTGAGCGCTACAGAAGCCCCAAATTGATTGAACTGTAGTTGCGTATCATCATTGTGGTACTCGTTCACAATGGGGTTGGGGTTATTGAACGTCTGGAGCAACTTGCCGCTGAGGTCAAACAAATGCGCCTGTCCGGTGCCTTTGCCAAGCGTATCGTCACCAATTGCTCCGATGAGCACCCGATCACCGTCGATGGCAGTCGCCCAGCCGAACTGGTCTTCAACTGTTGGGGTAGGATCAGCAAAAAAGACGTAAGGCCTGACGGCAAGGGTGACGGTGGCCGCGTCCGACACATTGGTTCCATCGCTAATGGTATAGGTAAAGGTGTCGTCCCCCTCAAAGTCGGCAAGCGGCGTGTAGGTAAAGGAGCCATCCGCTTGGGGTTGCAGCGTCCCGTGCTGCACATCCTCCACGAGCGTGAGTCCCGTAAGAAGATCGCCTTCGGGGTCGAAATCATTCTCTATCACCCCCGGCGCATCAATCGTAATACTTTCGCCCATCAACACGGCATACTGATCATTCGCTACAACGGGCGGTTCTTCGACAGGCAGTACATCGAGAGTGAAATCGACTGTTGCGGGAATATTAGGATTGGCGGTGTAATCGTCTACCGCATAGACCGTAACGCTGTGACTCGTTTGTGATTCATAATTGAGGACTGCACCTGACCTCAGGAAGAGTTCGTTGCCCGCTACTAGGAAAGTGAAAACATCGTGACCGCCAATGCTGATTTCAATTAAACCCAGAGCATCGTCGATTACTTCAATATCCGCAATTTTCAAGTGACCCGCAGTGTCAGTATTCTCAGGCAATGAAGTAAAGGCCACATTGAGTAAATTGACGGCAGTAGGTGGTTCATTCACATCTGTGAGATTGACAGTGATCTGTGCCGTATCAGAAAGCGTTCCGCTGCTCGCTTCGATAGTGAAGATCAATTGCGGATCGGTTTCGTAATCGAGATCGTCCGCATCCGCAGTGAAGAGAAGGTTACCGACGAGGACAAATGCGGCGTTTCCATCGCCATCGGGATCGATATTCGAAGTGATCACGTAGGTAATCGCATCGCCATCGGGATCCGTGGCCGAGATCGCGCCGACAACACTTCCCACTGCGGTATTTTCGGCCAGCGTAAAGGCTTGATCGTCGAATGTTATCCCCTCGTCGACATTCGTAATGGCGAGCGAGAGTTCGGCCGTGACGGGTACGGGATTCGAGACGGTGGTATCTACAACACTCACGGTGACGCTGTAACTGGTTTGACTCTCATAATCGAGTGCCGTACCGGCGGCAAGGAACAACTCGGTGCCGACCACTTCGAAACTGACCGCATCGGAACCGGTCAGGCTGATCGCATTTGCGCTCTCGGGATGACCGTCATCGGCGATCACGATGTCGGCCACCTTCACTGCAGAACTTGTATCGGTGTCTTCAGGAAGTGAGGCCACCGTGTTGGTCAGGGCCACATCGAGCGGTCCTTCGTTGACCCAGGTCACGTCGACCACAAAATCACGGGAGAAAATCGCATTGTCGCCGACCGTTGCCAGATCGCCATCGAATCCGCCGTCGGTCACGGTGACGGTGACGGTGACCGGTGCCGATTGCCCGGCGACAGGAGCCAGGAGCAGCGAGCCTGTTGTGCCAGAGGCGTAACTGACCGCCGGGTCCGGCAAAATGCTGGCGTCACTGCTGACGGCCGTCACCTGAAGCGATTGACTCTCCAGGCCACCAGCACCGATACCGGTCAGGGCAACCGATTGACTCGTAGTGATGCCGATATCGACAATCTCGTCGAGCGTAGGTCGTGCATTCTGCGCGTACCAGTCGACCCGATCATCTGCATTGGGATTCCAGTTCCGCTCGTCAGTCCCGCTGAAAATATCAAGGTCGCCATCGCCATCGACATCCACGACCGAGAGGTCTGACGTTCGCGTCATGTGCCACTCTGACGATGCATAGAGTATTTGATCCGTAAAGTTCTGCTGACCGTCGTTCATCAGAACACCAACCCGCCCGTGATCCGCATAAGGAATATCGAGATCACCATCACGATCAAGATCGATCACTTCGAGGCTCGGACCCCGGAAATCCGACATGGTTGTGCTGCGAGTAGAGAGCACGATTTGGGTAGTGGTGAAGTTTTCTGCACCATCATTTTCCAGAAGATAGATCGACGCCTGACGGCCATCGTCGGTCATCGCTTCACCGCTACTGACAATGTCGATGTCACCATCACCGTCGAGATCGATCGGCTGGGAATGCCCGCCCACAAGCGTCGCATGGGGCGTAAGATTCTGACTGCCGTCGTTGTCATACCAGACCCCGTCGGCGACGATGTCGAGGTCGCCATCCTGATCGAGATCGACCGGGTAAACCCGATAGGACTCGTCGGTGGTGTAGACGTGCTCTGTAAACGTGAACGACCCGCCCATGTTCTCAAACCATGACCCGTCGCTCACAATATCGGTATCGCCGTCGCCGTCAAAGTCAGCGGCACTGATCGCCTTATAGGTATTACCACTCAGCGAAACGCGATCGGCATCGAAACTGGTGGCGGCATCGCCCGGATAGAGCTCCAGAGCCGATGTCAGAATATCCAGATGGCCATCGCCATCAAAATCGGCCACGACGACTTCATTGATCACGTAACTGCCATCGAGCTCATGCGAGGTAAAGACCTCGGCTCCGTCGTTTTCATACCAGCTGACTCCGGCGGAATAACTCGCGAGCGTTACCAAATCCTGGTCGCCATCTTGATCCAGATCGACGGCGAGTACATCGAGCGCGGCGGCCGAGGCAGGATCGGCGGTGGGAATGCCGATGCTACCGCTGAATATCCCTGAGCCGGGCACCAGCGAGTCGCCAACGTGGATCGTGCGCGTGACCGTATCGGCCGCGTTGCCGGCGGCGTCAGCAACATTATAAGAAAGAGTGTAGCTGCCGGCCTGTTTAAGATTCACCACGTCGCCCGAGACCACCACGCTTCCGGTCAGATCGCCGTCGAGCACATCGGAGGCCGCGGCACCCGGATCGAGGTAGGTGCCACCCGGATCGACATTCAGATTCACGACTGCATCACCGGTGAGTGTGATCACCGGCCGAAGCGTATCCCGAATCGAGATCGCTTTATACGCAGCCGCCACGTTGTCTGTGTTATTATTTCCGTAGATGCCCGCTGCGTCACTCACCTGCATCGTGACCAGATAGTTTCCAAACTGAGTGGTATCGAGCAGGGCCGCCGCCTCGGCATACGTCAGATCGGTGCCGAGTGTGGTGCTGGTCGAGACATTCTCAACGCTGTAAAGAATACTGGCCGTCAGGTCGCCGTCGATATTGTCACTGGCGGTCGCTTCAGAAAGGGTCCAACCGCTGGCCGCCTCGACCGTTTCGCTCCCGCCGCCGGTAACGTGAATCACCGGCGCTACCTGATCGTCGAGAATCAGAGCAAAGACAACCTGCTCTGCGTAGTTACCGGAATCGTCCACCGCATCGTACTGAAAGAGATAGGTGCTGCGCACATTGAGGTCGACCGCTTCGACCGTGTCGTTCACTGCCGCACCCTCGCGATCCAAAAGCACGATCGACTCACTCGAGATAATGCTGCTATCGCCATGATCCCACGCCGCTCCGCTCGGCAGACTAACGACGATTGGATCAGCACCTGCTGGTGAACGGGCCAACCACTCCTGGCGGCTGGTGACCGGAGTGCCATCGGGCTGCGTGTAACTGGTCGATCGCGTGATCGGCGTGGCCAATCGCCCCGCATCGCCGACAGCACCAAGGCTCGTTTCGGTCGGCAATCCACTCGGCGCATTGATCTGGCCGCCAAGCCCCGTATCGGACTGATCGCTGACCTGCAGCACTTCACCGCTGTAGGTCATTGCGATCACCGGCCGAAGCGTGTCTTGCACTGTCACGGTGCGGGTGATCGGATCGGCTGCGTTACCGGCCGCATCCTGCACAGTGTAGGTGAGCGTGTAGGTGCCAGGCGCGGCCGGGTCGACAGCGCCCGAAACAACCACACTACCGCTGATATCCCCATCGAGACTGTCGCTGGCCGAGGCACCGGGATCGGTGTAGGGGAAGCCGGCTTCGACTGTCTCTGTGTCACTGCCATTGAGCGTAATCACCGGAGCGAGCGTGTCTTGCACAATGACTGTGCGGTTCACGGTTTCGGCCGCGTTGCTCTCTGAATCTTGGACGTCATAGTCGAGTACGTATGTGCCGGGGGCACTCAAGTCGACCACGTCGCCCGAGACGACGATATAATCTGTGATATCCCCATCTTCCAGGTCGGTGGCTGTCGCGCCCGGATCGCTGTAGCTGGCAGTAGTGCTCGCTTCGAGCGTGAGCGGTGAGTCGCCCAGCAGGGTGATTGCCGGAGGTTGATCCACATAGGCATCGATCGTGACGGCGTAATCTTCCACCTCGCCGTGGGCGACTGCGCCGGTGACACTGACGTTACTGACGGCACTGAGTCGGAATCGAGCAAAGGTATCGCCGATCGTTGCATACGCCGGAATCGCGAAGGTGAGCGAATTGACTCCGACACTCACCGCCTGGGAAACGAAAACCTGCTCCCCCGCATCGCTCCAATCACCATCTGCGTTCAGATCAAGCCAGGCGTCAAGAAAACCGCTGGTTCCCGAGACGGTCACGTCCACACTGGCCGTATGCTGTGTCCAATCCCGCCAATTGCCCGCCTGGAGATCACCGAAGAGAACCCCGTCTTCATCTGCCCCATCGGCATCGGCGGCAGCAGAATGGGTGCCGTCGACCTCTTGATCTTTGCTAGCGCCCAAGTAAAGCGGTGCGGAACCCAGGCGATAAATGCGGACATGGCCGGCGTCTTCACCATTTCCATCATTGGAATACGCGCCAATGGCAACCGTTTGGCCATCGCCGCTGAGGGCGACTTCCGGCCCGTCATCCAGCGTTGGAGGATTGAGTCCCCCATTGTCTCCTGCCGCCTCGCCCTGGATGTTGCTACCGAGTTGATTCCACGCCACGCCGTCCCAGGTGCAGATCCGCGTGTGACCGGGCCGCTCCATCGCCCAGGCTGAGGCGCTAATCGCAACGGTTTGGCCATCGCTGCTTAGCGAGACGTCCATCCCCTCGCGGTCATGTGACATTCGGCCTTCAATATTGCTACCGAGTTGATTCCAAGTCGCTCCGTCCCAGGAGAAGATCTGAGTATGTCCGTGAGTATGTCCGAGAGTATGTCCATCGGCTTTTGGAATGCCAATCGCGACCGTGTTTCCATCGCTGCTCAGCGAAACGCTCGTGCCCGATTGGTCATAAATTGTTTCGCCTTCAATGTCGCTGCCAAGCTGATTCCAGGCCGCTCCGTCCCAGGAGAAGATATGCGTACGCCCGGCGTTTGTACCGTTCACCCCTCCGTCATACCAGCGGCTACCAATCGCAACGGTGTTTCCATCGCCGCTGAGCGAAATCGCGGTGCCGAGTTCATTCCAAACATCTTCGCCATCTAAGTCGCCCCCGCGTTGACTCCAGGCCGCCCCGTCCCAGGAAAAGATCCGTACATGACCGGCATTATGTCCGCCAGCGTCGTTAGACGTCGCGCCAATCGCAACGGTACCACCGTCGCCGCTGATCACCACTTTGTTCCCCGAGCCGTCCCCCGCAGCTTCACCGTCGATGTCGCCGCCGAGTTGGTTCCAGTCTGCGCCGTCCCAGTGGTAGACGCGGGTATGACCACTGTTGTTACCTGCACCATCATTGCCGGGTAGGCCAATCACGACCGTCTCGCCGTCGCCGCTGAGAGAGACGCCCATCCCCCCCCAGCCGTCACCTGCCTCTTCACAATCGATGTCGCTGCCGAGTTGGTTCCAGGTCGCTCCATCCCAGGAGTAGATTCGCGTATATGCAGCGCCATCGGTTCCCGATTTACTGGTGCCCACCGCAACCGTGTTTCCATCGTCGCTGATTGATATCGAATACCCCACTGTATCGCCTGCGGCCTCGCCATCGATGTCGCTGCCGAGTTGTTGCCACATGGGGGCGGGGTCGTTGCCGTGACGGGCGCCATCTTCGGCAAGCGTTACCGGATAGGGTGCCGGTGCATCGCCAAAATCTTCGGAAACGACAAGCACGGTGCGAGTGACTTCATTCGCTGTATTGCCCGCCGCGTCAGTAACGTTGTAGGTCAGCGTATAGGTGCCCGCTTGGGAAAGATCGACCGCGTCGCCGCCAACGACGATGCTGTCAGTCAGATTGCCATCTTCCGGGTCAATCGCTGTAGCGCCAGGATCGATATAGCTGGCAGTATTACTCGCCTCCATTACAGAGTGGGAATCGCCGAGGAGGGTAATCACCGGAATCTCATCGATATCCGTCACGTTCACTGTGATTTGTGCTGTATCGGCCAACACTCCGTCGCTCGCCTCGGCGGTAATCACAAGCTGAGGATTTGCCTCGTGATCTAAATCATCCGCATCGTTAACGACTAACTGATCGCCGTCGATACGAAAGGCGTCATTGCCGTCGCCATCGGGATCGACGTTACTGACGATACTATAGATGAAATCTTGATTAACGAGTTCAAACTTTACTGCATCGGCAATCGCATAATTCATATAGCTCGCATTGGTCCCATTGTTGACTAAAACTACCGAGCCCGTTTCATCAAAATTGTATGTTCCCAGTTTGTATGAAAAGTTCTGGCCGTCTTCAGTCGCCTGATTGACCGTGACCTGACTTTCACCATCGGCGTGCTGAATGGATACCCCTACATCGTCTGAGCGATCCCATGCACCGCTCCACCAAAGATAAACCTCATACTCGCCCGGCTCGTCAATCACAGTCGCAAACGTGGCTGTGGAGCCATCACTAGCATTGTTTGTCCAGTACATGTCCCCGTTATGCGCGTTGCCGGTTTGGTGATTCGGAGCAAGCGTAAAGGAGCCTGTAACTATCGGTGAGGCGACAACCACTTCTGCCCCAGATCCATGACTGAACGTGCCGACGACCGTACCCTCCGTACTATTTTCAGGCAAGCTAAATCCTTGGTCATCAAAGACAATCGTATCATTAACATTTGTGACGTTAACTGTAATCTGTGACGTATCCGCCAGCGCGCCGTCGCTTGCCTGGGCGGTAATCACCAGTTGCGTATTGGTCTCAAAATCGAAGTCATCCGTATCGTTCACCAGCAACTGATCGACTTCGATGCGGAAGGCGTCATTGCCGTCGCCATCGGGATCGGCATTGGTAATGATACTGTAGGTGAGCGAGTCGCCATCGGCATCGTTGGCAGCAAGTGTGCCGATGAGAGTACCATCTGTGCTGTTCTCGGCCACGCTGAAGTCTTGGTCGGCAAAGACCGGTGCATCGTTCGGTCCCTCGGGGACAAGGGCGATCCGCACCGCATCGGCGCTGAGCGTGCGATAGTTGCTCGCACCGGTGCCTGGAGACTGGATGAGGATCCGCACCCTGAGCCTATCGGAGGCAATTGCGATATCGGGCGCAATAATTTCAAAGCTTTCCCCGCCTGCCGTGTAATCGGCCGCCGGCGCCTGCTGTTGATTTACAGTGACCGTATCGACAAGGGTTTGGTTATCGTAAATCTCATACTGCACGGCCGAATGCCGAGCGAACGACCCAATCTCGGACTCGGTTTGCCAGGTCGTGGCAATTTCATAGTTTCCGGACGAAATATCATCCGCTTCATACTCAATGTAATAGGGCGAATCCGGGGTCGTTGCTAAAATCCATTGGTAGTCATTCTGGTATCCTTTTCCAGCGACGACGATCGGACTCACATTGGTGGAATAGCCCATATCGCCATCATCGACAAACAGTGCCCCGTCACCATCATCAACAACATTCAGCACTGCGAGTCCGTAATACGCACCAGCAACCTGGGCCGTGATAGTAACCGGCTGGGAAAGGTCGGCGTTAATATCGTTCACCGCGTCGATCGGAAAACTTGCGGAGGCCTGTCCAGCGGCAATGGTGACGCTGGCAGGCACCGTCGCTTCGCTCGTATCGCTACTCTCCAGCGAGACCACCAGATCGCCTGAGAGGTCGCCGCTGCGGGTCACCGTGCCGGTCGCTGCCCCTGTGCCTGCACCTTCGCTGATTTCGTTTGTACTGAGTGAAAGAAACGAGCCAAAGGTGAGTCGATCATTCCACCTCGGGGTCGCGTATGCGACCAATCCCGTTTCTGTGGGATTGCCTGTTAGATTGCCGCCAGCGCCCCAGCTCACCACTGATCCATCCGCTCGACGCGCTGCAAAGGCATTATCGATTGCGTAAAGATGCGTGACATTCGTCAAACTGCCGGCCACAGACGAACTATCGCCACCGTAATTCGCATCACCCCAGGTGACCACCGTTCCGTCCACCCGCAGCGCAGCAAACGCGTGCTGCGTGTGTGAAATTTCCACCACATCGATAAGGTTTTCTGCGACCGATGCACTGTCACCTCCAGTCGCAGCATTTCCCCAAGTGACCACCGTGCCATCTGCTTTGATTGCTGCATAGGACTCCGCGTTCGCAACCACCTGAGTAAAATCAGTTCCCGAGGGAGTCCCAGCGAGAGAACTATAAACCGATCCATCAGTGCGAATGGCGGCAAACGATTCTCTACCGGGTATGATTTGCGTATACCCATCACCGGGAGGGGAGGCATTCATAACACCCCAGATGGTGATGGAGCCGTCGGCCTTCAACGCAGCGAATGATAGGTTTCCATTCGAAACAATTTGTATATAGCCGTCATCTGTCGGGGCGTTAACACTTGCATCTGCCCATGGACTTTGCTCGGTTCCACCCCAGACAACAATCGACCCGTCTTCACGCAATGCAGCAAAGTGATGAAACCCTGCAACGATGTCCGTAAAACCATTGCCGGAGGGCGGGGCAGTTATATATGCACCACCGCCATAAGAAGGGGCTCCCCAGACTTCAATCGTCCCGTCCTCGCTCAGCGCGGCGAACGCCTGCGCAGTGGAGCATAGCTTAGTGATATTATTAAGTTGCGAGGGCGGCGTCGCAACTGAACCCCACAACCAACCGAATCCACTTATATCACCCCAAGTCACGACTTCTCCATCCGACTTGATGGCAGTAAATCCATAGTGGAAAGGAATAACATGCACCACGTCTGCCTCCAGCGCAGACGAAAGCGTGCCAGGATCGCCACCTCCGTCCGATCGCCCCCACGTCGCCACCGAACCATCGGCATGTAATGCCGCAAACGCAAAATTGTTGCTATAAATCTGCGTAAAGCCACCACCTGTTGGCGCGCCTGCTGTAAGCTCACCATATTCGTCTGCGGTCGAATCGCCCCATGTCGCAATCGACCCATCACTGCGAAGCATCGCAAACACACCATTTGACAGTGTTCTCGAAGTATCACCCCGCGATAAATCAAACGCGACAAAATGCTCCGGCGACACCTCGACATGCTCACCGGCGATCACTCCCACTGCCCGGTCGGCACCGGGCTGCACGCTGTAACTGCCGGGCTGCAGCATGACCAACACGGTCTCATACGAATCGATCACATTGTCGCTAAGCGTCGGCAGGCTGAGTGTGGCCGTATCGCTACCGGCGTCAAAGGTGACGGTGAGCGCATTGTTCTCGCCGAGTCCTGCAGGGGCCGTGTAATCGACACCCGGCTGGGCCGTGCCCTGCAAGATGATATTGGCCTCGAGCGGTGCGGTCGTATCTCCGGTGCGAGTCAGGGTAAAAATGGTCGCCGAGCCGTCGGCTTCACTACCCTGCTGCGTCATCTCGACCGAAAGGGTCGTTGCGGCATAGACGTCGATCGAAACGGTGGCAATACCTGAGGTTAAGTCACCATCAATCGCCAGATAGGTAAAACTATCGGTTCCGACATATCCCTGATTCGGCTGATAGGTGAATGCGCCATCGCCACTGAGTGAAAGCATACCGTTCGCCACATCACCAACAAGCACTGCTAAGAGCGAATCGCCATCCGCATCCGTATCGTCGGCCAAAATGCCACTCGCTGCGACGGTGAGCAAACCGCCAGCCTCGATGCTGTAGTTATTGTCTGTAGCGACCGGTGCTTGATTCGCCTCTGAAATGCTGACGCTGTAATCTTCCACTTCGCCATCGGCCGCGAGACCCGAAACCTGCAAACCGCCATCGCGACTCACGCGGAAACGGGCGAAGGTCGTTCCCGTGGCAGCATTGGCTGGGACAGCCACCGGGAGATTATTCTGACCGACGTCCACCGGGGTCGAAGCAAACACCTGTTCGCCTGCATCATCCCAATCGCCATCGGCATTGAAGTCGAACCAGCCGTCGAGCAAACCGTTGTTGCCACTCACAGTGACATCAATACTGCCTGTTGAGCCCGCGTAAAAGTTATTAAAGACGATGCCATCCTCGTCCGCGCCATCGGCATCGGCACTTGCCGACGGCGTGCCATCGCTTTCGCTATCTCGCGTCAATCCCAACCAGGGTGCCGTGTCGCTACGATAAACGCGCGTGTAACCTTTCTTTGTCGTTTCTGCCTCGGTGGCTCCGATGGCAATCGTGCGACTGTCGCCGCTGATGGCGACAAATGTCCCGAATTGATCCCCTGCCACCCCGCCATCGATATCACTGCCGCTCTGCTGCCAGTCCGACCCGTCATAGCGATAGATCCGGGCGTGACCTGCATTACTGCCGTTTCCATCGTTGCCCCACGCCCCGATCACCAACGTGGTCGCATCGCTACTGAGGGAGACAGCAACCCCGTAATTGTCTTCGCTTGACTCACCGTCGAGATCAGCACCAAGTTGATTCCAAGTGGCGCCATCCCAACCGTAGACACGCACATGGCCACTCCGAACCGCAGTGCCGTAATTTAAATCAGCACCGATCGCAACTACGTCTCCGTTTCCGCTGAGAGCAATCGCTTTACCCGAGCGGTCCGAGATACCCTCGCCCTCGATTTCATCGCCAAGCCGATTCCACGTCGTGCCATCCCATCGATAGATTCCTGTGCGACCCCTATTACCGTCTTCCGCTTCTTGATCGCCGGTGGCCAGCGTAAGACCGTCGTCACTCAGGGCTACGGTTGTTGCACGACCCCGATTGGCACTATTGCTACCGATTACGTTACCGAGTTGATTCCACGTCGCGCCATCCCATTGATAGACTCGGCCTCCTCCGGAATAGTTCCAATCTCCTCCGGAAGCTGCCCTCCTCGATCCGGCGGCAATAATGTTTCCGTCACTGCTGATTGCTACAGAGGCTCCGAACGTATCTTTTTCCTGCGCGCCGTCGAGATCACTTCCCAGCTGATTCCAGGATATGCCGTCCCAGCGGTAGACACGCACATGCCCGGCTTTATTTGCAGTGCCATCGTTTTCTTCCGCACCGATGACCACCGTGTTTCCATCACTGCTGAGCGCGACGGCTTTTCCCGCATGATCGTTTGCTGCCTCACCGTCAATATCATCGCCCAGTTGATTCCAGCTCACACCATCCCAACGATAAATCCGGGTGTGGCCCGAATCGCTACCGTTGCCATTATTGCCCCGCGCACCGATCGCGATCGTGTCACCATCATCACTGAGTGCTAGAGCGTCGCCAAATTGATTCTGGAAGTTTACGTCATTTTCGCCATAGAGCTTTTGATCACCGCCGCTCTCTCCTACAATCGTGTCGCCGAGTTGTTGCCAGGTGACCACGTTCTCTTCGTGCCGCGCTCCGTCATCGGCGAGCGTTACCGGATAGGAGGCCGGGGCATCTGCAAAATCGAGCCCTGCGCCATCGAGCAGATGTCGCGGTTCGAGCGCCTCGAGTTGGTGGGGCCTGGAAAGCACTTTTTGCCCAGAGCGTCGCGAGTCACGATCGGTGCGGCTGGAATACCATCCGAGTGATTTGAGCATTTCCTTCAACTTAATGAATGAAAATTCCATAGGCATCGCTAACGAGCGATCCTTTGCATTGGGGTGCTCAGGGCGGGTGGATCAAAAGGCAGGCGGCAATGCGTACGTATCGAAGCCGCCCTCACAGCGACTACGGAACGCTCAGGTGGGTCTGACAAATGGCCGAGCAACGCCCACGCAGCAAACTTCCCTACACAACGCGTGATCGTTGCAAGGCATTGCACGTGACGTAGAACACCAAGAAAGTGTGGACAAGAAAATCCTTTCGATGTCCAGCATCCTGGCAACTCAATTCCTTTGCCAGCGAACTGCCCCTGCACGACACCGTAGACGAAACGTCTGATGAGTGTCAACGAAATGGCCCACTTAAAAGGCATAGGGCGAGAAAGACGCATTTTTACTCTTTGGAGACTCGACGGGCGACATTGATCACCAACGGCGGAAAGAGAACGATCAAGGAACGATGTTTCGATACGGTGATCGGGTTGCTGGGCAACAGTCCGCTCAAGAGAGGTTAGGTGACAACTGAATGTGCTACCTGGCGTAACGAATAGTTCAAGCCAAGAATTGCTACGCATCATTAGCCCCTGCTTCAGGCCTACGGCCACAGCGGAAAACCAAAATAGATGCCAATGGCTAACGCGATACCCAGGAAGATTTTTGGCAGCGTTTGGCGACCACAGACTCTGGGTACCAAATTACATGAAAACCCCGAAAAAAGCTACTACCAGAACCCTCTAGAGAAGGGGATAGAGGTCCATTGATGGGATTGGCCATTGTGGTGCCAAGAGCGGCAAAAAGTCGCCAAAACCAGCGATAAAGAGAAGTACACCCCAGAGAAACGAACCTCTTCTTTCGGCCGCGCCGACCGCTGTGCTATCCGCTAAAAGAAAACCGGCAGCAGCCGAGAACCCAAACTGTACGATAGATGTCATCGCCCCACATGCCTCAAGCGCGATAGCAACCGCGGAGAGACCTCACGACTGTTACTTTCATCGCTTCATAAACACAGTCATTTCCAACGACGACGTGTCGCGACCCAAAGTAAACCAGCGAGAGAAAGTAAAGCTAAAGTCGCAGGTTCGGGTACGGGACTTCCTCCACCCCCACCCCCACCAGCACTCGGCGCACCCAAGGCATCAAACCGCATGAGAATCGAATCGTAATTGACTCCGTCTGAGCCATAAAGGTTGGACGCATACCATTCCCCTCTGGTACTTCCCCCGGTGTAAAGGGTGCCATCGGAGGACATATGCAACGGGCTGACCAGATCTGAATCCGTTCCACCATACCGTTCCGTCCAAACCCAATTTCCATCGGTATCGAATTTGGCAATGATTGCATCGTATTGACCGAGAGCGGTTGTTCCCGAAAAATCTCCATCGCTCGATGTCGTTTTACCGGTAACAAAAATATTATCATCTCCATCAACCACTGCATCATAACCAAAATCCGAACCGGTACCGCCAAGATACTGCGTCCAGATCTCAGAGCCAGTCGAATCATATTTTGCGAGCAGCAGATCTTGCGCGCCCGCCCCGATCTCTCCATTGAGATCCCCAACGGTGTCACCTGCCAAGAGTATGTTTCCGGCACTGTCGAGACTCACACCATAGAGGTTATCGTTTTGATCACTTGCGAGCAGTTCGGTCCATAACTCGCTGCCGCTAGCATCGAATTTCGTGATAAAACCGCCCGCTTTCGATGTAGCTCCGGGATTCGTAATACCCGAAAGATCGCCATAGGTCGAACCAACAACATAGACCTCACCTACGTTGTTGGCGACTATGTCATAAGCTCGATCTGCGCGGTCCGTTCCGAATTGGGCGCCCCAGAGAAGATTGCCGGCGGTATCATATTTTTGCACAAACGCATCAGCACTTCCTGCGTTTGTTGCGTGGAGGCTGCCCGTCGTATGCCCCACAAGATACACGTTCCCCGTATTATCGAGATGCACATTCTTTGGTGTATCCCAACCACCGCTGTTAATCTGCTGGCCCCATGCGAGATTGCCGTCGCTGTCATATTTGCCAAACCAGCCATCAGCAAGTCCCGCACCCTTGGTATCGTAGAAACTGCCCCACGTTTCGCCAGCGACATAACAGTTACCGGCAGCATCAACTGCCATGCGACCACTTACTGGATCCGAAGTGGTTGAACCCTGCACGATCGTCCACTGCTCATTTCCCGAGGCATCGAACTTGGAAAGGTAGAAGTCGCTCGACCCGACCGGAGAAACACCGTTAAAATCACCAACTCTGGTTTCACCGAAAGCGAACATATTGCCATTGCTATCCGAACCAACGCCACGAACCCAATCGGTGTATTGGCCACCGTATTGCAAGGTCCAGTCGGGGGTGACCTGTGTAAAGGCCACAAGCGGATGAAGCAGCAAGCCGACAAAACAAACTTTAAGCACCTGAGTGGCAACACGCGGGAAACAATGAGAAACAGCCTTCCGAATGACGTTTACGCGATTACGAATCATTAGTCTTGCCCCCAAACTAACATCAACAGGAAATGCGACGTAAGAACACTTGATCCAACGCCTTGAGCAAGCGTTATTTCAGGCTCACCATTGCCCCACTTCTACCACAGAAATAAAGCCGGTCAATTGTGGGAGCCCACATGGTGGGCAACCTCCATAGCGCGATTTCCGGCATTTTTAAGGAAAAAACAATACAAATCGAGGAACATATCGCGTCCACCGAAAATTATTTTTTTGGGGGGGGAAGGAGGCGGGGGAATGAACCGGTGTGCTGCCGGAGTGGGCAAAACCAGCCATAAAAGAGAAGTACACCCCAGAGAATTCGAACCTCATCCTTCGGTTGCATATTCGATCGAGAGCGAAAGCCGAGAAGCTCAAAAACTGTGTGTTACTTGCACCCTAAAACCTTAAAACGATATGGCATTTCTATAAACATTGGCGAGTGCTGCTGAACGATCGCGAGTGATGGCGGCATCATATCATTCACCCCAGATGAGGCTTTCCTCATCTTCAGGTGTCGCGGCCCAGTCACCGGCCAGGTCATCGATCGATTGCAGCATTGTGACAGCTTGAAGTAGAGTGCACATCTTATGCAGCCTACAACTCACACCGCATTGATCTTACAAGAAGACGTCGGGTAATTTTAACTCACGACGCACTTTTCACAGCTCGCGAGATCGCAGGCAAATGGGGTAGAAATGCTGGAACATTCTTTTTGTAATGTTCAAACTCACGTGGGTAATGGTTCCAAAGCATTTTGTCTTCTAGTGTAACCCTCCAGGCGACCAACGGAGCAAGCACGAGAATACTTGCGACGATTCCGTAGAAACTACCTAACACTGCCGAACATCCGGTGGCAATCAACAAAAGGCCCGTCTCGGAGGGATGCCGCACTACACCAAATATGCCATGCGTAATAAGTGACTGAGAGGGGAGAACTGTGATTTCGCTTAGAAAAAAAGGCCCGAGGGTGCGTATGGACAAATACCGAAGAAACACACCAACAACCACCAGACAATTTCCTGCAATTGAAATCAGAATTGGTGGCGTCAACGAATTTACAACACAATCTGACAAAGCTAACCAAAGAATAAAAAGTAGCATAATCCCAATACAATATGAGACGCGAATACCCTCCTGCATTTTTACGATTGCACGTTCATACCTTGACACCTGAACTGATTCAATCAAACACCAGGCATTTACGATGGATACAACACACACCACAGGCCAAGAGAGACTAAACCCATAACCCCCCATGCAGATTACAACCGGCAGACACAAAAGAAGATTATGCAACACGATGACCGTCGCAGAGGCGACTACGGGCTGCCAATGCATGGCTCTCGACCTTTTCATTATCATTCCTGGAGCATGTCATTAATTGTTGCCTTTAACACAGCATCACTCATACTCATTGCGTGCGCTAAATCTGTAATTAATGCCTTTTCCTGATCATGAAATTCTCCATCAGCAGCCGCAACGAGAAAGGCGGCCTTGATCACCATAGCCTTACCATTGTCGTTTAGCGAGGACGCCAACTGCCTTACCATCGAACAAATATCTCGCTGGGAAGCCTGAATATCCGAACCCTCTTCACGTATCTCTTCAACCGAAATCTCTTGACCTGTGAGATGTGAATAAATGCCCTGAATAGATGCAACCTCTTCTTCATCAACTACACCATCGGCAAGCATCATCCGGACCATAACTAGCTTAACTACCCGATGATATTCGGCTTCGAATCTTGCATTTTCTTCCGTTGGGTCATAATCGAGCACATCAAGCTTATAGGTACCACGACACTGTTGACACTCGACATACTCTCCATGCAAATCGAGCGGAATCAGCGGAATAAAATAAAGGGTAAAAAACCTCCTTACCTTTTTGTGAATGTAATTCATTTTTGCATTCAAGGAGGAGGAACACTCGGGGCAGTGAAATTCACCGCTTGCCGCGTGCATTGTGACTCCACGAGTTCCAAAGATAATCATTGTTTTGCCCTCATAACCAAATGATCTTTATTTTTTGGCCGCTGCAACATTTCGTTATCGGCACGTTCTGTTTGTCACAAAATGGTGAACGGCACCAGTTGCTATCGTTCAACTCACATCTTTTTGCTTACGCACAAAGACAACAACATCGCCATTAATAAAATGTCTCCTTCTCTCTCACCCGTCCTACTGTGACTGCTTGGAGTTCAAGGATCGAATTCTCTCAGCAATTTCGTCTTGGATTGTTTCTTTTTTTGCCTCAATGTCTTTTGTATTTAAACTCACCTGCTGAACCTGATCAAATGCTGCTTGATAATATTCGAGTGCTTTCAGCCTGTCGCCCATCGAAATTTGTGTCGAGGCGAGCGCACGCAGAATGCTGACTTTATGAAACTGCACATCTACCGGCGAATCGTATTCGAGCAATTGATCACAAAGAGCAAGCGAATCTTGATAATGATTTACCTTTTCATCGTCTTCTAAAACAGCGTGACCATAATTGAGAAGCGCCTTGGAGAGGTTAAACCTGAAAACGGTCGCCTCCGGGTTGAGATCAACCAGTCGCCGGAGCGTGTCAATCGACTCTTTTTGAATTTCAATCGCCTGAGACTCGTCTCCTCGATAAATAAGCAGACTCGCGTAATTTGCTTCGACAATAGCCAGCATCTGTAAATAGGCAACAACATCTGGATTATTTTGCACCAGTGGCTTCAGGAGAGCTCGTGCATCCCTTAGCGATTGATCCGCATTGCTCAGAGACGCACTGGTGACTGGCATTGTTTGCAAAGCCACGCTACCAAGTTCTAAATGCACGCCTGCTAAGAAATGTTTTGTTTGATTAAGCAAATCTACTTCGTGAGGCGTGTATGCCTGATAAGTGAGAACCAAACGGTTTGCAATCTGAAGTGATCTCTCAAACCAGTGCCTTGCGGCCTCCAAATTTGCGAGGTGGTGCAGTTCAAGCACGCCGGCGTTGTGAGCAATCACAGCCGCTTGAAAATTAGCGGAAGGCCGCGCAGTCATCTGCAATTCAATTCGATCTTTTTCACGAAGCACAGTAACCGCGACTGAATCATCTGGCTGTAAGTCAAGATCATTTGCGAGCGACCGTGCGTCAATTACGGCCTTGCCTTCATGAAGCGATTGATCACTTGCTGGATTGGCCGCGTGAGCCAAGAGCCGCGATCCGCCGATCTCAAGCACGCGATCACCGACTCGCACTCCCGCTTGATCTACTGTACTTCCAGAGACAACGCCTTGGATCACGATCTCTCCGTTTTTTTGTGCGTTTGGTTCCCAAATCCAGCCGAGAGGCTCTACCGTTTCCTGTGCCTCTGCTTGAAAAACATGCCACAACTGATCGTAAGTCACCCTCGCTGCTTCCAGTCGCCCAACTCCTCGCTGAAACGCGGGGATATTGAGTAGCGCGTCCTTGTAGTCTTGCTGAAGGGCTAAATCTTCAGGGAACTGTTCTGATAATTGTCGCAAGACGTCGAGTGCTCGCTCCAAATTTTCTAAGGCACGCTCCGCATCTCCCAATCCCCAATAGGCTGTTCCAGTTGCGTCGAGTATCTCAGAGAAAAGCCGTTTCATTTGCAATTGTTGATTTCGGACTACTTCAATCGCCAAGTCGGAATCCGACTGCAGGCCTTTCATGAATGACTGAACATCAGCAGGTGTATTTACACGCTGCCCGTTTAGCGCAATCAAAATATCGCCCGACTTAAGACCCGCAGTTTCTGCCAAACCACTCGGCCTGAGACCAATAATCAACACACCTTGCTCTTCACTTACTTCATTCATGGGCTTACTGGGCGCAAGCGCAACACCGAGTGAGATGCCTCGCCCTGCGATTGCCTCTGCTTCACCGAGACTATCGAGCTGTTCATCATCCAGCGCGATCTCAATCATCACGCGCTCCCGCTCAGACACGCCGGGCAGCACCCTCTCCATAATCTCAATCGCCTGGTCATATGCGCGGAGCCCAGCTTTCTTACGGCCAATGAGTGTCGTAATGTCCCCCGCCCGCGAGAGCGCTTGGGCAAGCTCTACCTGGACCTCCGGATCGTCAGTTTTCTGTCGACTGAATTTTTGATAGTACTGAAGCGCGTCCTCAAGTAACCGCTTGCGAACAGGCTGTAATCCCTCAACGTTTAGCAACTCTTCTTCACTGACCCTTGTAAAAAAACGATCGACGGCATTGCGGGCTTCGCGAAAGTTTCTCTCTGCCCGATCGCGTTCTTGAACCGCAATCCGTTCCTGCCGCTGCGACTCTTGAAAATTATTATCGGCGATCACTTTTTGTCGCTTCGCCTCATTGCGAGCAGCAACTGCGACAATGGTAAGCGTCACTGCAATGGCCGCCAAAATAACTGCGCTGACCGTCACGCTAATCCATCGCCGAAGTTGCCTTTGGAGTTCACGCTGCTTTAATTCGTCAAAGCCGACACCCAAAATTCCAGCGATCAGTTTAAGCAGGCAGTCTTTGCGTGCATCATTTCCGGATCGCGCATCGGCGGCAATGGGCTCGACGCGAGTGCCCGTGAGCTCACCGGCTGAATTAACCGCAAACCGGATTGCGGGCGGAAAGCATTCCAACTCCGGATTGCCTTTCTCCGTCGCATTTGGTTCACCCGAAACAATCAGGCAAAAAATCCGGTCGGAGCCGCCCGTCTTCTTAAAATAAATGATCTCCTCGTTCACCCAGTGACTCTTCGCCGCATGTGGCGAGCAAATTACGACGAGGGTCCGTGATTGATCGAGAGCATCGATCAGCGATGTGCCTAGATCAGCAGAGGTAGGCAACTCCTCGCGATCACGAAATATGGGAATGAGTCGCTGAGGAATTGAATGATGATTATCACGAAGTTTTTTAGGAACCCTATGGGTTTCGAGACGGCGATGCAACCAATTCCCCCAGGCCTTGTCGACATGACTGTAGCTGATAAAGGCCCAGTATTTATAAGATGTGTGACATTGCACCAAGATTCTACCTCAAAAATGCTAGTGGCCTTACTGGAGCGGAACCCGCTCGCCATCAGCACGCACGCCAACTTTGACTGGTGTGCCGAATTCACTCTCCTCAAGAAGGTATTTCACATAACCCTCTGGGTCTGGCGTTTGCCTACCCTCCACTCCATAGAATGACTCTTCCAACCTGTTACCATACGCATCATATTTCCGAATTTCCTTGTGAATTTTGTGTTGATTTACCACCGGTTCGTTTTTAAGACCGTAATAAGATTCCTCCGTAATATTACCGAACTCGTCGTAGACACGAGTGCCCTTATGGAAGCCGATCGCGTTGAGCACCGGTTCGCCATTAGTCCCAAAAAACAAATGTTCAATTTCATTTCCACGCGAGTCATAGACCTTCTTCCACTTGTGAAAATCGTACTCACTCAGCACCGGCCTAGCAGATTGATCAAAATAGCTTTGTTCAACCTCGTTACCGCGGTCATCGAATGCACGCTTCCAAATATGAACACCGCCCTGGTTAAGGACTGGCTCACCCTGGACACCAAAGTAAGACTCTCGCACCATATTCCCTCGCTCATCGTGCAAAGCTACAGACTTATGTATTGAAAACTTATTCAAGACTGGCAAACCGTCGACACCAAATCTGGCAATCTCTATTCTATTGCCGCGATCATCATACACAGCCGTCACCTTGTGTTGTCCAGCTTCATTCACGATTGGCTCTTGAGCAACGCCAAAATAGGAATTACAGATATTGTTGCCTTGCATGTCAAACTTTCGTATTACTATGGCCACGCCAAACGTATTCAAAACAAGCGTAGAATCCGTGCCCAAAAAGACCGACTTCACCACGTTGTCATGAGAATCATAATCGCGTTTCCAGATGTGAACACCGTACTCATTCAATACTGGCTCGTCATCGATGCCAAAAAAAGCATTCCGCAACTCGTTGCCGCGATTATCAAATTCTCTGACTCCCCGGTGAACGCCGTACTGATTTAAAACGGCCTCACCCTGTACACCGAATACCCGTGTTTCAATTTCGTTGCCATACGCATCAAAATTCGATTCCCATTTATGGACCTCATCTGAACTTAACACTGCCTTGCCATCATTGCCAAAATATGCCGCCCCGATTTGATTCCCTCGCTCGTCGTAGACAATCTTCTCCTTGTGATAACCGTCTTGACCTAAAACTGGCTCACCATCCGTGCCGAACACTGCTACCTCTATTAGATTACCACGTTCGTCCCATTGCCTGACCTCTTTGACGACCCCCTGTTTGTTTGCCTGTGGAACTCCAGCGGCGTTTAAGTTGGTGCGATCTACGGGCAGTCCCAATCGACCATAGGCAATTCGCTCCCCAAATGTGCCATCTCCTTTCGAACGGGCAGCACGATAAACATTTAAGTACATCCGCTTAACCGGCCTCCCCTCGCTATTGTAGAGGACACGAAAGGCGGTAATCTCTGATTTACCCGATTCATCCTCACCCGACATTGCAGCGAGCGCCAAAGGCGCATCTTGGTGCTGCTGCTTCAACTCAATAAAGTGCTGCTTGCCCTCCTCGTCGTCACGCAGATCGCCGTATTGATGCCGACGCACCAGTTTGCCACCACGATTCCGGTATTCGATCTGCTGCAGGCTGCCATTCTCTCCGTAATCGATCTCGGTGATCGCTGCCGGAATCTCGCCGTCCTCGTCGTCCTCGTGGTTTACCGGCACACCCCGGCTATTGGCTCGTACCACG
>CACOUL010000035.1 GCA_902630355.1 Planctomycetaceae bacterium
GATGTGATAACTGGAAAGGTCGCATTGGAACTTCAAAGTCGAATGAGCAGAGCGGCAGTCAAACTTGCTGTACTGGAGTCGGAAAAAGAAATAATGCGAATGGACAGAATGGGCACCGACCAAAGAGGTCTAGATAAAGTTGTAGATAGTTATATCGACCTTATGACTGAAAAAAGCACTGCGGTCAAACCAGAAGATGTTGCGTTGACTGATGAGCAAATGAAGAGATTGGTTCCAGCCCTTCAAAAACAACTTGATGCCGTTGTTGCTGTGTCAGATGATTTTGCTGATTTCCAAGGTAAATTTGGCGGTGCTGGAGTGGACCTTGCAAAAATTATTGCTAGAGAAACTGGTGTGCCAGTTAAGGTGATCATGAGTGTCATAAAGAAGCAACTGAAGGCTCAAGCTCTTGGCAAGCAGATAGAGAAAGAGAGAACGGACTCAACGAGAAGACAGTCTGAGGCCACGCAGTTTGCTGAATCAAAAGCTGCTGCACAACGTCTAAAAACCGCCCGAACCATGACGGTTGGAACTGGTGCTTCGGCTCGAGTGGTGGGAATGAGTGCGCTAAGTGAAGCTCAAATGGAAAGATTTTCTGACCCGACTCAACAGAATAAGCTGGCCGAATTAAGAGATGCAAGAAAGAGAGAGGCCAAAGCTAGAAAAATGCCGGTTGCTCCAGACGCCATGACTGACGACGAGGGAGACGCTATATTAAAGGCCGCCCAGGACGAAGAAGCCGCGATTAAAGCGGGAGACACGGAAGGAGCTAAACAAGCAAAAATAGCAAAGTCACAGGCTATGCGGGCCTATTTAGAGAGGGTGCTTGGTAAAGAGAATGTAAGAGATGAAGATGTAGCCGCAGCAGTGAAAGCGAACTATGAAGGCGGCGACAAGCTTGTAAAATTTGTTGATTCTAGAAGAAAAACGATTGCCACTGAGGGGGCTGAAGCTCAAGCAGACCGTATAAGATTGACAAAAGAATTGACTGATACGAAGACCCCTGGAGCGCTAACCGCAGGACAACTTCAAAATCTACTTGCTAATCCACAGCTATTTGATGCACTAATCAAAGACATTGCTCTTTATATGAAAAGCATGCCCAAAGAGAAAATCGAGCCCGTGGAAGATACGAACCAAGTAACCCCGGGTTCTGCACAAACGCCCACTGCTGCTGAAAAGATTCAATCCAGTAAGCCACATAACGCCCTAACCGGCGACGAAGAATAAAAAGTCGCTAAGCGATTGCTGCCACACTAGCGGTTACCCTCTATTGCTGCACTCTGGCACGCCCTGTTTTCGCCCCGTATGCAAAATAGATTTACGCAGAGAAAATTTACCAGCGAGGCGTGCGCGCGATTGGCAACGCACCAACTTATGCGGAATCGGCGTTATGCGGATCCGATTTCTCTTGTTTGGCGGCGCGCTCTCGTATTACTGCGACCTGCCGATCATACGTTTGCCGTTCCGACCTGAATTTCCAGAACATAAACAAACCAAAGAAGGCCAGACACAACAAACAGAGAACAAACTCGGAACCCACAAATGGATACAGCGGGCCGATATCTGCAGGGTTCGTCGTCCAAGTGTCTATCGTTGGCTTGTAATTCATTGAGTGCTCCTGAATGAGATCCTGCACCGAGTGATCTTTTATCTCCCTAACTGTTGCTCGAACTCCACAAGTTCTTTCCGATCGCGATCTTCAGATAATTCGATCTGATGATCGAGTCCCGCTAATTCGACCTCCTGCGGAATACGCAACAACCCCGCCCGCCTAAATAATGCTGCAAAGAAATAGCAAGGGATGAAGCCGAGCACAAAAAATATCAGCACGGCTCCAATCAGTTGGCCTAGAGGATTTATGGCAGCGTAACCTTCATTGGCTGAACTCGGGTAACCCCAGAGAATAAACCCGGCTGCGATTAAACCAATAAAACCGCAGTAACCATGGATCGCAACCGCGCCCACCGCGTCGTCGAGCTTCCACTTACGCTCTACCCAGTAATGCAATTTATAGGCGATCCAAACGCCAATCATGGCGACAAAGAATGCGTGGAGCGGATGGTAGAGGTCGTTGCCGGCTGAAGCGGTAATGATTCCTCCGAGCCCGCCCTGAAAGGTCCAAAATGGATCGCCTTTGGAAACCATGTAACCAATCAAGAGCCCTCCGGTGAGCGCCATAATGAAATTAAACGTGATTCCACTAAGCGTCGTGGGGGTAAGATAAATAGTAACGGCAGAGAAAAATGATGGTTCGCCTTCATGAATATTGAGTATCGGAACATTGCACGCTGCATAAAAACCCCAAAAGCCGGTATAGATCAAAAACATACCGATGATAATTAACCAGGTGTTATGTGCAGGGAACACGCGAGGCGTGCCATCTTCTCGAAACCGACCGATACGAGGCCCAAGCTGAAACAAGATGGCCATGGCGGAGCCCCCCGCAAGTGCGTGGATTACGCCGGACGCATAAGCGTCGTGATAGCCGAGCTTTTGCACCATCCAGCCGGTATCAGACCAGCCCCAGGCGGCGGCAATCACCCAGGTCACGCAACCGACCAACATTGCCAGTGTCCAAAACGCTGCGGAACGAATGCGTTCAATCACAGCACCAGAGAGTATCGAACCGGCCGTCCAAGAGAAAAGCAAAAAGGCGGCCCAAAATACCCCGTTCAGCCGCGACCAAGTTGCCGTGTTTTTCGTTGTCAGGTTCTCGCCCTGAGGTGCGCCTCCCATATGGGGTGCCATCAACTCGTTCCACGGCTCAGACCAGGCGGCGCTTTTCAGACCACCCGTAATACCCGGTCCATTTTGCACGGCAAAATACAGCCACCAGCCGACAAAGAAAAAACCGATGGTGATCGTGGGGATCAGCATCGAGTTTTTCATGAGGGTATTGAGCTTATTTTTTTCGCGCGAGACCCCAACCTCGTAGAGGCAAAAGCCGACGTGAATCAGAAACATGAGAACGACCGTGACCCAGTAATAAAACTCAGTGAAGATCACCTTCAACGCGCTAAGTTCGTTTTCCACTGGCGGAAGCCCTCTAGATCAATGGGTGGATGAATTCGGCTAAACTAGGTCAGAAGTCAAATTTGGTCAAGCGGAGCGGGTCGCGCAGCCATGAATCAATTACATCCGGGACATGAATGATGACGTAAGGTAGACTCTCGCTGGCGTTCTTACTTCTCATTCTCTTTGTGCCACGGGGAATGCTGTGAACGGCCGAAGGATGACAAAAAAGCAACTGCTCGAGGTGACTTCAAGAAAGTGTGCCTCCGCTCCGCAAGTGAGCTAGAGAAATAAAGCGTTACGCGATTCCTCTTTGCCCATCGCTCCGTTAACCGCGACGATCGGAGTACATGACTTCAGGAGGCGGTTTGACAAAACCAGTTCTTACAATCATCGCGAATCCAGAAAATGAGCAGCGGAATGCATACCGGAATACAGCAACAGCTGGTCAGTCCGATACAGATCAGCACCAGGTTGTAAATCCACGCTCCCTTTCCGGACGTAAAAAAGAATGCCAACAAATATGCAAATGCAAAAACGCCGCCCATAACAAAGTAAATGGACGCCATAATCCTTGCCTCAAACTGATCGGCTGGCCGATTAGATGAAAAGTCGGCGCCGGGGTCCACAAAGAGGTCTGGATTGGCAAACATCACAAGGCCAACACCGCAAAGCAAAACATATACGGCGAGAAGACAGCCGGCATATACTTTGAACCACGTGACGACTTGTGGGGCGGGTGGTCGCTGCTCTACTTCCCGGATTTCAACATCGTACATCGAACCCCTCCTCCTCGAGTAACGCGTTCTTCCCTCAGGTTCACCGCGATTGAAGCGACCTAATCCTACAAGCGATGGATTTTGAAAACAACTGAGGTTGCTCCCCAGTTCTTTTCTCTTGCACTGCAGTACGGCTTGAATAGGTTTTCCGACGATATTCCTTCGCTGCCGGCTATCCGTAATGGGAATCGCAGATTACAACATGGCTGCACTTTGATCGTGTAATAGTGAATGTGAAATCGACTGTGAAATAAATAATCCAACGCTCTTTTTTTAATAGGAGGAAAGCTCATGAAGATGCGAACTTTGTTACTCGCACTTACACTCATCCTCGCAGTACAGCATTTGGCTCTCGCACAAACGATCACTTTCGACGTGACCGTGACTGCCGACAACCAATACGGGCTTTACACAGGCACGCAGACCCAGGCGCTCAACTACGCCGGAGGCGAGTATGCGATTCTGGCGTCCGACATCTGGTCGCCCGAAAGCTACACGATGACCCTTCCCGAGGATCAATTCATCTACGTCACCTCCTGGAGTGACCACGCGACGTACCAGGGCCTCATGGCGCAGTTCGATAACGGCTCTGGATTGATTCTTAGCGGCGATCCGCAGTGGCAAGTGACCGCCACCGGCATCACGCTCGATAACGGGGCCCCGCCCGTCTCGCTCGCCGATTTGTCGGACCAGATCGTATTGGCCAACGCCGGCAGTAACGCCTCGGGCGGCTGGGGTGCCGCATTCGCCGGGTACTACAACAATGCCTCAAGCCTCTGGGGCACGGCCATCGGCGGCGGCATGGACTCGTCCGCGCGGTGGATGTGGTACGACAGCGGCATGGACTCTTCACCCAATGCGCCTTTCATGGGGTTCAATCACGACGAATATCTCATCTTCCGCATCCCCATCAAGGCAAGGCCGGGCGATCCGGATAACCCCAGCGTACCGGAACCGGCGACCGCCCTGTTGCTCGCCCTCGGTAGCATTGGTCTTTTGGCGCTCCGAAGACGAGCGACTCGATAACCGCGCGGAGAGGATGCAACTGGCAATCGGACTTCGAGTGGCCGGAGGCCGGCAGGATAAGAATCTTGCCGGCCTTTGGCATTCAATGCGCCCGACGTCGCGAGATGACCGGCCGTTCGCCGCGCCGTTTTGCTAAAACATGTGCCGCCAGGACAGACGACGCGTACGCACGCTCGAATCGACACATACCGGAAGCTAAGCAACGCGCATCAATTTTCACCTCGCGTAGCCTCGACAAACACGCTGTAACACGCAAGTTCTGATGAACCGCAGTCATTGGCGCTGAGTTTCCCTAGCAGCGAGATGAACATTCTTAAAATATATTTATCGAAAAAAGAAAGCCTGCGATCCGTATATTGTCGGGCTACATCTCTTGCACGACGCGTCTCTTGAGCGAGCAACTCAAAAAAATTGCCGCTTAAATTAATTTCGTCAATCGTGAAGCCGAAATTCTTTAAATGCAATTCAAAGTAATATCGACTGAATCCTGTCGAGAAGTGATAGGGCGCAAAATGTGTAGCACTCACAAAGGGCACCGTCAGCAGCAACCGGCCCCTTGGCCGCAACAAGCGATGAAATTCTTTCAGTGCCGCCAAAGGATCCGGTACATGCTCGAGAACCTCGGTGCAAAGAATCGCATCGAATGATGCATCCGGCTCTGGAATTTCTATAATGTCGCTGACAATATCCAGTTTGCCGTGGTTCCATTCATCCGGGTGCAAGCCAACCCCCGATTCCCGGGGATCGTATTCACCAAAATCCTGGCTTACGTATTCGAGATGCTCGCAACACGGCTCAAACCGCTGCTCTCCTGCGCCGGCATCAAGGATACGCCCGCCGCTCGGAAGACTTCTGAGCTTTCGCTCCACCCACTCTGCCCGCACAGAGTCATTCGTTGTGCCAATCGGATGCATTGCTTTTTTCTAAAGTGAGTGAGATGGAAGCAGTGTCACGCGTCGGCTCGCGCACGTAAAGGGCAATTCGATTGGCGACGAGGCCTCTATTTTTTTCCGCTATTATTAAGATTGCAGTGCGATCTTGCCGGCTTTTTGAACTGGTGATCATAGGTTATTCGCGACGTCGTGAAGCAAATCACCGACCCCGGTCGAAGCGGCGCACCGCGGGTATGTGGTAAACGCCGAAGAGATGATTCACCCCACCGACCGGCAAGCCGCACATCGACATTTCATAGTCCACACACAAGCCTCGGCCGGAGAAGGGCGCATAAAAAGAAGAAGCACTGGCAAATTGGGCAAGCAATTTGTGAATTCACCCGGCTCTGCGGCACGACCATCGCTTTTCAAGGAGAAGAGAACTTGAAATTTTCTGCGCACCGTGAACCGCATCGGCCTGAAATAATGTAAGATGCTGCCAAGATTTCGTATCGAAAATGGCTGCAGGAAGCAAACCGGTCGAGAGTCTAATGGCAAGTGGCAATGTAGACAGACACCTCGCGTCTGCCGACATCAGTATCAACTCGAAGGCACTCGCGCGACCTGCTGGTGTGAAGGGTGAGGTCCTTTGGCTCTACGCGATCAGCATCACTGCGGTCCACCTCTTTGCCCTGCTTGCTTTTGTGCCCCTCTTTTTCAGTTGGACCGGCCTGATTCTCGCCGTGGGACTCACACCCGTTTTCGGTCAGTCGATCACCATCTGTTATCACCGCCTCCTGGCGCATCGTAGCTTCAAAACACCCAAGTGGTTCGAAAGGACCTGGGTATTGATGTCTCTCTGTTGCTTGCAGGACACGCCTGCCAAATGGGTTGCGAACCATCGGCTGCACCACAGCGAGTCAGACCAGCAGCCTGACCCCCACAGCCCGTTGGTGAACTTTCTCTGGTCACATATCGGCTGGCTCTACGTTCGCAACGACTACACCCGCAGCGCTGGCATGCTGCACAAATACGCCAAAGATATCCTGCAGGACCCATTCTACATGTACTTGGAAAAAACGTGGGCGGGACCGATGATCTACCTGGCGCACGTCATCCTCTACTATGTCGTCGGTTTTATCGCGGGCACTTTCATCGACGGCAGCCTGTATGCCGGATTTCTCTTTGGAATGAGCCTCATGATCTGGGGTGCGTTTGTCCGCACGGTACTCGTCTGGCACATCACCTGGTCGGTCAATTCACTGACTCACATCTTTGGCTATCGGACGTATGAAACCAATGAAGGAAGCCGCAATAATTTGTTCGTCACCCTGCTGACCTTCGGCGAAGGATGGCACAACAACCATCATCACGATCAAACCAGTGCGAGTACCTGGCATCGCTGGTGGGAAGTTGACATGAACTTTTTAATGATCCGCACGCTTGAAAAATTTGGCCTGGCGCGCGATGTGATTCTGCCAAAACATATCCGGGCAGCAAGGATCAAGCAGCGACGCGAGACTCTGCAGAGCGACCGCATGGCGGTTCATTCCGCATCGATGACACAACGTAGCCCCCGCCCGAAAGGCAGCATCGAGAGCAAATTGGAAGCCCGCAACCAAAGCGGTGAACTCGCCACTCCACACTCCGCAGCGGAACCCCGGACCTGAGTCTCCAGTCCGAACCTCGCACTAAGCGTTAATAACTGGTTCCTTGGGGCCTTCCGTGCGTTGAATTTTGCTGACCTTGATGCTACGATTTCCCCTCGGTTCAGAAGTCTCACAATTCGACTGTTATGCGATCGGTTTTGCAATTAGAAACGCCAACCGTCTCAAGGAATACCCACAAGCAGGTGCGATGCTTGAAGAGACACAAAGCCGAACCAATTGATGCATTGCGGATTCCCCAGACCCAGCAAATGTCCAGACAATTTCGTCACAGCTTGACCCACAGCATTCGCAGCAAGATCGTTATTGATCTTCCAAGATCATCGGTCCGATATCCGTCGCCACGTTCATGCTATCAAAACTCACTTTCAGATTTCATGAAACGATGGAGCAAAAAATGATTCGGTTGCTTATATTATTCGTCGCATTTACCAGCACCAGCCAACTTGCGGCAAAAGACAACGACATCTTTGGGAAGAAAAAGGCGGGACAGGTTTCTTTTATACCGGGCGAGTATCAAGGGACCTACCTCGGTGACAAGCAGGAAATCAAGTACGGACTCCAGATCTTTGCAATTGGCGATGACAAGTTTAAGGCCATCGGATTCAACGGCGGACTTCCCGGTGCTGGATTTAAAAAGGGAGGAAAAATTGAGCGAGTTGAGGGGAAACTCGTCTCGAGCAGCAAAAGCAAGGCGGTTGTTATTTTCGAAAACGGCAATGAAGACGCAACGGCACGGTTCGATGGCGGTGTGCTAATCGGCATGGAAGATGACAAAGTTATAGCCCGTCTTAAACGGGTCAAGAGAGCAGAACCCGTTCTCGAGGATGACTAAAATTGCAAACCGGACTCGAACTCAATTCCCTGAAGACAAAAACATTCCTCACCACCGTGTTTCAGCCGTATTTATTGAATAATTGAGGTGCTGCAATGGCAAGAAAAAACAAAACGAAAAGCATGGCGAGCAAAGCAGATAAATACAAATGCTATTTGGCGTCCGTGCAATCTCCAGAACACGAAATCGAATTCTTCAACCAAGCATTTAAAGAGGAATTCGGACGAAAACCAAAAACGCTTCGCGAAGACTTTTGCGGAACCTACGCTGTCTGCTGTGAATGGGTTAAAGGAAATCGCAAGCGGACTGCCATCGGAGTGGACCTTGACCCCGAACCGCTGGAATGGGGCGAGAAACACAATTTTTCGAAGTTAACGAAGCAGCAACAAAAGCGAGTGAGTATTTTGCAGCAGGATGTGCGAAAATCGAATCGCCCGAGGGTCGACATCTTAGCAGCTCAGAACTTTTCATTCTGGCTCTTTAAGACGCGCAAAGAGCTATTGAATTACTTCCGCATCGCGCGATCAAACATGGCAGACGAGAGCATCATGGTCATGGACATGATGGGCGGGGGTGAGTGCTATGACGAAGGCAACGTGGACAAACGGGTAATCAAAAAAGGAAAAAAAGGATTTACCTATCTGTGGGAACAGGGCACGTTTAATCCGGTCACGCACGATGCCAGCTTCTATATCAGCTTTAAATTCAATGACGGCAGCAAACTCAAACGTGCCTTCGAATATCACTGGCGATTCTGGACCGTAGCCGAGGTCCGTGAGTTACTTGTCGAAGCCGGGTTCAGCAAGAGCCATGTCTATTGGGAAATTGAAGATGAGGATGGCAACGACACGGGAGACTGGGTGAAGGCAGATGATGCAGTGAGTAATCCAAGTTGGGTCTGTTATATCGTCGCGGTTCGCTAAATTTTCACGCGCCCCGCGGGCAATAGCAAAAGGTGATACAGCTATGCGAGGGCCAGCTTGTCGAAGTCGGTTCACATGCAATATTAGACTCTAGGTGCGGAATCAGTCGGCCAATTGACCGGGTGCGAAGTGACTGCGGGCCGTGTTGTATCTTCTTTACGATCCGCGACTTGCTGCATTAATCCCCGCCACATATTAAGGTCGCATTGCAACGCGCGAGTGCTTCATTTAGTCTGAAATAGAGAGAAATCCCACCCCAAATGCTGGTGCCATGAAGCGCATCCTTCCCACCGCACTGATTCTTTTTTCGCTCGCCGAACTGGCGGTCGCCGCACCTCCCACCGGACAAAAAAAGACACCGGCACGCCGCCACCTTCCGCGAAACGGTACGGCCGATTTCCGTTCGACCGGACGACCGATCGGCACTTCGCAGAAAACGCGAAAGATGCAAACGCGCAGCGGTGCGGGAAATTCTCGATCGGGAGTCCCCCAGGTTGCTACCCCGACTCCCCCTGGCCGGCCGCTGCGAATCTCCGGTTCGCCGGGCCGCGTCTCCGGACGATCAGGCAACATCTCCGGATCGCAACGCCTCACCTCCGGAGTGCGGTCGCGTGCGAGTCTCACGCAGTCGAGATCGGGTTCCCGCTTGTGATAGCAGGGAAAAACTGCAGCCGCTTCAAACTGCAAGAATGACTCACCGCGACAATGACTCACCGTCGCAATGACAAGGTCGCACTTTAGTCTCTCGGTAAGGCAGCCCTGCAAGCCATTCGCCTCCCTCGAATCATATCTCCGGTTTCACTCAGCATTCCACTCGTTTTCCGGCAAGCGGTGCGGCGACGAAGTCCCGGTGGGCGGTCCTTCCTGCCGCCAATTGCATGGTGTCTAATGCGCGGAAAATCACGATTATATCCGGAGAACAAAGCATGCAGTCCATCCGTGTGTTTTTTGCAATCGGTTTGATTCTCGCGAGCAACGTTGCCCCCCGCACCGCCTGGGGCTGCACCGGCACGGCACTGGTGGCACACGATGGCTCGGTCGCGGTCGGACGCACACTCGAATTCGGTATGCCGCTCGACTCGCACTTGGTCGTGCATCCGGCAGGCACTCCGTTTGTCGGCCAAACTCCCAACGGTAAACCGGGGATCGCGTTTTCGGCCGAGTATGGTTTTGCCGGGATCACGGTAAGCGACGATACGAGCCTGCTTGTCGATGGCACCAACGAAAAGGGGCTTAATGCGGCAGTCTTTTATTTTCCGGGCTTCGCGCAGTTTCCGCCGGCCACGGCAGAAAACCGCAAACGTGGCCTCTCGCCCATGCAGTTGAGCACCTGGATTCTGGCCAACTGCGCCAGCGTTGCAGAGGTGAAGCAAAAGATCGACCGGGTCGCCGTACTCGGTGTTTACTTGAATTACATGCAGATGATCCCGGAGATGCATTACAAGATCCAGGATGCCTCGGGGGCATGTATCACGATCGAACCGGTCGGCGGCAAACTGAAAGTCTACGACAACCCGCTGCGGGTGATTACCAATTCGCCCGACTTCCCCTGGCATATCACGCACCTGAGCAGTTTTTTGAACCTCACACCGGCGTACCCCAAGAGCAGAACCATCGGCAGCGATAAATTTGCACCCTTTGGTCTCGGCGGCGGATTGGTCGGTCTGCCGGGCGACTTCACGCCCCCTTCACGTTTTGTACGCATGGCTCTCTTTACCCAGAACTATCCACAGCCTCGCGATGCGGCCCGCGCGGTGGGCTCGACTTTTCATCTGCTCAACAACTTTGACATTCCGAGGGGTTCCAACATGCCGCCGCCCCACACGGCCGAGGCGGAATCGGACTACACGAGTTGGACGAGCGTGAGCGATCTGGCGAACTTACAGATTCACTGGAAAACGTTCGGGGACCCTCGCCAGAAGATGATCGATCTTACGCAGGCGCTTACGAATGCCGGGGGAAAACCGAAGCAGATTTTTCTCGGCCCTCAAAAATCCGAAGCGAGCGGCGCGTCGCTCAACGTGACCGGCAAACTCAAATAGCATGCCTGCTTTCATTTTTCATCTCCGTTGCGAACTGTAATCATCAAGCCTCACCACAACGCGAGGAGAATATCGACGAGGCATGAATACCATACAAGAACCTGAGCCCCCGTTCAGTCCCGGAGAAACACTTAATAAAACCCACTTCGTCCTGGAATGGGTTACGACTCTTGCCGCAGTCCTGTTCAATACCGCATTTTCCGTTCTGGCCATCGTCACGCTGTGCGGCATCGTCTTTGTGACCAAGCCCCAGAACGTGATGCACGACATCCCACCCGACGGTTGGCTGCCTCTTTTAATTTTGATGGCGCCAGCACAGATCTACGCACAATTTCTCTCTTGGTCCACGGTACTGGCCGGACAAACACCTACCGCCATTGCCATCGCGATGCGACAAGCGGCAATCCCACGATTCTTAAAACCGCTCGTCGCTCTCGTCTGGCTATGTAACTTTTGCATCGGCTTTGCAATTATTATTTCACTGAGCAAACCCCATCCCGGTAAGCCGCCACCTTCGGTGACTGTCGCTTCTTTAGTGATGATGATCGGGTCGTGGTTCGCTTTTGCCGCTATCGTCTACCTGCTGCTGGCCCTGAGAACCGTGACGCGAAACGAACAGGTACTCTATCGCGCATGGAGCTTGCGACTTTGGATCGGCCTGACGATGGGGGCCTGTGGCGCCATTTACTACGCCCTGTGAAACACATGAAACCGAAGACTCGTGCTCGCTAGCCCCGGCCTCCGCGGGTCACTTGCACTGTTTCTGCAAACTCTTGACGCTTTCATGCAATGCGTGTGCTACTCTTTTTTTCATCGCCGATGCGGGCGGTGCTGCCATATCCGCCATTAAGGGCGCACCGGTCATGCATCGGCCCGATTCTCGTACGGCACATAAGCATCACGCTTTAATTCCACACTGCGCGAAGTGGCGTCCGCTTCGGCAAAGTCGCTTTCACTCTGATAGGCCCGAAGTCCGAACACTGGGAGCATCGCAAAAAGATGATCGAAGATCGTTGCCTGAATATCTTCATAAAATGCCCACCGCGTATCGGTTGTAAAACAATACAACTCGATCGGAAGCCCGGTCGGCGTCGGCTGCAACTGACGCACCAGCAAGGTCATCCCCGTGTGGTGAATTTTGGGATGCTGCTGCAAATAGGCCAGCACATATTGACGAAAAAGACCACTGTTGGTGATCTGCGACCCCGCCGCACATTCGGGATTCCCCTCCACCGACTGTTGCTCCAACCGTAGCGCCTCATCCATCAGCGGAATGCTTGCAACCTCTTCCAATTCGCTCTTGGTGAGCATCCGGATCGACCGCTGATCCAGGTAGATCGACCGCTTGATCCGCCGTCCCCCCGAGTCGAACATTCCCCGCCAGTTGACAAACGCAGTCTGAACCAGTGTGTACGTCGGCAAACTGGTAATCGTCTTATCAAAATTCTGCACCTTGACTACGTTCAAAGAAACTTCGGTAACGTATCCGTTGGCGTCCGAACCTTTTACCGAAATCCAGTCGCCCACCCGCACCAGATCGCCCGTGGTCACAATGACGTTGGCAAACATGGAAAGGAGAGTGTCGCGAAACACGATGAGCAGCACGGCCGACATTGCACCAAGCGCGGTAACGAAATAAATGGGAGACTTGTCCATCAGCACCGAAACAATAAGGATGCCCGCAATGCTGTACACAACAAACGCGCCCACCGTGACATAACCGGCAAAGGCATTCTGTCGATTCACTCTCGGCAAACTCGAGTAATAGGCATCGGCAAGGCGCGCCATGCGGATCAGCATGTGGGCAACAATCGCAATGAAAATCGAATTGATAATCCGGTGTGCGACAACAACGAATTCCTTATCGAGATCGGGCAACCAATCGACGGCAACGTCGATGACAACAATGGCTACAACGCTTGCCAGACTCCCGAGTATCCGACTTTCGTTGATTTGCTTGAAGAGAATACTTTTTGATGCAAACTGGCTTTTTGCGAGCGGCCTGAAAATCAAAAACCGGAAGACGAGATAAATGAACCACAGAGCGAGCAGCAACCCCACAATGACGATCGGGTAAAGAAAAACGTGTGCTTGCTTGCCGCGTGCAAGTTCATGAAACCAACTCGACAGTGTACTGGCGAAGAGCGCGGGGGCAAAAAAAAGAGAATCGCTGCCGGTCAACATCTGCATCTCCTGAGCTAGATCACAACCCTCGTGCAAGATTTACTCCAAATCTCTACCAATCACCAGGGAAGCTAGCGCATCGAACGCCCCTAGTGTACATAATCTTTACATGCGACCAATGAGCGGCAACGGGCTGAACGAAACCTGGACGTTAACTGCCAGGTCACCGGCGATTCGTGACCAAAAACACAGGCATCACCGGGGTCGGCAAAGCCGAATATTCGTGCGATAGTTCACCTATGACTGTATTTTCATACCACCTGGCAAATACGACAGTCGGCAAAACGCTGAGGACACTCACTTCTCCACCACGTGCATCTCACGTTCACGGCCTGGTCCACGCGGAATGCATGGCCAGCATGACACTCGGTTCTTCTATCGTTTCCCCTTCGCGAATGAAGCTCCGCGAACTGGCGGTCTTTGCGAAATGGAAAGACAACGATGCCTTAGACAAGTTTTTAGCAGAAACACCAACGGGAAAGATTCTGTCTGAGGGATGGCATGTTCGACTCGCTTTTATGCGTCGCTGGGGACATGTCGACGAATTTGACGGGCTTCCGGAGAGTGTCGGCGAGCAGAACCCCGATGCACCCGTAGTCGCAGTGACGATTGCGCGAATGAAACTTCTACAAGTACCTCGCTTCATTCGTTGGGGCAAACCGGTTGAAAGACTCGTACGAGATCATCCAGGTATCACACTGGCAACTGCCGCAATCAGACTCCCTCGCACGGTATCCACTTTTTCAGTCTGGAAAACCCAGCGCGAAATGATTGAGATGGTACATGGGACCAGTTCCATCCCCAAACCCGATCGTCACGCGGTGGCAATGAAAGAAAGAAATCGCAAGGATTTCCATCACCAATTTACCACGCTCCGCTTTAAACCGCTCTCGGAACACGGGGCGTGGAAAGGGCAAGCGGATATTGTCCCGGCTCTCGAACCACAATCTTAGCGTTTGCCGATTCATGAACATCGCCTACCGATCGCAACACTTTCAGGACTGGGCAAGTCAGCAGTGGAACATTTGGCGAGGACAGAGAATTGCCCCGGAAGATGCTCCATGGCTGATGGGGCCTTGTGGAGAGGTCGGCGCCCAAGCCGACGAATTCATTACCACCATTGCGGCAGACGAAGATTTAACGGTCGATCGAAACCTGAAAACGGGCGGCTTGCTTTCGTCAATTCAGGACCTGGAACTTTCAACTTCCGAAACTGAACGACTTCGTCCTGAGATTATCGATTTCTATGAAAATACTGCGGCTTATGAACTGGACCTCAAGATTGAGTGGCGTTCATATTTTTCGGTTTTCGGAAGGCTGGTCAGTTTTCTATACAGTAATCGACTCAAGCAACTTAATTTCCCCATGAACCAGCAGGAACTATCAGACGGCATCAATAGCGAGGTCGTCGCGCTGCGCGATCCCACTTCAGGAAAAGCAAAGTACACGGCCTGGTATCGCACGTTCATTTCCAGTGGTCGGGTTCTTTATTCCGGCATTTATTCCACCTGCAAACTTCCATCGGGCAAAGTGTGTATTAAAGCGGTTTTCCCGTTACCCAGGGGCAATGCAACCGTTATTCTGGAGCCTGCAGTCGGAGCGAACGGTGAACTCTGTCTCACATCATCCGGAAAAAAGTACGGCGACCCCGGCTTTTACTTCTTGGTCAACGATTCCAAAGACTGTCATTGGGCACAATACATCCGCTCATTTCGAGAGTGTCTCAACGTCTTTGTCGACAAAACCGGCAAACTGCGAGCAGAGCACACCATCACACTATGGAAGCAACGGGTATTCACAATCTTTTTTAAGCTTTCACGTCGGGAGAATTCATGTTCGTGACGACACGAACTAATTACCCGCAATTTGATAGACATGCCCAAGCAACCACCAACAAGTCGTGACCGCAAGGCCGCACCTTTGCTCACGTCAGCTTTGCTGTTTTTGCACAATCTCGACGTTTCCATACAATGAAGTTCACAACTTGACCTGCAAACCGGCCGGAGGCGGCAAAATGGTAGACGGTAACCCCAACGACCCTCAGACTTCAGAGAGGTATGGCCTCAAGACACCACCGCCAACTCGCCGCGTTTTACAATTGACAGGAAAGTTCGTACTTGTCATCGGTGGATTGATCCTCGCATATGCCGCCGCCGCATTTTGGTTATTCAATGAGTTGCCACCAAATGACGCTATCCATGGACGACTTCCCAGCCTCTACTTGATGGGCGCGGGAATCGTCATCGTGGTCGTCGGTTTGATTGCCAGCGACCAGCGCGTCAACCGGAGAGACAAATCACCGAACGAAGGCTCTCGGAAAGTAATCCCTACCAGCTATGGAATCATCGGGCTCGTGGCAATTTTGATTATTTTATTCTTTGTTATTTCTCTACTGTGACGCGGAAATCACCGGCGAGGGCTTCGCGACACTGCAGCGAGAATTTTCTGATTGCAAAATGACGCATCAGGCGACTGAAAAGGCCCGAAGGCACTGGAACTGCATTTGGCGCGATATTGCTTACCGCATCGTGCAGTCTCTCCCCCTGGGCGGTGAGGGCGATATAATGTGGGCATCCCCTGCGACCACCTATCCGGCTTGGCCCGACGCGCAGCCACTCTACGAAACAAGGAAAAGAACAGCGCCATGCGAAAAAATCAGTGTCTCATCGCCCTTTGTCTCAGTCTTGTTTTTGTGATGGCGAGCGTCGCCACAGCCCAACGCGGCGGCGGTGGACGGGGTGGTGGAAACCGTGGCGGAGGCGGAAACCGTGGCGGAGGTGGCCAACGAGATGCCCGGCCACAACCGGGAAAACAACCAGGAAAAAATGTTGATCGCGATCGAGTTCAGCGACCCGGTGAGGCAAGACCTCAACGGGATAGTCGGCCCGAACCCGGAAAAAACATCAACCGCGATCGAGGCGAGCGGCCAAATGCAGTCAACCGCGGTGAGGGTCCGCCGACTCGTGGCGAGTTGCAAAATTTCCTCGGCGACGGCAATCGCCCGGCCGCCGGTAACAGAGCAGGCGACAGGAAGATTGGTCCCGAGCGGGTCCCGGCACTCGAGAACAGAGGACCGAAACGGCTCTCGGAAGAGCGTCGCGGGACACTCAAAGCGAATGTGAATCAACGAGGCGAGCAAGTCCGCAACGAATTGAGAAACAATTACCCGCGGTGGGATTTCTGGAGCGATCATCCGACGTGGGCACGGGTGCGTTGGACTCGTCCCTACCGCTGGGCAACCTGGGGCGCTCTGACCAACTGGTTCGGGTGGGCGGCGAACGGGCCCTATGTGGATTATACGTATGGCGACAATCTCTATTACGACGACGGCAGTGTCTATTACGACGGCACCGAGGTGGCAAGCGATTCCGACTATGCCCAGCAGGCCGAAGAATATGCGGAAGCAGGATCGCAAGCGGTGGCCAACGCAGATGAAAATACGGAGTGGATGAGCCTCGGCGTCTTTGCGCTGGTCCACGAAAAAACGGACAAGCCCCACATGTTCTTTCAACTCATGGTCGATAACGCGGGCGCCATCGCGGGTTCCTACCACGATTCGGAAAGCGGGGCGACAAAAAATGTAACCGGACTGGTCTACAAAGAGACCCAGCGGGCCTGCTGGTCGGTGGCCGAAAAACCGGATAACGTCGTTGAGACCGGAATCTATAATTTGACCCAGGACCAGACCGAGTGCCTGATGCACTTCGGCTCGGAGCATACGCAAACCTGGCTGCTGGTACGCATGGAAGAACCGAAAGACGTGGCAAACCAAGCGAGTACGGGCAACCAATAGCCCGCCCTGCTCGCCACCGATGTGTGGCCTGAGAAAGTCGTCTTGACGCGGTGCACGGTCTGGAAATAATCGTGGCCAGTGGTCGCTTTCCGTTACCCCATACATTCACAGACGTTGATGCAGCCCAGACGCTTTCTCGCTCTGCTCACTTTTTCCGCCGTCTTGCTATCGGCAGCTTTCGCGATGGCAATCGACGCGGGCATGCCCAATCCGCCCTCAAAGCCCACCGAAGTATCGGTTGGTGTTTTCGTTGCCGACATTATCGACCTGGACGAGGTCAACGAAAATTTTCAGATCGAAATGATCCTGATGGCAACTTGGCACGACCCGCGACTGGCATTCGATGCGGAAAAGGAGGGAACGAAAGAAAAGATATTCCAAGGTGGCTACCAGTTTGCCGAGGTCTACTCGGGCTGGTGGCCCCAACTGCTGATTCTCAATGAAGTAGGGCGTGGCGATTTCAACGCGGTAAAGATCACGGTCTACCCGGATGGCACGGTGCGTTATGCGGAGCAACGGAATGTACTGCTCGAGACACCGATGTCGCTCCACACCTATCCTTTCGATACCCAACACCTGAAGGCCTACATCGTGCCCTTCGGCAACCGAAAAGAAGAAGTCGTTTTAAAGATTTACGATGGGCTGAGGCAGGCGACGGATGAATATGTGAAACGCCAAAGTAGTGTGAACATTGCCGAATGGGACCTCGAGCATCTCGACATGGAAGCGGGGGAAACATTTTATCGACACAGCGGCGTGAAGCATCCGATCTCTCAAATCGAATTGACGATCACAATGAAGCGGCAAAGCGCGCACGTGCTCTGGGACATTATCTGCCCTCTGCTGATTCTGGTGTCGATGGTCTGGTCCATTTTCTGGATGGACGTCGAATCGCTCGCCGACCGGCTCAATATCTCCTTCATTGGTATCCTGACGATCGTGGCCTATCAGTTCCTGATTATCGACAACATGCCACGCATCTCGTACTTAACCTTTACCGATGCGTTGCTTCTCTTTTCGTTTATCATCATGTCACTGACGATTCCCCAAAGTCTGTACATCCACTCGCTCGTTAGGCGGGGCAAACAAAACAAAGCGCAGCGGATCGATCGCATGTCGCGTTGGGCGTTCCCCGTTTTCTATGCGGTGATGGCAATCGGCAACTACGTCTTCTATCTCTACCTCACGTAATCAGCGATTCATTTTGCCTGAGGCACGCCGACAGCCGGCAATTCTCCGCAAGATGATGGAGAAGAAAGGCAGGTAGATAATGTCGGCAAAAAAGAGAAACGCGAGAAAGAAGAGCGGCAGCGGCCCGAAAAAGACATAGTAGATGCCGAGCAGCGAGCCGCCCGTTTTGCTCAACAGGCCAAGCAGAAAAAGATCGTAGTTCTCAACCGGTCGGGACGCGATGCGGTGGTATCCAACACCGAAAAGCATCACGAGAACCCCCGTCAGCTGAATCGGCATTACTAGCTCCGGCTTTTCGATACCGAAGAGGCGATACCCCTCGTGATAGAGCGCGATCATCGATAGCCCGGCAAACAGATTGAAAGTGCCGGCAAATCGCAACAGCCGGCGCATCCAGGGATCGAGACAGGAGCCCGGGACACTGGTGGCATCTCCTCTATTTTCCACAGTTCTCCTCCTACGGTTCTGCCGACACGATAGCTCATTTAATGCCCGGCGTCACGGTCAGGATTACCGCACCAACGCAATGGGGACTGCCCCTCCCGAAAGGCTTGGGGTAAGGTAGCAAAAACACGCGGCGACGCGATTTGCCGCGCCG
>CACOUL010000036.1 GCA_902630355.1 Planctomycetaceae bacterium
CGATTGACTTTGGCTCATCGCACAACCATCGAACGAACGACCCAGCGGAGGGGTGAATTTCTTATGAATGATCGAAACAACAAGATTGTGTTCTGGGGATGCTTTATTGCACTTATCACAACCGCATTCGGTTTTATCGCCAGGATGTTTCTAGTTGGTGTGTGGGCCGAAGAGTTTAGTCTAGATCCTGCTCAGCAGGGACGGCTGCTTGGCATTGGCATTTGGCCCTTTGCCGTTAGCATCATCGGGTTCAGCTTGTTTATAGATAAGATTGGCTACAAAACGGCAATGGTCCTCGCATTCCTGGGACACATTTGTTGGGCTGTTATGGGCGTTTGGGCATTTTTTGTTGCTGATGGTGGCGATAATGGGCGAGCATTTGACATGCTCTATTGGGGAAGTTTAATTCTTGCACTAGCGAATGGTACCGTGGAGGCATTTATTAATCCGGTCGTCGCCACGATGTTCAATAAGGACAAAACCAAGTGGCTTAATATCCTTCACGCAGGCTGGCCCGGCGGCTTAGTGCTTGCGGGTATGGTCACTATCTTTATCGACACTGTGCCGTGGTGGGTGAAGGTTGGTCTGATTGCGATTCCCGCAGTTGTTTATTTTCTCATGCTTATCAGATGTGAATTTCCCATTCAGGAGCGAGTTGCATCCGGTGTAAGTTATCGAGAAATGCTTTCCGAATTTGGTATTCTGGGCGCACTTGTGGCTGGGTTTCTGATCACACTGCAACTCATGGACTTCTTTTCTAACGGCAACGCTACGCCTTTATCGACAGGAGATAAAACAATCTTCATTGCGATTGGAAGTGTGATCGTTGTCGCTTTTGGTGTTTACACGCGATCTTTCGGTCGGTTTTTGTTGTTTTTTCTCATGTTAATCATGGTCCCGCTTGCAACAACAGAAATTGGCACGGATGGCTGGATCACCGGCATTATGGAAGGTGTTGCAGCGGGTAAATTTCACGCAGGTTGGGTGTTGGTCTATACATCTGCAATCATGATGATTTTGAGGTTTTACGCCGGCCCCATCGTCCACAAGCTGTCACCCCTTGGCCTGCTTGCCATAAGTTGTGTGTTGGCGATCGTTGGGTTGTACACACTATCCTTTACAACTGGGCTCATGATCTTTGCTGCAGCAACTCTGTATGGTGTAGGAAAGACCTTCTTTTGGCCGACGATGTTGGGTGTTGTGTCGGAGCAGACACCTAAAGGCGGTGCACTTACGCTGAATGCCATAAGTGGAATTGGAATGTTGGCAGTTGGTACACTCGGGTTTCCTTATATCGGAGCACTTCAGGCCGATCGCGAAAATGTGGCATTGGTTTCAAATGAAACTGTCGCAAAGGAATTACCCGGATTGGTAGAGAATGGTGAACTCACGGTGCTCGAAGACAAGAGTATCTACGAGGTCATTCACTATAAGACGGTTTCCGATAAATCACTCAACCAGCTTGTTGAAAAATTACCCAAAGATGACCAAAGTGGAGTTGAAAAAAATATCAAACAGGTTCGCGCGAAGAGTAAGCAAGGGGCTTTGGCAACAATGGCTATTTTTCCTGCCATTATGCTGATTGGCTATATTTTACTTATCCTCTACTTCAGGGGGCGAGGTGGTTATAAGGTGCAAGAAATCGGCACTGATTCATAAATGCACAATATTCTTACGCAGGGCGGTGGAGCGAGAGCTTCCCGCCCTCTTTTTTTGCTACCACGCCGCCCGGAAGCGTGCGCGTTGCCACCCCTGGTTCTTTAATCAGCTCTACCAGGCACTGCCATTCGTTACGCCCCATCGCCTGTAGCGGCCAACCGGCTTTGCGCCAGAGGGCGATCAGCAGTTCGCGGGCCAGAAATTCCGAATCGATACGGAGTGTGCGGGCCTCGACTTCGATGGTCTCGCCACGTTTTTTCCAATTACACTCTTCCAGTGCCCGGGCGATCACCTCGTCGATTATTTCCTGGGCCTCACCCGCCAGGTGACCGAGTCGCAGAATGGCAGTGGAAGCCTGTGGATTGAACTCGCGCTCGAGCAGCGGCAAAAGATCGTGGCGAATTCGATTGCGAGTAAACTCACAGCTTTCATTGCTCGGGTCGGTTCTCCAGTCGACCCCAAGGGCTGTGAGATACTCTTGGGCCAATTGGCGCGAGAGCGTGAGCATCGGCCGGATCAGTGAGACGGCCGGTGAGAGTGGACGGCTGCGTGGCATGCCCGAAAGGCCGCGGAGTCCCGTGCCCCGGAGCACACGGTGCAGAATCGTCTCCACTTGATCATCTATCGTATGGCCCGTCACCACATAGCGTGCCCCATGGCGTTCGGCTAACTCGGTCAGAAAATCATACCGCTTCTCCCTCAGCGTCGATTCCCAGCCCTCTCCCGGAACTTTCTTCCTGTTTTCAGGATCGATCTCGCCGACCTCGCATGCGATGCCTCGCTCCGCGCAGATCACTTGAACAAAGGCAGCATCACGATCCGCATCGCTGCCCCGCAGGCCGTGATGAAAGTGTCCGGCAATCAACTTTCCCTGTGGCGAAGCGGCATCATATGCAGATTGGTTAGCTTTCAAAAAGCGATCGCGCAATTCGCTCAGGGCGAGCAGTAAGGCCACACTGTCCGAGCCGCCGGAAACGGCGAGCACGATCGGAAGGTCGATCCAATGCTCCGTGGGCCACGCCTGCTCGAAAAGGTCGACAAACGATGGACGAAGGTCGGCGGCTGGCGGTGGTTTCAACAAAGGTTCGATTTCGCCTCTGCGACGTATAAATTCAATGGAAACGTTATTACGCCAGTAAAACGGTTCGGTTGATATTTTTCTAGAGTGTGTTAAATTGAGCCTACTTCAAAGTCGTTGGTTCGGTGCGTCGCGAGTCGCCATCGGGACAGCGGACGAAGGTAGAAAATTGAGAATAAACGTATAAAAACAAGTTTGCCGCGATAGCGATATCGCTTGAAAAGCGTCAGTTTTTGGATACGCCTCACAGCTGGTTGTTTTAAGTTTTTAAGATCAGCGAAACTAATATCGGAAGGTCTTTTGTCGAAGCCTTGTTAAGGCGCATGTTGTGCAAAAAGAGATCCTGCTTTTGGTGTTGGTTTTAGCGTGGGTGTGTGTGGTTCGTGGGCGAGCGTGCCTTGAGTCAAGCTGAGTAAGCATTGGAGAGACGTTTTCATCGATCACGGGTGATAGGTTGCCCGGGTAACAGGTAAGACGTGGCGGGATACCACTGCAGGGCTTCGCGTGAGGTGGGCTGTCAGTCAGTTGCATGAAACTGTGCATTAGGCGAACGAAACGTTTGTGCTCTTCTCTACCGGGGTGGGGTCTCCACCCGCTGTCCGTCTGAAAAGATAGCGATCCGGTCGCGACCTGCGATTCTGAATGTTGGGTTCCGCTCATTCGGAAAGCAAGGGAGCATTAGTCGATGGATCCTATTTCGATCCAACTTTGGTTGCTGGTCACGCTTTTTGTCGTGACCTTTGCGGTGACGATTGCGGTCGTCAAGCTCTTGGATCATTTGCGTCGTCAAGATGCGAAATCGCAGGCTGCTGCAATTCTTGCAGAAGCCAACAAGGAAATGGAAAGCCAGCGACGAGAGTCGGCATTGCAATCCAAAGAAGAAGCGTTGCAGCGAAAGGCCGAAGTAGAAAAGGAGTTGATGGCCGTACGAGAAAAACTCCATGGAGAGCAGCGCGAGTTGGAGAAGCGGAAAGGGTTGCTTGATTCCCGCGCAGAGGAATTGCAGAAACAAGAAAGAATGGTGGAGGGTAATCAGAGAAAAATTTCTGAGAAAATGGCTGAGGTAAAACAGCGTGGAGAGCAATTGGCCCAAATAGTCGAAGAGCAGAGCCAGGCTCTCCACCAGGTGAGCGGCCTGAGTCGTGAGGAGGCAACTGCCCGGTTGCTCAAAATGCTCGAACAGGAATTGGAACAGGAAACCGGTTCAATAATTCTCAAACACGAGAAAAAGGTATCGGAAATCGCCGATCAAAAAGCACGCGAGTTGTTACTCACGTCGATTCAGAGATACGCTGCATCTCACACCTCGGAAACAACGACCAGTACCGTCGATATTCCCAATGATGAAATGAAGGGCCGAATCATTGGCCGCGAAGGCCGAAACATTCGCGCGATCGAAAAGGCGACGGGGGTCGATGTGATCATCGATGATACGCCAGGTGTCGTGATTGTGAGTGCCTTCGATCCGGTACGGCGTGAAATTGCAAGAATGGCACTCGATCGACTGATTGCGGACGGTCGTATCCACCCGAGTCGCATTGAAGAGGTTGTGGGGGAGACGGAAAAGAAAATTGATGAACATATCCAAAAAGATGGCCAGCAAGCGGCGGACGAAGTGGGTGTCCATGGGCTGCATGAGCGTATCGTTCATCTGCTCGGCAGATTACATTTCCGGACAAGTTACAGTCAGAATGTTCTCAGGCATTCGGTAGAGGTTGCCTTTTTATCCGGGCTGATTGCGGAGGATATGGGATTTGATCGCTCCCTGGCGATACGTTGCGGATTGTTACACGATATTGGCAAAGCGGCGGACCACGATGCCGAGGGTGGCCATCCGAAGATTGGAGCGGATCTCCTGAAACGTTACGGAGAGGGCCCGGAGGTGGTGCACGCCGCGCTCGGGCATCACGACGACATTCGTCTGGAATATCCGTATACGATGATCTGCGCGACGGCAGACGCCTGCAGTGCCTCTCGTCCCGGTGCTCGCCGCGAGAGTCTGGATCGCTACGTGAAGCGGATGGAGGAATTGGAGACGATTGCGACCGGTTTCAAAGGAGTTCAACAAGCGTTTGCGGTGCAAGCAGGACGCGAAGTACGAGTGATGGTCTCATCGACTCAGACGACCGATGAAACCGCGGCAAAAATTTGCCGCGATATCGCCGCGGAGTACGAAAAGCAGTTAACGTATCCGGGGGAGATTAAGGTGACGGTACTTCGGGAAACGCGCGCCACAGAATTTGCTCAATGACGATCACGGCCACAAAAAAACTGGCGTTGAGCGAAGTCTTCATCGATTCACGCGAGGACCGTATGCAGCCGATTTTGGAGGGAAGAATTTGCGGATCCTGATGATCGGTGACATCGTGGGTAACCCCGGTCGCAAGATTGTTTGCCAATCGTTGCGAGGGCTCATCAAGAGAGATTCGATTGATCTGGTGGTTGCAAATGCCGAAAATGCAGCCGGTGGATCCGGGCTCACGCCCGCAATTTATGAGGAATTGGTCAAAGCAGGCGTTGGGGCTATGACGTTGGGCGACCATATTTACCGTCGCCGTTCGATCATTCCGGTTTTGCAGTCGAAGAAAAATATCGTCAAACCGGCAAATTATCCTGCCGATGCGCCTGGCCACGATCATTGCGTCGTCACGACCTCCCAGGATGTTCTCGTGGCCGTGATCAGTTTGATCGGTCGAGTGTTTATGAAACCGGTGGACTGCCCGTTTGCCGCGGTCGACCGGGTGCTCGAAAAACTCCCCGAATCGGTCAAAGTGGTACTCGTCGATATGCACGCGGAGGCAACCAGCGATATGCAACTGATGGGGCGATTTCTTGACGGTCGTGTGTCAGCCGTCCTGGGAACCCATACCCACGTGCCGACTGCGGACGAGACAATTTTACCTCAGGGAACCGCATTTCAGTGTGATGTCGGAATGACGGGACCCTATGAAAGCATTTTAGGTCGTCGTATTGATCGAGTGCTACAGACGACTCAAACATTTGCCCCCACCCCCTTCGATGTGGCATCTGACGATGTACGGTTGTCCGGCACGTTGGTGGATATTGACCATCAAAGCGGGCAGGCCACGGCCATCCGGCGTATTTGTCTTTTAGAGGCAGAAGCGATTCAGATAGCGAATGCCGAGGCCTCTTCCTAGATTTCTGTCTCCGTGACCTCGTAACGATTTGGTAGGCCGTCGGCCTACGTGCTTGCAGTTCTTGCATTGCCGCCACTTCTCGCAGCGCCAATCGATCAGAAGCGGTGTGATCTTGACCACCGAGTCGCCATTCTGATACGAACCCGCCTTCCCAATCCGTCGTTATTGCGCGCGCTCATCCTTGTTGGTCGAGTTGCGCTCGGAGTGTATGTCGGGCGACGTCAGAATGTTAGGTGATAAATTTAGTGCAGAGAAAAATGCTGCATAGCCACTGCGATCGTGCTGATCCGAGGCGAAGACCGCCACTTTACTTCGCAATCTTTCTGATTGCGTTAGTGGGATGCTATCGTCCGGTCATTACGCCTAAGCATTTACCAGAAAATCTTATTGCCCCTCACATTGATAATGCCCAAGCAATCGATCTCTCGCGGTTGTCGGGATTTGCATCGACGAACGACCTTATAGAACTTGGGGATGTGATCGAAATAACGATCGTTGCTGGAGTGAGTGATCAGGGACCGCTTTCAATCCCGGTGCGTATCGGTGAAGACGGCGCAGCGCTGATACCGTTGCTCGGCACGATTCCATTGGCAGGTATGGAGATCGATCAGGCGGAGCAGGTGATTCGCCAACAGGCGATGACCCGTGGTATCTATCGAAATCCGCATGTGACGGTGGTGATGGAAACAAAAGCCGCCAACAAAGTGACCGTAATCGGTGCAGTGGAGAAACCGGGTACCTATGATTTGCCCCGAAGTTCGTCCAACCTTCTAACGGCCTTCGTAGCTGCCGGGGGGCTGAGTTCAAACGCGTCGACAAAGGTAGAGGTTCGTAGCCCGGCAAAACAGGAATTTCTTCCGAACACTCCTCGCGAGAACCGCCTAGCGGCGTTTACCTCCGGAAGCGGTTCAGCACCGGTCGAGGTGGCGCCAGTATCGCACAGTGTGCAAATCAACCTTATCACGGCGAGCCAGTCCGGTAGAGGCGTCAATCTTCGGGATGGCGATGTAGTGATGGTTCCGCAACTTGATCAAAATCCGATCCAAGTTTTGGGTTTAGTGCGCAAGCCCGGTGACTATAAGTTGCCAACGGATCGCGATCTCCGCGTGCTGGACGTGTTGGCCATGGCAGGTGGTTTGTCCTCTCCCGTGGCAGACAAGATTTTTGTGATTCGTCGCGTTCCTCACGAGCCCGATGCGCGGGTCATCAAAGTGAGTTACCAAAAAGCGAAAAGGATGCTGGAAGAAAATATTCGTCTCGCCTCGGGTGATGTCGTAAGTGTGGAACGCACGCCATTGACGGTAACATTTGATGCATTTGATCGATTTATCAATTTTGGCGTCGGTGCCACGGCACGGGTTCCACTTTTCTAGTGTGTAGAAGGTAGTTGTGATGGGTCTCGCCGACGAAAATGAAACGTACGACATGCCGCTGGCAAACGCTGCGAGTGCGGTGCATGAGGCGCAGCGCTTTCTAAAAGTTGTCTGGTATCGAAAAAACACGGTCGTGATGGTAGCGGTGGTCGTGACGTTGATTGGTGTGTGGTATGCCGCTACGGCAACACGTTATTACCAATCAACCGCATCGATTCTGCTTGTGCAAAATGGCATGGATCAAGCAAACAGTTCGCTTGGGGGTAACAGAAGCAGCCAGTATCTGATGCCGACGCATCAGCAGTTGCTGGTCAGCGAACCGGTCCTTAAGAATGCTATTCAGTATATTCCGCAAGAATGTCTCACCGAATTTAAGGGGCAGAATCGCGAGTCTTGGCACAAGACGTTAGCCCGTAACATTCACGCCTCTGTAGTGCGGCAAACCACTGTTTTAAACATCGGTTATACATCGACCGATTCACGTGTTGCGGTTGCGGTGGTCAATGCCGTGATCCAATCGTACCTCCAGTTTGTTGATGAGACGCACAAGGGTACCAACGCAAAGCTTCTCGATGTAATGGCTCAGGAGAAGAATGAACTTGCCAGGGAACTCGCTCAGAAGGAAGAGCAGTTAATTCAGGCCAGGCTTGCAACGGGAGACTTCAGTATCGACTCGGATTCGACTGTAGTTCATCCTCTTGTCCAATCAGTCATCACGCTCAATGATGCGCTCCTTGAAGCAAAGAAAGAACGCCTAGCTCAGCAGTCCTTGGTGGAGGGGATTCAGCGCGCCATCAGTCGAGGCCAGGATCTTAAGCAGTATGCGATGGCCGTGGAGGAGACAATAGGAAAAGAGCTGATGCTTTCGGGGCTTGGCTTTAATTCGAAAAATGTTGAAACCCGGGATCGATTAGAGCAAGGACTCATTCAAGATATTGCGGATCTCAAGTCACTCAGTGCCGATTACGGCCCAGCGCATCCTCGCATTGTCGAGATCAATAATCGAATCGAAACGACAAAGCAATACATCAAGTATCACGATGAGCAGATCAAAAATGAGCTTAATGACCTGGAGGGTAATCAGTTGGGTCCGTTGTTGCTCGGCATGGTGCAACAGGCGCTCGATAAGGCCAGTCAACGAGAAACAGTGCTGCAAGTGAGTCTTGATGAAGCGCGAGAGCAGGCCGTGATTCATCAACGAGACACCGCACACGTGAATATGCTCCACCAGAATGTCACAAGACTGAGGCGTCTCCAGGAAGCGCTCGTCGATCAAATTGCAAGCGTCGATCTTCGCCAGGGGCACGACGATATCCAGGCAACCATCATTAAGGAAGCCTCTGCCTCCGGTCAGATTGTATCTCCGAGGTTATCGCGTATCGTTATCTGTTGTGTATTGGCGACTCTAGGTATCGGCTGCGGCATCGTATACGTCCAGGATATTATTGACGACCGTTTCCGCACTCCCGATGAACTGAGCAAGCGCGTCGGTTCGCCCATGCTTTCAATGGTGCGGGCTCTGCCAGAAATCTCGGGTGTTGGCATGAAGCGAGTCTTAGCATATAGCGACGCTACGGCTCCCTTTGTCGAGGCATTTCGTACCCTGCGGACATCGCTTTCTCTTTCGGCAAATGAATCCAGCAGGATCGCATTTACCAGTTCAGAGCCGGGCGATGGAAAGACGACGGTGATTGCAAACCTTGGTGTCGTTTATGCGCAATCCGGAAAGCGAACACTTCTGATCGACGCCGATCTTCGCCGTCCCGGCTTGACCGGAATGCTCGACCTCAAGGGAAAACCGGGTTTGTCGGACATTCTGTATTCGTTGGAAGATTTGAAAAATGTACCGGACTATCTGATACCAACCGAGGTTCCACGGCTTGATGTTATCTCTGCCGGGCCACGAAGGCAGAATCCCTCGGAACTGCTGGGTAGTGACAGAATGGCACAGCTGCTTGCCTGGGCAGAGACAGAATACGATCAGATTCTGATCGATTGTCCGCCAACACTGGTCGCCAGCGATGCAGTGTTGGTCGGACGTATTGTGGATGGGACGGTACTTGTGGTGCGCCCTGAGAAAAACAGGCGCAAATTAGTCTTTCGGGCAGCTGAGAGCCTTCTGGAAATGAACGTCCATTTGTTCGGCGTGGTTGCCAACTGTATCCGTGGCGAGAGTAAAAACGGATACAGCTTTGGCGGTCAAGAAGGCTACGGCTACGGCTACGGCTACGGAGATAACGAAGCCGAAGATGCCTATGCCGAAGGTGAATCTGATGAGGGAAACATCAATTTTGAAAGCAGGAATAGCCGCCACGGCGATCAAGGTGACATGCGACGAGCAGCTTAAGTGCCGGGGCACACGTTGGATAGCAAAACAAGAATTTGCAATAGGAAAATCGCTGATACGCGAGCGTAATTTCCCTCAGCAAAAAATTTTCATGCGATAACACATGTTGTAAGGTTGCGTCTCTTGAATTTGAAAACCGCCGCTGAAAAAATGACTGCAGTAGAGGAAACCCTGCTTTCTTCTCTGTTTCTGCGCTTGGTCGATGCGAGCATCATCGCAATCTTATTTTTTGCTCCTCTCTTCATGGGGGGGCGTCATCCGGTCGGTCGACTCATTTTGGTCTCTATTGTGGCGACGATGAGTATCGCCTGGTTTCTTCGGCAGTGTGTTCTGAAGCAGGCGCACTGGAGAGCAACCACTGGTCAATGGGTGTTTCTCGCGGCTATTTTTCTCGTCGTTTTGCAACTTGTGCCTCTTTCCTCCGCATGGATCGCGACATTAACGCCGTCCACGCAAACGCTGCTGCCGCTTTGGTCGGATACAGGGCAACCTGAGAGCTATTTCAGTGCCTGGAAGCACCTATCTCTGAATCCACAGATGACACTTTACGGACTGTCGATCCTTTTTGCATACGGTATTACTTTTCTCATCACGGTACAGCGAGTGCAGACGCTTGAGGATGTTCAGCTTTTTCTTAAGTGGATTGCACTGGCAGCTCTCGCGTTCGCTGTAATCGGGCTCGCGCAATACGTCTCATCCGGAGACAAATTTTTGTGGACCTACGAGCATCCCTTCCGGAAGGCGGAAGGCGTACAAGGACCCTTTATTAACCCAAATCACTTTTGTCATTTACTTGCGCTCGGAGTAGGGCCATGCCTCAGTTGGCTCATTCTTAGGTTAAAAAAACCGTCTTCCGATGTTCCTTTTTTTTCAAACACCCGCAAACAGTCATCCATCCATGGTTACAAGACAGTTTTGGCAAGTCTCGCTGCGGGAATCGTGATTTTTGCATGCTTTCTTGCCCTTTCTCGCGGAGGCATGATTGCCACGTTAGTGGCGATTGCAACCGCCATATCCATTTACTGCCTCAGGCGGTTGATCGATCGCCGCTATATCTGGGGCGCACTGGCAGCGCTCGCAGTTGGGGGCGTGCTCTTTGCCATTCATGGCGGTGATCGGATTGCTACGGAACTCGATACATTGAGTGTTGGCTCTTTCAATGAGGCCGATTACAAAGGGATGCGTCAATCAATCTGGGAGGCAAACAGGAAGGCCATTGAATTGCGACCGTGGTTTGGGCACGGCGTAGGCACGCACCGAGAGTTGTATAAAGCGTATCTGGAGAAGCCCTTTCCGGTCGAATTTTCCCACGCGGAAAGCGGCTATTTGCAGGTCGGGAGTGAGACCGGGATTGCCGGATTGAGCATACTTTTTTGCGGCATCACATTAATTGGATTTTGGTGCTTTGCCGCTTTCCGAAATAATCAAAATACAGTTCAAATTATCTGCATCGGCGCAATAACAGCTTCGCTGGCTGCCAGTGTAGTGCATTCTGTGGTCGACTTTGTTTGGTACATACCGGCCTGTATGTCGTGGACGGCGATTCTTTGTGGTCTCGCGTGCCGGCTCTATCAGTTGCGTAAGCCTCCAGCCCGTGAGTGCTCGCGATCGCCTTCACGGCTCATCTGGTATTGTACGACTTTTGTCGTTTCAATTTTGAGCGTGGGTTCAGTTTACATCCTCGTGCCTCCGGCGCGGGCGGCAATTCACTGGGATCGGTTTCAGGTATACGCGAAAGAGCGCAAACGGTTAGAGTTGTCACGGAAGCATTTGGAGAAACGGTCCGCGAGAGAAGAGCAAGTGTTCCGGCTTTCAGCCGGCCTCGACATGAAGATGGAGGAAGAACTGCTCAAGTATTCAGCGATTGACATCGATAATCCGAACGTGCACCTGGGGATTGCGGCCAACTACCTTCGACAATTCCAGTCGAAGCAGCGTTCGAGCCAAAATCCGATGGATGTGGGGCAGATTCGGGATGCGGCCATCGCATCGCAATTTGAATCGCGTGAAGCACTCGATGGCTGGCTAGCGCGGGCCATTGGCGAGCATCGGCATCTCTTGTACCGCGCCCTCTGGCACGCTCGCCAGGCAGCCATGCGCTGCCCTCTTCAGGGGGAGGCCTACCTCTTTCTCGGGGAACTGGTGTTCTTGGAGGGAAAAGATCATTCGACAAAATCACAACTCATTCAGCAAGCGCTGCGGGTGAGGCCGTACGACGGTAAAGTATTGTTGATGGCGGGCAAGGAAGCTGCAATTGCGGGCGATGTACAGGCCGCTATCGATTATTGGCGTCAATCATTTAAGCAGAGTATTGACGGGAAATATGATTTAATTCAATTGCTGAGCCAAAGGGTTCCCGCTGAATTGACGATTGAGATTCTCGAGCCTAAGGCAGCGGATATTGCCATCTTTTGCCGAGCCTATCAGCGATTAGCAGATCCGCAGAAGACAAAATTCGTCTGCGATCACTTTCATCAACTTCTGCTGAGAGAAGGGGAGCAGAGTGCGAGCATGGTAGTGCACTGGACGACGCTCAGCAGAGCCTACTCGAGCATTAACCGGGTGAACGATGCTGTATGGTGTGCCGAACAGGGCCTCAAATGCGACCCGAATCACTTCGAAGCACATTTGTTACTCGGTTCCATGCTCGTGAAAACCGGCGCATTTTCTGAGGCCGAGCAACATCTCCGGTGGTGTGTTTTGCGTCGACCGGAGCATGCACAGTCACAGGAACTCCTAAACACGACTGTGAAAGCACGGATTGCTGAGCATCAATCACTCGAGAAAAGGAGGTAATTGCTTTGGAACAATATATTGATTTTGCTGCTCGTTAATTATTACATTGATAGCTTGATGGAAGGAAAGCCGTGGGGATGTCCCAATGATAAGTGATACGGAATTACTGAATGCCCCGACCGATCGCGGAATAAAGTTAAAAAGGTCAAAGGTAGAGAATGTAATTATTCACATCGGTTTTCATAAGTCGGCAAGTACTTTTCTGCAGAAAAGATTCTTTCCTGAATTGCCTGCAAATTATCTTTTCTTTGCTGGAAGCAACAATAACAGAGAAATTCTAGATTACGCTGAGTCCACCTCTGGTTTTGACGCTGGAGTAATTCACGAATGGGTAAAGAGCGAGCTAATAAAGAAATATAATACAGCTGAACGAACGACGACGATTTTGAGCCACGAAGAACTTTCAGGCCATCCCCATGGACATGGGGAAATATGCCCATATACGACAGCCAGAAATTTACACAAAGCTTTTCCTCAGGCTCGTATTCTAATTTTAATTCGTAATCAGATTGATTACCTCACTTCCATTTATGCATTTAGAGTACTGCGAGTGGGCCACGAGTCTCGAAGTTTCGGCCGTTTTATCACGGAAGAGGGTGCGAAAGGACTATTTAATCATTTGGAGTATCACCGATTGGTTAAATACTATCACCGTCTCTTCGGCCCCGAACAAGTCTTGGTTCTCCCGATGGAATTGTTAGCGAGGTCGACCAGCGAATTCTGTGGCCAAATCTGCTCTTTCATGCAACTCCCTAATCAAGAAATCAAGAACCAACAACGCCTAAACGCTACCACAAAGAGTCGATTCATTCTGGCATGTTGGCGACCGATTAACTTTCTTTTTGGATTGATGCTCGATGCGTTGGTGTTCATTATGCAGAAGAAGGCGGAGAGATATCCGTTACGCAGGTTTCGTTTCTATTTTTACAATGTGCGAAGTAGGATAACGGAATTTCTCGAAAACAAATTGTTCGTTTCGAAAACAATTCATATTGATGACTATTCGGGCTATTCGAAATTAATGCTGCGATTCGGTGAATCAAATACGCAACTTGAGAAAATACTGCACACCGATCTATCCTCGATGGGATATCCCAAGGCCCCCTAGTCGGAAGTCATTGCTGAACGTCATTCCGCCTCATAAGGATCCTGGCAATATGCGATGATTGGGGTCCCCTTTTCTCTGATGGTCATGGGTACGATCCAGGGAACGTAAATATCCGGCATGCAGTAGAGCGCGACATCTCGATATTGTGATCTTAACATCATGTAGACCTCGCCTGCATCAAACTCACGAACATGGTAGGGATATGCTGGCGGTCCCAGGTCACCAGCGGGACGAACCGCGTGACGATTCGGTGTGGTTATAATCGCTGTCGGCGCCATCCTGCGGCATAAATGTAAAAACGGTGCGAGATCTTGGATATGCTCGATTACCTCCACTGCAACTAAAAGATCAAACTTTCCCTGCTCTGGCGCCAGTGCATCAAAAAAATGTACATTGTCATGTGAACGTAGGGCGATAGCTTGCTCCCGCGCAAAACCGTCCTTCTCGTAGCAATGAATTTCTCGGCTTGGATCAACGGAGGCGAACTCGGCAAATGGCCCCGTTCCAGAACCAATTTCCACGATTTTTTTTGCCGGACCAATGAGTGCAGTGATTGCCCAATTGAGTGCAAGTATATTCGGCCAATCTAAAAACCCATATTTCAAGAGTCTTTCTTTTGCCGCATTCTCTCCGCACGACTCCATGTTTTCGTGATAGGCTTTGACTGACTTGGATAAACAAAAGTACTCACTTCTAAGGCTCGGATGCGAACTGTTTGCGAATTTAGTTTTTGTAAATCGGGTTCGATGCGTTATAAAGTTCCGCTTTACTTTTTGCAGAACAGGGCGAATAATCGATTTGGGGTCAGATCCAGGCAGCAGTGGTAAATTTTTTGGTCTCTGTTCCTTCCGTTTCGCACCCCAGGATTTCAATTGTTTAACAATTCGTTGCCAGATGGCAGCTGCGTGATAATCTTTCCAAAATCTCTCATAGCCCTTCTCGGCAATCCGGCGACGTTCGTCGTCGTGCTCCAGGTAATATCGCGTCAGTTCGATCGCTTCATGGATCGTATCAAATCCAACGGCCTCTTCTCCAAGGCGATAAATTTGTCCAAGTCCGCACTTGTTATCACAGATCTGCATCACCCCGAATGCCGGAAGTTGAAAGAGTCGCCGATTGATCGGCCCTGTCGAGTTATGAATATTCCATCCTATTTTAAGATTTCGATATAAGTCGAAAAGTTTAGATTGGCTGATGCGCCCCTGTGGCCAGCCATCCCCGTAGAAAGTTGCGTTTGGAAAGGCGCTGGCGAGTTTTTCCAAACGCTGATGGCGAAAACCACTGTGACGTTCACATATCAATGCGGTGTCGCAAGTTCGATCATTAGCAAATAGTGCCTCTCGCTCGGCTTGGTCTGGGACGTCCATAGGAGCATTGAAGATCGGTAACCATGCCCGTTTCTCGCATCCCCAGTGTTGATATTGAAATTGAGAAGCAATGTTTCCATGGAAAACGGCATCGAAATGCTTTGCCACGGGTTCGCTCAATTTGGCACTGCTTTCAGGATCATCGAAACAGCAGAACACATTGTACGTTGTGAGACACTTGAGAAAATCAGGATGAATATTTGCCCCGTTGTATGCCAGTAAAACGTCGCAGTCTACCGCTGCGGCACGGAGCCGACGATACATATTCATTAAGCGTGGGCTGCGCAGATGCCACATTCGATTGAGCTGTGGCCAAGAGAAACTCTTGCCGGGGGGAGATAGGGTCACACAAAATGGTTTCACGTCGACATGAGATGGCGCCACATTTGCGATGTCAGCATACCACTTGTCGAGGCTTGGTCGATAAACCACGTGGGCAAACAAAATTTTCATTGTCGCAGTATCTGATGTTGGTTCGTGTCTGACGTGGGGTTGGGAATTCTCGGTGCCCTCTGACCTCAGTCGATCATTGAAAATATCCGGTTTTCCTGCGAGTCTGCGATCTTTCTAGAGGTCCCAAATACGACATTCCGTTTTCTATTGACTTCGCTTATACGTATTTCACAGAATTGTTCTCTTACAGCATTACAGAACAACAGAGGCAGGGTCTGCTTGGGATCAATATACAGTTTAAGCATGGTCGAGTAATCGGCGGCATCGACAAATAGATTATTATTCTACGTTGGAAATTTACGGTGGCGCGGTCTCTAAGGTCGTATTGGAGAAACGTCAATAGCGTGGTTATCGGAGACGGTATGGCGCGCCGCCAAAAATGAAATACGATCACCAAATTTGAAATTGGTTTATCGCAATGCGGTAATGCTCGACAACGAATGGATTCTCGTTTACGAATGGTTTCAGTGTAAGGACTGGAAGTACCAAGTATTTCAGTATGCTTCAAATCTCGTAGATGCTTAAGGTAAAGACTGAGATCCTGATGAAACCAGCAGCATCACGACGCATTGCATTCGTAACCCCCGAGTTTCCAACTGAAATTACAAATGCAGGCGGGCTGGCCAATTATTTAGGAAGGCTCTGTCCGACACTCGTCCGGATGGGGCATTCAGTCGATGTGTTCACCATATCGTACAGATCGTCTGGCATCGTCGACTATCGAGGGGTACGCGTCCATCGCGTCAATCCAGGAACCGCGCGCCTGTGGGAAAGGGCATTGGGCGCACTGCGGCTGATTTCGCGTTATTTGAAGGTCTCGGAGATATTTACTATCCGGCGTGAAGGGAAAGCGCTCGCTCGGGCTTTTGACAAGGCGTGCCAATCAAATCAATACGACATTGTCCAGAGTTCGGATTACCGTCTTTCCGGGATGTTTATTCAAACGCGCTCGGGGTTAACGCATGTCGTGCGCTGTAGTCACGTCAATTCTCTCCTCGATTCTTTGGAATCAGGAGTCACGTCAATTCAAACTCTTTGGGCCTCGTCTCGAGAGAGCTCGTGGCTCAGGCAAGTCGATTTTCTTTACGCACCGAGTCGATTCGTTGCCCGGTGCAAGCAGAAGGCATTAGGGCGGCAGGTCGATGTTGTGCGCCCGCCATTTTTTTTGGAGGTAGAGTCGAGAAAAGATCGATCGAGGGAGCTTCCAAATCGATATTTGCTCCATTTTGGTAACATCAGCCGCGTGAAAGGGTCGGACTTGATTGAAAAGGCTCTAGAGATTGCTTGGCAGACGGCTCCGGACCTCAACATGGTGTGGGCGGGCAAACTGCCGATAAATAAAGATTTTAGTTCCACTTATCCCACGCTCTCTTCGCAGGGTGATCGGTTTGACTGGCTGGGGCCCCTGGAAAAGCCCGAGCTTTACGGTGTACTGGAGCAAGCTGTCGCTGTGGTCGCGCCCTCGCGGTTTGATAACCTGCCGAATAGCGTCCTGGAAAGCCTTGCTCATGGGGTACCGGTGATCGGCTCGGCGGGTGCTAGCATTGACGAAGTCGTCGAGGACGGAGTTCACGGCCGGATTGTGCCTGTTGGCGATGTGAAGGCTCTGGCGGACTCACTTTTGCGGGCTTGGAATGCAGAGCCTCCGTTCGATGGCCGAGCTTTTCCACTCCTGGGTGACGATTTTGAGCCGCAAAAGGCAGCTCAGAAGCTATTGGATCACGTGAGCGGTGATTTGGGGTCTGAAGGCTCGAAGCGGGCAAAAATATGTGCAAGCAATACCAGCTTGATTGGCTCTTAGGGCTGGAAACGCAGGTTGCCTCGACTTCGTATTGATCCTCCTTTGCAAGCTCGCTAGTGTTCCAGCCTGCCGGCTATTTTATTGGGGCGTCTTGCCAAGATGAAAGGTAACAAGGTGTACGTACCGACAATTACCGTTGCCATTCCGACCTACAACCGTGAACAAGTCCTCATCAACACGATCCAGCATGTCCTAGCCCAGGGCCAGCCCGCGGATGAAATACTCGTGGTGGATCAGACACCCGAACACGAGTCAAAGGTCACCCGCCAGCTTTCTCGGTGGCATGCAGAGGGAATCATTCGTTGGCTCAAGCAAGACGTTGCCAATCTTTCCGCTGCTCGAAATCGAGCCTTGATGGAAGCAAAGTCAGATGTCGTCATCTTTTTAGACGATGATGTGATTTTGTCGGAAAATTTTATTCGGGCGCACCAAGAGAGCTACGACGACGGGAGAACGAAGCTGGTTGCCGGGCAGATCATCGCCGCCGACAAACCAGTGCATACCGGGCAGATTGACGACTTTGAGTTAGGATTTCCGCTCAGTCACGACCGAACGGCATGGGTCAAGAATATGGGAGGTGGCAATTTCAGTGTGATTCGTGAGCTTGCCATTGAGGTGGGCGGATTTGATCAGCGGTTTTACCGCGTGGCGTACCGAGAAGACAGCGACTTTCTTTTCCGGTTTTGTACACGTTACCGGTGTCTTGCAAAATATGTTCCAGAAGCTTCGCTCGTTCATCTTGCTTCATTGTCTGGTGGTTGCGAATCGCGACGAGCGGCTTTCGATCCGTTGGCGTGCAGCGGTTCGGTCGGCGAACATTATTTTACGCTTAAGAATATGGGGCTCAGCCAGGCTCTTTGTAACTTTGCCACGCATACCGTCCGTACGTGCGGGCGGTTTGCAATGTATCGGCCGTTATTCTTGCCGCTCATCGGGTTCCGAGAAATCTTTGCGTTCACAGTAGCGACGCTTCAGGTTTTGCGTGGGCGCGTGCTTCTTGCACCGGTCTCAGAGCCCAACTGCTGTGACTAGCTTGGGTGCTATGCGGCTCTTTGTTCCAAGCCTGCGGTAGTCTTCTCGGTGCAGGTGCCATCGATTATAGCGTCAAACAGAGGCAAGTTTGTCTTATCGCAATAACGATCCTCGAAGGCTCGCCGAGCGGACTTTGAATACTGCTGCTGTAGTTCGGAAGAGCGAGACAAAAGTTCCAAGCGGTCGATGAAATGATCGATGTCCCCATGGCGAATACTCTCTCCGCAATCATACTCCGCAATTGCCCGATCGACACTGCTGCCCGCAGGTCCCAGGTAGAAAACAGGAAGGCCCATCGCCAAAATGGCATGAAGTTTACTTGGGCTCATACAACCAAGCATGCTGTC
>CACOUL010000037.1 GCA_902630355.1 Planctomycetaceae bacterium
GCGTGACTGAATTCAGTGCTAGCATCAAGGACCCGATTGAAAGCTTGCGGTTGTTCGCGCCCTCTACGATTGTTAGACTCAAGCCTTCTGCTTCACGGGGGACTCACTCCAAACCCATGAGTTGAGTCCTGGTTTAAGTACCACTGCGTGCGACAAGGAGGTCGCCGGTGCTCGCCCATAGGCCGATTCGGCACAAGCTCATTTTCATGCTGTTGCTGTTGGTGGTTTTTATCACCGCAGGTTTCTTAGCAAGTTTGACCGGTGTCTACCTCTACAGAAACACGGTCAAAAGCGTCAGCATGCGCGCAAAGGAGTTACCGTATGCGACTTCGCTTATGAGATGGGTAGGCGATCTACGGGTCGTTGTGAAAGAAATAGAATCGATCGAGGACTATGGACAGCATCACGATCAATCCTGGCTGGAAATTGAAATCCTACGACGGCAATTCCTCGCTTCTCTGACGAATTTTCGCAACAATTTGCAGGCTTATCGTTCGCAAATGAAGGAAAGCACCCGCCACAATAGCGTTGTCATCGGATCGAGCGAAGACGAACTGCAAACGGTTCGAACAATCGATCAAATACTTCAACGAATTAGTGAAACTACGCATAATCGCGAGTGGACGAACGACACAAAATTGATACAGCAAGTGGATGATGATCTCACCCGCCTGCAACAGAGCAGTGCAAAGCTACCTAGGTTCCTGCATGATCGATTGGAGCATCTCTCCGGCAACGTTCGCGTAAAATACCGAACACTCATCTACACAACATGGGCATGCATACTTCTCGCTGCGGTCACTATCGTTTTGTTCATTCGCCTGTTCGTTGCGTGGATCGTTCGTCCTCTCACCATTCTCATCGACGGTTCTCGATGCGTCGCCGCAGGCGACTTCAACTACCGTATTGCGATTGAAGGCGAAGACGAGATGACCGAACTGGCAGAGGCGATGAACAACATGACGGACAAGTTCCAAATGGTAAGCAAAGACCTTCATCAACAGGTTGAACAGCGAACCATCCAAATGGTCCGGAATGACAAAATGGCGAGCGTTGGATTCCTTGCGGCAGGTGTCGCTCACGAGATTAATAATCCGATGGCGTCAATCGCTTTGTGCGCCGACGCGCTTGAGCAAAGGATGAAAGACCACGAATTGGGAAATGCCGAGGAGCGGGAGGCAACCCACAAATACATTCAAATGATCCAGGACGAGGCGTTTCGCTGCAAAGGCATCACCGATCAGTTACTCGATTTTTCCCGGAAAGGTGATGATGTCGAAGAACACACCGATCTTCGTGAACTGATCCAAGTGGTCGTTGATATGGTCGTCACACTCACCAAGTCTCAGAGGAAGCAGATTTCCTTCGAGGAATGCAAGTCGGTAATGATCGTGGCAAATCCTCAAGAAATCAAACAGGTCATCTTGAACCTTATCAATAATGCGATGGAGAGCGTGGAGGCCGGAGGGCACGTCCGTATCAGGTTAGGCATTTGTGACGACATGGCGGAAATCACCGTCTCCGATAATGGGTGTGGTATGACCGAAGAAGTGAGACAACATCTCTTTGAGCCTTTCTTCACCCAGCGCCGCCATGGTCAGGGTACCGGTTTGGGCCTCACGATCGCCTGTGGCATCGTGCAGCACCATGGGGGGCAAATGGAGGCCATGAGCAAGGGCCCCGGTTCCGGCTCGAAATTCCGCGTACTCCTACCGCTCGCCGGTAGCAACTTCGATGCGAACAGGAGTCATCAGGCGGCTTGATATACAAAGTACACCATATGATCGAAAGACTATTTTTTGTTGAGTGAAGGAGCACTGTCATTAAAAAAGCATCACAAATGAGCCTCCGTATCCTTTTCGCCGATGACGAAAAGAGTTTACAGGAATTGATGCGGAGTGAGTTGCCGCGCATGGGACATGAGGTAACGGTCTGCGAAGACGGTATCGCCGCAGTCGAGGCTCTCTCGAAGCAAACATTCGATTGCCTGCTCGTCGACCTTAACATGCCAGGACTGAATGGCATTGAAGTCATTGAGAAAGCGCGAGAGCTATCTCCCGATACTGATTCGATTGTTTTGACGGGCAAAGCGACCTTCGAAAGTGCACAGGCGTCTATCCGCAACGATGTATACGACTACCTCACAAAACCGTGCAAGCTAGCCGAACTTGAAAACTTATTTAATCGCGTTGCCGAAAAAAGATCGTTACAAAATGAACGCACTGCGCTTGAACGCCAAGTAGAACGCTTACAGGGATCGGCTCGCTTGGTCGGCAAGAGCCCCAACATGCAACAGGTAAAGGAATTAATTGCAAAAGTGGCGCCTACGAACTCGACCGTACTCATTCTTGGAGAAACTGGCACCGGAAAAGAGCTGGCAGCGCGTGAATTGCACGAACAAAGCAAACGTTCGTCAAAACCTTTTGTGCCCATCAATTGTGGCGCACTTCCGGAAAATCTGATTGAGAGCGAACTTTTCGGACACCGCAAAGGTGCCTTCACTGGTGCAGATGAAAACCGTAAAGGATTGTTTGAGGTCGCCAATGAAGGCACGCTTTTCCTTGATGAAATCGGCGAATTGCCAAAGGCGATGCAGGCTAAATTACTTCGATTTCTCGAGAGTGGCGAAATACGCCGCGTCGGCGAGAATGAACCGTTGATTGTGGATGTCCGTGTTCTTTGTGCAACCCATCGTAACCTTGGAGACATGGTCGATGAGGGAGCGTTTCGTGAAGACCTCATGTTTCGCATCAATACTTTTGAGATACGGCTTCCCTCGCTCCGCGAACGGATGGAAGATCTACCCGCCCTGGTCGAGCATTTGCTGGAGCGATTTTCCTCTCACGCCGTTGGCAAAAAGCAAATCTCACCCGAAGCGATCGAAATTTTGAAATCACATGCGTGGCCGGGCAACATCAGAGAACTGGCAAACGCGGTACAACATGCGACCATCCTCTGCGAATCCGACATCATCCTTCCCGAACACCTTCCCAACAACTTCGACTCGCGGCGCCCTCGCGAAACATCGTTGGCTGCATTCGGCGCCCTGAGTCTTCGCGACTTGGAGATTCAGGCGATTGAGCAAGCGCTACAGAGAAATGGCGGAAACAAGCCAAAAACGGCCGAAGAACTAGGGATCAGCCTGAAAACCCTCTATAACAAACTCAACCAATCGATCCTGAAGGACTCTGCCTAAATTTCCGTCCGAACTGGTCGCAATTCAATGAAATTGATTCGTGCGTGCACATTCTAATCGACCTGTCGCACCACACCGACGACCACTCCCAGGATTTTCGCATCCCGAACGTAAATGGGTTTCATGCTGGAATTGGCCGGTTCCAAGCGAACGCGATTGGACTCCGGATACCACCGCTTGAGCGTGGCCTCACCTTCGTCGGTGATTGCAACCACAATTTGTCCTTTTCTCGCACTACGTTGCTTGCGAACAATCACGTGGTCCCCATCGGCGATGGCATCCTCGATCATTGAATCACCGCTCACTTTGAGCGCAAAAAGATTTTTTTTGTCGAACATTTCGCCAAAATCGACTCTTTCGTCCTGCTCAACCGCCTCGTGTAACACACCCGCCGCAATCATGCCGTAAAGCGGAAGACCTTTTTCCTCGATCGGCTCCTGGGAGAGATGAATTGCCCGGGACATATTCTTCTCTCGTGAGATCAGGCCTTTCTTTTCGATCGCTTTAAGATGACACATCACCCCGTTCGGGGAGCGAATTTCGAAATGGTCGCCAATTTCTCGAACCGTAGGTCCGTAGCCTCGATTGCGAATTTTGTCGCGTATGAACTCGTAGACGGCTTTCTGGCGTTTCGTCAGTGCATCGGTCGGATTCGTCATCTCGATCACTTTCTGGCGCATCCGGCGCCTCGGAGCACAAAGCAATGGGTTACTCTGAGTCGAAAAAACCGGTGTTTTCTCGCGATTTAACGCCTCTTCTCAACCATATACTATTCATTTATACACTATATCGTCCTCTCGGGGCAAGGGAATGAATGCGAGATGTCGAAATTCAGACATTTCGCCCTTTATGTGGTTTTTCTCTTTCGTCGTACGCTTCCGATTTGCTGTGCGTCGTGGGCGAAGAGCGTATAATTCGGGCGCAACGGGCATCAACCGCCTCTCACCACTTTTTGTCGAGGTCCCATTGAAATCTTCTCCACAATCGATCCGCCACATCATTGGAATCTGCTCCGTTATCCTGGCAATGCATGCCCACCCTCCCAATAAAGCATGCGCTGCGGAGAGCCCCGATCAAAAGGCAGAGACGAGCGAAAAGTTGCGGTTTGCCGTGCTCTCAGTGCAAGGACAACTCAACGAAGGTGCTGAAGCGGCAGTCCCTTTCGGTGGTTCGCAAACCAACTTGGGTAAATTGATCAAGCGCATCGACCAAGCGGCTGCAGACGATGAACTTGCAGGCTTGATCCTGAAAATTCGAAGCCCTTCGATCGGTCGTGCAAAAATCGATGAGTTGCGGAGCGCTATTAAGCGCGTGCGAGATGCAAAGAAAAAAGTCTATGCCGATCTGCAAATGGCAACGACCTCCGACTATTTGATCGCATCTGCTTGCGATGAAATCGTAATGCCTCCGGCAGCTTCTCTGATCGTTACCGGTGTTCGCATCGAAGTGACGTTTTATAAAGAAATGCTACAAAAAATCGGCGCGAAGGCTGACATCATGCAAGTTGGCGATTTTAAAGGTGCCGGTGAAACCTATACCCGTTCGGAAATGAGCCCGGAGCTGAAAAAGCAGTACGAATCTTTGGCAACCGATTTTTATGATCAAATTCTCACGACTATCGCCCGTGACCGGAATCTTCCACGCGAAGGCGTGATTGAGTTGATTGACAAAGGGCTCTATATGGCGGGCGATGCAAAACAACAAGGCCTCATCGATCGCGTTGCATACCAGACCGATTGGGATACGTTTCTCAAGAAGACCACTTCCACCGATGGGGAGGTTGAACTTCTGGATCGCTACGGAGAAAAGCAGATCGACACCGATTTTTCCGGATTCGGAGGCATGATGAAGTTGATGAACCTTCTGATGGGCCAATCCAACAAAACGAAATCGACCGCCGAACCGAAAATTGCAGTCGTGTATGTTGTGGGCGCGATCGTTCCGGGAAAAAGTACCAACACCCTGATGGGTAACAGCATTGTCGGATCGGAAACCATCATCAATGCGATTCGCTCGGCCGAAAAAAATGAACGGGTCAAGGCAATTGTTTTGCGAGTGGACAGTCCGGGCGGTTCGGCCCTGGCAAGCGATTTGATCTGGAATGAAATCCGCAAGTGCAAGAAACCGGTGATCGCTAGCATGGGCGATGTCGCTGCCAGCGGCGGTTACTATGTCGCCATGGGTGCAAAACAGATTTTTGCCGATGAGGGGACTCTCACCGGGTCGATCGGCGTCGTCGGTGGAAAGGTAGCCCTCGAAGACACATTCCATAAACTCGGCATCACAACCGACATCGTGAGTCGTGGCAAGAATAGTGGTGTATTTTCACTGCTACAACCCTTCAGCGAAAGTGAGCGGCAGGCGCTCGGGGCAATGATGAAGAATATTTATGAGCAATTCGTAAGCAAGGCGGCACTGAGTCGGGGAATGAACCAAAAACAAATGGATCCTCTTGCGGAGGGCAAGGTCTACACGGGAAGACAGGCCAAGACCCTCGGACTCGTCGACCAATTGGGGGGATTGCACGAAGCGATACTGGCAGCAAAAAAATCTGCGGGACTCAAGGCAGAAGATCAAATTGATCTATTGCCTTTACCGAAGCGTAAAACCTTTTTTGAAGAACTGTTCGATACTGAATCGATCGATTCTAAATCGCCACAGATTTCACTGAAAAACATCTCATTACCGTGGACTCAACTCCTCGCCGAGGCGGAAATCCTATCGCTCGTATTCCGCCACCCGGTGCAAACTATCCTCCCCTGCCGAATCAGCATTCATTAAGCGTAAAACCCGACTTGAGGGAGTCGCCATCAGTTTTTTAGCTGCCTGACGTTTGATCTGCGGTCACCACCAGGTTGTCGCGATGTACGATCTCTTCGTAAGGACAATACGAAAGAGCAGTCTCGATTTCGCTACTGCGAAGCCCCTTGATCCTCTCGATGTGATCTGAGTCGTAATTGGTGAGTCCACGGCCGATTTCCTCACCCCCCGGTCCCCGCAATCCCACAACATCTCCCTTGGCGAAGCCGCCCGCAATGCCCACGACGCCGATTGGTAACAGGCTCTTGCCTTGCTGCACGACCGCCCGTTCGGCGCCCGCATCAAGCAGCAACCAGCCTCGGGGCTGGACGGTATAACCGATCCAGCGTTTGCGCAGCGAAACGCTCTGCCCGGAAGGGACGAAAAGCGTTCCCACCGGTTCGCCCGCCAGAATCGCGCTCAGCTTTCCTTCGTCCATGCCATTGGCCAAAATCACGCTTTCACCGGCCGCTGTCACAATTCTCGCAGCCTCCAATTTACTCTGCATGCCACCGCGACCGAGGCTCGAGTTGTGCGGAAGGGCCAACCGCTTCACCGATTCATTGATCTCAGTGACGGTACCTATAATCTGCGATTCTTTTTTTTGCGGATCACCATCGTAAAGACCATCGACGTCCGAAAGAAGAATTAATAAAGGCGCCCGGAGCAACTGGGTGACCAGTGCCGCTAGCCGATCATTATCGCCAAACGTACCCAGTAGTTCATCGACCGCGACCGTATCGTTTTCATTGATGATGGGTACGGTTCCGAATTCCATTAACGTTAACAGGGTATTTCGCACGTTGAGATAGCGCACGCGATCATCGAGGTCATCGGCAGTCAGCAAAACCTGGGCAGCGCGACGACCGTGCGATGCAAAAGCCCGATCATAGGCCTCCACAAGTTGTGGCTGCCCGACGGCCGCGACCGCCTGGAGACGCGCCAAATCACCGGGCCGCTGATCGAGCCCCAAGTGGGCCATGCCCGCCCCCACCGCCCCGGAACTGACCACGACCACCTTATTGCCGCTCAGCATCGCAGCGTGAATCTGCTCCGCGAGCGAGGCAATCCGGTCGTGGTTGAGTAAGCCATCATCGCCGGTCAGCACTCGGGTGCCTACCTTCACCACAATCACATCTGCGAGTGCAGCGATTTCTTGCCTTAAAAGATCAACCATGGGCCATTTTTATTCTTGTAGACGCCAAATAATGCAAAGATGCTTGGCTAGGTGCTGCTACCGCTTGCCGGAAGCCAAAAAGACTTCATCGGCCTGCTTTGATCTATCCATTGTCTCCGAGAGTTTTCCCGCCAACAAGGACAGGAATCTCGTCGAATTGGACGAATCCAACGTCATTCCGCCTCTGCCTCCGCGCCGCTCCGGCCAGCACGGGAATCGGACGCGGCACCGCTGCTACTACCAAAAGCGCGACCCCGCGATGCTTGAGGACGGAGACAGCAATATCTATAATCTGCCCTCATTGCTCCCCGTTTTTGCTGCGAGGCTCCAATATCGCCTCGATCGATGAAATCGCCACATCTTCAATTCGTTCATTCTGTTTCACGCCGTTGCTTGTGGAACGACAAATCAATACTGAATCCCACCTACTTTTGATTCTTGCGACAACCCTCCAGATGCCTTGCTGCTGAAAGATAGCGATGAGTGACGAAATCGGACATTATTGCGGCATCGCTCTCATTCGACTGAAAAAGCCCCTCTCATATTATGCGGAAAAGTACGGTTCGCCACTCTGGGGATTCAATCGCCTGTTTTTACTCATGGAGAAACAACACAACCGTGGCCACGATGGCGCGGGAATTGGCTCCATGAAACTCAACATGCCCCCTGGAGAGGCCTTCATGTTTCGCGAGCGCAGCACCAGCTCGAAGGCACTCTCGGAGATATTCGGTGGGCAGCATGCGAAATTCAATAATCTACTCGACGCGGGAACCGTGTCTCAGGATACTCCAGAGACAATCAAGCAGCACTTTGACTATGGGGGAGAAGTGCTACTTGGACACTTGCGCTACGGAACTTTTGGAGCTTATGGCGCAACGACCTGCCATCCATATTTCCGTAAGAGCAATTGGCCCGGTAAAAATCTGATGATTGCCGGCAACTTCAACCTTACGAATGTCGACGAATTAAATACAAAATTAGTCGAGCGTGGACAGCATCCGGTTTTTGATACCGACACACAGGCTATTTTAGAAGAGGCGGGATACCATCTCGATGTACAGAATGACCAACTGAGTTCAGAGGCTCAATCGCACGGTATTGCAGGGAGCCAACAGGCTCAGTGGATTGCCGACCGCATCGACCTGGCAAACATTTTCCGTCAGGCGGCCGCTCATTGGGATGGAGGTTATTCGCTCATCGGGATCGTAGGCAACGGAGATGCGTTTGCTTTACGAGACCCTCTCGGAATTCGACCAGCGTACTACATTGACGATGAAGAATTGGTGGCCTGTGCTTCAGAACGGGCGCCGCTTCTGACTGTCTTCGACAAGGAAATTGGAGACGTAAAGGAAATCGATCCTGGTCACGCCCTGGTGATCAGGGCAAATGGAGATGTGACAAACACCCCCTATGCAGAGAATCTTGGCAACAAAAAATCTTGTTCTTTTGAGCGAATTTATTTTTCGCGTGGCAATGATCCAGAGATATACAAGGAACGCAAGGCACTGGGAGCAATGCTTGTCCCGCAGGTACTCGAGTCGGTCGGACAAGATTTCTCCAAGAGTGTTTTTAGCTATGTGCCGAACACCGCTGAGAGTGCATATTATGGATTTTTAGAAGAACTACGCATCGTAAGGCGGGCAGAAGTCAAGCAGCGCCTTATGGAAGCATATAAAAAGGGCGAGCTTAACGACGACCTCATCAACGATTTGGTAATGGACAATTGGCCCAAGGGAGAGAAAATTGCGAATAAGGATATCAAGCTACGAACCTTTATCAGCCAGGAATCGGGCCGGGCACAACTTGTGTCTCACGTTTATGACATTACTTACGGAGTCGTTCGTGAAAACGAAGATGCCCTAGTCTGTATTGACGATTCGATCGTACGAGGTACGACGCTCAAACAGAGCATCTTAAAAATCCTCGGGCGATCCCGCCCACGCAAACTTGTCATTGCCTCCACCGCGCCCCAAATTCGGTATCCGGATTGCTACGGAATTGACATGTCCGAACTCGGCAAGTTTGTAGCGTTCGAGGCAGCCATCGCACTGATATACGAACGGGGTGAAGAGAGCCTACTTGCCGAAGTGGCCGACCGGTGCAGAGAAGCACTGAGCAGCAGCAAACCATCATTAACGAATCACGTGAAACGCATTTACAAAAACTTTCAAGCCACAGAAATTTCTGCAAAGATCACCGAATTAGTCTGCCCCGAGTGTTTAAAGGGTGTCGTCGAAGTCGATGTGATTTACCAAAATATAGAAAATTTACACAAGGCATTGCCCCACCATGCGGGCGACTGGTATTTCACCGGAGACTACCCCACACCGGGTGGTTATCGTGTTGTTCACAATGCGTTTCTCAACTTCTATCAGAAAAGAAGTGGACGAAGCTACTAACTTTCAGCATGGCAGTCTGGACATTTGAATGTCGATGACGAACCGCCCTCCAACGGTCACACTCGGGTAAACTCGGAGCGATAAATCGGCTTGCCGCGCAATCGCATTCTGCGTTCGAAGTGGGTTTGATAATCGAGATCGTGTTCTGCTTCTTTCGAGCTTACCGGGTGTGGTCCCTGCAAACGCTCATCGGTCCCCAGGGCGGCCAACCCTGCTTCGTACGTCTCGGCAACATCGGTCCAGAAATGCACGATGCCTTCGGGGACGAGGGTGCGAGTCAACTCCCGCACAAAATCGGGAGTCAAAAGCCGCCGTTTGTGGTGCCTCTTCTTCCACCAAGGGTCGGGGAAATAAATATGGATTCCGGACAGGGATGCATCCGGAAAATGGGCAGAAAAAGTTCGGCGGGCATCCGCATGCAGTATTCGGGCATTGGTTAACGCAGCGCGGGCCAGTTTCGACGCAGCGAATCGCGCATATTTCAATGAAATTTCGATGCCTAGATAATTGGTACTCGGCATGGCACTCGCCTGCCGCTGCAAAAACAATCCTTTGCCCGTGCCGATCTCAACTTCCAAAGATTGGCGCAGCGGAAAAATCTGTGCTTGGTCCCACGGTTGCGGAAGACATTCGAAAGATAACAGATGCGCCGAAACATCGAGTTCCGAGTTCGACTTACCCAGGGATCGGCGTCCCATCAAACAGCCTCGGATCGTTGCAGAGTGATAGATCGTCGACCCGCGCTTGTGCCTTCGATCCGTTATCTAGAAAAATAGCAAGCTAGCTGGGGCTCATCTCGCGAAGTGCGTCTGCAGGGAGAGGAATTCCCCGGATAGAGCCCTCGACCACAAGATTCTCATTCACAAACCCCATGAAGTCACAAAGCACGAGGGCACCGCGACGCGCTCGTTTCTGCTGACATTGAATCACCAGGCGATCCCCCGGACGGACTGCTCCACGAAAACGCACCCCATCCAAGCCTCCGAATCCCATCATCTCGCAACCCATCATGTCGTACTTCTGAACAAAATAAGAAGCCAACTGGGCGGCCGCCTCACACATCAATACGCCCGGCATCAGCGGCAGGCCCGGCATGTGGCCTCGTACCCAGAAATCATCCATTGATGTATCCGCATAACCCACGATCGATTTCGCATCGAAATCTTCGAAAACCACGGCTGTGAGTTGCTCGATCTCGTACCGCTGCGGATTGTATTTACGGATCCCATCGATGTCCGCAATGACATGGTCCACATCGTACTTTGAAAATGGAATGAGCGGCTCTTTGGTTGCCACGTTATGTCTTAACCCTTCTCCGCTTCGACTTGCGGGATTTGCTGTTTGCAGGCCGCTTACCATGATTTGCTTTTTTCGCGACTCTTCCAGGTTTCGCCATCTGTCATCATCTCCGCATAAGACCAGAACAAAAGTATTGGAACGCATACCGTGGGCTGTCTTGCCCTTCGGAATGTCTTGCGATTTTAGCGTCCCTGCCTCAAACCCTAATTTTAACAGTCACAGGAACTCAGGAAAAGATCGGAGAACACCAAAGTGGAATTCCATTTTCTGTTCCTGTCCCTCCTCTCGGCTCAGGAAATGCTGCTGGTTTCCCCTCTGCACAGGACCGCGATCCCACGCGACGTGATACGGGAAAAATCCTACCGATTCTCCCTCAAACGGCGGTCAATTCTTTTAAACGTGCAACCTTTTCGGCAGCAGCCCCGGTATCGATCGCCTCTGCGGCCAGGGTGCGACACGTGGATAACGTGAGATCGGGATCTGCCACCCAAAGCGCTGCCGCAGCGTTGAGAATGACAATATCGCGGGCCGGTCCCGGCTCCCCGGAGAGGACTCGACGAACCACCTCTGCGCTCTGCTCCGCATTTTCCACCCGCATCGATTCCAGATCATGTCGCGCGATGTCGAATTCTTCAGGTGTCCACTGAAATTCCGAGATCTGCCCCTCCGTAATCATCAGTACGTCGGTCGGTCCGGTCAGTGTCACTTCATCCAACCCATCGGCCCCGGTCACAATAACGGCCCTCTCAGTTCCCAATGCACTCAAGGCTTCGGCGAGCAGAGGTCTTAGCTCTTGCTTACCCACGCCGAGAAGTTGGAAAGGCGCACCTGCCGGATTACAAAGTGGCCCAAGGAGATTGAAAATTGTAGGAAATTCTAACTCCTTGCGCACCGGTGCCACATGCTTCATTGCCGGATGCAACATCGGTGCGAAACAAAAACAAATACCAACTTGCTCCAGACATCGTTCGACGATGGAGACCGGCGAATCGATACAAACGCCGAGCTCCGCCAGTACATCGGCCGAACCTGTCTTGCTTGTGATGCTGCGATTTCCATGTTTTGCCACTGGCCTTCCCGCCCCTGCGACGACAAATGCGGCGGCGGTACTGATATTAAACGTTGCCGACCCATCACCGCCGGTACCACAGGTGTCGATCAGGTCGTCTCGTCGCGACTGAATCGCGGTCATGTTACTCCGCATCGCGGAGGCGGCGCCCACCACCTCGTCCACCGTTTCGCCACGCGTATGCAGAGCGGTCAGAAAGACCGCAACCTGTTGATGTGACCATTCGCCCTGCATCATGCTGTTAACCGCCTGATCCATTTCCTCGCGCCCGAGACACTCCCCCGAGACGACGCGGCCCACAAGTTGATCTATCATGTCACACCCTTTTATCACTTTGTTTGCTCGAACCGCACGGGCCAAAGAGTCTCTCAGGTGGAATGATTGTAATGCGTTGCGTACCGTAGGTAAGGTGTTGAGGGACGGCTGGCTCCTCTTGTGATTCGCGTGCCTGCTCCCTAGAATCTGCTTCATTCGGGCCGATTTGTTGCCCGTGTACCACAAATCTGCGGAACGGAACCGGAGATTCAATGCCCAAGAAGGTCATTCTCGATGTCGATCCGCATATCGATGCGGCTCTCGCTCTTGCACTTGCGCTTTTCGATCCCGAACTTGAGGTGGTTGCCGTCACTGCGACGGCAGGCTGTGTCGATGCAGCCCAGGCGACGCGTAACGTACAAGCAATCATCGAGCAGCTCGACCCACCACGCCTTCCGAGAATCGGTGTGGCGGGAGAAGTCGAAAGCGGCTACCTGGGAGATCTCCACCACCTCTATGGAAAAGATGGACTAGGCGGAACCTCGTTAGCGGTTTCTGAACTCCATCACCGCCATCCGGCAGACAAGGTGATCTGTGAGGAAATACGAAAAGCTCCCAATGAAGTCGCAATTGTCGCTCTGGGGCCTTTGACTAACTTGGCGTTAGCCCTCACGCGGGAACCGGACCTGGAAGGATCGATCGGTGAAATTTATATCCGTGGTGGCAGCATCGTGGGAGGCGATGTGACTTCTGCGGCCGAATTCAACATTTACTGTGACCCTCGTGCCGCCCGCCAGATTTTTCACTCAGCAACCACAAAAACGCTGATTCCCCTCGATGTGACGCAGCAGATGGTCATGACGTACGATCAATTGGATGAAATTTCCGATGTCACGACAAATTGCGGTAAGCTTCTCTCTACGCTTCTTCCGTTTATCTTTCGTTCCTATCGCGCCGTCTGGGGACTCGAGGGCATTCACTTACCGAGTGCTGTGGCGATTGCCATCATCTTGCACCCGGAACTTTTCACGAGAAAGTCTCTCTATGGAGACGTGGAATCATCAGGAGACCTGACATTCGGTTCAACTATTTTTGATTGCCGCCTCCACCCGGACAACCAACCGAACATGGAAGTGGTCACCGACATCGATGTCACTGCAACCATGGATTACATTCTTCGGGGCCTGGCAAGTGCGACTTAGTGGAAGTCTGCAACTGCGCCAACAATCTCAACGGACGCTGTCCTCGAGTGGCCCCACCGTCACGGTTAATTCGACTGGTTGACCGTCGCGGAAGACGAGCATCGGCACCGGATTCCCTACGGGAGTCATGCTCACCTGATTGACTAGGTGTGCATCGCTATCGATCCAAGTTCCGTTGAATCGAAGAATCACATCACCGGCACGCACTCTGGCACGCGCTGCTGCCGAATTTGCCGTGATTCCGGTCACTTTGGCCCCGCGCGCCGTTTCGAGTCCCAAGCGGACTGCCGCATCGTAACTGAATCGTGAATCGAGACTAACGCCAAGAAATCCCCGGGCGACGCTCCCCTTATCGATCAATTGCTCAGCAACATTCATCGCCATATTGATCGGGATAGCGAACCCGACCCCTTCATTTCTTCCCGAAGTACTTGCAATTGCCGTGTTCACCCCAACCACTTCGCCTTTGAGGTTTACCAACGGTCCCCCACTATTGCCCGGGTTGATCGAAGCGTCGATCTGCAAAAAATCCTGGTATGTAACTCCATCCGTTGCCAATTCAAGATCGCGACGCCCCTTTGCACTGACAATCCCGTGCGTCACCGAATGATTCAAACCAAATGGGCTGCCGATGGCGAGAATGTAGTCTCCGATTTCCAACTGCGCACTATCCCCGATCCTTGCTGCGGTCAGGCGATCTGTGTCCAGTTCGAGTACCGCAATGTCGGTGCCCGCATCGACCCGGATACTCGTGGGACGCAGTTCCCGACCGTCCGAAAGACGAATGGTTAATTCGTCAGCATCGGCATATCGAACGAGGTGACGATTAGAGAGGACAAAAAATTTGTTTCCTCTTTTGAAAATGACGCCCGAACCGGTCTCATCGGGTTGGCGATTTCTCCGATACCCTCCTGCGTTGATCTCAATATGGACGACGGCGGGGCGCACCACTTTAACGATCTTTTTCAGCAGGCTGATTTGCTTGCTGAGAACTTGTGTCTCCTGGGAAATCTCACGATAGATTTGATTTCGCTCCGAATCGGTCATCCCGGGAGGCCGCACCTGCGAAAACGCCGCTTTGACGAAAGCCAAAGAGAAGAAGAGTAAAATCGCAAGGGCGATCGGCAAGACAGGAGCGGAGGTTAACTGACGGCGTGCTTCCTGCTGCACCATGGGGGCTATCCTTGACGGCTTTTTCAACGCTTCAGACGGGATCACACGGATTGCGCTGCTTACTGACAGTTTTCATCACGCGTGGCCAATGCAAATCGAATCGGTAGTGAGCAATCAGGAAACATCCATTTCGATATCACTGATCGTCACATCCTTATCTGAACCGGAGTCGAGCACGCGACTCCAGTCAGCGTCACCGGCACCCTCGAGACGGCCTTCTTCTGCCAACCGCTGACATTCAATGCAAGTGGTCGCGTAAGGCAACGCCTTGAGTCTCGCAAGCGGAATCTTTTTGTTGCAGTGTTCACAAAGTCCGTAGGTACCGTCGCGCATTTGCTCAAGCGCTTTTTCAATGCTCGCTAATTCACGACTTTCCACCTCTGCCAGTTGGGAGTTGATTTCACCCTGAGCCGAATCGAGGGCGGCATCAATCACATCTCCGCTCCCCTGCTGCTGCTGGAGATCGGACAGCAGGCTCAAGTCACCTGCCAGAGCTCGACGGAGTGCATCTCGACGAACGACCAGAACATCTCGCATCCGAAGAATTTCGTCTTTTCGCGCCATGGTGTGCTTTCCCTTCCAGCTGCAAAGACTGCTTCGCTCGCGAAAAGGACTTCGCGAACGTGTTCCTATAATACGCAATAGCCCCTTCCGAGGTTATTCGCTCTGCCCAGCGGATCAGCCCCCGGCAGGAACCGATAAGTCGCAAATCGTTGTATGAAAACGTGTTAAACTGCTTGGCCGGGGGAAGCTCAGCGACCCCCGTCAAAGCCCTGACCATCACCGGACACGCGCAGGATGGACATCCGCCCCGATTTGAAACGAGGGCTTCGCCTTCGAATAATCGACACATTGAGCCCAGACATACACTCGTTTTTCAGAAGAAGGCCATTTCGTCGCTGCAACCGGGTGAAGACCGACAAAAATGGGTCGCGCAGAGATAACGGTAAACGAACGATGTCACTGCTAGCCCGGGGACATGGCCTGAACCGGACAGTGATCAGACGCCCTGGGATGCTTTGACATCGGCGAAGTCGCGCAATCGATAATCGATCCCGACAAAATCGAGAATGCGACAGAGCGATCGCAAGGCCACCCCTAGCCCATCCGGGCCACTGAAGCCTCCGAACTGCCCGCCTCCCTTGAGATGCGGTTCCAGATCAATAAAGACGCCCGGGATACCACGGCGGCGCAACTTCTTGGTCAGCCCAGGCAAGACCTCTGCAAAATCTTTGAGAATCAACTCGTGCCCGCTTTGCCCCTCTTCGGCCGGAACAAAATGACGAAGCGACTCCTCATCGACGTGCTCGATCCTTTGCACCGTTCCGGGATGCCGGTAATCCTTCAAATGCAGCCATCCGATGGCTTCCTTCATCGCCTCATATTGCGAAAAGACGCCAGCGGTATCGAATCCCTGGGTTACCAGGTTGCCGCCGTCGAAGATGAGCATGAGTGCAGGATGGTTGACGCGTTGATGAATTTCACGAAGCAAATCGCCATTTTGACCAACCAGATTGGCTTCCACTTCAAGCCCGAATGTCAAATCGCTTCGGTGACATGCCTCGGCAATCTGGCCCAACTGATCGATGCACTGGGAGAGATGGTCTTCAGGCGGGGTTCCTTTCGGATGATAAAAGGAAAAACCTCGAATCAGTTTTGTCTCGAACGCGTGGGCCAAATCGCAGGCCTTGGCAACATCTCGCTCCAAATACTTCTTGAACGGCACATAGGGATTATTTGTTCCGTCTTCGACATCCTTTAGTTTTACCTTTCCAATCGGCGAACCAATCGACGAAACATTCATGCCGTACTCGTCTTCCAGGTGACGAATCGCAGTGACCTCGGTTTTTGTCAGCTTCATAACATTTTTAATGCCATTGCCAACATCGATAAATCGAATCGTATAGTACTCGAGCCCCAGGGCCGCAAATGCAGCAAACTGCTCAACTGCCGTTTTATGATTGGCCGCTTCGTCGGCAAATCCACTGAGAACAACTTCCGCTTTTTCAGCCATCGATCAACTCTCTGCCGGGGAAGGATTTGGGTGCCGCACTGTAATCTTAGACGTGATTCCACCACGCGCAGTGAAGGCTGCCTCGCATTGGAGGTGTCGGGGTTGAATCACCGAAACAAGATCCTCCACGATGCGATTGGTCACCGCCTCGTAAAAAATACCCTGATTGCGGAATTGCTGCAGATACATTTTAAGACTCTTCAATTCCACACAAAGCTGATCGGGGCAATAGGTGAAGGTCAGCGTACCAAAGTCGGGTTGGCCTGTCTTGGGACAGACCGAAGTGAATTCCGGGCACTCGATCTGAATCGAATAGTCGCGATGTGGAAATGGATTCTCAAACGTCTCGAGAACTTTACTACTGGGAACAGGCATCAAAAAATAATTCCTTTGAGAACAACGCTTCGAACGAACCGCGGACTTTTAATTCACGCTTTTTACTTCACGCTATTGTGGCATGATAAAGTCGCAGGCAAAAGAGGGTCGCACACGCACCGACAGAGATCGTCAGTCTACCGAGAAGAAAACAGCCAAACCTTTCGCTCCTACGGTCGCCCGACCATCTCACTTAAGCCTTATCAAGCGTCTCACCGATACGACGGACTGCCGTCTGCAAAGATCGTCGCGCCATTTGAAAATTCATGTGCGTGGAAATATCGGGTTGCAATTCCGCGAACTGTTCATTCGCATTCTTTAAACGGTGCCACTTGCGCGTGGCCTGATCTAAATACCCCTCGGCATCCCGTTTATCCCAAAATACCCCCAGCGCGTGGGTGTAATCGTAGAGCATGCGATGAACCTTCTGTAAATCCTCATCTTCCTCGGCCTCCTCAGAATGCTTCAGAAAGGTCCGCACCATCCAGACGTGGGTCAATAGATCGTCGACCTGCTCCATCTTTTCCGATGCACTCATTCCCTTTTCTCCAAGTCCATGTATGCCGCTACGACCATCTATGAAGATATCGCATCGTTTCCATCATCAAACTCCGGGCCCCTCTCCGTCGCGATCTCATCGGGCGAAGCGCCTTCACGCAGGCCACTTCCCTCTGCGTGCGACTCGAGTTCTTCGGCTTCACGATGGTGTTCATCGGTGGTCTCCGGCGACTTTATCTTATCCTGCTTCGACACTTTCTTTTCGCCCTCGCTCGCTTTCTTCTTTCCGGCAGTTCCTTTCGGCGAAAACACGAGAACCATCGCTGAGCCACCGATCACAAGAATCAGACCTGCAATAAAAGTGGCAGAGAGTCCACCACCATCTCCCCTGGTCGTGAGTGCCCAGAGCGTGTTGACCACCGGCGCACCACCGAAAACGAGCGGCATCACATAGATCGGTTTACCACCCCAATTAAAGGCCATAATGATTCCCAAAGAGCCGAAAACGCCCGCCGCACCGGCTGCCAAACTCCACACCGTTCCGCTGAAGGCCGAGACACCGCTTCCGCCAAAGGTAGCCCAGCCTCCCTCCACGCCTCCGGTCAGCATGACGGCCGGAATCAGAACCGCAATCGCAAAATAGGCTAGTCCCACACAAAGCAACGGCCGCAACCGACTTCCCTGCATTTTCATCTGCCCCTTATGGAGAAAAGGCCCATAAGCCCCCCAACAAACCACAGTCCCGGAAATGGAAGCGACTAGGGCAATAAAGGAG
>CACOUL010000038.1 GCA_902630355.1 Planctomycetaceae bacterium
GGGATGCGCCCGCTTCAGATGCAAATAACGACATCGATGCCGATGGTGACGGCATTGCGAACGACGAAGACAACTGCCCCGATACACCGAATCCGAATCAGGCCGACAGCGACGGCGATGGCGTGGGCGATGCCTGCAACACGGACGATCCGGATGGGGATGGCATCGGTTCAGCGGAGGATAACTGCCCGAATAACTACAATCCGGGCCAAGAAGACGACGATGGCGACGGCACGGGCAACGTCTGCGATTTCGGCGACTCCCCTGATGACGGGGGAGGCGGGGGAGATGATATCCCGCCCGCGGACAGTGACGAAGATGGCATTGCAGACAGCGAGGACAACTGCCCCGAGGCCTACAACCCCGATCAGGCCGATGCCGATACCGATGGCACAGGCGATGTGTGTGAGGAATCGGATTTCGATCCCTCGGTATGCGAACCTTCGTATTCTGAATTTGAAGGATGGTATGTCGAAACAAATGGCGCTGCGGGTGCCGCACATATGCCGATCGGAAACGATCAACATGATCGCGTTCGTTACGTGGTCCCCCCGGACGATAATTGCAGTTATCAAATTGAGCTAGAAGACGCGGGCGATTGGGACTACGACACCCACCTCATTGTTCAGCGACTCTCGAACGGAAATATTTATCTCGAGTATCGGTTTACCGGGAACGGCACGGTATTCACGCATTGGCTCAAAGATGCGGAAGGAAATACCCGGATTGGCCCCGTGACCTGTCCGAGCGGCAACTGCGGTCCGGTCGCCGGAACGCTTATCATTCCCGGCAACGAAGGCACCGAACAATGTGGCTGTGATCCCAGCACCACCTCGCCCGACCCTCCCGACGGTGTAACGTCCTGGAAGGGCTATAACTTAGGTGGCGATGAGCATATCGGCTCGAGTGACTTGGACGGCCTGGTCTTTGAAAAGTCGCTGCTCACCGGCGCCGTAGGCGGCACGCACTATAGTCCCGGGATCGTATCAGGAACCAACGATGATCCACTGTGGCAGCAGATGTACCTCAGCAATAACGAGAACGGATTCTCGCTAGCAATACCTGTCGACAACGCGGGAACCTATCGAGTCACGCTCTACGCGGTGCATGCAGGCGGTTACGATAAGGGTCGACAAGACGTCGCCCTCGAAGGACAAACCATGGTTTCGGGTTGGGATCTTGGGCCTCCTCTTGCAGGAATCTACGGAACAGATGAACCGCGACCTTTACAAAAAACGGTCACCGTCCAGGTGAACGACGGAACACTCGACGTGGTGGTCACACCCAATCCAGCGTGGATTAACTCCTATCCGAATTTTAAGTATGTTATGCTCAGTGCGATAAAAATTGAGGAACTCGAGTGAGGGGCATACCTATCTGCAGAAATTTTTTAACCGCTCACTCTTCTCTTTTCGGCATTGCAGTTCTTTTCGGCATTGCAATTGGGGGGCTGGCTCTCGTGGGAGGGTGCTCCTCCTCCGAGGATGAGGCCTCGCTGCCGGTGAAACTTTCGCCGACGGAGGTTCGGAAATTACCTCAACTCGACGGCCAACCGCTGGGCCACCTCAAACCGCTACCCCAGGGAAAAACACCCTGGCCCGCCGGACACACGCCACCGGCGTATCTAAAGGAGCGGCCGCACGTGCGCTGGGTACTCGATGGCGACAAACTGACCGAATTAGACCCGCCTGAACTGCTCGATAGTTTTCGTCTGGATTTCGACGCGACGCGAAGGCTTTCGTTTGAAGATCTGCCCTATGTCTTCATGACCGAAAAAAGTCGTGAGGTGGTTATCCGCCGCGGCGATGTACTCGAGGGACAGTTTACTGACGAGCGGATCAGCCCGGATGAAAAAATAGTCTTTGTCTTTGCGTGCAATAATCTCGATTGTCCGCAAGGAAAAAAAACGCAGACCGCATCGCGATTTCCCTACGATCCGAGCGGCGATCAGCCACCAACGTGCCCCTTCTGCCAATCGAAAAATGCGGCCGGAGAATCAACCCCCACCCGACGCTTCAAGACGTCACAATACCGCGGACTGGAAAAGCAAATTTACCGGCAGTTCTATCGCGATCGCGAGCAAAAGAAGAACCAATAGTCAATCGTGTCACTGCAGCTCGCTCGGTTTTTTCTTCTGCTCGATCCACTTTAGTTGCTGCTGCAAGCGGGCCACGGCCTGTCGATCCCGTTGCTGCGTGGCCAGCGCGAGCGCCTTCTGAAGACTCTTTCGAGCTTCGGCAAACTGGTTGTTCTCGGCTTGCGCCATGGCGAGCAGCTCAATCGCAGGCAAATGGGGCGTCAAATAGAAACGCTGCAGCCGCTCTGCCCCAGCCAGTGCTGCATCCGGATCGTAAACGGATGGGTCGCGACTGAGAGATTGCAACACTACCATCTCTGCAAGGGGAACGCGAAGATTTTCATCTGCCCCATCCGCTTCATCTATCCGCGAGCGGCACCAATCAAAAGCCTGTTGATCTCGACTGTTGGAACGAAGAAAGTTCAAAAATTGCTTTTCCACCATTGGCTCAATCGGACGACGCTCGAGCAACTGCTGATATTCACCCATAGCCGCCTCATGCTGTTGCAGCTGCCCGAGGGCCATCGCTAGGCTCAATCGCGCCGGCACATCACCCGAACGCTCCTTCAAACAGGCCCTCGCATCGAGCGCTGCCTGGGGAAAGTCGCCTCTTTGCAAAGCGGCCCTCGCCAGTTCGCGGCGCACCGCTGGATCATCCGGACGGATGGCACCGACCCGCCGCAGCGTCCTGTAGGCCTCGTCTTTCTGACCGGCCGCCAACTGGGACCGAGAAAGAAGGTTAAGAATACTCAGTCGATCCGGTCGCAGCGCATATGCCTGCGTCGCAAAGTCGAGTGCCAGCGTGTGTTCCCCCTCCCGCAGATAAATTCCAGCGACTTGACTCAACGCATCGGCCCGATCGGGCGAGGCCTCGATGAACTGCTCAAATCGCTCCCGCGCCCCGCGATAATCACCCACTCCATAGGCCGCCTCGCCCACCAAAAGCATTGCCTGTGGGCTTTCTGGTATCGCCTCGAGAATCACCTCATATTGACGATAGGCGTCGGATGGTCGGCCAGTGGCAAGCAAAAAACGACCGGCCAGCTTGCGGAGAATCGGGTCGTCGGGTCGCTGCTGGACTGCCGTAAGATAGATTTTTTCGAGCGAAAGATCCTTTTGAGCAACTACCTCGTCCTGTTGTTCCAACGCACCCTGCAGCTTCTTTACGCGGGGCTCTGCCAGCAGCTGATCGGTGAAAGGCGGTTTGTCAATTAACTCGAGCGTCGCCTTGAGGATGCCGCGATATTCCAATTCGGTCAGGGCAATCTGTTGGGCACACTCGGCAAATGTTGCGGCCGGCGCTGACGTTTCACAGGCACCTTCCGGTACGCTAGAGAGGACCTTTGGCAAGAACGCCCTAGCCAGTTCGTACTGTCCGCGGGGATTGAAATGCACGTGCTCATAAAAATAATCCTCGCCGGGAGTCGCAGCGGGTGAATGTTCTGCAAAGTAGCGTTCGACATCCACAAGTTGCACGCCGCGGGTCGCTTGCTGATCGGCAACCTTGCGGATCGTCTGGTTGATGCGACTATCGGCACGGAAGCGGAGCAGGTCCAGATCGCGTGCGGCGGCCAGATTTTCTCGCCCCCCCCGCGCATCTCCGGCAGTGAGCAAGCAGCGACCGAGCAAATAGTGCAACATCGCACTCTGAGGATTTTGAGCCAAAGCCGCACGAATCTGAGGAATCCACTTTTCCGCAAACGCCCCATCGCCACCGGAGGTGATCCGCTCGATCCACTCGGGATCAGGCTGGCCGCTTGAGGCAAACGGCGGACAATCTTTTAGATTCACGGCAACTGTGCCCAACAGAACTTTGGCATCCACCTGATCTGCCGATTGACAAATTGCCGTCAAGTTCGCCTGCAGATGCTCGTACACGCGCGCAAGCCGAGGATCGTCTCGCGATACCGTGCGATCTAAAAACATGCGCAAACCTTCCCAATCACTCGGACCCGATCCGGTTGGGGCAAGGTCGGTGAGCCACTGGCCGAGTCGTGTATTTTTGAGCATCAAACCGGTGCGGAGCACACCGAGATTCTCTCCGATTCCCTCAAACACGCTTCCCGGTCCAAAGGGCCCGACCACTTCGTTGTTGCCCAAATAAAGAATCATCAAATCGGGCTCGTACTCGGCAGCTTCTTCGGCAATGTCGCGTACGACATGCGAGTTGATGGCCGTCAGCGCAAGGTTGTGCACTTCAAAACGCATCTTCGGGCAAGTCCGGGCAAGCAGCACTTCGAGAAAGCGTCCGAAGTGAAAATCGGTACTCGGCACCCCCTGCGCGGCCGAACCACCGAGAATAAAAATGCGGTAGGTCCCAACTGGTTTCTCTTGCGCGAGATAAACCCAGTTTGCATCTCGCGGCGGGACCGACTTGCCGAAGTAACGGTAAGGAAAGTGTGGGTTGGACGTGAGATGGCCATCGGCGGTGGGTGAAAAAAAAGTCCCCGCATGGCCATAGTCGGCAAGCTTGAGAGTCAGTTCGGCCACCACAAGAAGGAGCACCAAAGAAAGCACGGTCGCGACGGTCGCATAGAGTACCTTCCGCCCGACCGGCAGCGTCATGCTGCCGGATCGCTCCGCTGCAGGGGAAGCCGGCTCCTTCATCGCGTGATTCCTGGGGCTGCTGCTCGAATCGTACCACCGTAGCACCAAAGCTGCCTCAGGAAAGGCCGAGAGAGCCACATAGGGTCCATTTCCAGCCCTTCCGGCACGAAAAGAGCGCGCCAAGCCGATGATTTGATCGATTTTTGACCATTTTGGGCCTGATACATTGGGGAAATCGAAATGACGCGAGTTGCGCGTACGAGCGGGTGAAACCCGCTTTCAGCCCCTTAATATCGAGCCATTGCTATTTATTTATGATAAATTCGTGCAATTTGCTTGATACCTAGAGTCCAGCGAGTACCATGTAGGGATGTATGGGGGTTAACCCCATGACTTTGAACCCTTTTATACAGGTGTGGCCAGTGGCTGATAACAAGATGGTTTTCGAAGAAACGGGAAGATAGCTGCGCGATGATCGCAGGTATGTTCCCGTTTTTTTGTTGGCCACTGGCTCGCAAGGTGAACGGTGGTATTGGGGGCGTTCCCCAATCATTTTTTTGTCTTCTTTAGTGCACAAAAGAAGTAGGAGATGTCTAATGAAAAGTCTTAGTTTCCGTTTGTTCGGAGCTATTGTGGCTGTTGGCCTCGTCGCCGGTAGTGCGCAAGCCTCGAACATCTACATGGAGTTGGCAACGGCTCCTGTCCAGTTGGACGCAGTATCTGCCCACGACGCGTCCGAAATCGGTGCGTGGGAATATGTCTATGACGTCATCATGGACAACGAAGGCCAGTTCGACGAATTTCAGTTGAACAACTATGACTGGGATGCCGGTCTGGTCAACCGAAACACCACTGGTCACAGTGGCGTTTCTGGTATTCATACCCAGAAATGGGATGGGTACTCCCAGAGCAGTGGCATCAAGAGTTGGGACAATAGCAATTATGGTTCCTATAACTCGGGTGGCAGCTGGCACGACAAAGACGGTGCGGGTGGGAATTACATTCCCAATACTTGGCACTCGATTGGCGACTACCAGGGCACCAGCAGTTGGGCCGGTGTGGATCCGAAGTTCATCACCGATGGTCACCTGACCACCGACACGAACAGCGGAACCAACACGGCTCTCCGTTATGTCAACAGTGTGACGACCGGAACCAACTACAATGGTTTGGTTCTCACCCTTCGTCTGTTGTCGATGGATGGCCCCGCTGATGACGCCATTGAATTCCGTGCCTACTCCTTCAATGGAGCCACGGTTTACACCAATACGGTTACTGGCCCGAGCGCTGGTGGCGGTGGCGGTGGTGGTGGCGGTGCGGTACCCGAGCCTTCCACCCTGGCGATGCTTGGTGTGGCCCTGCTCGGACTGTGCGGATTTATCCGTCGCCGTAACGGCTAGTCATTATCAAACACAGGTTTTTCCTGTTACAAATCTGCCGCAGCCGCCTCTCGGGCGGCTGCGGTTTTTTTATAGCTCGCTTCTATGGTCGAACAGCGCTCCGGAGCGAAGCGGAACAGCCCATACGGGCTGAACCCCCACTTTCCGGGGTAACCTATTCGTACATTTACTCGTGCATTTACGACAATTGATGAATTCGCTGTCCAAATTGCTTGATTTTTCTCTCTGCACACCTAACATGGGGGGCAGTCGCTCGGGTCATCTCAGCGGCAGTACCTTTTGGGATTCAATCGTGCAGTTGGTAGCCAATGACTGGTCACAATTTTTGGTTTTTGAAAGAACGGGAAGATTGCTGCGCGTCACGCGGTGTTTGCAGCCATCTTCCCGTTTTTTTGTTGGCCTTTTGACGGCAAAGTAAACGGTTGGTTGGGGGGGCCCCATCATTTTTTTGTCTTCTTAGTGCGCAAAGAAGAAGGAGATGACTAATGAAGTATCTTGGTTTCGGCAAGGCGATTGGCGCCTTGGCCGCAGTTGTGCTGGCGATTGGCGTAAGCGTCAATTCGGCACAGGCTGCAAACATCTTTGCGGTTGAAAATACCGCACCCGTGCAGTTGGACGCGCTCACCGCGCAGAATCCTGCTGAAATTGGAGCGTGGGAATACGTATACGACGTCTTCATGGATTCAGAGAGTCAGTTTGATGAATTTCAACTGCAAGGTTCTGCCGACTGGAGTCAGATCGTAAACCAGCATCCCTTCGGCCACGGTTCGATCAGTGGTATCCACACCCAGAAGTGGGATGGATATGCCGGGAGCACCGGCATCAAAAGTTGGGACCATACGGCCTACGGTTCGTACAACAGTGGCGGCTCGTGGACGATTCCTGGTGGTTATACCGGTCTGGGTGAAGGAGTTCTGAACTCCTGGCACACACCTGGTGACTATCAGGGTACCAGCAGTTGGGCTGGTGTCGATCCGAAGTTCGTCACTCCTGGTCACATCGTGGCCGACACCAACACCGGCCTGAACACGGCGATGCGTTACGTCAACAGCGTCACCACGGGAACCAACTACAACGGTGTGGTCTTGACCCTCCGATTGGTGCACGCCAACGCACCGGTTGCTGACTCTGTTGAATTCCGCGCCTACTCCTTCAATGGTGGTGGCACGGTCTACACCAACACCCTCACCGGTCCTGGAACTGGTGGCGGTAGCGTACCCGAGCCTTCCACCCTCGCAATGCTTGGCGTGGCCCTGCTCGGACTGTGTGGATTTATCCGCCGTCGTAACGGCTAGTTGTTATCAATCACAGGCGTAAGTCTGTTATAAAATCGGCCGCAGTCGCCTTCCGGGCGGCTGCGGTTTTTTTATGGCCGCTGTTCACCACCGGCGTCTGTAAGCTCAGCAACGATTCACGTTTCATAATTGACGATCTATCCCTAAACAGTTAGCCTAAAGGGACCTGAGCGTAATGAGTTGGACCACCTTAGAGATGAAACCCGATGGTAGACCGACTAGAAAACAATCGGCCCGTCGGGCCGAGTAAAACGACCCGTAACCCAGGCTTCACGCTCGTCGAGCTTTTAATCGTGATCGGGGTGATCGTGGTCCTGATCGCCCTGCTGCTTCCTTCGGTCGCCTCGGTGCGGGCCCGCGCCCGCACGGCCCAGTGCCAGAGCAACCTGGCGCAGTTGGGTCTCGGCATCCAAAACGCCAATCGCAACCGCAGTGAAGCGGTGAATGCCGTCGATGCTGGCGGCAACCCGTGGACCGCGCAGATCGAACCTTTTCTCGAAGGAGAGGATGCCGAACTCTTTCTCTGTCCGGGTGACCCCAATCCACTGCAAATCCCCGAAGGCGATGACCGCCGCGATCCGACCAAAACAAACTTTCAGCCGAGTTTCGCGGCCAACAGTCAAATGCACCGCATGCAGAATGGTGATGCCGACAAGATCACGGTCCTCGACTTTGGGGATGGGGATGGGGACGGGAACAACGATTCGGTGGTGCATGTCGTCGCTCCGATCGAAGAAAACGAGACGCCCGATACGAACTGGGGTACCAACGCCAACGGCCAGCAGGCCTTCGATGCGGGAGTCGATCAGGGAGGGTCGAGACATGCCGGCAACGCGAATGTGCTGAGGCACGATGGTTCGGTGGCAGCCGAACCGAGCGACGAGTTGCTGGATAATCATCCGGCCCTGGAGGGTTCTGACGGGTGGGTCCCCTGGCGAACTGAAAGTGATCCGAATGTAAACCTCTGGGATGCGCCGGCCTCCGAGGGGGGGCGACATCGATGCTGACGGCGATGGGATTGCCAACGACGAAGACAACTGCCCTAGCACGCCGAATCCGAACCAGGCCGACAGCGACGGCGATGGTGTGGGGGATGCATGCAACAACGACGACCCGGATGAAGATGGCATTGTCTCGTCGGAGGACAACTGCCCGGACAACTACAATCCGGGCCAGGAAGACGACGATGGCGATGGTACGGGAAACGTTTGCGATTTCGGGGAGCCCGATACGTCGCCTCCACCGCCAGATCCGGAACCAACCGGATGCTCACCTGGAACCGAGGTGATTGTTGCCGATCCCGATTTAACGGGAAACTGGACTCATAAAACCGATCATAATGCCAACGGAGCGCACAATGCCGAGATGCATTGGACGAACAAAACGGGCGAAAATAGTAAAGCGACCTTTGCGGCACAGATTTCCGAGCCCGGTGAGTATCGCGTTTACCTTTGGTGGAAGGATACCTGGAAGCTGTCCAATAACGTGACGCTGACGATTCAGCACGCCGACGGCGAAGACCAAGTGACCGTGAATCAGGCGGCCGACAATGGGCAAACGTGGGCCTATGAATTGGGGACCTATAATTTTGATGAAACCGGTTCGGTCGTTTTAGTCAACAATGGCTCAAATCCGAGTTACCAAAACTACGCGATTGCTGATGCAGTGCGATTTGAATGTACGAGCGAGGGGGAGAGTACAACTGCACTGAACCCCTGCTACCCGCCGACCGACCCGACCGGCGCCGTGGATCTGGCCCTTGAGTGGATATCGAGTCAGCAGCGGGACGACGGTAGCTGGAATTTTGCCGATTCGGGCGGTAGCTCAGGGGCCACATGCGGGGCCACGGGGCTCGCTCTATTAGCGTACCTGGGTAACGGTAACACCCCTTGGAGTGGCACCTACAAACAGAACGTATGTGACGGGGTCAAGTTTCTCATCGCCAGTCAGGATCAGGTAGGGATTCCCGGTGGTGTGGGCGGAAGTGGGGGCACCTCATCGGGACCGATCCCCCCGGGGAGCCTCACCAATGGCGGTCAGTTGTATGGCCACCTCATTGCACACTGGGCCCTTGCCGAGGCGCTTATTCTCAGTGAGGAAGCGCACGCCGGTGATTGCGCCGAAGGGTGCCCCGATTTGACAATGGCGATGATTGAAGCCTCCACACAGGCCGCAACGGCCTACACGACGTCCGCCATCGCCTACGACGGCGGTTGGGCATATCAACCGTATTGGGGTCACACCGGTGGATCGAATTCTCACTTTGGTGATACCTCACATCACCACTTTGCCATGGCAGCGCTTGTGGCGTCCCAAAAAGGGGGCATCAATGATCCGCAATTGGATTACTGTCTGAAAACCAACAAAGGACACCTCGATCGGGTGGGCAGCGAGGCAATCACCGATACGAGTGTCGGCTATTCCGTACCGAAGTACTATGGATACAAAAGCGGTCCGGACTGGGGCACTGTAAGTCGCAAACGTCGCCTTACTGCCTGCGGACTCGTTTCGCGGACCTACGTGTGGATCATCAAGCAAAATTACGAACAGTACGGTGGCGTTCCGGCGAGTAGCGATGCAATCAAAAAGTTCTTTGAGGAGAACACTCCGGACACCAGTGCCGCCTGTGATATGTACTATAACAAGCCGGCCACGCTGCTAGCCTACCAGGTGGGTGGCGAGGTTTGGGAGAACTGGATCGGTGTACTCCAACCTCACCTTCTCGCAACACAGAGTGAGAATGGAAGCTGGACTTTCACGGATGAACCCTGGCCTGCCTCGAATGGTCCAGGAGGCTCCCTTTACTGCACGGTAATGGCCGTGCTTTGCCTCGAGCCAGGTTATGCCGGCCTCCACCTGTTTGATTAGCGGTTTGCTTTTCGCTTACCGGCGGAAACATTGTTCATAACTTTCATTTTTCCGTTGCACCCGGATCGCTTTGAGATATGCGGATGAAGTCTTACACGCCGTACATCTTGATACTCTTGCTGTCCGGTGGTTTTGGCTGTTCTTCGGAACCCGATCCGCTCAGTGCGAGGGCGGCGCGACCATCCCCAGAGCAGATCAATGCACTGCTCGAAGAACGGTATCGAGCCAATACAAATATCAGTGAGCAGATCGAAGCGATAGGCGGCAGAATCGAACTTCTACTCGACCTTTCCTACACGGGGATGAACAATGAGGATCTACAAAATCTAGATTTGCCGGCGCATCTCACTCGGCTTAATCTCGCCGGCACCGCAGTCACCGACGAAGGTATGAAAAAGCTCAAAGAATGCAAAAACCTGCAAATTCTTGACCTCGACCATACGCGGGTGACCGATGACTGCCTGGAGTTTATCAAAGAACTTCCAGCGCTTCATACCTTAAAGCTCAACGGTACCGACGTGTCGCCCGCAGCGCAAGTGGAAATGGTCCGCTTGCTGCGAACACGGCGGCCAACTGTCAGATAGATTCCCCACCCCACAACAGAGAACCAAAACGGGCCCCACTAGGGGGCGGGCTGCTCAATCATTTTCTGCAACTGCCCTTAGTTAGGATCATCCGGACCGATAAGGGTTTGTGCCTTCTTGAAATCACCGAGGGCCGCTGAGCGGTTGTCGGAATCGATCAAAATGAAAACACGCCCCATATAGAGTGCGGCACTCGTAGATTCCACTTCAATTGTCGGCTATAGCCGACAATTACATCTTCGTTCCTTCCTCGCATACTTGAAAGACGTCGCCCGTCGCTCAGACGGTTGTGGATTGTGTAGATGAAGTTGAATCGATTGTTTAAGCGTCTGCATCCCCTCCACCGACTTCTACCTCTGGCCTCTTCTTCCTGCAACCAGCTTAGCGCGGATTAAAACTTAGGAATAAATCGATTGATTGCTTTGATCGGTTTTTCACCTTATACTGGCCTCAAAACGGACCACTTTTTGCTCCCAAAAGACCCCACAGCGGGGTCTTTCATAGTGATCGAGAGCAGGTGATGGCAACAAAGCCTACCTTAAGATCCCGTCGGCTCTCCGGCTTCACGCTCGTCGAGCTTTTAATCGTGATCGGGGTGATCGTGGTCCTGATCGCCCTGCTGCTTCCTTCGGTCGCCTCGGTGCGGGCCCGCGCCCGCACGGCCCAGTGCCAGAGCAACCTGGCGCAGTTGGGTCTCGGCATCCAAAACGCCAATCGCAACCGCAGTGAAGCGGTGAATGCCGTCGATGCTGGCGGCAACCCGTGGACCGCGCAGATCGAACCTTTTCTCGAAGGAGAGGATGCCGAACTCTTTCTCTGTCCGGGTGACCCCAATCCACTGCAAATCCCCGAAGGCGATGACCGCCGCGATCCGACCAAAACAAACTTTCAGCCGAGTTTCGCGGCCAACAGTCAAATGCACCGCATGCAGAATGGTGATGCCGACAAGATCACGGTCCTCGACTTTGGGGATGGGGATGGGGACGGGAACAACGATTCGGTGGTGCATGTCGTCGCTCCGATCGAAGAAAACGAGACGCCCGATACGAACTGGGGTACCAACGCCAACGGCCAGCAGGCCTTCGATGCGGGAGTCGATCAGGGAGGGTCGAGACATGCCGGCAACGCGAATGTGCTGAGGCACGATGGTTCGGTGGCAGCCGAACCGAGCGACGAGTTGCTGGATAATCATCCGGCCCTGGAGGGTTCTGACGGGTGGGTCCCCTGGCGAACTGAAAGTGATCCGAATGTAAACCTCTGGGATGCGCCGGCCTCCGAGGGGGGCGACATCGATGCTGACGGCGATGGGATTGCCAACGACGAAGACAACTGCCCTAGCACGCCGAATCCGAACCAGGCCGACAGCGACGGCGATGGTGTGGGGGATGCATGCAACAACGACGACCCGGATGAAGATGGCATTGTCTCGTCGGAGGACAACTGCCCGGACAACTACAATCCGGGCCAGGAAGACGACGATGGCGATGGTACGGGAAACGTTTGCGATTTCGGGGAGCCCGATACGTCGCCTCCACCGCCAGATCCGGAACCAACCGGATGCTCACCTGGAACCGAGGGCGAAGTTGGCAATCCGATCACATCCGGAGGCGGTTGGAAATATAAGAAAAGAGTCGGCACATGGGATGGAGAGGGTTCTCGCTGGGAGAGTCCGAAAAAAGGTGACGTTGCAACCTTCCACTGGACTGTCCCGGAGGCGGGCCGTTATCGCGTCTACCTCTGGTGGAAAAAGTCTTCGCTTGCCTCAAAGACGGTTGATATCACAATCAACTCCAAAGATGGCGCGGAGACATTTCAAATTGACCAGACCAAGGAAGATGGTACCGAATGGGTGTATCCAATTGGCGGTCCTGAGCAGAGCTTCGAGTTTGAGCCTGGTGAGACGACTGTGGTTCTTACCAATCATGGCACGGATAACCCGGCCTGGTCAAACATCATGATTGCTGATGCAGTGCGATTTGAATGTACGGAAGAAGAGGCACGCTATGCTCCGCTAAATCCTTGTGACGCCGCTCCGGAGGATCCCACTCCCGGTGGCCAGATTGACAAAGGCCTCGAATGGATTGCCCGCCACCAACAAGATGATGGCCGGTTCAGCTTCCAGCACGGGACGAACATTGCCGGTTGCAACTGTGGTAATCAAGGGACTGCGTCATCCGACTCGGGAGCCACAGGCTTGGCGCTTCTTTGTTTTCTCGGTTCCGGTCACAGTCACGTGACGGAGGGACCCTATCAGGAAACGGTTTGTAAAGCCATCAACTGGTTGCTTGCATCGCGAGAGAGAGATCCTGAGGTGGAGGCTGCTCTATTCACGAGCTTCAGTGGTGTAAATCAAACGGATTTAGTGGGCACCTGCCGTTTCGGACCGTTTGGTCGAGGAGACAATAGCCACATGTATGGTCACAATTTGGCTCTGTGGGGATTAGCTGAGGCTTTGATCCTTGGTGATCGTGCAGCAGAGGGTCAATGTGCATACAATCATGATTCATGCTCGGTCGATTATGACGATCATTTATCCGCGGTTCAGCAAGGTGCGCGGTTTACAGGAGAGGGCTATGATCGTTCCCGATTTGCGTGGGCTTACCAGTACGGTGGCCGTGAGTGGGGTGCCTCAGCGAAATCGGGCGATCTCTCCAATATGACCTTTGCCGTGGCTGCGATGGCAACCGCCGCAAAGGCGGGAATTCCTTTGACGGACAACTTTCTTAACGTTTGCTCCGGAACCTTGAAAATGGCGCAGGTTGGAGTGACTGGGGACGATATCGGCAGTCAATATAGTTACCGAAAAACCGGGGGTGCTACTTTGGCGATGAATGTTTCCGGTCTGCTCTGCCGGCGCTATTTGAGTTTTGCTTCCAAGCGACCAAGTCATGGTGGAATAGACCATAATCATGCTGCGACAACGGAATTTCTGAATGGACAAATACCAGCTGTTTCAGAAGATATTTACACTTTAAAACACCTTGCGCTTTTAAACCACATGGAGGGGGACAACCCGTGGGCCGCCTGGTACGCACCGCTTGCAGCGGAACTTCAGAGTTATCAGGATACCAGTGGCGGACACCAGGATGGAAGTTATTTTTACGGTGACAATGTGTCTCATAACGCACAAGGGGGGCGTTTCTATTGGACAACCTTTGTGATCCTCTCACTCACACCCGAGCGAGCTGGACTCCGCGTTTTGGAATAGAGATCGTTCTGGAGACACCGCTGCAAATGGCAACACCGATGCCCATGAATGGAACAAAATATCTATTTCAAACTTTTGGTTTGTCTGCATCTGGCCTCCTCTGCCTTCTCGGACCGCTGCTATTCTCGGCCTGTTCTTGCCAAAGTGAGGAGGCGGCAAAAAAACCGGTCAAACAGGAGGTGGATACAAGCGATATCAACGCGCTGCTGCAACAGGGCGAGGCCGACAATGTTCAAATTGCCCAGCAACTCGCACGAATCAAAACCCCCTTTGAAGGCAAAGTCGCACTGGAACTCAATCTGAGCGACACGCAAATCAAAGATGAAGATCTGCGATCCATCACCCTGCCCGACAGCCTGACGCGGGTGAATCTTACCCGGACCTACATTACCGACGAGGGCCTCGAACATTTGACGAGTGGAAAAAATATCACCGAACTCATCCTCGTCGATACGCCGATCACCGTAGCCGGGTTAAAACATCTGCGCTCTATGCCACAATTACGCAAAGTGCAACTCCATCAGACGAAGATCCCCGTCGCAGACCAACTTAAGCTGCAAAAATTCCTTCACAATCGCAATCGCTAAAAAGCAGCGAGTCATGATACGGTTACCCCGCTCAAAAGATCTGGGAAACAAAAAGATCTCACCGTGGTGATCTCTTTCAGAAGTGCTGTCAGCGATTGATTTGCCGAAGCATCTTTCCGATTTGTTTCTGTCGAGGATCGTCACTCGATAAAAGATCTTGAGCCTGTGTTAAATCTCTGCTTGCTGCATCCCTCTTGCCAATTTCTAGGCAGATCGCCGCACGCCCCATATAAAGTGCGGCACTCGTGGGTTCCAGTTCTATTGCCCGGCTATAGTCGGCAATCGCATCTTCGTTCCTTCCTAGCATGCGATAGACGGCGGCTCTTCGCTCAAATGCCAACGGATTCTGCGGGTCCAGCGCAATGGCTCGCTTCAACTGCTGCATCCCTTCGACCGGGCGTTCGGTCATGACGAGTACCTCCGCCAGCGATGTGGCGGCGATCGCCTTCCGCTCACTTCCCACGCGGGGATCATCCAGCAGTGTACGATAGGCATCGGCGATCGCATCATAAACTTCACGTTCTTGTGCCGATCCCAGCGGTTTCGCCTCACCCGGATTGCGAATCCAATGGCTCGTGAATTCCATCAAACCGTGACCGTAATCGCCGGTCTGCATGTGGCACGCCACGCAATCCGAATCAACCCCCAGATCGACCGTCGTATGATCCGCCGCCGGGTTTTCGTGACAGCGAAGACACGATGCGTTGTAGCGGTTCGGGGAAACCAAATCTTCTTCTTCGGAATTGATGTGCGGATTGTGACAATCCAGGCATGAGATGGTCGATTCGGGGGGCGACTCGGTAAAACACTTGCTGAGCATCAAGCCGGCTCCTGCGTGTCGGGCAAGCTCACCGGTCAGATTCATCACATCACGCGGATTAAGCTCCCCCGGTTGTCGATGGCATTGAGAACAGAACTGCACCTGTTTGTCCGGCGAGAGACGACCCGCATTATAGATCTTCAGATTTTCGTTTCCTTCCAAAGCGGCGTCGATGTGAGCACTTCCCGGCCCGTGACAGCGTTCGCAACTGACACCGAATTGTGACTCAGCCACATTCAGTCGGTCATTTTCCCAACTGATAAAAGAGGCGTGGCAACTGAGGCAATGTTCACTATGCTGCACCGAGTTTAATTTGCCGAAGGTGCCTGCAGGTTGACCGGGCGTTTGGAACCAACACTGCTTTACCGCCGAATAGCTCACCGGAAGTTCGCGGAGGCGACGACCATCCTCCACGCTCAACATAGTGAAACTGCGCGATCCAAAGGCGATGTCTGCCTTTGCCCTATTTTGTTTCTCCCCTTCCGATTGCATTTCGAGCCAGACGCCATCATCGGCGACACGGTAAGCACCTGGATCGCCATGTAGACCCTCAATTTTTTTGTACGGCAGGGAAACCATTTTTTCCGAAAAGAAACGATCGCGTGAGTCTTTCAAGATGGCGCTTCCGGTCTGGGCCATGTGATGTGTGTGCTGTGCCTCACATTCGCCCGGATGACATTCCGCACATGCAGCCGAACCGACGACTTGAGCTTTGTAGGGTAGCCGGATGCCATGGTCTCCAAAGCCGTAGAGATAGGATATTTTTTCCGTACCAATAAGGCGTGGAACGACTGGCTTCGAGTTCTCACACCCCGACCCGATCAGACTCAGCACCAGCAACAAAAGCAAACGCTGAGGGGGGATTGCCATCGCGTGCCTATTTCTTTCCCTCGCCTGCACTCACTCGAGCACGGCGGAGATTGCTTTGGGCCTCGGAATAGTTGGGGGCCAACTCGATGGCCTTTTCGAATTGAACTATCGCATCCTTGGCACGTCCCGACATGAGAAGCGCAAGGCCCCAACCATTATGAAATATCGGATTTGGCGGTCCTGTGGCGACAGCCTGAGCATAGTGCGACAGTGCCTTTTCGAGGTCGCCCTGGTTTCGCAACAGGTCTGCAAGCTTATAGTGCGAGTGAAAGAAGGTGGGGTCTTCCGCGATCACTCGTTCGTACTCCTCAATTGCCCGCTGCGTCTCTCCCTCTTCCGCCAGCAAGGCTGCATAGTTGTTGCGGGCCATGGACGCGGTCGGATCAATTTCCAACGCACGCTGGTAATGCTCTGCTGCTTTGGAAGACCGCTCCTGTCTCCACTTTAAATTACCGAGGTTTGTCAGCACGTCGGGAACGTCGGGATCAATCGACATCGCCTTATTGAGGTGAAACTCCGCCTCACTGAGCCTCCCTTCATCCATCAAAAGCGAGGCAAGATTGTTGCGGAACTCGAGTTTGTCATCGATCGCAATGCCAGCATAGAGTTGCGCTTTTGCATCAGCGGGAAGGCCCGACTTTCTGAAACTATCAGCTGCCTTGAGCAGATTAGTCATCTGCAATGCATCTAAATCTTCATTGAGCTTGGCGTTGCTTAAAATTTTTCCGGGGCCGCTCGCACTATGGGCGAATCGTTCGATTGCCGACCCTGACGCATGCCCGGAATCCTCCAGCAACTGATCGATGTCGATGCGACCTTTATAAATCACCGACAATCGACCTTTGGCATCAATCAGAAAACTGGTCGGCGCCGGGAGCGGGCGGTCATTCACTACCAGCAAATCGTGCACCGATTGAAAAAGGTTGGCGAGCGCCTCTGTCGCCTCTCCCCGTGCGAAGGGGAACTCGATCTGATCGAGGAACTGATCTGCGGCGCCCTCCTCGGTGGGCTGGCTGCTGATCGGGTCCATGCAGAGGGCAAGCACGTCGACTCCCTGCTGCTCAAACTCTTCGTGGCGCTTCGCCATTTCGAGGAGTTCCCCGCGACATGGTGCACACCAGGTTGCCCAAAGATTCACGAGCAGTGGCTTTCCTTCGGGCAAACTCTGCATTGAGCCGTCCGGGGCCTTGAACTGCGTCTCCGGCAGCGGCATCAGCGTGAGCAGAGGAATCCTCGCGCTGCCGGATTCCGCTGGCGCATCAAAGGAGTCGGCCTTTAATTTCAGTTCCGCTCGGGGAGCAAGTCGCTCGGCCTTCCCGGTCCCCTGCACAAGCTCGTAACGACCGCCCGGTTGGAGGTCGGCGAAGGTCTCCCGGGACCCGTCGGGCCAGCGGACCGATGCATGCTGCGGGCATGCACCGTTTCCGAGTCCGAAGATAAGCCACCGCGTCGACTGACTCAGAAACCCATCACCACCGCGGACCGTTTGTATCAATTTTCCACCCGCCTGCCGGTCCGAACCGGCACCCTCCGGTGGGAGTAATTCAACCCGCCCCG
>CACOUL010000039.1 GCA_902630355.1 Planctomycetaceae bacterium
AACCGACCGATTTGATTTCCCGAGCGCATGCGTGCGGTTGCCAGGTTTGGGTTTACACATTCCGTCAAGAGATGGGCTTGTTGAATCTGACCGGCTCCTCGATGGCCGAAGAAATCCGCCGCTTCGCCAAGTTGGGGACCGACGGGTTATTTACCGACTATCCCGACAAGGCCCGGGCTGCGCTGCGGGTGGAGTGAGCTTTGGCGGACCGATTGTTTTCGACTTGTTTCCCGGCAGGGGGCGTGTTCCAATAGATTCTCAGTGAAAACAATCCGCTGAAGGGGCTTGCGCATGAATATGCCGCCGGACGATCCGCATCGAACAGCAGAGGCAATCGAGCGACTCGCCGTACGGATCGGTCAGCTTGAGCAGGCGCTTGCGGAGCTAAAATCCAATCTCTCTGCGCTGCAAGCGAATCGCACTGAAGGTGAGCCGGAGGAGGTTGTCCGAGCCGCGGTCGTCGAAGCAGGGGGGGGCGAGCCGGCTGCAACCGCCGAGTCGATCGATCCGGTTGTCGTAGATTCAGCTGCGGATGATCTGCCGACGATCGAGACCACCGGTGCCGAGTCGTGGCCTACCGAATCGGGTAAAACGGCACTGCACCGTCTCGAAGCGCTGATTGGTGGTCGTTGGCTGACCTGGATCGGTGCTGCCACGATGCTTCTGGCAATCGCCTTTTTCATTCCCTGGGCCTGGAAATACTTTCAGACCCCCGCGTGGTTCAAGGTCCTCATGTTTCATCTCGCCAGTTGGGGCATCCTCGGGTTTGGACTCTGGACTGCTCGGCGGGATTTACAGCGTTTGGGGCATGCGATTGTCGGACTTGGACTCTTTGCCTGGTATGGCACGGCACTCGCGGCACTCCGTACGTTTGGCGTGTATGAGAAGATGTTTGGCGATGGTCAGTATGCCTTCGCAGCGTTTGAGTGTTCGCTGATTACGGCGGTGGCGATCTTCCTCGCCGTACGCAGGCGAAGCGAGACCATTATCCTGCTCGCAGCCTTCGGTGGGTATCTCAATCCGGTCCTCACCAGCAGCGGCAAGGGAAATTATGTCGTCCTGTTCGTTTATCTGGCCTTTCTCAACGTGGGGCTCATCGTTTCGGCAATCATTCGAGGATGGAATTTTCTCAAACCCATCGCACTTCTGGCTACCGCATTCATGTTTTTGGGCTGGTTGGGACAGGGAGCGAGAATTGAACCCTGGCGCATTGAGTGGTTGGCGGTGCTGCACGCGGTGATCTTTTATTCGGGTGTCACCTTACCGCCGATCGTCTGGCAGCACAAAAGTCGCACCAGCGATTTGGCGACGCTCCTCGGTGCAAGTACGGGCTATATGGCGCTCACATGGTTCATTTTTCACAAGGTGCCCGGACAGCAATTGGGGCTCTTGGCGGGCGGCCTGGCGCTGCTTCACGGGATGCTCTTTTTTACCACCCGTATGCGAGTCAGCGACCGAGACCGCATGCCGAGGGTGCATTTGGCGCTCGCCACCTTCTTTCTCACACTCATTGCACCACTGCAACTCGAGAACCTGGATTACTTGCCGGTGGCCTGGGCACTGGAAGGTGTGGTGCTGATGGGCATCGGTCTTTTTTATCGCGACCGCCAGTTTTTGGTGAGTGCCGTGATTGTGTTTGTTTTAGCGGCCTACCGGTTTGGCCTGCAAAGCGAGACGGAATCACTTCAGCTTTTGATCGTGAGCCTGCTGATTCTTTTGGGAGGCAGTTTCGCCTGGTGGTTGCCGCGACGTGCAGTTGAGGCACCGGGTGAAGGCCTCCTTGAGGGCCCCCGCGCGGGACTCTACCGCGCAGCACCCACGGAGTGGGAGTCGATCACCGGTGGAATTGCCCTGGGTTTAGGCAATATTTTGCTGATGATCACGGTCGCCCACTACGCTGTGTACGAGTCCGGTTGGCAAAGTCGAGCATCCGACCACATGATCTTTTTCTTCTGGACAATCGATTTGCTCGTGGTGTGGATGTTGGGCCTCGTATTCAATCGCCGCGCCGCGCGTATTTATGCCGCCGTGGTGGTCTGGCTCCCCGTTTCTTTTATTGCATTGATGATTTACCACGGTTATCAGGATCCGTGTCGTCTCATCTTCAATGCCCGCTTCGGAACACTGGCCTTTCTTACCGCGGTGGCATTTGCGATTGCGACCGGCTATCGCAAGGTTGCCGTGCAGAATTCTGCGGCGGGGTCCTTGGCAGCAGGGCCCCCCAAGGCAACGTCCTCGCGGCGCGAGCCCGAGTATTTCATGCGGTATGTGTTGGGCCTCTACGGCTGTTTCGTTCTCTTCATGGCGATCAACTTGGAAATCGCCAATTACTTTGAAGTCTACTCGAGTGACTCGTGGGAGGCTGAGTTGGTCACCTATTCCATCGTGTGGATTCTTTTTGCCGTGGCGATCGTGATCTGGGGATTTTTGACAAGAAGCCTGTTTTATCGCACGGTCGGTTTACTTGCCTTTGTACCGATATTACTGAAAGTCTTTTTGGTTGATCTTTCCCAACTCGATCAGTTGGCCCGCGTGCTGGCCACCTTTGCTCTCGGTGCCGCGCTTTTGGGCGTCTCTTTTCTTTATCAACGCATCTCTGCGCGTCTCCTCAGTTGACGATGAAGCCTTTATCGCACCGGTCATCGCACCGGTGGTGAGAGAGTGCTGCTGAGTTTGAGCCGATGAAAACCGGCTTCTTGACGGCACCGCGGGAGAAATTTGAAAAAATCTGCCCTTTTTAAGCACCGTTGACGCATCTATAGCTGAACAGAGTCTTTTCCGCCGAATTCACTGGTTTATTGGGAGAGTAAAATGAGCACCACAGCCGACAACTCCTGGGATATCCACGACAGTTTTTCACTGCATCACGGATCGCGTAAAGCTTCTTCAGCTTCAGAATCGCGAGCAAATGTTCTCGGGACCGACAGTCGGCTTGCTCCTCCCACTCCTCAGCAAGGACGGCGATTTGAAGCGGCGGATGATTTCGCCGAAAAATTCGATTCCGATAGTGCCGAACAAGCTCCCGAAAGCGAAGAGGACGCGAGGTACAATCGCGCCATTTCCATGTGGTTGAAGTGGAGTGCTGCCTACGAAGAGGTTTCGGGGCGAATGTTCGAAGATGGTGAAGACACGGCAAAGCTTGAAGCACTCCTCGACGAGATGGATCAACTCCGCCTCGAGGCAGTCGAATTGAGTGAAGGACTTCTCAATTATTGAGAAGTGGAGATTTCCGGTTATTTCTTGGGCGAGCAAGGAGATAGCTCGCCGCCCGGAATAATGGGACGCCAATTTGTCCGCCTTCTCGCTCTTTCGGCAATGTTCATTCAGAGGCGATGCGCCATCAGTCACAAGGGGGGAGTTTTCATGGGAAATACTGCAGCGTGGTCCGATACAAAAAAGTCGGAAACAAACAAACACCGGGGAAAAGATGCCTTTTTTACATCGGCTGAGGAACTTGCCGACCAGATTAAGGGCAAAATCAGGCGGGTGACCCAGGGCCGCGTGAAGAACCTCGATGTCTTTCTCACCGGGACCCACGTTGTTCTGGAGGGTTTTTGCTCGTCGTTCCATCCCTTCCAACTTGCCCAGCATGCGGCGATGGAAGCCACGGATGACCTGTTGGTGGACAATCAGATCGACGTTGGTTGATCTTCGCCTTTCGCGAAGCGGAGCGACCGGATCACTTCGCGTAGGTCTTTATTCAAGTCCCCGGCCGAAGCGTAGCGGTCGTCCGGTTCTCGCTGAAGGCAGCGCATCAGGATATCGATGGTTGCCTGGTTCAGGTCATCCCGGTAGGTCTCCGGCGGCTCGATCTCTCCGTTCTGCATTCGTTTGAGTAATGCGTAACGGGAACCGGTTGATTCGATGGGAGAATTTTTTGTGAGCAATCGATAGAGGATGAGTCCCAAGCTGTAAATATCCGTGGCGGGTCCTATTTTGGCCTGCTCGCCGATTGCCTGTTCGGGTGCCATGAACTCGAGGGTGCCCAGAATGTCTCCCTCCATTGTAATACTCGCTTCCTTCATAACCCCTTCCATCGCCTTAGCGAGGCCGAAATCCAGGACATAGGGATGACCTTCCCGCGAGACCAGAATGTTCGAAGGCTTCAGGTCGCGGTGGATGATCGATTGCTGGTGGGCATGTGCCACCGCGCCGCACACGATGGAAAAGAGCCGAAGAATTGCCTCGTCGCCTAATTCTCGGTCTCGGGCATAGATGTCGAGTCGCTTTCCCTGAATCAATTGGAGCGTGTAGTAATACATATCGCCATCTCTGCCAGAATCGATGATGCTGGCAATGTTCGGATGGTCGAGACTGGCGGCCAATTTAATTTCACGTTCGAAGCGAGTCAGCGCATCTTCGGAGGAGAATGCAGTCAAATTATGGACTTTGATTGCAATTTCTTCGTTGTTGCGTTGGTCGGTCGCCCGCCAGACCTGGCTGACACCTCCTTGGCCGATTAACTCGGTCAGTTCGTAGCCTGTGATGGATGGCGGACTTACCTTACCCCGCGCGAAGCGTTCGTCGAACTCTTCGAAGTTATCTTCGAGCATGCGTGCCGAATCGGAGCGATCGGGATCGACCTCATCCTCAAGCCCGGGCAGTTGATCCTGCTGTAAAAGCGTTTTAATCTCTTCCATCAGTTCCATATCTTCGCCGCACAAATTGGCGAGCGTGCTGTTTTGCTGCTCGACGGGGAGATCACAAATCTGCAAAAAAAGATCGGTTATCTGTTGATGCCGTGATTGACTCATGTCTTCGTCGTCTCATCCAGATAACGTTTCAACCAAGCCCGCGCCAGACGCCAGTCGCCTTTCACCGTGCGTGGTGAAATATCGAGCGCTGCGGCCGTCTCATCGATGGTCATCCCGGAAAAGTAACGCATTTCTACAATTTTTGCCTGTCGCTCGTTGAGCTCTGCCAATTTGTCGAGCCCCTCATCGAGGGCGATCACATCGACCCGCTGCTGGGCATCTGCGGCTGGAATGTGATTAATTAAAAGATCGACGCGATGGCGGTCACCCCCTCGCTTGGCCCGATTTCGATGCCGCGCATGGTCGACGAGCAACCGGCGCATGGCGGTGGCGGCGAGAGCGAGGAAGTGTGCCCGATCGGTGCAGTTGATCTGGGCCTGATCCATCAGTTTGAGAAACGCTTCGTGCACGACATCGGTCGTCTGCCATTCGTGCCCGGGCAGCTCACCACGGAGTTGTCGCGAGGCGACCGCCTTGAGCTCCGCATACAGATGGTTGAGCAATGCTTCGGCGGCCGACCCCTCGAGTTTGCGGCACGCCTTGAGCAGTTGGATTGTCTGGTCTTGCAGTTCGTCGTTCATGACGCGTAATGTGCCAACGGTGTCCCGGCAATTCCCTCAGGGCGAGACCCGCCACCCCGGCGCTCGTTGTACGGGCGACGCCAACACGGGGGGTGGCCGGAAAATTGCATTTCCATAACCCCTTTATATTATAGAGTTACGGCGATTTTAGCACCTCGGCATAAAAAAAATTGTAAATTTGCTGCCCCTTTTTTGGCATTTCGACGCATATACGGTTGAAGAGGACAGATTTCGGGTGCCTTAGGGTCCCCCACCCCGGAAATAGTAAAGGAGAAGCGAAATGAGAGTTGCCTCCCAAAATCGAAGCCAGCGTTCTCGTAAGTCATCGCGTGGTCGTAAGGGTCGAACAGGCAGCTCTCCTCGTGTTTCCGGGATTCACAATCGTCGCGATAAACGGTTTTTCTGCGACAAACCCCGCCCCACGCTCGAGGATGCTGTGCACCAATCGCAATCGCAAGAAAGCGAAGAGTCCCCGGCAACGGATGGTGGTCGGTCGGCATGGAATGAGGCAATCATGCTTTGGCTGAGTTGGAACCGGACTTACGAAAAGGCGACAGCTTGTATGTACAAGGACGGGAACAAGAAGAAGCTACGGGCGATGTTCGACGAGATGGAGTTTCTACGGAAACAGGCTATCGAAGTCAGCCAAGGGCTGCTCAGCTGTTAAGAGCCAGCCTCGCCCAAAAGATGCCCAACTGCCGGCCCTTGTGGCCGGCAGTTTTTTTTGTGGCACCATTTAAATTTCGCTCTCTCCATCCCAACGGACAAAGCCTTCGATCGCCGCATATTCGGCGAGCCCCAACGCATCGTACATGGTGGCCGTTTCCAGGTTCCGTTGTTCTGCCCGCTGCCAGAATTCACGGATGTCGACCCCGGGGAAGAGCGCCCGGTCCTTCTGCGATTCATGTTTGAAGATGGCGTTCCGTTTGCGACCGACTTCCTTTGGGCTGAGCGGCACGGCCATTTCGATGTCGTGGGGGCTCCATTCCTGCCACGCACCGCGATACAGCCAGACCTGAGTGGTGCGAAACCACGACTCCTCTTTGAGTCGCTTGCATGCGGAGAGTACAGCCCGGAGGCAGGTGCGGTGCGTTCCGTGCGGATCCGAGAGGTCCCCCGCCGCGTAGATCTGGTGCGGTTTGATCTCCTGAAGCAACTCGAGCGTCAGCACAATGTCTTCCTCGGAGAGCGGTTTTTTTCGAACGCGTCCCGTTTCATAGAACGGTAGATCCTGGAAATGTAAACGTTCATTCGGAATGCCGCACGTTCTGCCGGCGGCCCGTGCTTCGGTCCGACGGATGATTCCTTTGATCCCTTGAATCTCCTGGCTATCGACCTGTCCCGGCTTTTTATGGGTCAGGAACTCATCGACGTGCGCTTCGAGAGCGGCTGTTTTCTCTTCGCCGATTTCAAAAAGGTGATTGAACTCCGAGGCATATTCCGCAAAGCGGATTGCATCTTCGTCGAACACGGCAATGTTGCCTGAGGTCTGATAGGAGACGTGTACCTCATGCCCCTGATCCACCAGGCGGATGAGTGTGCCGCCCATAGAAATCACGTCGTCATCCGGATGCGGCGAAAAGATGAGAATGCGTTTCGGGAAAATGTCATCGTGCTGTTGGGGTCGATCCCCCGGCATTTTTTGTTCTGCCGGTTTTCCACCGGGCCATCCGGTGATCGTGCCCTGAAGGTGGCGAAAGACACTTAAGTTGATGTCATAGGCCATTCCATGTTCGGCAAGCAGGTCCTGGAGGCCTTCCTCGTTGTAATCTTCTTCGGTGAGTTTGAGGATTGGTTTATTCAGTTTTTGCGCAAGCCAGATCGTCGCTTTGCGAATTTGGCGCTCGTCCCAGGCCACATTACCGAGTCGCCACGGCGATTGGCAGCGGGTGAGTCGCTCTGCGGCTGCTTCATCGAGCATCAGGCAGGCGCTCGGATGTTCCTGTAGGAAACTCGCCGCAACCGAGGGAGTGATCGGGCCCTCTGCTGCCTCGGCAATAATCGGTGCCTTATGTTCACCGAAGGCGAGTAAGAAAATTTTCCGCGCATCAAGAATGGTGCCCACGCCCATGGTAATTGCCTTGCGGGGCACATTTTCTTCACCGAAAAAATCACTTGCTGCATCACGGCGGGTGATGCGGTCCAGGGTGATCAGTCGGGTACGCGTCGCTTTTCCCGACCCCGGTTCATTGAATCCGATGTGTCCCGTTCGACCGATGCCGAGAATCTGAATGTCGATTCCCCCCGCATCGATGATCCCCTGTTCGTATTGCTGGCACGCCTTCTGCACATCTTTTTCAGCCAACGTGCCGTCCGGAATGTGAATGTTTGCAGGGTCGATGTCGATGCGGTCGAACAGGTGCTCGTTCATGAAGCGAACGTAGCTTTGCAGTTCGTTTGGCTGCATTGGGAAGTATTCGTCGAGGTTGAAAGTAATCACGTTTGCAAGCGAAAGGCCCTCTTCCTCGTGCATGCGGACTAATTCGTTGTAGATTTCGACCGGAGTGCTTCCCGTGGCTAAGCCGAGAACACACATTTTGCCCTCGCTGGCCCGTTGCTCGACCAATGCGCGTATGTGCTCGGCAACGGCGACGCTAGCGTCGTCTGCATGCGGAAATACCTGGCAAGGAATTTTTTCTAGGGCGTCATGGCGGATGATAGTGTTCACGCTTCTCTCTGTACTCCTTGCTTTACTGCTTCGGGTCGAGTGACCGAATGCGAATGTTGCGAAAAGCCACTTGATCACCGTGGCCTAAAAACCCGAGGTGCCCTGTGGTGTTGTTCAATCCGGGATGCGCCTGTCCATCGAGTGTGTGCCCCTCCGGTGCCACCCGATCGAGATCGGCATCGAGAATGGTGTGTCCGTTAAGAATCACGCGAATCTGTCTCCCATCGCAGATGACCTCTTGGCGATTCCACTCGCCAACCGGTTTGAGGAAACCCCGTTTCGCCGGCACGACCCCATAGATCGATCCGTGTGTCTGGTACGGTTTGAGATCGGGCCACCGGTCTGAACTATTGTCTAGAATTTGCAATTCGATCGCGTTGTAGGCCGCATCGCCCTTTACCGGTGCGCGGATTGCCAGACCGTTGTTCGCCCCGGCAGTGAGTTTGAATTCAAAACGCAGAACAAAGTTGTCGTACTGTTTTGCGGTCAGTAGTTTACCACCCCGGCCTTTCGGCAGGACGATCACGCCGTCCTCCACCCGATACTGATCGGTTGCGCCGATCCAGCCTTCGAGATCTTTCCCGTTAAAAAGCGGAACAAACTTTGACTCATGACCGCTTACGTGCTGGCAGCCGAAGGCAAAGGCGAGCATGAGGATCAGCGGCAGGTAGACGTTAAATTTTTGCATGTTGTGATGTCGAAGCATTCTATTTCAGCGCGATGGTCTTCCCTTGCAGCAAGCTCTTGGTTTGTGCCTGGCAAATGGCGATTGCATCTCGGGCCAAATCGCCACCGAGAACATTATTTTGGTTGCCGGTAGTGATCGAAAGCGCGACCGCCTTCAACTCGGCCTCAAAGGCATTCATCATCGGGTCACCGTCCGGCATCTTGGCCAGTTTTGCCTTTCCCTTTCCGTCGAGGATCGTCGGGGGGCAGAGGTACTTCGCCTCATCGCCGATCACGGCAAACTGGAACAGCAGGGTCGCTTTTTCCAGATGAATTTCAAAGCCGTGGTCGAAGGGACGACCTTGTTGATTGATCGTGCCGCTGGTAGCCGTGACGGCTAAATGTTTCTTAAAGCGGAACTGTGTCGTCCAGTATTCAGCAAGTTTTCCGCGCGTTCTGCCGTTGGTGGAAACATGCGTGGGCATGCCGAAGAGGAGGCGAATCAAGTGCGCGTCGTGGATGTGCAGATCAAGCATCGGTCCACCGACCACGTCGGCTTTCCAATAGTTCCGCAGCCACGCCGGGTCCGAGATCACGCGGCGAAAACTTCCGCCGAGTAGCTTGCCGTAGCGACCTGCGTCAATGACCTTGCGGGCCCAGGCATATTCCGGCAGAAGGGGAAGCACATGGCCGACGAGCAACTGTCGCTTTGCTTTTTGTGCGGCGGCGACCATCCGGCGGCAATCAGACAGTTTGAGGGCCATCGGTTTCTCGCAGAAGACGTGTTTTCCCTTACGGAGTGCCCTGCAGGCAATATCCGCATGCAGCGCCGGGGGCAACGTGATGTCGATCAGATCGATCGCCGGATCGTCGAGCATCGCATCGAGGTCGTCGTAGGTGGCGACTTCCGAGAGATCCATCTGCCTGCCCGCAGGCCCGAAATTTCCTTTGATGTCCCGCCAATCGCCGGTGAGCCGCTTGCGTTGCTGTTCGCAAATCGCAGCCACCTTCGCCCCTCGTACCTTCTGGTAGGAGAGGTAGTGGATCATTCCCATAAAACCGAGGCCGGCAATTCCTACGCGCAGCATATCCGACTTTCTTGATTAAGCGTTTTCCGCAGGTTTCGCATCTGCTGTCTCTCCCTTATCCCAGAAGGTCAAGAAGAAAAGGATTGCAACACCAAATGCGAGTGCCGCAGGCATCAGCCAGAATTCTCTCGCTCCTTCCAGCCAGCCTGCTTGGGTTGTGGGATCGAGCTCGATTTTGTCTCCCCACCATCCCAGGACATAGTTGCCTACGAGCATTCCTGCGCCATAGGTGATGAGGCCAAGAAATGCTTGCGCGCTGGTTCGAATTTCTTTTGGTGCAACACGGTCTGTATAGAGCTGACCGGTCACGAAGAAGAAGTCGTAGCAAATGCCGTGCAGTACAATTCCTAGTAGTAGCATGGCGGCACTGGAAGGCATGAGCCCAAAAAGCGCGTATCGCAGGCCCCAGGCAAGCATGCCCACAAGGAGCATTTTCTTGACCCCGAGTCGGAGGAGAAAGAAGGGTACGAGAGCCATGAAGAAAATCTCGCTCACTTGTCCAAGTGCCATCACTCCGGAGGTGTCGTCTCCAAAAGCCATTTGACTGGTGAACTCGTAGGTTCGTGCGTAGTAAAACGCCAGCGGGATACAAATCAGGAAAGAGCAGATCGCAAAGACCGCATAGGATGGCTTTGCGAACAATTGTAGCGCATCCAACCCGAGAACTTTTACGATATTGACCGGTTCCCCGCGTCCCTGCGGAGGGGAGGCTGGCAACGTAAAGCAATAAATTCCAAGAAGGAAACTTGCGTATGCCGAGATTTGGAGTGGCAGGCTGGTCGCCCCTGCATCTTCGACACCCGGAATAAGTGGAATGTCGAGCAGTCCAAAAAGCGATTGCGATACGACAAGGCCCGAAACGATCCAACCGATCGTTCCCCAGAGGCGGATCTTCGGAAAATCATTTTCTATAGAATCCACGTTTTGAAACGTGATGGCATTCACGAGTGCAAGGGTGGGCATATAGCAGAGGAAGAAAGCCATCATCGCCCAAAAAAATTCTGCCGGAGAGTCCGTAATACTGCTGCACCACAGAAGCAGGCCACCGCCGAGGAGATGCAAAATTCCGTTGACACGTTCCTTGTTAAAGAGCCGATCGGCGACAAACCCCACAATCAAGGGCGCGAATAGTGCTGCCCATGTCTGTGTCGCATAAGTGTTTCCGATAATGGAGTTGAGTTCACCTTTATAGCTCACGAAAAGTTTGCCGAGGTAGCCGCCCATCGGAACAAAGAATGCGCCCCAGATGAAAAACTGCAGAAACATCATCACCGAAAGTCGCGTTTGAATCATGACTCATTGCCCTCGCTTGGTATCAGGTTCCGATTTTTGTTTTCAGTGAATCGAGTAAATCGAGCGCACCGGCGATTTCCGCCTTTTGTCGCTCAGGCTCCTGTGGGATTTCCCGTTCGATCGTGAGCGGACCGGTATAACCGATGTTTTTAAGCGTCCGTAAATAGGTCTCCATGCCCACGGCGCCCTCGCCCAGGGGGACCTCGGCTCCCCAACTCACGCCCGGCTCATCTGACCACGTCGCGTCCTTGCAGTGGACGCTCCGCACCCACGCGCCGAGTTTTTCGAGCGCCTCGATCGGTTCACCGATTCCATAGAGGATCATGTTCGCCGGATCGAAATTGATGAATAGATTCTCGCGATTCACATCCTCGAGAAACTTGAGCAGCACGTCGGCCGGTTCCTGGCCCGTTTCCAGGTGAATCGCCTGGTCCTGTGCGGCTGCGTGGTCGCACAAATCCTGAGCCACAGAGACAATCTCGCGGTAGTCCGGATCGGTCGTGTCGTGCGGCACAAAGCCGATGTGCAGACCCACGACATTCACTCCGAGTCGCCGGGCAAAATCGGCAATCTCCTTCATCTCCACAAGCCGGGCGGCGCGAGTCGCTCGCGGTACGAGTCCCACGGTTTCCTTCACCGTGGGAATATCGGCATAGCTCTCGCCCGCAAATCCACCAAAGACACAAGTGATTGTGATACCAAAATCATCGAGTTGCGTTAAAAATTCGCGTGCCTGGCCCTCGGTCCGCGACTCTTGCTGTGGTGTATGTAGATGGATCGTTTTGACACCCAACTCGTGCGCCACTTCCAGGCGTACCCCCAGTCCGGCATCGATACTTGCAAAAACGCCGAGTGGCCAACGGTTCATTTCACGATCCTTCGCTGTCGAGACGAGTTACTCGTTTTCACTGATTTCGCGTAGATAAATATTTCGAAATTGCATTTCCCCGCCGTGGGTTTGGATTTGAATCGGCCCTTTGGCGAACATGGGGCTACCGCGATCGAAATAATTATGCATCACTGCATCATCTACCACGAGTTGGGCGTTGAGGTGCACCGTGACGCGATCGCCCAGCATGCGAATTTTAAGGCGGTTCCATTCGCCAATCGGCTTGTCGGCGCAAACCAGCGGAAATCGGCCCGGGCTGCCGGGATTGTTATTCCACATGGCACCCGACCCATGATGGGCGCCATTCTTTTTCTCTTTCGGGTTGTCGGGGTCCCAGATTTGGATTTGAGGACAGCCCCGAAGATAAATGCCGCTGTCGCTTCCGGGGTGGATCATTCGCCAGTCAAGCAGTAATTCAAAATCGCCATAATCCTTGGCCGTGGTCAGAAAAACACCCTGCCCATCGTTGATAATGATGCCGTCTTGAACTCGCCAATGCTGATGCAGGTCCGCATTATCTTCGCGCTGTTTTTTTTCGCGCGACGGAGCATCGAGTGCGGCAAGCTTTTTTGGATTTTCGTGTCCGAGGCCTCGCCAACCTGAAAGATCTTTTCCATTAAACAGCGGTAGGAAGCCTTCCGGTATTCGTCCCGCCGCGGCCACGATGCTGCAGATGATGAGACTGCAGGCAAAGAGTAAAATCGGTTGGCATGGTCCTTTCAACATCGGATCAAACCCCATGGGGAACGAGAAAGTACAGGCTACCGCAGGTGATCGAAGCAGAACGGGTCTGCAGGCGGTTCGACACATGCGAGGTACCGGCCCACGGTGAGCCGCCACCTGAAGAACAGCAGAACGGCCCCATTACAACAGCATTGGCAGGGAGGTTCAAGTGGTACACTCGACGAGCAGAGATTAAAAAAGAATCAGACGTCACGCCGGTAAATTTTTGTCGAGTTTATGTCATAATGGGGCCTGTTTTATCGCCGGCTTACGAACGTTCCACGCGGCAGCGCGCGAGCGATTCTCGGTTTGCGATTGAAACGGAAAGACGTCATCCGCAGGGGCTAGGTGGAGCGGCGAACTTTATGGGGAAGATCGCACAATACAAACTGGGTGACGTACTGGGTGTCGGTACGGTGGGTACCGTTTACCGCGCCACTGATCGACTTCACGATCAAAAGGTAGCGATCAAAATTTTGCTGCCGCAAATTCTGGACGATTCTCATGTGGCGCGCAGATTTCATCGGGAAATGTCCATTCTGGAAAAACTCGATCATCCCCATATCGTCCGCTACCTTACCGGAGGGACGGCGGGAGGACGGCCTTATTATGTCATGGAATTAGTCGATGCCGGGTCGCTGAAAGATCAATTGACGATCCACGGACATCTCTCCTGGCAACAAGCATGCCGATACGCTATTCAAATCTGCTCGGCTTTGCAGCACGCGCACAACCATGGAATCATCCATCGCGATCTGAAGCCTTCCAATCTGTTTATGGATGAATCGGGCAACCTGAAACTGGGTGATTTTGGAATTGCCCGCGACACGCATCAGGCCGATCTCACGGAGGTCGGATTAACGGTGGGGACGTATGCCTACATGTCGCCCGAGCAGATTTGTGCCGATACGAACGTTTCGGATAAAACCGATCTCTATGCGCTCGGATGCCTGCTGTACGAAATGATGACGGGATACCCGCCGTTTGACGGAGAAAATTTTGCGAGGATTTTTGATCAGCACCTCAACAGTGATGCTCCCAAGGTTCGCGAAAGAGTGCCCGACTGTCCGCAGTCGCTCGAGGAGCTTGTCTTGCAACTGATGGCAAAACACCCGGCACAGCGTCCCTTCAATGCCCGGTTTGTGCAAGGATTTCTGCAGGAACTTGTGGAGCAAGACGGTGGTGAGTCCGATTCATTCTCTTCAGGGTCGGCAGGGAATGATGTGCGATCTCCCGGCTTGTCGGTCTATAGTAAACACAATTGGCTTTCGATTTTGGGGCTGCTCGGATTCGTCGGTCTGATTCTTGTCATCACGCTCCTCATACGGCATCTCGTTTCCTGACCACCAAAAAAAGTAGTATCTTTTTCGAAAAGCCCTTCCCGTTTCACTCGCGAGCGTGCGTGCCGATGTCACATATTCTTCAGCCCGATAGCCAACTCGACCACTGGGTGGCAGAGCAAAATCTACCGGCCTTCCGTGCCGCGCAGATTCGGCGTTGGCTTTTTGCATCTCGCGCTGAATCGTTTGCAGAAATGACAAATCTTCCACTCCCTCTGCGCACCGAGTTGGAAGGTGCGTTTCAATGGTGGACGAGTCACGTCGCTGTACACAAGCAGGCGGAGGACGGAACGGAAAAGTTGTTACTCGAGTTCTCGGATCAGCAGAAGATCGAATGCGTTTTGCTGAGAGAGGCGGAGCGACGGACGATTTGTATCAGTACGCAGGTGGGTTGTGGGATGGGGTGCGTTTTTTGTGCGAGCGGGCTCGATGGCGTCGTTCGCAATTTGACCGCAGGAGAGATCATCGAGCAAATGTTGCGGCTTCGCCGCCTCATGCCGGAAGAAGAGAGAATCAGCCACATTGTGGTGATGGGGATGGGGGAGCCCCTGGCAAATCTCGAAAATTTGTTGGCAGCGCTGAAGGTCGCCGCGAGTTCCGAGGGCCTGGGAATCAGTCCCAGGCGGATGACCATTTCCACGGTGGGGCTCCCCGCAGCGATGCGGCGACTCTCTCAAGCCGGTTCACAGTACAACCTCGCCGTTTCCCTGCATGCGGCGAATGATACATTGCGTAACGAATTGGTGCCGGTTAATGCAAAGTCGGGTCTCGAGGCCATCCTCGCCGCTGCCGACGAATATTTTGAGGCCTCCGGACGACGGCTGACGTTCGAGTACGTGCTGCTCGGCGGCATCAACGATCGTGAGCAAGATGCCCAACAGCTTGCCACGCGACTACGGAGTCGATCGGCACTGCTGAACCTGATTCCCTACAACCCGGTCGCCGGATTGCCCTATCGCACCCCGACCGAGGATGCCGTTGCACGGTTTTCTGCAGTTTTGACCGCCCAGGGGGTCAATGTTCAAATTCGTCGCCGCAAGGGTTCACGGATCGATGCCGCCTGCGGGCAACTTCGCCGGATGCCGGTCACCACCGCGTAATGGAAAATATCGCGTAATGGCGAATGTTGCCGCTTACTGTAAGTTCGGGGCTCCTCCCCCCGCACCCATCATCATGCTCATCATGTATATCATGCGCAGGGACCGAATCGCGTTTTGTTGCACCGTGATGCGAAATCGAATTCCGTTTGGAATTTGATTGATGTCTAAGACGACTGCGTCTTTTTCCTCCAGCATTCCAACGACCGGCAACAGCATTGCTCCACTCTGCGGATCCGCTTCGGCCGCAAATTTCATCATAGGCCCCATGTTCACCACTGCCTCGAGAGGCTTGCTTACTTCATTGCTCGCCTTGGCCGAAGCGTCGATCACCTTTTTCAGGTCCTCCACCGCATTGCCGCCCATCGACATGTAGATGCTTTCCGCATTGACGGCGACTGCAAACTCAAGCTGGTCGCCTATCATCTTGGTAATCGCCGCTGCTTCATCTTCCTCGGTGATCGGAATGTTTTTCCATGTGTGGATGCGATAAAAGCCATGGTTTTCCGCTTCCCAATCGGGCCCGGGAATCTCAACCATCGAACTGATCACGCCCACCAACTGTTTGATTGCTCCTTCTACCGTGTCACCGTCGCTGATGTTCATTCCACCAACGAGGGTCGATTTTTTGTTGAGCATCGCCGCAAAGCCGAGTTGGAGGCTGTCAGAGCGGGCAGTATCAAAAAGCGCATTGAGTATTTTTGCCATCGCCTCTTTGACGGTCTCTTTTTGCTCGCTCGACAATTCGTCATCGTCATCGATTTCTTGCATCATCCGACCCTGAACCATTTTCTGCTGCTCATCCATCACTTCGATATCATTCGCCGGCGGTTTTCCCGAAAGATGGGCCGCCATCGCAATTGCCGCATCTGCGTGGAGAAAGCCTGCGTGGGATGATTTTCCAGCCTGAAAGCGTTTGCAGGAGGTTGCCATATCAGAATCGGCTTGAGCCGTAGTCGAAAAATCGACGTGGACATTTTTGTTGTCGCGATCGATGCCCAATCCGATCACGACGTCCTGCGTTTCATTCATAAACTGGCTCAATTGGGCAATGTTCTGTTTCATCAACGCCTGTTGAGTCTCAATATCGCCACCCGCTTCTGCAACTCCGGCAAGTTGTATTTGATTCATCAACTCAAGAAACCCGATGAACTCCGCCCGTTTATCGGCGGGCACATTCTGTACGTTGACCCGAGTAGCAAACACGTACAACTCGGGAAGATCGCCCGCCAGTGCGGGAGGATCTTCGGGTGCCTTAGCCAAATGCTCTTTTTGATCCGCAAAATAGGTCCAGCCTTGGCCTTGCTTTGCATAGAGAGGACCTTCCGCTGCTTTCATAAGCAAGACACCATCCCCCACATCCTCGTTGTCCGAAAGTTGGGGCGGGAGTGAATCCAGAAGTGCTTTCAAATCCGTGACCGGCAGACAAGCGATGGCATATGGCTGTGCCTTTCCCAATTTGACGTCAATCACGATCGGTTTCGTTTTGTCGAGTCCGGCCAGTGGCTTGCCACCGGTCAGTTGCATCAATGACAGTTCCATCATTTGCTGTGCGCCTTCAAATCCGACGATCTCTCCCACGACGGTCGCATGTTGCATCAACTGGTCGTAGCTGCTGATCGAGACGACCGCGACCGATGGATCCTCTTCGCCACGGGCAACCGGGGCAAAGCAGGTGGTGAAAATGAGCAGACTGCAAAAAAGCGTTGCCAGAAACCGCGCAGCGTATCGCATAAAAGTCCCTCGATAATTGTGTTCCGTTGTTTCTCTGATTCACTCAACCCGCCGGGCAAGCGTGAAGCCGACCGTCCGCTGCGCAGCGGTTTCCCGCATTGTAGCGAGCCGACGGGTGGTTCGGGCAGGTGCCGAAAGAGAAATAAACCAATTCGTCGGGAAAAGTTGCCACGACCGGGAATCGACTGAGGGGACACCCGCAGGATAACGAGGAGGCGACGAAGAGCAGGCCCCAGAACGGTTACTTTTCGAGCGAGCAAAAGCGATGCGAAATTGTCGCACGCGTAACGCACCATTGCACTCGCTGTGCAGAGGGTTCACCGTTCGCGGTAGGTGATTCGGCCCTTCGTTAAGTCGTACGGGGAAAGTTCAACTTTGACTTTGTCTCCGGGAACGATCCGGATAAAAAACTTTCGCATGCGACCGGCCACATGAGCAATCACTTCATGGCCGCCTTCGATTTGGACGCGAAATCGCGTGTTGGCCAGCGCCTGGGTTACCGTACCTTCAACTTCTAATGCTTCTTCTTTCTCTTTGGCCAAAATGGGGCTCCTCGGGTGATGGGTCGATCCGTTTTCAAATTCGGGGGTTTGGGAAATATTGGCCCCATC
>CACOUL010000040.1 GCA_902630355.1 Planctomycetaceae bacterium
CAGCAACTCGAAGGGGCCAGCACGGCGCTGGACCGCGGCAGAGCGAGACTCATCTGCGACGAAATCGCGCGATTCGAACAGCTGCAAGCAAATTACCTCGCAATCACTGAAAAAGAGTTACCAGCACCAACGCAGGTCAACATTCCGCAAGCCGCGCCGCAACAGAATCCGCTCGAGAAGATTCCTGATTTTGACGGCGTCGGCCGACTCACCCCCGTTGTCTCACGTAAAAGCGGGGCACCGCAATACGCACTCACGGATGTTAAAGGGAACGTTTTAATGTTCGTCAGTCCGGCACTCGGCGTGGACCTGCAACCTCATCTGGGAAAAATCGTCGGTGTCTCCGGATCGAGAGGCTACATGCCCCGTCTGAAAAAAAACCACGTCAGTGTGAGCCAAGTCGAACGACTCGCACCCACCGCGCTGCTCGCCTCATTGCCGGGCGAGAAACCCAACCGGCGATAGGGATCGACAGGTCAACTGTCCATCCGGCTTCTCCTGACTTCAATGCAGGCAGTGAATGTACCTCGCGCAGCGCCAGCGGGGGCATGTCCTCCGGCGACTCTGATCCTCTTTCTGCGTAATCTTAGGCACCGTCCGCCTTTTCAGTCTGCAGCGCGGTTGGTCCACCCCCTGTCGTTTTTTCCTTCACGATGAGTTTGCCAAAATTAACTGACCCGATTGCCTTGCCTGAACCGAATAATTGGAACAGCGGTTTCTCTTAGCGGAAAAGGTACGGGAAGGATCGACACGCGTGGTGACAATTTCTGGTATTCGTCGCGCTCGGGGTGTGCAAATCCGCGCCCGCTACAGATGTTGGATCGCGCATTGCGTCATCGCCGCACCGCTATTGGCGGGCTTGTGGAACATGCCCCCCATTGCCGCCGCCGCACCCCCACTTTTCCTGCGACCGAATCCTGCAAAGACCGAAGCGATTGGTCAAATACCTCTCGATCGCCTCGATGCCGCAGCGCGGGCAAAAGCCAATTCGGTGATTCAAAACACCAGCGTATTTAAACGGATGACACCCCAGGTCATCGATTGCGATCCGCGTTATTACATGTTCCTCATCCGGCATCCGGAAGTCATCGTGAGTATCTGGCAACTCATGGATGCGACCGACATGCGTATTACCCGTAAAGGACCGCTTCAATTCGCGGCAGCCGATGGAGAGGGCACGGAGGGACGTCTTGAGTTCCTCTACGGCGATCAAAAAGTTCACGTCCTCTACGGTGAAGGTGCCTATACGGGCAGCCTCACCAAGCGTCCGATTCGCGCGGACTGCCTGTTGGTCTTGCATTCCGAATTCACCACCGACAAAACGGGGCGTTCCTTCGTGCGTGCCCAACTCGACATGTTTGTCGACGTGAAAAGCGTCGGTGTCGATCTCATCGCCCGCACCTTCCAAAACATGATTGGCAACACCACCGATATGAATTTCGCCGAGACGGCGCAATTCGTCACCAAACTATCGCGGACCACCGAACAAAACGGCCCGGGCGTGCAACGCCTCGCCATGCGGTTGATGGACGTCGACACTGCCACTCGGCGAGAATTTGCACGCCACGCGGGTGAAGTCTATCGCCAGGCGAGCGCAGACTACTCCAAAACCAAAACAGCGCAGCGGCAAGAACCGAACCGCATGGTTTCGCTGCGAGATCGCCCGCCCGGCAACGCCAAGCCGCCCGCAACGGCTAATCGCTAGAGGCGAATTGTTGCAGCGCTAACTGCTTGAGCCCCTTCAGGTCCAACTTTCCCGTGCCGAGTACCGGGATTTCGGGCACCTTCATAAAACTGTCAAATGCGGGGATCCAGAGCGCCGGTAAACCCGCTTCCTTAAGGCCGCCGCAAATCTCTTCGGGCGACTTTGCCAGCTCCGTATAGAGCACCACAATGCGTTCCCCTTTGCGGGCATCGGGCACCGCTGTGACGACCACCTCTTTCTCATGTTCGTCGTCGTGATCACCGAAGAGCAGTTCGGTAATGGCATCTTCTATTTTCAAATGCGGCACCATTTCACCACCGATTTTTGAAAATCGGCTTTCGCGACCGGTAATCCAAATAAAACCATCCTCATCGATCTTGGCGATATCACCCGTCACATACCAATCGCCGCGCATCACACTCGCTGTCTTCTCCGGATCGTTCAAATACCCCTTCATCACATTGGGCCCACGAAAGAGCAACATGCCTTCTGCATCGGGTGGCAAATCTTCACCGGTCTCCCGGTGAACCACTTTGGCATCAACTCCTGGAATCGATCGACCGATTGTTCCCTCGCGCACACCCTCGCCAGGGTTACCGCGGGCGCGGCTCGGCGGAATATTAACTGCCGAGAGCGGTGAAAGCTCCGTCGTTCCATAGCCCTCGATCGGCCGGATACCAAACTTCTCTTCGACCGCATCCGCCAACTCCACTGGCAGTCGCTCTGCCCCCGTTACCAAGACATCCACCTCAGCAAACTCCGACACATCGCACCGCTTCAAGAAACCTCGAAGAAAGGTCGGGGTGGAGAGCACAATCGTCGCCTTGTGACGACCGCAAAGCTTGCCCACCTCGCGCGCTTCGAGAGGAGAAAAATGATAGATACCTTTCGGGGGAAGCGTGAGCACTGTCCAGAGCGTAATCGTGTAACCGAAGACGTGAAAGAATGGCAAAATACCGAGCAGCACATCGTGCTCACCGAGGTGTACAATCTCATCGACCGCCTCGATGTTTGACCCGATATTTCCTGCCGTGAGCATCACTCCCTTCGGTTCACCCGTCGAACCGGAGGTAAAAATAATCGTAAAGAGTTCGTCATCGCTCAATTCATAAATCCCAAACTGGCGCGCCAATAGCCCGAGAGGCATTACCTTGGCTTGCAGAGCCCCCACCAGTTTGTCCAACAGCGTAATCCGGTCTCTAAAATCCTCGAGATAGACTAACTCCGCATCGATTTTCAGATCGAGTTTTTCCATCACCCGCCGACTGGTCAGCACGTGGCGAATGCCCGCCTCTGCGATGCAATGATTCAGCACGTCCGATGAGAGCGTGTAATTCAGATTCACCGGCACGCGGCGGCAGAGAGGCAGCGCCGCATTGACCACAGCGGAAGGAACCGACGGTGGCAAAAGAAGCCCCACACAACGCTCGTCATCGGCCAGTATCTCGCGCATCAATGCGCGACGGAGTATGAGGGTCCGCAGGAGCAGATCGCTTCCTGAAAGTTCGCTGCTCAAGTCGGCCAGCTTGGAACGGCCCCCTACACGACGACACATTTCCAGAAAAGCGAGGGGCAGATTCATTCGATGCCTCTACAGCGTGACAAAGGAGCCTCAAGCATAACGATCACTCGGCAGCGAGGGTAGTCCAACTGGTACCGATTGCATCCCGCGCCGACGTATGGCACCATACACGCCGACGACTCAACCGATGGTTGATTTCGAAATAACCGCCAAAACCATAGAGGGGTGAGGGATGGCCGGACGAGCAAAAACAGAAGTCGCAGCCTGGTGCGGCTTCGACCTCAGCACCACAGGGTTGGCCCTGGGCGTGCGGAGCCCTGCGGGGAAAGAGGCCTATGCGCACACCCCGATCCGTGGAGCAACGCGTTGGCGCGGACAACCGGCGTTTAAACTCGAACAAGTCCCTCGAATGCTTTTGACCTTGCTGACCACGCTGGAGAAGCACGGGTGGGTGTTCCGCAAACCGGTCATCTCTTTTGCCGTACGCCAACACGACATGGTACTCCTCGGTCGCGCAAACCAACTACTGATGCCGGCCCTGAGTTGGCAGTGCAATGCAGCCACTGCAGAGGTGGATCAACTGGAACAAAAAGGAGTCGAACGACAGGTGGGGCGCGTGGAACCTCGCTTTATTCTGCCAAAACTCGCCTGGGCCCTGGCCCAGGAACCGTCGCTCAAAAGAGAGGTCGCACAGGTCATGACGACCGGCGATTGGATTGCCGAACGACTCACGGGAAAGACGCGGTTGAGCACCTCGGATGCAATCAGCAATGGTCTGCTCGACCAGAAAACAAAAAAATTGGCCGAGAGTGCGATCCGCAAAGCTGGCCTGCATGCGAAGTGGTTTCCTCGCGTTGTGCAAAGCGGTAAAAACGTCGGCCGCGTGCGGACTCGCCCTTCCGAAGCGAGCGAATCAGGTTGGCAGGAGGTCTGCGATCGTTTGGCGGGCGGACAACTGGTCGCATCGCTTGGCGACAACCATGCCACCGGCGTCGGTTGCGGCCTGGCGGAGGGAGATTACAGCACAATCGTTATCTCTGCCGGGACGAGCGGCACGATCAACCGGGTATGTCCACCGCGCGTCGAGCTTGCCGGCGAGGCAGCCTGCTTCGAGTTCTACAAAGATCGCATGCTGCTAATGATGCTTGCCGACTGCTGCAGCTGGTACGATGCCTTTGTCGAACGAAGCGCCGCAAGCTACGCTGACCACCTCGGCCGCCTCGATACACTCGTCGCCAAATCTGACCCGGGTGCGCTGCGACGAATCCTTCCGGGACCCGACGGCGGAGAGGGGCCGCCGAATTTCAAGAGCCTCTCGGTCGGTGAACGGGCCGCGAGCGTGCAGGCATCGATCATGCTCGAGTTACTGCTGCTCACTGCAAAAATGCTCGACGAAGCGCCCGATGCTGGGATGGTAAAACGATTTGTTCTGACCGGCGGCCTGAGTCAGTCGCGGTTTTTTCAACAGGCGTTCAGTTGTGGCGTCGAGCTTTTGGCTCCCGGTGCACGCGCGGAGATCAGCGCCCGCAAAGGCCCGCTTCGATTTCAAACGGCCGCTTACGGGGGGCTGATTAACGCAATGCGTAGCAAGGAATCGTCGAAGGTGGCTGCGCTCTGCCCGACGCGACCGGCGGCCACCGCGTCGCCACGGCGCGAGGCGTATTTTGATTATTTCTTCCACAGCTGCGGCCTGGGAGCCTAGCCGTTGCGTTAGCGCCTATCCCCGGTTACTGGACAGTACGTAGCCTGACCTTACAATGGCAGTTCGGCATATCGATAAGGGGCGGTAGCTCAGTTGGGAGAGCGCTGCGTTCGCAATGCAGAGGTCGAGGGTTCGACTCCCTTCCGCTCCACTTATCTCCACCACCCGGCTTGTAACACAATCGTTGCGTTCCAGGCGTGGAAGTGCAGATAGCGAGTGAATACGCCAACGCACGCGGTTGCGACTCGAATCTGTGAGAGATAGACTGCACGCACTGCAGTTTGCATTTGAATGCTCTTCATCAACCCCTGGGCTGCGCGGTGATCTACCCGGTTCGCTTGTGGCGGCACTTAACTTTCTCGCGAGGTACGTTATGCGTTTTTCCGCTTTGCTTCCCCTGGTATTGGCTTGCCTGCTTTCCGCCCTCGCACCCGGGCTCGCTCGAGCGGAAAAAGATCCTCACGGCATACTCGCCAGACGCGTGGGCGTCTGGAATGCCACGGTCAACATCAAGGCTCCCGTGAAAATGACCTTCAAGGGCCAAGAAAAAATCGGCTGGGTCCTCGGGCACAACTATGTGCTCGGCAAGGGCTTTTACGATGACAAAGGAGATGGCAAGAAAACAGAGGTGATCAACCTCATGACCTATAGCGAAAAAGACAAACGCTACTACATTTGGGAATTCAAAGCGAATGGAGACGTTCAGCCAGCCCCGCTGACCGGCACTTGGGATGAAGAAAAAAAAGAAATGACGCTCAAGGCAAACGACGGGGGAAACAGCGGAGAAGGTGTCTGGAAATTTGAAAAGGACGGCTCGTTCAGCTGGTCATTTGAGGTGAAGGACGAGAACGACAAAACCATATTTTCTATGGACGGCAGTCAAGTAAAGGCTGAAAAGACCGATTCGGGAACAAAAACCAAGACAACTAAATAGGCATTTCACAAACAAGGGACGCAACAGAGGAGAAAACCATGTCAAAATTTCGTTCGCTTCAGTGCCTCGCGCTTTTAATGTTTGTGTCGTGCTCCCAGGGCGGCCGCATGGCCAGCGCTGAGACACCACAGCAACTGATGGAGGGCTGGGTCGGTACGTGGAAAGTGGAATTGAAGTTCAAAAAGTCGCTCCTGATTCCCGAGGAGATGACCATCCGGGGCACCGAAACGATTCGCTACGTTCTCAATAAGCAGTTCTTGCAATCAGACCAAACTTACGAAGGTGGAGATTATAAAAAACTTGTTCTGATCCGATACGATCCGGACGAAGGAATTTTTCTCTTTTGGGATTTCGATAGTAAAGGAGGTGTTCCTATGGGAATCACGAGCGGCACCTGGAATCAAGCCAAAAGTGAAATTGTAATTAGTGGCCAGTACATCGGGGGAGCAACGGCCGAAGGGGTGATCCGTCTGGGCGATGACGATCGCACGGAGATGAACATCACGGTGACGGGCGCTGACGGGACCGTGCTGCTCGACTTTGAGGGCAGCGGGGAAAAAAGTAATTAATCCCGTTCGGCGTGACTGCGGGCACTGAAAGCTCAAAGTCTAAAAAAGCGCCACGGATTTTGCGACGCCGCCGGAGAGCGTGAGCCAACTCGACTCGGGGACCTCTTCCCAGTGTCCCGGAACGTCGTCGAGTGGTTCGGAGAGGATGAGCGTGCCATCACTCGGTAGTTCGATGCGGTCGCCACCGGTCGACTCGAGGACCGCTCCCGGCGTGCTGTGATAGAGCGATGGCTGGGCATCGTGACTCGCATAGCGGGCGGCATAAACCGACTCCCCATTGCTTGTCGCTACGGTCATGCGAAAGGCTTCCGCTACCCCTTCCGCGCGGCGTGCCTCCTCTACCTTTTCGATCATCCGGCAGATACCGCCCTGCGGATCTTCCATCATTCCCAGCGTGAGACTAAGCAAGAACATCGTTTCGGTGTCGGTCTGGCCCTGCTTCTCGGCATATAAATTGGGACGGATTTGCATGTCGAGCCGATGTTTGATTTTGGCGAATCCGCCGATCGCTCCGTTGTGCTGAAATAACCAGCGCCCATGACGGAACGGGTGGCAATTGCTGCGGACCACCATGCTACCGACCGCCGCGCGGATATGGCCAAAAAAAAGTGGGGAGCGGATGTGGGTCGCCAGACTGGCCAGATTGCGATCGTTCCAAGCGGGACGCGTATCGTGATAGACCCCCGGTGTGGGCAGGTCCGTATACCATCCCACCCCGAATCCATCCGCATTGACTTCGAAGGTCGATTCCAGCGCATGACGCGACTGGGTGAGCAGTGAATGTTCCGGGCGCAAAAGAATTTCATCCAGGTGGATGGGAGATCCGGCGTAAGCGAGCCACCTGCACATCTGCCGCCTCCTTTTTATTCTACCTTTTGCGTCGTGGGCAGCCGCTCGACACCGATCCAATCGATTTCCAGTTGAAAAGGGCCTGCCTGCTTGTCTGCGAGAATGATTCCCAAACCGTTGACTTTGGAGGGATTCAGTTTGCGTCCTTGCATTTCACGGCCAAAACTCGTGGCACGAAATGCCGCTAGCGGGGTACGAATCTCGATCCACTCACCTTTCTTGGTATTAAAAAAAGCGCGGTACGCGAACGCAATTCTCCAGGTCGGGACATAGAGATTCCACGCATACTGCCGCCCATCTCCGCGGACGCGGGCAACCAGAATATCGCCCGATTGCAAATCGAGCGCTGCTTTTCTCGTTCGAACCGAGGCAAAACCTCCGTTATTCTCTAACGAGAGCTTTCCATAAAAATCAAGGGTGCCTTCGGGGGTTATTTTGAATTGGCCGTCCGAGACACCCCCCATCACCCCATCGTTCACCGTCTTCCAGGCCGCAGCCTTGGGATTGTCGAACTGATACAGATAGCGGATCGGCTCCTCGGCCATGAGCAAATCGCAAAGCAGTCCATAAAGTAGTGCGGCAGCCAGCAAAAATGTTCGAGTATTCATCAACGGATGTCCTTCTGGTTTAAGCTCGCCTCCTGTTCGCATTCATCACTTTGGATTTTAGACGCTGCCCGCACGGCGACAATCCCTCCACCGCCAATCGACCGTCAACCGCGCAGATTAGCCCCGATTCCCCGCGGACAGGCACGCCCGTGATCAGAAAACGGGGACCCGAACCGCCGTAGCATATGGCACCGCAAGCGATAAAAGGCCGCCTCGCCCTAACTGCGGACCATCAAATCGGCAAGCCTGCTGGTATCCCCTACTTCACATTCACAGTGGGCGGGGCAACCAAAAAGTGACCATAGCCCCGATTATTCTTTCGCACCTCACGGGTTCCGCGCCAGATCAACCCCGTCGGCGATTCTCCTGGTTCGTCGACATCCTCCAGCAGCACGGCCGCTTGGAACGAGTGCCACTTTCCGTCCTGCGAATCGCTGAAGACTGTGGCAGGGATCGCTGCCTCGACCGTGTAGCCACCATCCTGCCGTGCAACCACCGCATCGATGGTCACTTTCTCACCGGCGCCCGAAACCATCGTCAGGGGGCCACGAAACGCAACCGCCGGAAACGCCACGCGATAAAAACCAATACCGAAGCCCGGTTCGCGGGAGCGGGCTGCGATCGGTCGGGTATCGAGCATCAAAACGATCTGATCCCCCGGCACCAATTTGTCGTCGCCCACCCGGGCAAAGAAATAAAGTTTCTCTTTGTCTCTCGCGAAGTCCAAATCGAGATCGGCATCGCCCGCACCCTGCCAACCTCCTTGGGGCCCTACCAAAAGTGGCGCATTCGGAAGGGAATGGGAAAGCGCGCGCCAATCGTCCGAACTACCATCGAGCGTGACCGGCCCTTGTATCTGGGGACACTCATAACGACGATCGATCACCACCGGTATCGAAAGGTCGGCCCGCAGAGATTTTGCCCCTTCCGTTTCCACTCGCGCGCGAAAAAGGGTACTTCCCAGATCAGCGATCGGAATCGGCTCAGCGAAGGAGACGCCAACCGAGAGTTGGTCGCGTTGACCGGCTTCCGCGCTCAGTTTGAGATCCACCGGTTGCTGAGAGAGACCTCGTAGAGGCAGCCCTTCAAGGCGCCCGCTCACGCGGACCGGCACATCCAAAGCATTGGTCAGCCGAATGTCGATCTGTCCCTGACGCAATCCTTCCCCGGGGCTCAATAAGATCGGTGCCACTTCAACCTTCGCCTCGCGCAGGAATTTACGAAATTGCGCCAGCGTTTCTTCGGTCACGCGATCGCCGGGAACAATGCCATCGAGCAACAGATTCACCACGTACGGGCCTTCCTGTTCCATGGTGAGCCACATAATGTGATCAAACTCACCGTAGGGGACCCCGCGTAACTGTGAACTGCCACCGGTGGTCGCCAACTGATAGTAGGTGGCCCCGTTGCGATGGAATTGGGCGTAATGGTGCGTGTGGCCGGCAAAGACGGTATGGCGTCGGCCGTGCAGTAATTTTTCGACCTTGGGCCACTGGGTTTTGTCAAAAATGCCGAAGGATCGGTAGCGTTCGGAGATGAACCAAAGCGGTTTATGAAGAAACACGAGTGTCCAGCGTGCATCTTTCGATTGGGCCAAATCTTTCTCGAGCCAGGCAAGTTGCTCGTCGCCGATGCGAAAGTTCGGGTCTTCGGAACAAAGGCAGATAAAGTGCACCCCTTTGTAGTCGAAAGAATACCATTCGGGACCGAACCGTTCCCGCCACACTTTGTGCATCATCGGATTGGTGAGATCGTGATTTCCGGCCACGAAAAAAAATCGCATCTGCATCTTATCGATGAAACCAAGAAATTCTTCCCACTCGGCTTGCACCTTCTTTTCATCTTCGGTGTAACCTTCGATCAGATCTCCCACCGACATCACAAAGTCGGGCCGAAGCAGGTTCACGCTTTCGACCGCCTGCATCCAAACTCCGGGGCGATGACCACCGGTGCGGTCGGTCATGATAGCAATATGAAACCGCGAAGGATCGTCGAGGACCGGCTTATCGGACCACGGATGCGGTCCCTTTAATGCGGGAAGCGCCATTCCGGGTGACACCGGTTGCGAACTCGTCCGCGACTGCGAATGGTTTTCGGGCGGGTGTGCAGTCGATTGAACTGAAAACAAAAGGGAGACGCAAAAAATGAAAAATATCTGATTGATTTTCATACCGCGACGCTTCCTTTCATTCCACCTGGTCGATCAACTTCAATGGCCCGCTCGCTGTTTTTTCGAGCAGTGCCATCCGCCCGACAACTTGCTGGCCCTGCAATTCAAACGGCTTGCCGGCCTCACTGCTGACGACCCATCTTTCGGAATCGTCTTCAGCAATGAGCCGTACGCCTAAAACACCTTGGGGTAAATTTTTTAATTCCGCAATCTGTTTCCATTTCTGACGATCGGGAAATGAGAGCACATCGACAAAATTGACATCTTTGCCTTTCTGCCCCAAAACTAACGCCTCTTTGGTCTTTCCCTGCAAATCTTCGTGGCCGGTGGCAACCGCCACCTTGCCCTTAGAAAGCAGATCGATCTGCATCAGGCCCCCGGGCGTTTCAAATTGCATTTGATCTTCGCCGTCCACTTTGCCACGACGCGGCGCGAGAAGATGCTGGTAGCCCAAACTCTTTGACAGTGGCTCATCGGCCGCTTCGCTGAGGGGAACCGTACTGTGTGCCAGCGTTCCATCAATATGTAGTGCGTAGTCGTACGTGTGCTCATCCGCACTCCGACAGCGATAAAAATCGACGACCGTCGAGTCCACGAGTGCAACCGCACGGCTCAACAACACTCCCTCGTAGGCTGCATCGCATTCCGCACCAAACGCTTTAAAGGCCTGTCCCGCGCGAAAGAATAGCGGGCGACCTCGCGCATGCTTGCCGTTCCGTTCGACCACCCAAGGGTCCGGAACATCCTGAGGATATTGCGAGACCTCATCGACCGTGACCGTGTTATGAGCAATCGATTGTCGATCCCAACTGAGAAAATCTTTGTGACCGTAGCTGTGATAGCGTACCTCGGGAATCACCAGATGCCCGCCGGCCGATACGGTGATCGCCAGCAATTCCGGATGCGTGTGCGCCGAACCCCAATCACCATAGGTCATCTGCACCCCCACCGATTTCGGGTCGATTCCCTCACGAAGCACCGTAATCCCGCCGTTGGGCAGGAGCGTGCAGTTGTTTTCATGTCGACCGGTAACCCCCACCGTCGCATCATCCCCATGATCAAATTTGCCTTCCGGCAAATCGGGAACCAACCACAGTAGCTCCAACGGACCGAGTGGCCGCCGAGGTGCATCGCCACTTCGATCGGCCTTCGCTTTTGCTTTGGCAATTTGCTCCTTAGTCAGGTAGCCGCCACCGGCAATCGGACGGGCAAATTTTACGCCTCGACGAAGCAACCACGCATACTTTGGGTCTTCATAAGCTCGATATGCCGGTTCGTAACAACGCGTCCGTTCGAGTCGATCTGCATAAGAATTACCAAGCCGTACCAGCGTTCCGTCGCTGAAGGCTTCATAGAAGGGAGAATCAAAAATTGCTTTGACTGTTTTTTTACCGGTTTCACCAAAGGTACGTTCTACGTCGGCGCCAGCGTCGAAGGGATGGCCCGGAACTTCCAAGTTCCACAGGTCCATTCCGTTGTGCCGCGCCACTTCAGCAATCAGTGCGTATGCATCCGCCGTATACAGCTGATAGTGAACCGACCGCTCGTAAAAAACTCCGTCTGCCAGAATCGACCAAGCGACGTGCTGAACGAAACCATCGCGAATAAGACGCTGTTCTTCATCCCAGTATCCATTGATCGCCTCTTCGATAAGTTCTCGGTCGCCGATACAGAAACCGAGAATGGCCACGCCTGCAATCGCTCGACCGCGCCAGTTGCTCCGATAACGGTGGTTGCACTGTCGCATCGCCTCTGCCGATTGCTTAAAAACCTGCTGTTCGATTGCCTGCTTCTCCGCGTCGCTCAAAACGCCTGAATTGTAGATCAGATCATAGGCAGAGGCCGCATGGATCGCCCAATCGCACTCTCCGAGTGTCGAATCAGATGCCTTACCCTTCATGCCTGTGACTGAATATTGAGGAAACAGGGGAACGTAGGCATTTAGAATTTTCGCCGCCGCCTCGGCAAAAGGTTTTTCTCCCGTCAACGCATATGCCACTGCGTAGCTGTGCGCCTTTCGGGCAATACCGACGTTGGCCCCTCGATTCGCGGTCGGCAACTTCGGGTCATCGACCGTTTTGCGAAGGTCTTCCACCGTCACATTCAAGTATTTTCCCAGCCAGGTTTCTTCCTCGGACCATTTGCGCAACTGGTCGATCTCTTGCTGATTGACGAAAAGTCGGGGATGCGGCGGCAGTGGATCAGGCGGCATCACATGCGGATAATCGATCGCTGCCCCTGAAACACTGGGAAAAAAGGCAATGAGAAAAAAACAAACTGCAAAAGTAGAAACGGTTGCTTTCAAAGGTAGGATTCCTTTTAAAGTAGCGAGATCAAGAAGAAGATCGGCAGGGCGGGACGAACGAATTGGGGCAACTCGGCCCCGTGGAACGCTTAGTATAATCGATCGGAAACGCTTCTGAACTTCCCCCCAACAGTGCGGTGGGTTGTTCGTGACGGGCAATGAGATATAAACGCAGGGCGATATAACGAACGATCTTGCTAGCGCAAGGAGGTTGCCATGATGCCCGCCAAAAATCGCTTGGTTACTGCTGCATTGGTTGCCCTGGTACTGGGCCACCTGTGGGGCTCGGAGACGCCTGCCAGCGCCGAAACGCTTCCTCAAAACGTGAGCATCCTTATCGGTAGCTCCGATGAAGGAAACAAGACAGAGGATCTCCGCTACCCGGCAGGCATCGATTTCGACAGCCGCGGCAACGCTGTCATCGTCGAACTCTCCGGCGGTCGGGTACTCCGCGTCGACCCATCGGGCAACCACTCTGTCTTGGCAGGCACCGAAAACGGTGGCTTCGCGGGAGACGGGGGATCGGCAAAGAAAGCCCGTTTCAACCATCTGCATAACGTGGCAATCGGCCCTGACGGTACGATGTATCTTTCGGACAGCTCAAACAATTGCATTCGCGTGATCGATTCTGAGACGGAGCAAATCGATACGTTCGCCGGTGCGCCGGCGGGCGGATTTGCCGGCGATGGCGAGGACCGTAAAACTGCCCGCTTTCGCGAACCGATCTGCATTACACTCACCCCCGATGGGAGCAAGCTACTCATCGCCGATATTCGCAATTACCGTATCCGGCAGATCGACCTTAAATCGAATCGCACCTCGACCCTTGCTGGCACCGGGCAACGCGCGAAACCGGAGGAAGGAACCCTTGCCCGTCTGAGTCCGCTACTCGACCCTCGGGCCGTGGCCGCCGACTCGCGGGGCAACATCTACATTCTTGAACGCGCCGGAAACGTGCTGCGGATGATCGACACCGCCGGCAAGCTGTACACGGTCGCCGGCACCGGTGGCAAAGGATTCCGTGATGGACCGGCGGCCGAAGCAGAGTTTTACGAACCGAAGCATATTTGCGTCGATCCGGAGGACCGCGTTTACATTGCGGACGACAAGAACAATGCGATCCGCCTCTACGATCCCCAGCGGGGCGAGGTCCGCACGGTCCTCGGTGGCGCAGGCGAGGAGGCAATCCTCAAAGGCCCCCACGGCGTCTGCGTTCATGCGGGAGACTTGTATATCGTCGATAGCGGCCACAACCGTGTGCTGAAGATGGATCTGCCAGTGGGCCGGTGAATGCCCCCACGAAAGCACTTTTTTAGCACCGCTACGACGAAGATTCCGCTTTACGATCTCGAAATGCGTGTCCCTGCACCACGCAACCGACGATTGCTAAGAGCAAAAACAGGACAAATCGCCACGTGGAGCTTAGGGGAACCATCGCACTGAAAACGATGGCGCTGGCACCGGCAAAGGCCGAGAGCACAATGATCCCCCAATCCATCCACTTGTAGGCCAGGATTGCACAGAGCAAACCGGCAGCAACGAAACAGACGTGGGAGAGTGCTTCCCACTGAAAGTGACTGCAGACCCCAAGCCCCAGATAGCCGCCGGCAAAAAATCCGCCAATGGCAAAAGAAAGTCGCTGAAATAAAACAGCCACAAAGATACCGACCACCCCCAACAAAAGACCAAACACAATACCGAGCATTGCCTGCTCAGGAAAAAATATTTGGCCGCTCTGGAAACCGCAAAGAAAACCGGCGAGGCCCACGAAAAGCCAAAACATTCTACGGCCCACTAGGAGCAACAAGATTCCTACGGCGATCGATATCAGTTCCATGGAATACTTCTTATTCTGTTAGCGGCTCGTTGTCGGTCATCTGCTTAGGACGAGTTCGGACGAGTATAGCACGTTTCACTCGACCCGATAACGTAAAGACTACTACTGCTGTTGCTGCTGGCGACCTCCTGGGCATTCCGCTACGATGCGATTCCACAGCGCACCCGGAAGATACGGCACAGGTTCCATGCACCCCTACGATGAAAAAACCGAATTGGCATTTCAGCGGATCGCCGCTGAAATCCGCCACCGCTTGGAAGAACATGCCGGACAATCGGTAGGGAAATTGGGAAACCTTGAAGCACTCCGCGCAGCCCTGGGCGATTCGATTTCCCAGCAGGGACTAGGGGTAGATCGAACCACCGATCTACTGCTCGGGGAAGTCGTGCCGCACTGCATCGACCAGGGGCACCCACGTTCTTTCGCGGCGATTCCCTCAGCAGCCACCCCCGCCGCCACTCTCTGCGATCTGGTGATTTCTGCCACGAACATGTTTGCCGGCACCTGGGCGAGTGGCAGCGGCGCCATCTTTGCGGAAAACCAAGTTCTGCGATGGCTTGCCGACCTGGCCGGCCTGCCGTCGACGGCGGGTGGCACCTTTGTCTCCGGAGGAACCGTGGGCATCCTTGCGGCTCTTATCGCCGCCCGCCATCGGACGCGGCGGGACGGTCGCTGCCTCGCCGGGGGAGGCGTGGTGGCTGCATCGCAGGAAGCTCACTTTGCTGTGGATGCCGCCGTCGCCGCGATGGACGGCAAAATAATTCGAGTCCCCACTGATGCGACCTATCGGATGACCGACCACACCCTCCGGGAGGCATTGGAAAACGATTTGCCTGCAGAAACGATCGCCGTGGTCGCAACCGCCGGCACACCGAATCTGGGAGTCGTCGACGACTTGGAAAGCATCGCTCGATTTTGCCGGAAGCATGATATCTGGTTACATGTCGATGGCACCTACGGATTTCCCGCGATCCTCTCGGCGCATCATCGCTCGCTTTTTACAGGCATCGAACATGCGGATTCCATCTCGGTCGATCCCCACAAGTGGCTTTTCACTCCTTACGATTCTTGCGCTTTGCTCTATCGCGATGCAGACGATGCGACCGCCGCTCACGCTTGGTCGGGGACATATCTCGGGGACGATACCTGCGGGACACCTGAGGCGATCGACCCCAAAGATTTTGCCCTGCACCTCAGTCGTCGTCCTCGGGGTCTGCCTCTCTGGTTTTCAATTGCAAGTCACGGCACCGACGCCTACCGGCGCGCGGTGGCTGCCAGCCTCGATCTCACTCGGCGGGTCGCTGAGGAAATCGATCGCCGCGAAGAATTGGAACTGCTGATACCCCCCGCTTTGAGCGTGATTCTCTTCCGCCGTCGCGACTGGAGTATGACCGATTACCAGAACCTCAGCCGCTCCCTTCGCGACTCGGGAAAGGCGTGGTTTCTGCCCACCGAGTTTGAGGAAACCGCTGCCGCCCGCTTCGCTCTGATCAATCCACAAACGCGTTTTGAGGATGTCTCTGCCGTTCTCGATGCAATGCGATGAACGGATGCAGATGCTTTCGACTGGTTTTTTCTCTCTATCCCTTGCGTTACACTGACGTGGGTCGCGCCAACTTGGCGTGGCTGAATTAGCCCCAACGAGCGGCTGAGAACTCATGAAGCGATTCTACCCGCAGTTGCTGCTCTATCTCGTGCTACCGGTACTCCTCGGAAGCCTGGTGGGCATCTTTATCCTGGCACCGGTGAACGAGTTTTCCGATTTTCACGAACACCGGAAGTTCTACGCGGACAAGTACGGCGACTCCGCTCTCCCATTTGTGGCGGAGCGGATGCAAGAAATTTTTAAAGGACAGTCTCCGTGGAAAATCGTCTTCTACACCTCCGTAGGTGCTGTCTTGGGATTGGTAAGCGGCATTCTCTACCACATACTCGGAAAGCGAGCGCGGCAGATCGAACAATTACAATCAGCGCTCGGACAAGATGTGCTGACGCTGATTGCCGGCGGGGAAAGTGGAATCCTAGAATTCAAATCGACGCTTCGCTGGGACCTCAATAAAAACGAAATAAACCGTGTACTTGAGGGCGTCGTCCTCAAAACCCTTGCCGGTTTCATGAACGCTGAAGGGGGAACGCTGTTGATCGGGGTAGGAGACAATGGCCAAATCGAGGGTATCGAACACGACTACCCCACACTTAAAAAGCGGAACCAGGATGGCTGGGAAGTGGCCCTGATGACGCTCGTCTCCAGTAAGGCGGGAACTGCAAACTGCCGGTTGATACAGCCCGTTTTCCACTCGATCGGTGGCAAGACCGTTTGCCGGGTCATCGCGGCGCCGGCAGGGCAACCGGTCTACATCACGCTCGACGGCAGCCGACGTTTCTACCTCCGCACGGGTGGCAGTACCCGGGAATTAGATGTGGAGCAAGCGGTCGACTACATCGCGTCGCATTGGTCTTAGCATCCGTAATATTCACCTCAGTACATTCACCCAGCTACGATTCGACATTCAGTCGTCCGGTCATCGCTTGCTGATCTGCCGCATGGCGAGGCTCCGCCAATTTGAAGGTTTGCAACCATCCGGCAAACAGGAAGAGCGTAACGACAACGAATACCCCGTCGAATCCCCAGGTATCGATTGCCAAACCAACCAGGGGTGAGATCATCATCGGTGCCGCCACGCACAGACCCAAGGTACTGAGATACCTCGGATAGTCCTCGGCGGGCGCTAGCTCCAACGTATAGTTCTGAAGCGTTCGCAGCGTCACAGGAACCACCCCCAGAAGCAGAAAGACTGCCCAATAGGCCGATTGCCCCCAGCGCAGCTCGTACGAGAGAAGGATGGCAAAACCGGGCAGGACGAATAATCCGAGCAGCAGCAGTCGCAACACAATGCGATTACCCTTCGCATCGGCCAAAAAGCCGGCGATCAGACTCAGGACGGCCGTGCCTGCATTTTGTACGATCACCCAAAATATGAGATCGGAAAAATCGATCCCCAGGCGGCTGCGGGCAATCGCCTGGTAGTGTGGGAACAAGACGAATGAACTGCCGAAGAGACAGGCTACAA
>CACOUL010000041.1 GCA_902630355.1 Planctomycetaceae bacterium
TGCGGAAATTATTTTGCCAAAAAGTTGTCGGAAGAAAATGGCCGAAGTGGCAAAAAAGATTGCCTCCATGTATCGTCACTAACGCGCCACCCACTTCTCTTAAAGACTTGGGCTGGGTTTGTCATCTTATCGATTTTCTAGTGGATGGATATACTGACTTGGGCCTTCGCCGATTCGAAGAAATTGTGCCGATAAAGAAAAAGGATAAGATTGTGCGGTTGAGTGTATTGCCCATCGTCACCGCCTTATTTCTAGCGTGTACTTTCATGGTGCCGCTCGCCGGAAGTGCCTCGCCGAATCCATCTCGCGACAGAGTGGCCATTTCGAAACTCACGCTTCACAAAATGAATGGCACAGTTGAGCGGTGGGAACAAATCACAGACAAAGACTACTCAGTGGTGGTTTTTTTGGGCACGGAATGTCCCTTGGCAAAACTCTATTTGCCTCGATTAGCGGAAATTGCTGAACAGTATGGCGACATTGCTCAAATTGTCGGCATCGATTCCAACACGCAGGATACGCTGGAAGAGATACGAATATATGCTTTGGAAAATGAAATTTCATTCCAAATGCTAAAAGATCCGGGGGGGCATTTTGCTACCGCGCTCCACGCAGAGCGAACACCAGAAGTATTTATCCTCGACCGAACCGGTACAATCCTCTATCGGGGAAGAATCGACGATCAATACGGGGTTGGTTATGCGCGCGCGAGCGCAAAACAACAATTTCTTAAACAGGCGCTTGAGGAGCTGCGTGGTGGACAATCGATTTCGATACCGCAAACCACACCGATTGGCTGCTTTATTGGACGTGCCCACAAGGCATTGGAAGATGCCGGTGTGACATATCACAACACAGTTGCCGCGATCATGAAACAGCATTGTGTTGAATGCCATCAGGATGGAGAAATTGCACCATTTTCTCTCACAAATTACGACAATGTATCGGCCTGGGCAGATACCGTGGGTGAAGTGATCGAGCAGGGGCGGATGCCTCCCTGGCATGCAAACCCGGAGTACGGTTCCTTTGCAAATGCCCGCCGCATGAGCGAGGAGGAGAAGAAAAATATTGCCCTTTGGATCGACCAAGGGTGTCCATGTGGTGAGCAGGACCCTGCCCCGACGGTCTCCCCCCTCATCAACCACCCTCCTGTGCGCAGCAATCAGAGTTTCGACCAGATTATTCCGATGCGCTCCGATCCTTTTTCAGTTCCGGCAGAGGGCACAGTGGAATACCAATATTTTGTCGTCGACCCAGAATTCAAAGAAGATCGCTGGGTCTCTTCGGCGGAGGTGCTTCCGGGAAACAGAGAAGTGGTCCACCACGCAATCGTGTTCATCAGCGCCCCCGATCAGGACTCGCTGAATAACTCGGGGTGGCTCTCCGCATATGTCCCGGGTCAAAGGGTGGCCCCGCTTGCGGAAGGACAGGCGAGGAAGATTCCCGCAGGCTCCCGGCTTATATTTCAAATGCACTACACACCCAACGGCGGATTAACGAGCGACAAAACGAAGGTGGGATTGACATTTACCGAGGAAGAAAATGTTCGAGAGGAAGTGGTTACACTCATTACTGCTAATCGACACTTCAAAATCCCACCCGAGGCCCCCAACCATCAGGTGATTTCCAAATTGACTGAGTTTCCACCCCAAGCCCAACTCACAGCGCTCGTTCCGCATATGCACCTACGGGGAAAATCATTTCGCATCATCCATCAAGATAGCCTGGGTGAGGAAGAGATTTTGCTGGATGTACCCCAGTATGATTTTAACTGGCAACACGTCTATCGATTAAATCAACCTATTCCACTCGACGATGCGGAACAGATTCGGTGTATCGCTCACTTTGATAACTCGAAAGACAATATTGTAAATCCTGATCCCACCGCGACGGTACGCTGGGGAGATCAGAGTTGGGAAGAGATGATGATCGCATTTTTTGAAGTCACCATTCCCCGTCAATATGAATTGACACAAAACAAAGACCTTTCGTTTTCACAGAAGGTGCAAGCGCGAGCCGAACGTTGGATGAGGCGGCGAGATACTAATGGAGATTTACAAATCCAACCTACAGAGGTTTCTGATTCTGTTCGTCGCTTTGCGTTTTCCCGCCTTGATCGCAATGCGGACTCGGTAATCGATTTAGAGGAAACCAAGTTGCATATCGCCGACATGCTCACGGAAAAACAACGGAAGAACGAGTTGCAAAAAACACTTGACCAACTCAAGTAATTTTTCCACGAAGTTGAATTCGACGTTAGACAGTCGATAAAAGTATTTGTTTTCGTTCCCTCCACCGGCGAAATGTACCGTGAGAACTGTTTCCCGTTATGCCGGATGGATTGTGAACCACCCCCGGTTTCTCTGGATGCTGATTGTTGTCTTCAGCATGGGAATAGCGGTGGCGAGTTGGCATTCTGGCAAACAGCGACCTCATATTCCTCTGCAAGATCTCGAAGTTGAGGATACGTCTGAGGAGGTTGATCGATTCCGTCTGGATCGCTCGGAGGGATTCCTTGTCATCCGGGGCGATCAACTTTTTACGAAGTCGGGTGTGACCACGATTCGAAGAATCGTCGAAGGACTCGAAACACTCCCTCAGATACAAGACGTTTTTTGGATCGAGGATATTCCCCCCCTTAATATTTTCGGTCTCTCCCCGGGATGGCTTCCCGAACCTGATGCGGAGGAAAAAGAATATCTGATTTCAAAAATCCGAATTCTAAAGCACCCACTGGTGCGTGGCCAACTTGCCGCCCCGAATGGAAATACCCTTTTGCTGCCTATTCGGTACAACTGGATAGAGGTATGGGAAGATGATGATTGCGATATTCGAATCCAAGAGACAGCGGAAGAATTAGCAAGCGATAATTCGAAAAATCAGTTTGATATCAACATCACGGGGCGCGTACCGCTCTATCTTGCTGCGCAGCGGGCGTTCCGCTCCAACCATCGAAAGTTTCAAATCATCGGGTATGCGTTGGTATTTATTATCTCGATATTTCTCTTTCGAGATATGGCCACGATCTTTGTTGTCGGGGCAGCGCCTGCCATCGCAATCTTTTGGACCGAGGGAATTCTCAAATGGGTTGCGATTCAAAGTAATGATCTCACAGCGGTTGTTTTGCCGGTTTTAATCACAATGGTGGGGTTAACCGACGGCGTGCATCTTGTTGTTGGGGTAAGTGAACGTTGGCAACGAAAACAGGACCAGAAAGGGGCTGTGCGGGACGCGCTGGCACATATTGGAGTCGCTTGCTTACTCACTTCACTTACGACCGCCATCGGGTTTCTTTCACTTCTGTTCGCCCGTTCTACACCAATCCGCGATTTCGGTCTGGCTTGTAGTGTTGCTGTGCTAGTGACTTTTATTGCAGTCATGACCGTTATCCCGGCAATTTGTCTGACACCATTGGGTTCCAACGTAATCAGAAAAAAAATACGCGTTCAACTAATCCACGCAGAATTTCTCAAGGGCGCACTACGTGCTGTACTAGCCCACTATCGCATTGTGAGTTTAGCCGGCGCAATACTTACGGTTATTTGCATCGCCATCTCTCTTCGGCTGCGTCCCGATGCGCGGACTATTAATGCCCTACCGGCTAACAGCTCAGCGGTATCCGCGCTAAAACACTGCAATGCAGCGATGGGAGGCATTGACTTCGTGCGAGTTGTAGGCGACCTCTCCGGGATGCCGGCACACCAAAAGAGACCGGTCGATGTGCAGAAAATTATTACGAAGATTGAAGATTATTTTTCGAAGGAAACACTTTTACAGCACCCACTCTCGATCACGCACTTTTTGCATGCCATTGAGCGTGAAGGAGGCAGCAGGGGGTTAGATGCGATTGAATTGATGCCGCGCGGGATCCGCAATCTTTTTTACGACGGTAAAAATGACACGTTTCAAATTTACATCCGAGCGCAAGACCTTGGCGCAGCGGCTTACACTCCGGTATTCGATAGAACGGCTGCAATGCTGACGGATCTTGAGGAAGAACATACGGGCTTACGACTCCAGATGATCGGGATACCGGTAACCTCCGCTCGCGATGTGTCGCTCATCGTATATGACCTGGTCGCGAGCCTGGGTACTGCGTCATTCGTTATTCTTTTAGTAATGGTTTGTTTTTATAGGTCCTGGAGAATAGGGATTGTTACCTTGATTCCCAACCTGCTGCCACTGGCACTCACAGGCACCCTGCTCGTGGCGACGGGACAAAATCTGGCGATCGTAAGTGTTTGTGCCCTTGCCGTGTGTATTGGAATTGCGGTCGATGACTCGATTCACTTTCTGACGCGATTTCGCCAGGAGCTTGAGAGAGGATTAGAAATCGAGGAGGCAATAAAAACAACGTTTTTCGGTATCGGGGGAGCTTTAATCATCACAACCGTCGTGCTCATTTCGGGGTTTGCAACGGTGCTGATTAGCCCTCTTCCGACCCACCGCATGTTCTCGATGATGGCATGCGCGACCATCGGCGGCGCACTTGTAGGAGATCTCCTGTTTCTTCCCGCACTGCTCAAGTGGATGATCCGTAGCCCAACGGATTTACTGAGCGGGGAACGATCAGATCCGGAAAACGATTAAGCGGAACACGACGCATCGGAACGGACAAGTGGCCGCCCGATGGAATAGTAGGTGAATCCTGCGGCGGACATCTGTTCACCATTGAAAATATTACGTCCGTCAAAAATGACTGCCTGTCGCATCCGCGACTTCATTTCAGCAAGGTCCGGTGTACGAAATTCGCCCCACTCGGTCATGATTGCCAAGGCATCCACGTCGTTCAGCACATCGAGTGGTCGGTCGCAATAGGTCAATCGATCCCCATATTTTTCGCATACATTTTCCATTGCCTCCGGGTCGTGAACCACAAGCTGACACCCCGCTTCAAGCAATGAATCGATTAAGACAAGCGCCGGCGCTTCGCGAATATCATCGGTCTTGGGCTTGAATGCCAAGCCCCACACGCCAATTTTTTTATCCTTCAAGTTGTTTTGAAAATGATTAGCAATCAATTGAGGCACGAAGGTTTTCTGTATCCCGTTAACCTGATCGACCGCCCGCAAAATCTTTGCATCGATATCTTTGCTTTGAGCGAGGAACTCCAGAGCACGAACATCCTTCGGAAAACAACTACCCCCATACCCGACTCCCGGGAAGAGGAAAGCGAAACCAATCCTACTATCGTGACCAATGCCACGTCTCACATCATCGATGTTAGCGTCCGTAGCCGAACAAATACCCGACATTTCATTGATGAAGCTGATCTTCGTTGCCAGTAGAGCGTTGGCAACATATTTTGTCATTTCGGCACTCTCCGGCGACATCACCAAGAACGGTTTTTCGGTGCGTAAAAATGGCGAGTAGAGTTGGCGGAGTACCTCACCATCCTCCTCACTCCGAACACCCACAACAACGCGATCAGGTTTCATAAAATCATCGATCGCCGCCCCCTCTTTAAGAAACTCAGGATTGCTTGCCACTCGACATTCACGTCCCGTATTTTTCTTCAAGCGTTCGAATATTTGTGCGTTTGTTCCGACCGGCACCGTGCTCTTGGTCACCGTGATGGCATTTTCGTTGAGATAGGGTGCAACAGAGTCAACCACGCTCCATAAGGCCGTAAGATCTGCCGCACCTGTTTCGGACATCGGAGTTCCAACGGCGAGGTAGACCAACTGAGCGGGTGGAACCGCTACTGAAACGGCTGTAGTGAACTGGAGTCGTCCCGCGGCTATATTGCGCTCGATTAATTCACCGAGTCCCGGTTCATAAATCGGCACTTCCCCATTGCGGAGCCGTTCGATTTTTGTCTGGTCGATATCGACGCAAACCACATCGTTTCCACTCTCGGCAAAACAGGTTCCAGTGACCAGACCCACATACCCGGTGCCAACCACAGCAATCTTCATGAAACTATTCTCGCGTATTCAAAAATTTAAATCATGGTGCGTATGATAACCACACTACACGGGCAGATTCCAGATGACTTACCCCCATGTACCCACCACCACGGAATCGACTCCCTTAGTTTGTGAGATATTTTAAATCACTTTCCACCATTTCCGCGATCAATGACTCAAAGGACACACTTGGTTTCCAGCCCACCTCATTGGTGATAAGTGACGCGTCCCCGCATAATGCATCGACTTCGGCAGGACGATACAGCGCAGGGTCCACTTGAACGTACGCCTCCCAATCAAGTCCCACACATTCAAAAGCAATCCTGGCAAAATCACGTACGGTATGCTTCTTTCCTGTGGCAACAACGTAATCTTTAGGACTTCCCTGCGAAAGCATCATCCACATCGCCCGAACATAGTCACGGGCATGGCCCCAATCTCTCTCCGCGTCCAAATTCCCCAAAAAAATATTCTTTTCCATCCCCAACTTGATTTTTGCCACACCCAATGAAATTTTGCGACTTACAAATTCAGTACCCCGTCGCGGAGACTCGTGATTAAAGAGAATGCCACTGACCGCAAACATATCAAAGCTTTCTCTGTAGTTGATCGTGATAAAGTGGCCGTAAGCTTTTGCGACCCCATAGGGACTGCGCGGACGTGCGACGGTTTGCTCAGATTGGCTTGTTTCGCAAGATTGTCCAAATATCTCCGAACTGCTCGCTTGAAAAAATCGAATGGCGCGGTTCTGTTCGCGAATCGCCTCCAATAGACGTGTCACACCGATGGCGGTCACTTCACCGGTGAAGAGGGGCTGGTTCCAGCTTGCAGGCACAAATGACTGTGCGGCCAGATTATAGACCTCGTCCGGTTTTGACTTTTGCAGAATGCGCAAAAGCGAGCTGAAATCGAGCAGATCCCCATCGTGCAGGTGAACCTGGGAAACAATTTTTTCAAGTCGCTCTAATCGGCGATGGCTCGCTCGCCGAACCAGGCCGTGAACCTCATATCCTTTCTCAAGGAGCAACTCAGCCAAATAGCTGCCATCTTGACCGGTGATTCCCGTTATCAACGCCGTGCGAGCCAAAAAATCATCTCACTTTACCGCATCACCGGCCATTGACCCTGTTAGCAAAGATTGAGAGCAAGTGCCTTGACCGTCGCAGTGATTGAGGGGTCGTTCAATCTTCGGGTCCTTCTTCCTCGATTGGAGGTGGGGTCACATTTTCTTCATTCACCGGGAGCTTTTCTTCAGTACCCTGATCCCCATCCACTCCCTGTGTTTCGTCCCCATTCTCTTCCCGCGGCACTCGAACTACAGCGACGAGTGAATCATCCCCATCGATCGACATAATGCGAACTCCTTGCGTATTGCGTCCGATGACGCCAAGATCGCTTGCCGCAATACGTTGAATCTTTCCTCGCGCCGTCATGATCATCACTTCATCCCCGTCGTTGACGCGGGTGATTCCAATCACGGGGCCGTTACGTTTGGTGGTTTTTATATCACGCACACCCTTGCCACCCCGCCTCTGCGTTCGGTAACGACTCGTCGAACTTGCCTCGTCTTGCTCCTCCGAATCGGCGTGATTTCCCCTGCCGAAAAGAGTGCGCTTACCGTATCCATTCGCACATGCTGTCAGAAGGGTCGCCTCCGGTTCTGCCACCACCATTCCCACCAGTCGATCACCATCCACGAGCGATATTCCTCGCACACCACTTGAATTTCTTCCCATCGGACGGGCATCAGCTTCATTAAAGCGAATTGCCATCCCATTTTGCGAGGAAAGGATTACCTCGTCGTCTGGTTTCGTGACCACGACATCCACTAACTCATCGCCATCCCGGAGTTTGATCGCAATAATTCCACCCTGCCGGGGACGGCTGTATGCTTCGAGTTTTGTTTTTTTAACCAACCCACCGGCCGTGGCCATCATGAGAAAATGTCCCGGTTGGTCAAAATCACGCACGGGCCGACAGTCAGCAATTCTTTCATCGGGGCCGAGATTCAAGAGATTGACCACCGCCCGCCCCCGACTGTCTCTTCCCAACTCCGGCAGATCGTATACCTTCTGCCAGTAGACCCGTCCGCGATTTGTAAAAAAGAGGAGATACGCATGTGTGCTGGCAACAAACAAGTGCTCAATCGGATCTTCTTCCTGCGTCCGAGCCCCACGAAGACCTTTTCCACCCCGCCGTTGAGATCGATAAACACTTGCGGGCGTGCGTTTGATTCTGCCGCTATGACTAATGGAAACCACCATTGTTTCCTCAGTGATTAGATCTTCCAGATCGACATTTCCAATTTCATTACCCGATATTTCCGTGCGCCGAGGCTCACCATGCTTACGCTTTAACTCATTTAAATCATCACAAATTATTTTGAGAATGTGTTTCTCATCAGAGAGAATCTTGAGAAAACCACCAATATCTTCGAGTAATTTCTGGAATTCATTACCCAACCGCTCTTGTTCCAGATTCACCAACTGACCGAGCGTCATCTTCAGAATGGCATCTGCCTGGACAGGGGTAAGTGTGTATTGGCCAGCAACCCCATTTTCTTCCTGATAGACCGCGAATCCATTCTGACCGAGTGCGCGTTCAAGCAAAGAACTCGGGCACTCGATTTCCATCAATCGTGACTTAGCTTCTGCCTGCGTGGAACTCTCGCGGATAACCCGCACCACTTCATCCAGGTTGGCGTGCGCGAGCAGCAATCCTTCTACCGTATGTTTACGTGTACGCGCTTTTAGAAGTAAAAATTGTGTCCGCCGCCGAATCACTTGCACCCGATGCCGGATGAACTCCTCAACTAATCCCTTGAACGACAAGGGACACGGTTTGCCGTCGACTAAGACGAGCAAATTCAAAGAAAAAGTGACTTGCAACTGCGAGTACTGATAAAGCTGATTGAGTACTACCTCAGGATCAGCATCCCTTTTCACCTCGATGATGAGACGGACCGGTTCCTTAAGGTCACTCTCATTACGAACATTCGAAATCCCATCGATCCGTCCGCCCTGTACAAGAGACGCAATCCCCTCTTCGATGCGGTCGCGCGCCTGCTGAAATGGAATTTCGCGGACGATAATCCGAAAGCGATTTTTTTTAAACTCTTCGATATCAGCGCGAGCACGCAAAGTGATTGTCCCGCGTCCCGTATGGTATCCCTTTCGGATTCCACTGCGACCACACACGATACCACCGGTTGGGAAATCAGGTCCGGGACAAATTTCCAACAACTGATCGATAGAAATATCAGGGTTTTCTATAACTGCCGCGATCGCATCGCAAACCTCAGATAAATTGTGCGGAGGAATAGATGTGGTGTATCCGACCGCAATTCCATTGGCTCCGTTGACAAGCAGATTGGGAAACTTCGAGGGCAGGACCGTTGGTTCGGTCCGCCGCTCATCGTAAGTGGGGAGATAGTCGACCGTGTCGAGATTAAGATCATCGAGCATCAGCGCCGCGGGTGCGGCCATACGCGCCTCGGTATATCGCATCGCTGCGGGCGGCAGTCCAGCAATCGAACCAAAGTTACCCTGTTTGTCTACAAGCACGTAGCGCATGTTCCATTCTTGCGCCATCCTTACCAGCGTCGGATAAATCACACTCTCGCCATGAGGATGATAATTTCCACTCGTATCACCCGATATTTTCGCGCACTTTATTCGCGACGCACCGGGCGTGAGATTCAGATCATTCATCGCAACCAAAATTCTTCGTTGCGATGGCTTGAGTCCATCACGCACATCAGGCAGTGCCCTACTGACAATGACGCTCATCGCGTAGGTCAGATAGCTATTTTTCAATTCTTCTTCAATCGGAAGATCGATAATGCTGCCCGACATGGCTCCACTCTCGTTGCTGTCGTCTGCCGGGTCGTGCGGAGAATCGTCTGAATCTTTAGCCAAAATGAACCCTCATGAACCGCTGAAAGACAGAGAAAAAAATATCCTCAGATAGAACAAAAGACCCTGATTTTTTTAGGGTAAAACACACTTTTTTAGGTGTCCACAATATAGCTTTTTTGGGGCACTTTCACAACGCCCCACCTCCCAGTCGACAGGCCTCTCAGGATCCTGCGGCCGGCGTTTGGCGGACCGAGATTCCAGGGTTATTCGAGTCACGCCGGGCGTGCCGAGAGGGGGACAGAAAACGCCCCCGCTCCACCGAAAGTAATTGCGATCACATAGAACGCATCGCAGGGCGGTCCTTGAGAAAGTGTTTCTTCGAGATAGGGGAACCATCTCGGCACTTCGGTACAACTGTCGACAAAGGAGACGGCGGTAGTCAAAATCGTCGTCGGTAGTTTGCCCTCAAGAGAATCGCTTTCTGCGTTGGCCATGATCGCGGCATCGACCGCATCATCACCCTCCCACCCACGAGCAACAGCCCCCCCAACCACATCCTCGCAATCGACTAAAAAAATGACGGGGTCAACAATTTTCTCCTCAATTCCAAAATCGTACGCCGCAAAAATTCGACCAAGACAACTTTCCACCATCGCTTCGCGGCCGCACATATCTTGTTCTGTGTCGCCCGTGCTACCGTAAAACTCCCGATCCATAAAACCGCTTTCTCCCACCAAATACAAAAAGTCATATTTTGCGATATTTAATCACATTCATCGCCACACCGCAGGATCGGCCGAAGATAAGTTTTTTGTCGAGTTGCCTTTCGATTTAGCGATTGTGCCACGCTGTTAGGCAGCAACGCACCCGCCAAATTGCATTGTTTGGCAGTACCCGGTCGACAAAAAGCCGAGATGAGTTGGAATGATCAGAAAGATTGTTGGTCACGATTCTACGGGGCCACATCGACTTTCCACCAGTCGCCCACCCCTACCTCATTTATCCCAAGAACACTATAATCCCCGATTCAACAATTCTTGTTTTCTTTGCGTGATGAAGGTCTGCCGACGTTCACGTTAGCTTGAGGATTAAAGACAAGCAAGATTCCATCCGCACCGCCTCAGTGCATAGTCGGGCAGCGGCTGGAATAGATTCCATAACAGACGTTTATTGATAGGGGGGATGCTGTGTCCATTCGGGTAGCAATCAATGGTTTTGGCCGTATTGGTCGACTTGTGTTTCGTAATTTAATGAGCCGCGAAAATGATTTTGAGGTCGTCGCGGTCAACGATCTTACCGACAATCGGACCTTGGCCACATTGTTGAAATACGACAGTACACACCGCCGCTATGCGGCTGAGGTTACGTACGACGATGACTCCCTCATCGTGAATGGCCGTGCGATAAAAGCCTTGGCAGAGAGAAACCCGGCTGATTTACCCTGGGGCTCCCTTGGCGTCGATGTGGTGGTTGAAAGCACAGGCGTTTTTGCCTCTCGAGCGACCGACAGTAAACCAGGCTACGACACCCACCTCACAGCAGGTGCCAAAAAAGTCGTCTTGTCGCAGCCCGCCAAAGATGGTGCCGATCTTACATGTGTGATGGGTGTCAATGACGATAAGCTCACGGCAGAGCAAAACTGTATTTCCAATGCGAGTTGCACAACCAATTGTCTCGCTCCTTTGGCAAAAGTGGTGAACGACGCTTTCGGCATCGAAAAGGGACTCATGACCACGGTGCACGCATACACAAATGACCAGCGTGTTCACGACTTACCACACAGCGATCTTTATCGAGCTCGCTCTGCCGCCCAGAATATCATTCCGACCTCGACCGGTGCGGCAAAAGCCGTTGGTTTAGTGATTCCAGAACTTCAAGGAAAGTTGACCGGAATTGCCCTTCGCGTACCGGTACCGACCGGAAGCATCGTCGATTTAACGGTGGTTCTCGGACAAAATGTCACCGAGGAGCAGGTGAACCAAACGATTCGGAAAGCGGCGGAAGGACCCCTTCAAGGGATCCTCTGCTACAGTGAGGATCCGCTCGTCTCCACCGACATCATTGGCGATCCTCACAGTTCGATCTTTGCCGCAGATTTTACGCAAGTGATGGACGGCAACCTACTGAAAGTCGTATCGTGGTACGACAACGAGTGGGGGTACAGTTGTCGCACGGTCGACCTTGTGGAACGCCTGGGAAAAATGCTTTAGAGTACCATCGCCGAACGAAGAACCGGTTGTAAATGGTTCGAAGGATGGCTACCGATAGGGCTTCCACTCTACCTGTGGTGCCGTCTGCCGGGGAGTGGCCTGCTCCTGGCGCACTGTGGCACGCTGGTCGATAAACTGCCTTCTGGGCATTTGCCGGAGATCTCGCTGGTCGTCCGCCGCAGTGGCGTTCGCGGAGGAAAGATTCCGAGGCCGAGTTCTCTTGCGCCACCCGCGACCCGTTTCACCCGGATCTCCCGTTACAAAAGGCTCCTTCAACGCTAAATCAATCCGTTGGTCCACAATTAACTGGTTGCCCTCCGGCGTAATCAGCCGAACGTACATTCTCAAAAGGCTGTTAAGTGGTGCCTCCCCTGACCAGGGAAGTTCCAATAGAAGTGATTCGCCGAGAGGTAGATCTTCAGTAATTAAATCCAGTTGTGACGGCGAAAATTTCCAGTTTGCAACTCGAGCAGTGTCCGCCGAATAGGCCCTTGGATTAATCAGCGCGATGGAAAGTTCTCCCCGGGGTCTCACTTTCTGCCCCGCCGCGTTCCGAGGAGATAATAACAACCAGACCCCTGAAAAGTTTCCTTCCTCAGTGTAGCCACCGGCGTGCCCTTCACTGAATGGCAAAGTGATAATTTCCGGGTCGTGAACGACACGTCCTGCAGCAAGTGGTGTCGGTATACTCGGGTCCCTTAAAATCGACTCTTGATAGCGGGCCAAGGTGACATCCTCAGGCAGGGTGGTGGCCCACTGAGTAGAAATTGGCTCGGAGGCGTAAACATTCTCATCCGGGAATGTGCCGAGAGCTTGAGTAGAAAATGGTGACCGCATTCCATGCGCCGCACCCGGCAACTCAATTTTGGGTGGCTGCAGAGATTTATTCTGCGGCACTTCTACACCAGGAGGTGTTAAGTGCACATCAGGATGTTGTGGTTTTAAAACCGACGGACCTTGCGCGGCTGGTTTTGCGTGTTGTCGACACGCTTCATTTTCCTGCCGACATTCCTCAAGATAGCACTTATAGGTACGGATATAGTCCTGCAACTGATAGATCATGTCCTCCTGGTATCGGAGTTCACGCTGCAGGGCTTCAGTACTACCAGACGATTTACAACCAACCGTTCCAATAAAGAGAAACGGCAGAATAAGGCATCCTTGCCAACACTTCATAATTTTCTCGCTTACGCATCCATGCGTTCAATAATGCGATCGATCAATTTGTACTGGAGAGCTTCCTCGGGTTCCATGAAGCGATCTCGGTCTGTATCGGCTTCGATCCGATCGAGTGGCTGACCGCTGTGTTTCAGTAAAATGTTATTCAGCTTGTTTTTCGTGTTTTTAAATTCTTTCGCATGAATCATGATGTCTTCGGCCGTGCCTTCCATCCCGGCAAGAGGCTGATGAATCATAATGCGGGAATGCGGGAGCGCATTCCGCTTCCCTTCTGTTCCTGCGGCAAGAAGAACGGCGCCCATCGATGCACACTGTCCGATGCAGTAAGTGGCCACGTCACACGTAACCAATTGCATCGTATCGTAGATTGCCAACCCGGCGCTCACGCTGCCACCGGGGGAATTGATATAAAAATGGATATCTGCCTTTGAGTCGTCCGACATCAAAAACAGCATCTGAGCAACGATAGAATTTGCAACCTCATCATTCACACCCGAGCCAAGAAATACGATACGGTCCTTTAACAGGCGACTGTAAATATCCATCGCCCGCTCTTCGCGGCCGCTTTTCTCGACAACATAAGGAATCAAAGGCATCTGCAGCAAATCTCCGAAAATTATCTCAGTCCATTAAAGAACATAAAAGTCAATCGTCATCCTCATCGTCACCAACCGGCTTTGTGATGACTTCATCTACGATACCGTATTCTTTTGCATCTTCAGCCGACATGTAGTAGTCGCGATCGGTATCTTCCGCGATTTTTTTAATATCTTTACCCGTATGCTCACTGAGTACCCGATTGAGTACTTCGCGAGTCTTAAGAATCTCATCCGCCTGAATTTCGATGTCGGAAACCTGCCCCCCGACCTGCCCATACGGCTGATGAATCATGACTTTGGCGTGGGGGAGAATATAGCGTTTACCGGCCGTTCCCCCGGCAAGCAAAACAGCGCCCCCGCTTGCGGCAAGACCAACGCAATAGGTGGTCACCGGACAACTGAGGATTTGCATGGTGTCGTAAATTGCCAACGTCGCACTCACGCTGCCCCCCGGCGAATTAATGTAAAAATTAATATCTTTTCGCCGATTTTCGCTCTGGAGATAGAGCATTTTCATAACCAGTTCATTGGCATTTCCATCATGGATTTCACCCTGGAGAAAGATAATTCGATTCTCCAGTAGTAAATCGCCAAGCGTCATCTGCCGCTGTCGCTGATAATCGCGACTGAGTTGCGGATTGGCCAGCGGGGGACGAGAAAATGCATCGAACGCGTTCATCAAAAATCCTTCCATGGGGGACACACGCGAGTTGTATCTTGCCTCACCTTTTAGCGAGGCGAGTGCCCTATCCTTTCATCTTCCGTTCGGGGTCCCAATTATGTGTGGTCTTTCGGAGCAGCGAGTTCTTCCTCCTGCCCATGCGCGGCAACAGGTATCTCGTTTTGCTCCCCTCCGCCGATCGCCATATCAATGGCCTCAGTGGTTCCCCCCTCGCCCTCAAAATTTACATCTTTAAATTTTGCGTGTTCGAGAACGAGGTCAATGACCCGCCGCTCCACGATTTGATTGCGGAGGCTATCCATCAACCCTTTCTTTTCGATTTGCGCTCGGACTCGCCGGGGTGTATCGCCCGTCTGCATCGCAATCAGGCTGATTTCCCGATCATAATCCGCCTCTGCCGCGTCCACATTTTCTTCTTCTGCGATCCGCTCGAGAATAAAGTGTTCTCTTAAGGCAGTCGAGGTGGTTTCTTGACTATTTTGCCTCAACTCATTGGCATGCGCTTGGATGTCTGCCTCCGGAAAACCGCTGCGACGAAGCTCCATGATCTTGCGTTCCAACTCGCGCCCGCTCTGTCGTTTGAGCATCTCAGGAGGTAACTCCCAATCTGCCGCCGCCGTCAAAAGTTGAGTAATTTGCTGACGAGCACGCTGTTGTTGTTGATAATCGAGTTGCCGCTGTAAACTATCCTTTATGGCATCGCGGAGATCGCCCTCCGATTCGAAATTACCGAGTTGAGACAAAAATTCGGAATTCATCTCAGGCAACTCAAACTTTTTGACGTCAAGGATTTCAAATTCGATCTGAATTTCCTTGCCCGCAAGATCCGCATTGGGTGCATCGTCAATCAGGGCGATTGAGGTTTTCACGGTATCACCCGTTTTATGACCATCGATTAATTTACCGAATTCTTCGATGGTTCCATCCCGAAAGCTCAGACTCGGTCGAACACACACAGTTTCTTCAACACCCTCACCGATTGCTTTACCTTCAGATGAGGCGGTGATTCGCATTGTGATGTAATCACCCAGAGCAATCGGATCCTGTGAGGGTACACGTTTTCCATAATTTGCAAGAACACGGACGAGTTGTTCATCAATATCCGAATCACCGAATTCAGCGGTCGGACGTTCGATCTTTAGCCCTTTCCAGTCAGGCAGATCGAATTCGGGACGAACCTCGAGATCGAATTCAAACGTCAAAGGACCCTCGGTGGGTAACTCAACCGCACCTAAATCGATATCAGGCTCACTGATCGCGGCGAGGTCGTGATCTTCGTTCACCTGCGCCATGCTATCCAACAATAAAGATCCCTTGATTTGGTCGGAAACCTCTTTACGGAAGCGAGCTTCGACAAGCTTCCGCGGCGCGCGGCCAACCCGAAACCCGGGTACATTTGCCGTACCCATCATTTCACTAAAGGCATCGTCCAGATAGCGGTCAATGTCCTCGCGCGCAACGGTCACCGTAATGTGCCTTTGACACGCGCTGGGCGAATCAATCTCTACATCAAGATGTAGCTCAGTGCTCTCGGCACCGGGGTCTTCCAAGGTATCAGCTTCGTTTAATTCTTCACTTGCCATGAAAACGCCAACAAAAAGGTCTCTCGCTTGACAATCGTTTGAAAATAAAAAAGGTTTTCAGCACGTCCAGTCAATCACTTGTACATCGGATTTGAACGCAAAACATTTTCTCTCAAACCACAAAAGAGCGGGTGATGGGATTCGAACCCACGACAACAACGTTGGCAACGTTGTGCTCTGCCAACTGAGCTACACCCGCCTGTAACTCGAGGAAGTCCCGTGCCGACCACTATGACTCGCCACTCATGGTACCCCGTGTTTCCAGGCGATCCAGCAAACCTTGGTTTTCGAAGATCTTACGGAACAAAATTCGCCGGATTATAGGGCGGCCTGAAGGGCGTGCAAGGCCAATCGACACCCCTGCAGATTAAATCTTGAGGCGTGCCAGCGTCAAGGGGCGACCTTTGGGGAAGATGCGCCGCATATCGTCTCAAACGTTGGTTCCGAGATCCCTGACCGGAGTCTGCTTGCCTCATCTGTTATCAGCCAGCGATGCCAGCAAGGGCATACCAGAGGAACATACTCTGCCGGGCCTTTGCCAGACTGCGACTCTAAATAGCTAATGTTAATAGCCACCGGAAAAAACAATTTAGAGAAACGTACACCCGATGGCCGCCACCGCTAGCCCACATAAAAGCAAGCCAAAGCCCACGCCATAGTTACACGCCGATTGTTTTTGTAATTCAGTCGTCATTTCGGCTCGCAGCTTTCGCCACACGCCAAGTGATTGCTGGGACTGAACAGGGTGAAGAATGACATTTTGCATCATCGGAAATACACAAACCTCAAAATCGATACCCAGTTCATGAATTCGCACGATGTTTTCATTCTGTTCTGCCGACCACTGATTGCGTGTAAGCACAGAAGAGAGGCACATCTGAAAAGCATGGGAGCGAATTCCATAAATGACAAA
>CACOUL010000042.1 GCA_902630355.1 Planctomycetaceae bacterium
CGGAGAAGAGGAAGCTTTGCTTGCGGTCCCAAAGATTTTTTGCTGGAGTGTAGCTCGCATCGTCGGTTGCAGTTTGTCGCTTATGACCGAGATACCAGAAGCGACTCTGCATACCCGAGTCCAGCAAGGCATGATGCAATCTTCTAGCAGCGATAGCGGCGCCGCCCGAAAGAGTGGTATTAAATTGATCGATGATCATTGTGCCGATACCGAAAAACTCGACGCATGCACGGGCCGGGAATTCGATAGGTAACACAAAGCAACGTGCCTCACAACAGGAGGTTCTCTCGCCGATACACCACGCAATGGAATGCACGCGTGGCACGGAGAATAACCAATCGAGCAGGGCAGTTCGCTTCATCGCGAGATACAAAATAAGGCGGTCCGATCACTCGCCAGCTAACATCGGTGCTGGCACTGCCATCAACGATAGATTCGAACGATCAAAAAAATAGACGAAACCCAAGACCCGGGGTCGACTCACCTAACCACAATTGTTTTTTTTGCTCTTCCCTACAGAGCAATGTTGACTCTTTTGGCGCAAATCGATAGCGTTCCCTCTCCCTTCCTCGGCGGACATGCTATCAATCGCAACCACAAACGGCGCAACCACAAACGGCATACGGAATTCCGAAGTATGAAAAATTTATGGCGTGCCATCCGGCAAGCGCTCCGCCAGCGGTTTACGATCCTCGGTATCGTGGTCTCTTCGCTGATCGTTGCTCTCTTCTGGGGCGCAAATATCGGCGCGGTCTATCCCTTCGTGGAAGTCGTTATCCAGAATAAGTCGATGCACGATTGGGCGCGTGAGCGTATCGCGACGAGCAAAGAAACGTGTCAGACGATCGATGCGAAAATGCTTGATTTAGAGCAGCAATTGGCAGTCGCGGAGAGCAAGAAGGAACGGATCAGCATCGAAAATGAGATGAGTCATCTGACAATTCGTCGCGACGCAGATCAAAAAGTGATTGCAACCACCGAGGCATTGCAGCCCTACATTGAAAAATATCTTCCGGATGATGCCTTCCAGACATTGGTGGCCATCGCGCTGTTTTTAGTGATTGCAACGATCGTCAAGGATATTTTTCTGGTGACTAACATGATGCTGGTTCAGCGATTCTCTGAGATGACGACTCTGGAGTTGCGAAACCAAGTGTTTGAGCACACCATGAAAATGGGACTCGGCGTATTCAATAAGGACCGCACCGGTGACTTGATGAGCCGCTTTACGGGCGACATCACAAAAATTGGTGGCGCGATTGCCTATCTTTTTGGACGTGCGTTGCGAGAACCGCTCAAGGCAGTTGTCTGTTTAGCGGGTGCTTTCTGGGTCAGTTGGCAACTGATGCTTTTCTCATTCATGATCGCACCGATTGCCCTATTTTTCACCTACGTTCTGGCGAAGTCGGTTAAGCGAGCAAATCGACGTGCCATGGAGGAGTCCAGCCAACTCTTTCGACGACTTCTCCAGTCCTTTAACGGTATTTATGCGGTGAAGGCCTATACGATGGAGAAGTACGAGAACAATCGTTTCCGCAGGACGACTCGTGAGGTCTATCGCAAGTCCATGAAAATCATGTTCTACCATGGGCTCACCAAGTTTAGCGACGAGGTTCTGGGGATTTGCGTAGTCTGTATTTCAATCCTTGCGGGAGGGTATCTGGTCCTCAATCAGGAGACCCATCTGTTTGGTATGGCGATGACAGCGCGACCCCTGAATTTGGCGTCGCTTCTACTTTTCTACGGATTTCTGATCGGCGCGAGTGATCCGCTACGGAAATTGTCCGGCTTCCTCAATCAGGCACAGGCTGGAGCCGCTGCCGCCGATCGTATCTATCCGTTGCTTGATCGCGAACCGGCCATCGTAGAGTCCAAGAATCCGATCTCGATAAAGAATTTACATAAGCCGATTATTTTCGATCACGTCAACTTTCATTACGACGAAAAAGAACCGGTGCTTCAAGACATTCAATTGAAAATCGAATGCGGAGAAACGCTTGCGATTGTGGGACCCAATGGATGCGGAAAAACCACATTGGCCAACATGGTGCCGCGTTTTTACGACCCGATCGACGGTCGAGTGCTGATAGGCTATGACTCGCTACGCGATCTGAATATCCAAGATCTTCGTAAACGGATTGGAATTGTCACTCAGCAGACAATTCTTTTTGACGATACTGTCATGAACAATATCCGCTATGGATCTCATCGAGCATCTGATGAGGATGTGATCCGGGCAGCAAAGAAGGCTCGTGCCCACGAATTTATTGTCAACAAACTCGAGCATGGTTATCAGACAAATGTCGGTGAATCGGGAGGTCGGTTGTCCGGTGGGCAGAGACAAAGACTCTCTCTTGCTCGAGCAATTTTGCGGGACCCCGCCATTATGATCATGGATGAGGCCACGAGCCAGATAGATCCCGAGAGCGAACAACTGATCCACAGTGCTCTGCAAAAATTTACTGCTGATCGTACGACCATTATGATTACCCATCGCCTCGCGACGCTCACGCTTGCCGATCGCATTCTGGTGATGCAGGAAGGAAAAATAGTCGATATCGGAACACACGATGAGTTGGCCTCGCGGTGCGAATTATATCGACGACTTTATCAGTTGAATTTCAAAGAGTCTGCGTAGGGAAACGTTCGACAAATTGCATTGAATCGTCGCAAACGAGATTTGCATCCAAAACACGCATCGAAAGGGAGTTCGAGGTGAATTTGTTGCAAGATAAGGCCGTAGTGGTGACTGGTGGGGCAGGGTTTCTTGGTCGAGAGGTCTGTCGCCAGATCGAACCGTATCAGCCTCGATCGATCACTGTCCCTCGAAGTACGTCGTACGATTTGCGACAACGCGAGGCGGTCGAACAACTGATGGTCGATACCCAACCCGATGTCGTACTCCACCTCGCTGCGGTCGTGGGTGGCATTGAAGCAAATCGGTTGAACCCCGGAAAGTTTTTTTATGAAAATGCTGTGATGGGCATTGAGTTGATCGAGCAAGCTCGTAGATACGGCGTTTCAAAGTTTGTGAGTATTGGTTCGATTTGTGCATATCCCAAGTTCACTCCTGTACCGTTTCGAGAGGAAGATCTCTGGAACGGTTATCCCGAGGAGACAAATGCGCCCTACGGTTTGGCAAAGAAGATGCTTCTGGTTCAGTCACAGGCGTACCGTCAGCAGTATGGGATGAATGCAATCACCCTCTTTCCAGTGAATTTATATGGCCCCTACGACAATTTTGATTTGCAGTCGAGTCACGTGATTCCAGCACTGATTCGCAAAGTGTGCGAAGCGATGGAAGGGGGCCAACGATCGATCGAAGTCTGGGGCACGGGTTCGGCCTCGCGAGAATTTCTCTATGTCGCAGATGCTGCGGAGGGGATCGTCAAAGCGACGCTCGGCTATGAGGGAGAGGACCCGGTGAATCTCGGATCCGGTACCGAGATCACGATTCGTGAACTCGCCGAGATGATTTGCGAGGTCTGCGGATTCGATGGCGAGATCGAGTGGAATCGCGAAAAGCCGGATGGTCAACCTCGCCGCTGCCTCGATACAAGTCGCGCTCTTGATGCCTTCGGATTTGAGGCCAAGACCGAATTGCGTGAAGGTCTTTCCAAGACCGTTGCCTGGTATCGTGAGCAAGGAAAACGCATGGCGGCCTAAGGGCTCACGCGGATTAACTGCAGCGAGTCATTTTTGGCACAGGGATGCGCAACCCTCTAACGGTGCCGAAATTCCGTTGCAGTTCGTCGAAAGACATTTTCAGGAATTCAAATTCGTCCAAGGGCGGATCGAGGGCCAACCATTTTTCGGCGAGTCGTTCCATTGCTGCGTCATATTTTTTTTCGCTGGACGAATGGATGTAGTAGTGTCCGGGTAGTCGTCTCAGATCTCCATTGAATTCAGGGCTGATATGCCAAAGTTCGTGAAGGATCGTTACCAACTTTTCTCTAAAAGGTTGGTTTTGAAACCGGGGGAGATAAAAATTCAGGAGGTAAAGCACCTCCTCATTTTCCGCATTGCGTATTTGCTGGACTCGCCACCGTTGCCCGTTGCGAAATAGTTCGCGATCTCCATTCTCAAAACGCATGGGTGTGAGGGAAGCTTGCAGTCCGTGCGATACAGATTTGCGCGCTTGGCAGAAGCCAACGGCAACGAGAGACATGCGCACGTGTGCCAATTCGGGTAAACGCGTGACCAGATCTTCACAAACGGAACGCATCGACCGAGTGAAAGAAAAACCTGAGATTTCTTTCGCTTCGACCAGATCGATGTTCGAAGCCTTGGCCATCCTGAGCAGATCCTTTCGCTCACTCTGGGAGAAGGGCAAGTTCAGACGACGGGCCGATTAAGGCAAACCCTTGCGAGCCATCCTCTCTCAGTCTGACTTCTCGGCATCGTCGCCTGCCGATTCATCACCTTCCGCATCCTCGTTTTCGGCCTCAGAACCGGCTTCGGATGCCTCCTCTGCACCGCCCTCAGCGGATGTGTCTTCAGTTGCTGAGTCCTCAGCTACTGCGCCTTCAGTTTCCCTTTCGCTGAAATCGGTCGTTTCATCCAGTTCGGTTTCGTCGGCCTCGACTTCCACCGGTTCGGGGGCGGATTCTTTCACTCGATCGCGTTCACCGACAAATTCCAAGATAACTTGCGTGCCGGCATCGCCCAATCGCGGTTGGGCCAAACGCATAATGCGAGTGTATCCGCCGGGACGATCCTCAAACCGAGGGGCTACGGTATCGAAAAGCACAGAGACAGCTTCTTTATCGCCAAGCATCTGGATCGCCCGTCGCCGCGCTTGGAGAACTGGCGCGATTGCTTGATTCCAGTCATTCCACTGTTGGCTCCCTCTCCAGGACTTCCATTCTTCGGAATTTCGTTCCGCACTGGAATCGAGCGAGTCTGCCTTACGTTGGTCTTCCAGCGTGTTGCGCGCGAGGGTAATGCAGCGTTCGATGATCGGCCGGACTTCCTTTGCCTTAGCCATCGTGGTCACGACCCGTCCTTTGACGGCGGGTGGATTATCGTCAAACTCTGCGTCACGCTCAGTGAGCAGCAGGCTCGACGCAAGGTTTTTTAACATCGCCCGCCGATGGCTTGGCGATCTTCCTAATACTCGTCCAGTTCGTCGATGTCGCATGAGTCGTACCTAACATCTAGCTCGAGTTTCGCAGAGTCGAAATCGAACTTCCTATTCTCATATTCGCAAATTACAGCGTCGGGATGGATGGCTGAGAAACCCGCATTCCCAATCGCAGTCCTAATTCGCCTAACTTTTCATTGACTTCGTGAAGTGTGGTATCGCCGAAGTTGCGAACTTCCATCAGTGAGTCCTCGTCTTTGGCAATCAAATCTCGTACGGTCAAAATGTTTTCTGCTTCGAGGCAATTGCTCGCTCGTACCGATAAGTGCAGTTCACCGATGCTCATATTCAGCTTCTTTTCAACCGCAGGATCAACACCGTCCGTATTGACCCGCTGGGTGCTGTGGATCTCGGGTCCCAGGTCGCTGAACTGCACGAACGGATTGAGATGCTTGCGGAGGATCTTCGCGGCCTCGACCATCGCGATCTCCGGTTGGATGCTGCCGTTCGTCCAGATCTCCATCGTCAATTTGTCGTAATTGGTTTTCTGGCCGACCCGCGTTTCCTCAATTTCATAACGCACGCGGACAACGGGGCTGTAGACCGCGTCGATCGGAATAATGCCGATTTCCTGCTCGCTCGGAGTATGTTCGCTCGCGGGCACATATCCTCGACCATTTTCCACGACCATTTCCATCTCAAATTTACGGTCGCCACTGCTTGTCGCAATCTTATGATCCTTGTTGATCACCTCGACCGAAGAATCGGCGATGATGTCTGCACCCGTAATATCGCCCGCAGTCTCCTTCTCGACTCGGATTACTTTGGTCGTGTCGGAGTGATTTTTTACCACCAGCGACTTTACGTTGAGAACGATATCGGTCGCGTCCTCGACGATGCCCTCAAGGGTGGTGAATTCGTGCTGCGCACCCTGAATACGAACCTGGGTGATCGCACTTCCCTCGAGACTCGAAAGAAGAATTCTGCGAAGGCTGTTGCCAACCGTGACACCAAAACCGCGTTCGAACGGTTCGGCAACAAACTTACCGTAGGTGGGTGTAAGGGTTTCCTTTTGAACCTGACTCGGAAGTTCTAGACCGCGCCAACGAATATGCATTTCTTGTCTCCGTAACCGCTTGTTTTCACAATTCGGTAATTTACTGTCCCACGAGATTGATTTCCGAAAAGACCTCGGCGTTGGCCGATGGCATAACGAACTAGACTCGCCTTTTTTTGCACGGCCGACACCCGTTGTGTGGCATTGGCGTGATGTCCTCAATCGACTTGATGTTCACGCCAGCCGACTGAAGTGCCGTGATCGCACTCTCTCGCCCGCTTCCGGGGCCATTGACTCGAACGTCAACATCTTTGATTCCAAATTTTTTGGCTTTATCGGCTGCCTGTTGCGCTGCACATTGACCGGCAAACGGCGTACTTTTTCGACTGCCTTTGAAACCAGAGGTTCCCGCGCTGGCCCAACACAACGTATCACCCTTCGTATCGGTCACCGTCACGGTCGTATTGTTGAAGGTCGCCTTGATGTAGACGATTCCCACCGAGACATTCCGCCGAACTTTCTTCTTCTTACTTTTTGCCACTGCGACTCCCGCTCACATTTGCTTTGCGTGCTTGACTACCGTTGAAAATATCTTTGGCGATGGTTTGGTTACCACTACCGCAAATCCTTCACGCCTTTCTTTCCTGCCACCGTTCTGCGGGGACCTTTGCGTGTCCTGGCATTGGTCCGAGTTCTTTGGCCACGAACGGGCAACCCGCGACGATGGCGCAAGCCACGGTAGCAGGCAATATCTCGCAACCGAGAAACGTTTTGCGCAACCTGGCGACGCAACTGACCTTCCACGACAAAATCTTTGTCAAGAATCGCCGCTAAACGAGCCACCTCATCCTCGTGCAATTCCCGCGCCCGCTTGTGCGGGTCGATCCCTGCGTCTTGGCAAAGCTGCCGCGCGCTTTTAGGACCTACACCGTACAAATACGTCAAGGAAATTACCGTGGGACGGTCGTTCGGGATATCGACACCTAAAAGACGGGGCATAGTGTTTCTTCTGCAAACAACTCGGTTGGATTTAAGTAAGGCGGTGCTGTTTCGTTTGAACCGGCAACCCGGCCCAAACGCTGCACCTTCGGCGACACACCACAACGCACGATTCCGTCCGCCAAGCACCCGCCGAAGATATACTGTGGGCCACCCCGATTAACCCTGCCGCTGTTTGTGGCGGGGATTTTTGCAGACCACGAAGACAACGCCCCGACGACGGACGATCTTGCAACTCTCGCAAATACGTTTGACGCTGGCGCGAACTTTCATGGCACTGACACGCTGAGATGGACCCAGTGGTAATCCAGCAAATATAAGGGCCACAGTGGGTTCCGTTCAAGGGGCCGCTTCCCGGAAGGGGCCTGATCCGCCGCCGGGAGCGGTGGGCTGCATTAGGGAAACGGGCTGAATGTGGTGGGTGGGGGGACCTCGGAGGCCAAAAATGCAGGAAATACAGAGTTTCGCTCGAAATCACGGGGAGGGTGCTGCAGCCTCCGGTCGCCCCGTTTTATCGGCAGCACTTTTATCGGTAGCACTTGGGAGAGCGGGGAACTGCGGTCAAAAGAGCTGTGTCAAAGGACTGCTGTATCAAAGGGCCGCTGTGTCAAAGGATCGTTGGCGGCATGCTTGTCGCGGACCCTGGCTTGACGTGATGAACGACGACGGTCGGTTTGACACCGTTGTCTCCTCGAGTGTCGAAAGTGAGCAGCACAGCCGCGAAAAAGTATTGCAGGTCACCCCGCCTCACAGCGTCGGACGGACGGCGCGGTCGATCTCGTCGGTTGCGTTCGCTATATCGATGTGGCACGATAGACCCTCGCTGGCAAGCCGTTTTTTTGCGGCGTTGTGTTTGAGGATCGATCGAAACAGAAAACGAATGAGGTTGCTTACGATGGCTGCATTTCCCGAGATCGAAAAAATAGCCTATGAGGGTCCCGAGTCGGATAATCCTCTTGCGTTCCGGCATTACGACGCTGATGCGGTCATTGAAGGGCGATCGATGAAAGAGCATCTGCGTTTCAGTGTGGTCTACTGGCACACATTCCGCGGAGCGGGTGCTGACCCCTTCGGACCCGGATGTGCGGAGCGGGCCTGGCAACTCGAGGATGGATCGGTCGACGACGCGATCCGGCGGGCGGAAATGGCCTTCGAATTTATCGGGAAATTAGGTGCGCCGTACTACGCATTTCACGATCGCGATATTGCTCCGGAAGGGCAAACTTTACAGGAAACGAATCAAAATCTCGATGCGGTGGTCGAAACACTGAGCCAATTGCAGAGCAGTACAGGTATCAAATTGCTCTGGGGCACGGCGAATCTGTTTAGCAATAAGCGATACATGCATGGGGCTGCCACCAGTCCGAATGCCGATGCGTTTGCCTTTGCAGCGGCACAGGTAAAAAAAGCACTGGAAATCACCAACCAACTCGGCGGTGAAGGCTACACGTTTTGGGGAGGCCGAGAGGGTTACCAGAATTTGTGGAACACCGATATGAAGCGCGAGTTGGATCACCTCGCACAGCTTCTGCATATGGCGGTCGATTACGCGAAGGAGATTGGTTTCGAAGGCCAATTTTATATCGAACCCAAGCCGAAAGAGCCGACCAAGCATCAATATGACTCTGATGCCGCCGCCTGCATTAATTTTTTACGCGCGTACGATCTGGAAGATCATTTGAAATTGAATCTCGAGACCAATCACGCAACGCTGGCTGGGCATACGATGATGCACGAGATGGATACGGCCGGAAGCCAATGCATGCTCGGGTCCATTGATGCCAATACGGGCGACGAACTTTTGGGATGGGACACTGATCAATTTCCCACCAACGTCTACCTCACGACGCAGTGCATGTTGATGCTTTTGAAATACGGAGGATTCAAGAGCGGTGGGGTCAATTTTGATGCAAAGGTTCGCAGGGAAAGTTTTGAACCGATCGACCTCTTTCATGCTCACATTGGTGGGATGGATGCTTTTGCCGCAGGTCTGAAAATTGCTGCCGCGATTCGGGCGGACGGGGAACTTGCTCGACTGCTCAGTGAACGATATGCAAGTTGGGATAGCGGTGTGGGAGCAGCCATCGAAAAAGGCGAACACAGCTTGAAAACGCTCGAGGCGTACATGCTTGAGAAGGGCGAGGCGGACGCAAACACCAGTGGCCGTCAGGAGATGCTGGAAAATCTGATCAATCGATACGTCTATTGATTGATCAGATAACGATTTGAGCATTCCGGTTTCGCAGCGCATCGGCCAGACTGGCTGTATCGGTGTACAGCACAGCATCCATTCCGCAGGCGATTCCGCCCTTGATGTTGGCTGACAAATCGTCGGTGTAGAAAATGTTTTCTGCAGGTACACCGGCCGCCTCGACCGCTGCCTGATAAATCGCAGGCTCCGGTTTCATGGTGCCCACTTCGTAGCTCAGGATACATTCTTCAAAGCAATTGCGGAGTAGCGAGTAACGCTCAAGGCAATATTCCCAGTGACTTTCCGAGGTATTGGAAAGGATACCCAGTCGATGTCCGGTTCTCGAGAGTTGGGTAATCAGCGGGAGAATCGACGAATTGAGTTCAAAGATATTGCTTCCCGCATGGCAGAGTGCTCCAAAGTCACACTTGGTCTGCGCCGCATCACAAAAAACAGCGTGGGTTTGCTCTGGCGAAAGTTTTCCGGTCTCGCAGCGATGCATCAGATCGTGTTCTTTTACGATTTGGTCTATCTCCTCGGCAGAGACGCCGAGGACATCTGCCATCTGCTGAAACTGGCGCTGACGACTGAAATACAACAGGACGTTGCCCAGGTCAAAGTAAATGAATTCGATGGTGCGGCTCATAGGAATTTTTTATTTGACGGCAAACATGAAGTAGGTTTGGTAATTTGGCTGAAATGATCAAATTCAATCCTCCATTGAGACAACTCCCTGCGGGCGGCTCGATGGATTATGATTTCCTATCGTACGAGGGCTTTACAACCGGTTCTCCGGGACTTGGCCCCACGCGATCCCACCACCATATCGGGTAGCTGCTATGAATGCCACATCGGGATTGAATCGGTTTAGTGCCCGGATCACGCAACCGAAGAGTCAAGGTGCATCGCAAGCGATGCTCTACGGTACGGGGCTCACGCCCGAGGACATGGACAAGCCCCAGGTGGGGATCGCCAGCGTGTGGTACGAGGGTAACACGTGCAACATGCATCTCGATCAATTGGCCGCAGTGGTCAAGCAAGGGGTGCAGGCGGCTGGTATGGTTGGAATGCGATTCAACACGATTGGCGTAAGCGATGGTATTTCGATGGGTACCGAAGGAATGAGCTACTCGCTGCAATCGAGAGACCTGATTGCCGATTCGATTGAAACCGTAATGCAGGCACAGTGGTACGATGCCAACGTGTCGATTCCCGGTTGTGATAAAAATATGCCCGGGTGCCTGATTGCGATGGCGCGTTTGAATCGCCCGGCCCTGATGGTCTACGGCGGAACGATCCGCGCCGGCTCGTGGCGCGATGAAAAGCTCGATATCGTTTCGGCATTCCAGTGCTATGGCGAGTTTCTTGCCGGTAAGCGGACCGAGGAGGAACGCGGCGAAGTGGTGCGCCACAGTTGTCCGGGAGCCGGGGCGTGTGGCGGCATGTACACCGCGAACACGATGGCCAGCGCGATCGAGGCACTGGGAATGTCTCTGCCCTACAGTTCATCGACGCCGGCTGAGGATCCTCAAAAACTGGAAGAATGTCGCGCCGCGGGAGCTGCGATTTTGAATCTGCTTCAACTCGACCTCAAGCCCCGAGACATTATGACGCGAACCGCTTTTGAAAATGCGTTGGTGATTGTGATGGTTCTGGGCGGCTCGACCAACGCAGTACTGCACCTCATTGCGATGGCTCGAGCGGCGGGCATAAATCTCGGGATTGATGATTTTCAACAGGTCAGTGCCCGCGTGCCCTATCTGGCCGATTTGAAACCGAGCGGACGCTACGTTCAAGAGGACCTACACCGGGTGGGGGGACTTCCGGCGGTGATGCGTTACCTGCTCGAGCAGGGACTGTTGGACGGCAGTTGTATGACGGTGACCGGTAAGACAGTGGCGCAAAATCTGGAAAGTGTAGCTCCGCTGGCCGAGGGGCAGGATGTGATCCGCCCGGTGACATCACCGATCAAACCGACCGGACACATTCAAATTTTACGGGGCAACCTGGCGCCCGGCGGGGCCGTTGCCAAGATCACGGGTAAGGAGGGAACCTCATTTACGGGGCCCGCCAAAGTTTATGACAGTGAGGAGTCGATGCTCGCTTCCCTCGAAGAGGGTGAAATCGTTCCGGGCGATGTGATTGTGATTCGCTATGAAGGTCCGCAGGGGGGGCCCGGGATGCCGGAGATGCTGACGCCGACTTCCGCCGTCGTCGGGGCCGGGCTGGGAAGCGAGGTGGCGCTGATCACTGACGGGCGGTTTTCTGGAGGATCGCATGGATTCATTGTCGGCCACGTGACACCTGAGGCACAGGCGGGGGGGGCCCCTCGCTCTGATCGAACCGGGAGATTCGATTACGATCGACGCCGAGCAGAACACGTTGGCAGTGGACTTGAGCGATGATGAGTTGTCAGAGCGTAAATCGCGTTGGACTGCGCCGCCGCTCAAGGCTGATCGCGGAACACTTTATAAGTATATCCGCCTGGTACGTTCGGCTTCGGAGGGGTGCGTGACGGATGAATAAGTAACACACGGTTCGAGCATTTTTGATAAGAGGAGAGAAGATCCATGCCGACAACACGTTTTCATCCCTCGCGTCGTGGGGCGACACCGAGTGTCGCTGAACAAATGCGATCGCGTGCCCGCAAAGTTGAGGCGAAGGGCGAGAAGGTTATCTACTTGCAGGTCGGCCAACCGAGTACCGGTGCTCCAGCGGGCGCCATCGATGCAATTCATCGGGCCAGTGATACGAGTATTCTGGGATATACGAGTGCCGCAGGAATCCCGGAACTCCGCGCAAGGATTTCGAAAAACTATCAAGATCAGTATGGGGTAACGGTCGATCCCGAACGGATTGTGATTACTTTCGGCGCATCGGGGGCCATGATCCTTGCACTTATCGGTTGTTTTGATGCGGGTGCTCGCATCGCCCTCCCGCAACCATTTTATTACGGCTATCGTCACGCGATGGGCACGCTGGGTGTGGAGTGTGTACCTTTCGATACCAGTATGGAGAGCCACTTTCAGCCCACAGTTGATGACATCGAACAGATTGAGGGGGAAATAGATGGTTTGATTTTTGCGAGCCCCGGCAATCCAACCGGTTCGATGATGCCGCGAGAGCAAATGCAGGAGTTATCCGATTACTGCCAACGAAAAGAAATTCGACTGATCTCGGATGAAATTTATCACGGAATTGTTTTCGACGACGAAGTGCCCCAGCAGACGGCGACCGCTTTTTCGGACGAGATTATCGTCGTCAACAGTTTTTCGAAGTACTATTCGATGGCGGGTTGGAGGCTCGGGTGGATGGTGTTGCCCGAATACTTGGTCGAGCCGATCAGTAATCTGGCGCACAATCTTTACCTTTGTCCGCCCGCACCATCGCAATATGGCGCACTGCACGCGATGGATTGTCGCGAAGAGCTCGACGGGCACGTCGATCGCTATAAAAAGAACCGAGATATCCTGCTCGCAAAAATGCCCGAAATGGGTTTCGACAGATATTCTGCGCCGCATGGTGCTTTTTATCTCTATTGCCACGTCAAGCATCTCCACGAGGACAGTTTGCAGTTCGCCATCGAAATGCTCGAAGGATGCGGTGTGCTTGCAGCTCCCGGAAGCGACTTTTCGGTGCGTCACGGACATCACTACATCCGCTTTTCCTACGCCGGGTCCACCGCCGATGTAGAAGAAGCAGTTGCACGAATGACGAAATGGCGAAACCGCTGAGTCGATTTTGACCGCATGCTGCTAGGATTTGCCGTTGGGATGCCATAAATTGAACTCCGCAGAGGGTTTATTCCTTTACGGCGTTTGAAGAATCCCAATTACCGGGAGGCGCATCGTGGCAGATCAAAAGAAAACACTCACCACTTCTGCCGGGGCGCCGGTCGACGACAATCAGAATTCACTTTCGGCAGGTCCACGTGGTCCGCTTCTGATGGAGGATCACGTGCTGATTGAAAAGATGGCCGTTTTCAATCGAGAGCGCATCCCGGAACGCGTCGTTCACGCCAAGGGGGCAGGCGCCCACGGAACGCTGACTGTCACCGGTGACATCACTGAATATACGAAGGCTAATATTTTTTCTGTTTTGGGAAAGCAGACCGAGTGCTTTGTTCGCTTCTCCACGGTAGGCGGAGAGAGTGGCTCTGCCGATTCGGCACGCGATCCCCGAGGTTTCGCCGTCAAGTTTTATACCGAAGAGGGCAACTGGGATCTGGTGGGAAACAATACGCCCATCTTTTTTCTGAGGGACCCGCTCAAATTTGACAACTTTATTCATAGCCAGAAGCGGTGTCCGCAGCGGCATGTCAAATCGCCCACGATGATGTGGGATTACTGGTCGTTGAGTCCCGAGTCGCTCCACCAAGTCACCATTCTTTTCAGCGATCGCGGTACTCCAAGGTCGTATCGCCACATGAACGGATATGGAAGCCACACCTTCAGCCTGATCAATGCCGAGGGCACAAGGGTTTGGGTGAAGTTTCATCTCAAAACAGAGCAGGGGATTGCCTGCCTCAGCGATGCGGAGGCTACCGAACTGGCGGGCCGCGATCCCGATTTTGCGACCCGTGATCTTTTCGAAGCGATCGATAGCGGAGATTTTCCCCGTTGGCGGGTGCACGTTCAGATCATGCCCGAGAAAGACGCCGCTGGTTACTATGTGAATCCGTTCGATTTGACGAAAGTCTGGAGGCACTCGGACTACCCGCTGATTGAGGTCGGCATTCTCGAACTCAATCGCAATCCGCAGAATTATTTTGCCGAGGTCGAGCAGGCAGCATTCTCGCCGGCGAACGTGGTGCCGGGGATCGGATTTTCACCGGACAAAGTCCTGCAAGGGCGCATCCTCTCCTATGCGGATGCCCAGCGGTACCGGTTGGGTGTGAATCACACCGCGCTGCCGATCAATCGGCCCCAGTGCCCGGTCTACACTTACCACCGGGACGGTGCCATGCGGTTCGATGGCAATGCGGGCAGAGAACCGAATTACGAACCGAACAGTTTTGGTGGTCCCCAGGAGGATCCGAGCTATCGGCAACCACCACTGCCGTTAGAAGGAGATGCCGATCGTTACGAACAGCGGACCGGAAGCGATGACTATGTTCAAGCGGGTGACCTCTATCGCTTGATGACTGCCGATCAACAGCAGCAGTTGGTAGACAATATTGTGTCGAGCATGGCGACGGTCCCCGCAGAAATCCAACGGCGCCAGATCGATCATTTCACCAAGGCGGATGCAGATTACGGTCGCCGTGTTGCCGAAGGGCTGGGGCTGGGAGGCTAGCGTTGCGGGTGGAGGGCTTGTCCGCCTTTTTCCCGCACCGGACAGCGGGAAGTGAGGTGGGGACTAAGGCCTTTTCCACAATGCCTCGAATGCCCGGTGGATTTCTTTTTCACTACCGACGGCAGGCGGGCCCAAATGCGGCGACATTGTCTCGTGACCCACCCAGTTCGGCAGGCAGGCCGCCTCGTAACCTCCGTTCGGGCCCATCGCCAGGGCCTCGTCGGTGCCGATATACGCGCGGCCTCCGTTGGTGAGTGCGAAGACCATTTTGTATGCAAACGGAGCGTGCTGAT
>CACOUL010000043.1 GCA_902630355.1 Planctomycetaceae bacterium
GTAACTCTTGCGATGTGGTGGGCGGGTGAAGTAGAGCGGCGCGGCGCGCGACTTTTTACTTCGGCCTAAAAGCACCGGCAGCAAATTCTCTCCGTCGCACGGGGATTCCGGTTTCGGGATACCTGCAAACGCCTCGAGCGACGGGACCAGATCGATCGCCGCGATCACCGAGCGGGTGTTGCGGGTGCCGACCGCATCGGGCGCAACAAAACCGGGGCCCCAGACAATCAAGGGCGAGCGGATACCGCCTTCATAGAGCTGTCCCTTCGATCCTTTGAGTTCGGCGGCCGCTCCGGCTCCCGGTTCGTGACCGTTATCTGAGCAGATGAGGATGAGCGTATTGTCGCGGAGCGCTTGATCGCTGCGAATTTTTTTAAAGAGCACACCTAACTGCCGGTCCATCTCTTCGAGCACGGCCAGATAAATTCCGCGTTTGCCCTCGGCCCATTTCTCGACCGGCGGGTAGAAGGGGCTGTGGACATCGTCGGGCCAGAGGTTGATATAAAACGGTTTTCCTTGGCTTTGTGCTTTGTCGATAAACGTTTCGGCCGCCGCAATGTAGCCGCCGGTGATTTCCGACCGCTGCATCCAGGTGACCGGCCCGCCGAGAATTTCGGCATCGACCCAGATTCTTCCCGGCTTGGTTTGTCCCGGCAGCAGGGTGAGCGGCAGCAGTTTAGCGCCCATGCCCTCAAAGTTGGTGAGCGATTCATCGAAGCCGTAGGCGGAGATGGGCGGGGCATTGTCGACATCGCGTTGTCCGCCCATGTGCCACTTGCCGAAATGGCCCGTGGCATAGCCATTTGATTTCAGGGCGCGGGCGATCATCGGTGCGGCCGGATCGAGCCAGTCGGCCATGGCCCGTTTTTGATTCTTGTTGCGATCTGCCAGAAAGGAGGTGATCTTCCATCGCTGCGGGTACTGACCGGTGGAGATGGCGACGCGCGAGGGCGAGCAGATGGGCGAGTTCACATAAAACTGTTCGAAGGCGATGCCTTCGCGGGCCATCCGGTCGATATTCGGCGTTTCTGCTTCGGTGTTTCCGAAGCAGGAGAGATCGGCCCACCCCATGTCGTCGATAAACACCAGCACAATGTTGGGATGCTCCGATGGCCTTAACTCCCTTGCTGTCGACTGGCATGGGTGTACCCATGCCCCGGTCACAACAAAGAGTAAACTCATCAAGGCAATTTTCACCACGGAGTTTTTCATATCGAATCTTTTGAAATGGAAGCGTAGGACCTTGCTTCCACATTCGTCCAAGCACATCGGAATTCAGTCGCCGCAGCCAAAACGCCTCCAGCCACACCTCTCTTGCAAGAAAGTCATGCAATCAATCCTCGCCAATGCGATACATCGCATTTCACGATTATAAGCTGTTTTATGGCGATTCCTGACTAATTCAACTAAACCTTTTTTGCCAGACCCCACTCATTAAATTATCATGAGAACTAGCCCACTCCCATATTAACATGAATCACGATCGGACTCGAAATGCGGCATCTATCGATCTTATTTTCGTACTTATTGATTTGCACTAGTGCTGCACATGGCAATGATTCGGAGTTGGTTTCAACAACAACCGCCACTCCCGTATATATGGCAGACGGCCGACTCCTCGTAAAATCCGGGACAGACCTCGCACCAGACACTCTATTGGCAACGTTTGATGAGGTGACCAATCAAAATGTCACGTATTTGATGGCACGCTCTATCTTCCCAGACAATGGCACAATATTCATTCGATCCAGCGATGTTGTACCATTTAAAGACTTAACACAATCATTAGCGGAAAAATTAACTGCTGGTAATTTCCGTCAACCTTTAGACCCCCAGGCGCCAAACAAGAAACTGCAAGTACCCGCCTCAATTCAGACTGGCGGAGTCGACATTCGTGACGCGTGGACTCAACTCCAACCATTGGTCGAACTGAATGAGCAAGCCCCCGAAGCGGAGCGCCTTCCGGAGCCGTATTTTACCCGCGCTCAACTTTGGGCACGCGTCAGAAACTATCCCGCTGCTCTTAAAGATTATCTTCTCGCATTTAAGTACGCAACCAATTCTTCTGGCACGATCGATCGATATTCTAAATATCGTGACGACGTAATAAAAGCGATTGACAACTTCTCGACACTTCCAGCCGCCCCCATAGGATCAAATCCCAATAGCGCACTTAGCAGCCTACAGCACCTGGCATCAGGCATCCGATTTTACCGTAGCGCAAATTATCGAGCAGCCATTCGCTCATTAGACAACTCGATAGCGATCAATATGAATAACCCTATTGCATGGTATTATCTCGCTCTGGCGTACAAGAACCAAGATAATCTAAACCAGGCAAACTATTACGCGATTAAAGCGACCTCTATCGAGAGAAGTGCTTTGAATCATAAATCAATCTCCAGGTCAATTAATCGAGCTTTGGCAAGCGTGCAAGGCCCTGACAGACTGTGGCTAGAAAACCATAGACTCGGAAATCCAAGAATTCCGATGCGTTAAAACGTCAACTCATACATCACTATTAAATAACCAAGTCATAGCCACGTAACGCCTACCCAACCTTATCAGAATCGCATTTCAGGCAACGCACCATGAAACTCCTGCTGTCACTGATGCTTTTTCTTTTTCTGTGCTGCCAGACTGGCAGCTCACTTTTTGCTGATGATCCCGACCTCAAGCGTCAAGGCGAGGAGGTTGAGGAACTCATACGCGACCACGTACGGCCTGCTATCGACAGATTAGACGATAATGACGGTGCCGCGCAGGACAAGCTGATCGACAAAATCAACGCAGCCGCATGGAACCTGATGCTCGGCGAATTCCTTGCGGTCGAGACCACATCGCTTTCGCTATGGACCACTGCAGTCGACGCGATCGAAGAAGGGCTGGTCCAACTAAAAGAACTCGACACTGTAGAGAAAGCAGAGCTCACCGCTCTAGCTAAGGATCACAAAACAGACCTAATGAAATTCGACATCCTTATTAAGCGTCAAAAACGCAAGGAATTCCAGGAGCGACTTGACTTGGCACGCGATGAGGAATGGAAACGAATTAATGATCTGCGAAAATTGGCTAGGTCTTATAAACGACTTGTCGACCTACTCGCACAACACAGTTTTTATGAAGTTACAGGAAACGGAGAAAAAGCAAAAACGTTCTTAAAGCAATCTCAGACGCAAGCAGAGAACATTAAGACGATCATAGATGAGGCAAGGGACTTTTATCTCTTCGAGGACGAAGTCCGGGATGAAGCTCGTGGCCGCGAAAACGCGTCGTATGACGTACAACTTAAACTCGACTCGACTCCACCGTTTGGTGAGTCACTTACAACAAACCTCATGGCTTCCCAGGCCCTCACATTATGGAACTTAGCAAGCGGTAAATCACAGTTTTCACTAAAGCCTGAAACCAAAAAACAATACCGGGATCTACTCGAACGCGCAGCCGAAGTCGCAAAGCAAGCACTAGACACCGATGCCGACAATCCCGTTGCACTGCTTGCGCAAGCGCGCAGCAAACGAGATCTTGCTTTGTCAATCATCAATGACACACCTCATGAAGCGCACGAACAAGAGCATAAGATGCTGCGGAATTCGGTGGTCTTCTTAAAGAAGGCGCGCAACCAGATGAAGGCGGATTTCAATGACAGTATGATCGATCGACAACTTGCGTCAGAAATTGATGCCATCACCAAACCAGACAAAATTGTCGAAAACGCAAAGGATTTGACGCTCGCCGGCCACCCCGTCTTGGCTCACAAAATCCTTGAGAACGCGAAAGGCGCTCATCGTTCCGAACCCGAGTTATGGATGACCCTTTACCATGTGGGATCCGATTTGGGGACAAACGCGAAGGAGTACTATCAAGACTTTGAGCAAGCACTCGCAACCGGAATACTCGACCAGGACGATCCGAAGGTCTGTTTGCTTGATTCATTCCTCTTGGGCTCTCGCTGTTGGGAATTAATCTGTACACGTAAACTCAATGAGATTGACATCGATGAAAAACGCTCAATTCTTAAACTAATTGGCACAAAAGTTAATTTACTCGACAAGCTCGCTACCAACCCTAAGATTGATAAACTGCTACAGGCACGAATGAGATCGAGTAGTTCTTACCTCAATTACTTGAAGGACTTCCTTCAGTCATTAGAACACGATCCCAACGGGCCCGATCTTGCTGGGAAAAATCGCATTGGTCGCGTATTCCAGGACACGCTCCCGATTCTCGCGGATGCCATCGAATCGAGCCCCGATTCCTGGGACAAATTTCGCCTCACACAATCACTCGCGCGGTTGTGCTTTGCGTATGCATACATGGCAACCAAGCACATTCCCAAATACAACCCCGATGCCATGATTGCCTATGCGGCTGGCTATGATCTCCTCGCACGACTTCCCACAAATCAAACAAAATACCTTCGTGGCATCGGCACTCCGCTCCTCAACGGAATACAGGTATATAAAGGCCGAAGCGATGAAGACACTGAAAATATGATGATTGAAGAGAAACGGCGTCGCGAGCAACTCGGACGTTTCGTCGAAGCAATGTATGTTTCGCATTTTGGCGATAAACAGGCAGCCCTCAATCTGCTTCAAAAAAATGGGCGCCCTGTCAACGACAATGATGCACCAATAGAAGCTGTAGATCAATTACCATTGCTGAGTGGGTTCACAGATACAGTCGACCATAACACTGCCATCCAGGCCTTCACGTTTCTTGCCCTGGTAGAAGCTGGCAAATTCCAGGATGCGATTGAGCAGATACTTGACGCGATTCCCATCGAGCACCAAACGCCACCAACCCCGGCCGAAATCCAGGAAGCAGTCGAAATTCTCGAAGAACCCATTTTTGCCTTTGCGTTAAGTCAAGCGATCCATGCGAAACTTCAATCCTACCGCATCTTTGATGACATAGACGATCGCCTAACAACCATCAAAATCATGAAATCGCTGCATCAAAAGCTTGCGATCCTGACAGACGGAAGCGTCTTTTACACGGAGAGGTATCCACACCTTAAATCACAGTCGCAGTTGCAAATATCACGATATGACGATAACACGCAATTCATTAATTCGTTAAACGAGGCGTTTGCGGAAGGCAATATACGGGCTGTCCGCCACGAGGCTGAAACAGGACTACGATATCATCCTGTCGACAAACAACTATGGAACGAATTCCTAGACAGTTCTATCGAGCTGATTTTGCGGCGCCAGATTGAGCCCAATCTTCCAGATTTTACAATCGCGGTCAAAATAGGCGCGATTCCAGAACTTCAAGGCACCTACTATGAAGCGATCGTCAACGAATCGCGGGGCAATCGCGAAGAGGCCGAGCGTTTGTATCAATTCACTGCCAAACGCTCAAAAGACAAAATCAAAGATGACAAAAGCATGAAAACACTCTATATACAATCAAAGTCTAAAGCCATCGAACTCCGTCTTAACTGATTCGCTCAGCCCGTTCACCCTTTACGAGAACGTAAGATGCGACACTTTCTTTTGGTTCCTGCGGTCCTTCTGTCAATCTCACACGCGACGGTCAGTTACACCCGGGCTGATCCATTTGTGCGGACCTCCCGCGGCAACGGCATGCTGATCGACAAACTTGTGGTGATTCGAGACAATCCCAGACTTCGCCTCTTGGATAACTCATCCTCAACGACGACCCCCGTCGTAAAGACGCTTTCGATTTTCTGGAGACTCAAAACAAACACGCCAAGCAATCAGCGGAACAACTACTTTCTCGCCGGAGATCAAAATGGCCGACCGCTTATTTGGATTCACTCGAATGACGTCCGAATCTGGCATACTCGATGCATGATCAATCCGTTGCGTAACAGCGGCGAGACTACATTCACTGTATTTTCTGACCCGCATCTGACACGCCCCATGTTAGTCATCCCAGGGCGCCCGGATCCACACAGCAATTCCAACCCATCGGTGGCGATTGTTACCGGCGCTGGGCACACACCGACAACAGAAAAACAAAATGTATTGGTACTGAATCGCACCACGAATAATTCTTCTGTAAACGTGGAGCATACCGAATTCCATGTATCGCAAATGAGCGAACGCCTAAGGCTCTTAATCAGTCGAAATGACATGCGACACCTGCTCTATCGGCTCGAAATGGCATCCCGAAGCCTCAATCGCTACCGCGACAACCCAACACACGAGTCCCTGAATTGTTACCACAACCACATTACTTCACTCTACCATACATACCTTTACGGCACGGCCGGCACCGGAAACGAGAATAGACTCAAAGCGATTCGCGAAAATATTTTTTTAGTCGGCACCGAAGGGTTACTCTTTGATATTGATATACAGACGGCTGACCACCAAACCCTCTTAGACATGAACTCCAGACTTAAAGCGGCGAGACGCAAAGCCTTCGCCCTCTACGACAGTCCAAACCAATGGTTTGCGATCAACAATTTGTCGAGTACCCGCTGCTGCTACATTTCCTCTCGCATGCTGCCTTAATCTCAAATCTGGCGATGATCACGCGAGTCTTCAAAGCCATCCAGCCTGGCAGACATATGCCGGCAATGTGCGTTAATACCGATGGCACGCAGTTTTATTTATTCCTAGTACCCCACGATTTCAGGCTTAATGTGAATCAGCGATAGAGGGTAACCCCCATACGCGACCCCTTTTCCTCGGCATCTAAACAACAACATAATGAGGGGCTAACGCGTACAAATATTTCACGTTCGCTAGAGGCAGCTTACTGATGCGTTCTTGTCGAAACTCGGCGACAATGTTGGTTGCGATGTGCTTGGCTGGCATGGCCCCAGTCACTTGCCAAGCCGAGTTTCGAATTTGGACCACAAACGATACGAGGCTCACTTTCAAGGGCGAGTTTATCAGCCAGGATGGCGAGTCGGTTGAGCTTAAGTTTCCCGATGGCAGTAGAACCCGGATACCATTACGCAGACTAGTCAGCGAAGATCGCGAACATATACGCGTACTCACCAATGCAACGTCCCGTCGCTCAGACGCGGAGTCGTCCGACATTAGAGAAAGACGCTATGTCGATCTCCCGGCCCTTACCGTGTTGACAGAACGGAGGCCAGCGAGAGACGGCAGACCCTACGAATATCAAGGTCATATCAACCCAATACGAATGGAGTTCCGCGATAGCGATGACGAAACCCAGCCCTTCCGTCTCTCGATTGCGGAAGAACTACCCGACGCTGCTGGTGAATCACTCGAAGCGTCCTTCTGGCTCGCCGCGATCGTGGCAGGACTCGAGCGCGGCGATAATCTTGCAGGCGTCGACGTTAAATTTTCACTCTCGGGTCGAGTCGATGGCCCAAGTGCTGGCGGCCTTGTATGCCTCGCATTACTCGCTGCCCTAGATCACCAGAAGCTACCAACCGATTTTACATTTAGCGGTGCAGTTTTGCCCGATGGCACCATCGGTCGCGTTGGGGGATTGGTTGAAAAGATTAAGGCGTCTGCCGAAGCTGGCTATAAACGCGTCATCATTCCCAACGGTATTCGCTTTGCCGAGGACCTAAACTCTGAAACTCTGGTAGACCTGAATAAACTGGCCAGCGAGCTAAACATTAAGCTTCTCGTCGCGAATAATATTCGCGAAGCACATGCCGCTTTACACGGAAGGCGATCAGAGCGAGCGGATTCTTCCACGTTCGCGACGTCTATCCCTCGGCCTTTCGAGAAAATTCTCTCGACTCAGGTTCAAAGCCTACTGGAAGAGGGTGACCACGTTTTTTCTGCATTGCCGGAGGACGAAGCAAAGCGACTGCTTGATGACACGCGACCCTCCCATTTCATCACCACACGCGCTCAGGCCGAAAGTGCATTGCGGGCGGGGCACTTTTTTTGGGCGAAGGACAAAGCATTATCCTGGAAACTTAGCATGCTAGCGCATGCCAGGACGGTCAAGCATAAAGATAGCCCAGATTACATAAAGGCGATTAATGGCGATGCCGACGTTCTGCGTGAAAAAACAACCGCCCCCTGGGATGTAATCATTAATCTCTCAAGCGAGTTGCCGCCCATTGCGTCACAGACATGCGTAGAAATTGAGGAAAGCTTGTTGCTCTATTCGGTGATTGATAATCAACGAGCCAATCTAAAAACCAGGAAAGGTGAGATCGAGAAGCTGCCAGAGGACCAACTACCTGATGGCGTCACCAGAGAACAATTACTTTACCACGAGTTAGCGCGGGCAGGCTATGTCAATCTTTTCCTGTCACACATCTTAAAAGATTACCACGAGAACTTCCCCGCGGAGCAACATAACCTGTCGAACCACATGACCGACATTGCTGTTGACTCAAATCAAGCGCGCTCGGCGGAACGTTTTTTTTACACCGCATACCACACTGCCCTGAATACGCTGCTCTCGGATGTCATGGCCGATCTGGCGGAATACACTGAAATGTCTCGCCCCGAGGCAATTGACTATGCGATAAGCATGGACGAAGATCTTTATGACCATGTGGGGAACGATTGGGGCCTTAGCCGAAATGCACATCGATGGCACAGGTATTTGTCAGATGATTCGCTCTCTGACACACAGCGCGATTTCATCACCACCTACTCAGCGCATCTCTATGCGAATTACTTTGCTGACATCTCGAGCATCATCGTTCGTTGGGGCAATCTGGACGTTGAGTTTACTGACGAAGGTCTTCAATACCGCCGCACCAGTGAGCTATCTCGAATGCTCCGTGAAGCACGTAAAAATGCCATCAGAAACATTCATGACTGCCAATATCATGGTATCCCCTGCCCACAAGCACTCTACGAATTCCAGGAGGCCGAGGCCACGCGAGATGACCGCGATGTCGATCCCGTGAACGTGCTCGCGTCCTACTGGCGGGCGTCGCTACAGTCGCAGGCTCTTAAAATGCTCTATGACCGCCCGATTACCCTCACGCGAGAGGAAATTTGGAACTCAAACGAAATGAAAAAGGCAACGCAGTGGGTTGCAACCTACTTGCGCAGAAACAAGAATTATGATGAAGCGCGGGTGAGCGAGTGGAAAAAAGAACTGCAATTGCTCTCACCACCCCAAATGACGCAGTGGCTGAAACGTTATCAAACCGAAAGACGTAGCGCGAGAAAAGGCGACGGATTCAATCTAGAGAACATCAACCAGTAACCAAATAGCCTACAGGCATTAATCGAAGAGGGGACCAACATGAGAAGTCAAACAAACCCACGATCAAGCGTGCTTTTTGCAACCATGACTCTGCTGGCCTTGAGTCAAACCTCAGCGGTCGTCAGCGGTGCAGAACTTGTCCCCTCAGAAAATGGATCCAAGGGCCTCTTTCAAAAGCTAATTATCATTAAGGACGATGTCGAGGTGGAATGGCATCCGGAATGCCGGGAACGCGGCGACGGTAATATAAAAGCCTTTTCAATATTTTGGCGGCTTGCGACCGACACCCCTGACAACATAAAAGATGGAAAGCTTCTTGCGGGTAGTGATGAGGGCGATCCATTCTTTTACGTTAACAAGGAGGATGTCAAAATTTGGGACACCCGAACAGCCCTAGAGCCACGACGACCGGCCACAGCGGATGATCCGGCGATGAAAATTTATAAGGATCAAAGTGAAACGCAGACTCTGGCAACGCTAGATCCAAAGGCAATGGAGGTTGCTGCCGGAATGAAAATTCTTGCCCTCGTCACCGGCAAGGGGACTTCGGGAGAGGAAGATGAGAATCTGCAGGCTTTCCCAGTCACGATTTTTGCTGGCGACATGGCTTCGGAAGGTGGCAAAGCCGGTGTCCAAGGCGCGTTAGAAAACATGGTGGTCGAAATCGTCTTTGTCTGTGACACTACTCAGAGCATGCAACCGCTTATCGATACGGCAAAAAAACTAATGAATCGGGTCACCAGCGGCATCGCGGGCGAACTGCGACAAGCGAAGGGTGCGGTGCGATTTGGGATTGTGGAATATCGAGATGAGGATGACACATTCATCACCAAGGTCACTTTACCGTTGGACGATGATCCTAAAAAAACTTTAGACGCTCTCGACAACATTACTGTTGAGGGAGGCGGCGATTTTCCGGAAGCGGTTACCTCGGGCTTAAAAACAGCAATTGATGATGCTGGCTACCAGGAGAACAGCTCAAAACACATCATCCTGATGGGTGATGCACCAAACAAAGACGCGTTTGGGCCTACGATCGAGCAGATTATTGAGAAAAGTAATCCGCCTGCAACCTCAGACGATGATATTCAGAAGGCAGCCATCACAATCCATACCGTGCTGGCCTACGGGGGCGGCTATGAAAAAGACGCCGACGCCGAAAACGATTTTAAAAGCCTCGCTGCGGGCGGAAACACGGCAGGTTTTCTCGCTTCAGTCAATATCGACAGCGAGGCTGAAAAGAACAACTCGATCAATGATTTTTACGATCAAATAAGCGGTCTCGTGAGCGACCTGATTAAGGTCAGAGCAGGCGAGGAAATTGAAAAAACCCCCTCAACCGCTGGTAATGACAACATGCGGAAAGCGGTCTGGAAGATCGTGGATGCCTCAACCGGAGGAACCGACCTACCAGTGCATGAAGGATACGCAAGCATCACGACCAAGGAAGGGGACGAGGTAGCGAGAAAAAAAATTATGGTCATGAGAAAAGATATAATTAGCCTTCAGGCGCGACTCGATATGATCATCTCGAAGCTTAGAAAATTAAAAGAAGGTGAGGGAAATATTGAATCATTCATCACCACGCTGCAAGAGGCTGCTGTCGAAATGCTGGGAGGCGATGATCCGGATTTCATTGTCGATGGCGACACGACCCTCGCGGAGATTATTGGTGATTTACCGATGAAAACGAACTCACTCAAGCTTACAATCGGTCAAATTGCCGTCATGCAACCTGCTGATTTCGACACATGGCTACTCACTTTAAAAGATGCGAAACGTCGCGCTTTCGAAATGATGGATAACCCTTCAGCTTGGAAAGAACCTAATGGGTTGTTCGGTAAACCAGGGCAAGTTGGATTCTTTGAAAAGAGTGCCCTACCATAAAAGCGGGTCCATCGAGGAAGTCTTGGGTATCACAAAATCTCTGTCTGCTTTCAAGTTACCAAGAGCAATCATCGATGAACTCAACGATTACGTCATCGCCAGAGAATAATCACCCGGATATTGTCCTTAGGATCGATGGGCTACGGCACGTCTTGAGCGACCCGGGGCGCACCGATCAATTTGAGGTGACACTTGACCAGCCTCTTGCGATCAACCAGGGCGACTTTGTGGCGATCTTGGGCCCCAGCGGTTGTGGCAAAACCACCCTGCTCACCATCTTAGGACTTTTGCGCCAACCGGACCATGTCGATGAGTTTCTCATTCATCATCGCTCAGTCGAGGACGACGCAATCACTCATGACGTCGCTCAGTTATGGAAAACCAGTGCTCAGCGCCAGATCGAGTCGTTGCGGCGCGAGTGCATTGGCTTTGCCCTGCAAAGCGGCGAATTGATCAGTTCCCTGACAGTGCGCGAAAATATTGCCATGCCTCTCAGACTGAATGGATTCACGTCCAACGAGGCAAACCAGCGCGTCGATCACCTGATCGATGCCTTTGATCTAGAAGCCGAAACTGAGAGCAGCGGCGATTCAGACGATGACTCATCGACAGGCTTCTCGCTGAGCGAGTCGCGGGTGAATAAGCTTTCGGGCGGCCAATATCAGCGTGTGGTGCTCGCCCGGGCGATCGCGCATAAGCCCCGCATTGCCTTCGTCGATGAGCCCACCTCTGCGCTCAATCGCAAACTAGCCGAAAAATCACTCGAACAATTACAAAAATCGCTCGCGACGGGCGAAATGCCTGGAGCGGTCGCAATGATCACCCACGACGAACGACTCGCCCGTGAATTCGCCAACATGACAGTGCGGATGGAACCCGCAGATGGCGGTTCCGCCGGCCGCGTGGTTGAAATCAGCTACAAGAAAGTGGGGAGCACCGCATGAATCGCCGGATAGGTTATTATGCGAAGCTAACGGCCCTCGATATTTTTCGCTTGTGGCCATCGGTTCAGCACCATGTAATCATCGTGGCTGGCATCTGTCTGCCGATTCTTTTGCTCCTCGGACTAAAAAATGGGGAGGTAACGAAACTACGTCAGAAGATCCTCGCTAATCCAGACGCCACAGAGGTAATCGTCTGGAATGATAGCGATACTCCCTTTACCAAACCAATCCTTACTACGCTTCGAAACCAAACAGTAGGCCTGCATCAAGCAATCCCTGCGATCGAAAAGTATATTACGGTTTCCAAGAAACTTGCAAATGGCGAAACCAAAATCGTTGATAAGCTCACCGCTAGTGCCACCGCAACTGGGGACCCAAAGCTTGCTGCCCTGGGGTCCCCGATCAACACGGCACCAGATGACCGCACGCCCTTTGTAACCCTTAAGCGTTCGGTTGCTGATTCACTAAGCGCGAAACTCGGCGACACCATTACCCTACACGTGTTGCGTGATTTGGGAGACAAAAAATACGAGACCGCTTTCTTGGATACCACTGTATCTTCAATTTACGACCCTGAAGGACGAGACTTGGCTGATCTCTTCGTTAGCGATCAGACCATGCTCAGGTTTCTTCAGTTCGGAGAGGGGGGTAGAGTCGAGGAGTTTGATTGGCCAGCCCTAAAACAAAGTGCTAAAGATTCATACGCCGGATACCTATTGTTTTCAAAAAAAACGCAGGGAGGGCTGACCGAAGAAGACCTCCGCACGCTCGACAGCTTTAAATATGTGGTGGAGGAAGCAGATGCTGCGACACTGACGACCTTAAGTGCCTGTTTCAAACCGGGATTTGAGGAGGAACTTGACATTTATCTCGTGCAGCCCAAAAATCGCCAAGGCAAAAAATGGGGGTTTGTAAGAAATAATCCTCGCGAACTCACCGATCTAACCAGCATCACCGACACTGCGATCTTCTGGAACGCGCCTAAGCCTATTCAACTCAACGGCGAAGAGTATCTCGCTGTCGGCTTGACCGCACCGCGCAGAAACTGGCTGAGACAATTCATCGCGTCGCCCGATTCGACCTGCTATCACTACAATGATGCGACCCGTAATATTGCTCTTGTCGGCAATGCAACCGAACGGGACGGAAAACTCACACTCGGAAACGGCATCACCGTACCGGTAAAATTGCGATCGCGACCCGCCAGAATCCGAGCAGATGCCGCTCCGCCCAAATCTCCAAAAATACCTGCGCCCCACGAGAGCGACGCTCCACCACAGAATCGACCCGATGCCGCTCCTTACAAGGAGGAGGAACAAGCATCAAATACCATTAGTGATACCGACCAGTCAAACGGACCGGTTGAAGATGCCCCCAGCG
>CACOUL010000044.1 GCA_902630355.1 Planctomycetaceae bacterium
TTGAGTAGCCGACGATCTCCGCCAGAGCCGGGTGGACACTCGTTGTTTCCACGTCGATCGATATTTTCTCGCCTTTGCTCCACTGCGCGACAAGTGACTTAAGAATCTTTAATTCATCGACACATTGATAATCAGTTTTTTTTGTTTCTGTATTCGACTCCGATGGCGCCAATGCATTGAGTTGCGGAACCAGACTACGGAAGCCTAATTCATGAAACAGCGGCAGGGCGACCTCGACATCGGGTGTCGCGACGCGTGCTGCGGCCCAGTCGATTTGAACGGGCACATCGGGTGATAAGCGAACAAGCTGCTGGCTCAGCATGGCATCACTCTTTCCCGACTCAAGATATTTTTTTTTGGCACCGGTAATCTTTTCGAGGTGAGAAAAGATTGCTTCGAGCGATCCGTACTCTTGCAACAAGTCGGTCGCAGTCTTCGGTCCGATGCGGGCAACTCCCGGAACGTTGTCGACCGAATCCCCGACCAAGGATTGAAAGTCAATCACCTGGTCCGGCCGAATTCCCCAATCGTTTTTCAAATTTTGACTGTCATAAACCGTGTGTTTTCGAATGTTGTAGAGTTGCACGCGGTCTGTGATTAATTGCCGACAGTCCTTATCACTCGTGACAAGGTAGCACGTGGCTCCGCTGCGATCTGCCAGCTCTGCGACGGTGGCCAGAATATCGTCAGCCTCGAAGGAGTCTGCCTCCAGCAGCGGAATGTTCAGGGCATCGACAACGCGCCGGATCATCGGAAATTGGACGGCGAGTTCCTCCGGCATCTCGCCGCGATCGGCTTTGTATTCCGGATAAAGCGTGTGCCGGAAAGTAGGCCCCGGCCGATCGAATGCACAGAGGAGGAAATCAGGCTTTTTTTCACGAAGCAAAAACAGGAGATCCCGGGTAAAACCAAAAATCGCATTGACCGGTTCGCCCTGAGGGCTGGTCATTTCAGCGATGGCGTGAAATACCTGAAAAATTAAAGAGTGTGAATCGATAACATAAACGCTTTGACCTTCGAGTGATTCGGCACCTTCGGTCGGCGAGTTCGATTGTTCCGTTGGCTTTTGCTCTGCACTTGCTGCCTGTGCCGGTACGCTCGAGTCGAGTTGGGGCTCAAATCCGTCAAGCGAAAGTTGACGTTTCCGCTTCGACATATTCATGATTCCGATTGGAATGGGCGCGGCACAAGCATTCCTCACTTGCTGCGATTGACGCGAGTCAGGAAGCGGGCAAAATGAAAAAATTCCTTCGTCACATTCAATCTGCCGAAGGTAGGCTGTATCGTAGGGTTCGGCGAATATGATTGTCAAGTTGTTGTTCGCGGGTCCCGATGATCGGGCCAGATGGTTTTTCTTTTCAGACAAAGCTGATCGGTTGCTCGTGTGAGATCGAATAGAGTAATCGTAGGTAAAGGTGATGAAGAAGCATTCTCCAAGCAAACAGAAGGTCGACGTAAATCATTACCCGTGGTACGCGGCGCGCTTTTGGGATGGAATGTGCGTAGGAACATGGTGGCAACTGCTCCGCCGCAACCGATTTGCATTTTCGCTTTCGCGATTTCCTACGGCATCGATGACCTTTATCGCAAATCCGATCAATTCGATCTGTGCCGCCTGGCAAGCTTTACGATGGCAAAAAAAGGTGGAAAGGTTTTCAATCGATGAATCGCCTGTTTTCGTGCTGGGCCACTGGAGATCGGGAACGACACTGCTCCACGAATTGCTCGCCGCCGATGAGCGATATGCGCCTCCGACGACCTACGACTGTTTTGCGCCAACGCACTTTCTCTCGACCCGGCCACTTTTTACCCGATGTTTGCGTTTTCTCGTGCCCCAGCAGCGTCCCATGGATAATATGGTTGCCGGTTGGGATCGACCGCAAGAAGAAGAATTCGCCTTGATGAACATGGGCGCACCGAGCGTTTACCGGATGGCAGCTTTTCCCAATCATGGGCCGACTGATCTCGATTCGCTCGACTTTCAAGGGTGGAACGAGCGGCAGGTGAGGGAGTGGAAGGAAAAATTTGTTTGGTTTTTAAAGTGCGTTTCCGTTCGCGAGCAACGCCCGCTTGTCTTGAAATCGCCACCGCACCTTGGACGCATTAAAGTATTGAGAGAAATCTTTCCGGATGCACGTTTCATACATATCGTGCGCGATCCCCATGTTGTTTTTCCGTCCACGGTTCGGCTATGGAGGTCGCTATTTGAGACTCAGGGTTTGCAAGTACCGAGATGCACAGGGCTCGAGGAACTCGTGTTCGATATTTTTTCACGGCTTTACGCCAGTTTTGAAAAGGATCGTGCACGACTCCCCGAATCGCAGTTCGCAGAAATTCGCTACGAAGATTTGGTCGAAAATCCTGTGCAACGCATGCAGGAGATTTATGCCAAACTCGACTTGGGCGATTTTCAAGCAGTGCGACCGGCCATGCAACAATATCTTGAAGCCCGCAGTGATTATCAAACAAATCGCTATCAAGTCGCCGAGCAAACACGCGAGCAAATTGGCCAGCGCTGGTCATCGTATATCACGCGCTACGGCTACGATGTTTAGAGCGTTAAGCGATCGATTACGGCAATCGTCGAGGAGCAAACAGTGGTCATCGATTTTGAGTCTCTTCGCGGAGTTCTTCTTCAGTCATCATGATGTCGTGCTCGTATCGATATCGCTGATAGAAAAGATCGAACAGACCCAGTATGACGAGGGCGATACTGAGTTCGATGGCCAGTCGCATCAGAAGGTGGCCAAGAGAGAAGGCAACTTGGCCGCCCGAATTGCTTGCGATCGCTAGGATGTCCGGGCCCCGTCTGGCAAAAAACCACAGAGCGATGGCGAATACGATGCCCAGTTTTCCTAAATTGAAAACGAGATGCATCCAATGATTTGAACTGACCGTTCGCTGCTTCCACTGCGCAAAACCCATTCGTGACAACGAAGGTAAGACTCCTGAGAAATGCAGGAGAAATCGCGTTTGCAGCAAATGGACCATGAGAGGCAATCCGAAAAACAAAAAGAATGCAGGGATCACAAAGAGTGTAAATAGCTTTAGGGCATCTCCCATGAAGCCCTCGATCCACTCGGCCGATATTTGAGTTGAAGCCATTTCTCCCCAGCGCTGTTGAGCTATTTCAAGTACCGCGCTAAGCCACATTTCTCCGAATAGCAAAACAAAGACGACACCTCCCAGGAGTACCACAGCCGAGATCAAGTCGCTGCTTTTTGCGACATGACCGGCAGCCCTCGCCCGCTGTCTTTTGCGAGGTGTTGCCGGATGCAGATGCGTTGCGTCGGAAGGTGGCATAGAGAAGAACGTGGCGGTAAAGGTTTACACTCAGTTACAACCGAGCTTAAATGATGCTACTCCAAGTGGAGAGAAACGAGTGGACTTGATCCTGGAATAGATATGCGAGGAGTGTCGCTGAAAAAAACAGGATCAAAAGCGTAGACCAGATATTGATTGCGAAGCCTACGGTGAACGCGTTGATTTGTGGTACGGCACGACTGGCGAGGCCTACGAGCAAAGTAGAAGCAAGTAGTGCCGTAACGATCGGTGCAGCGACCCGCAGGGCGAGATGGAAGCTTTTTCCCACCATCAACACAATCGTTTGCCACAGCCCTTCCGGAGAGAAATCGGCGGTCACGGGAATGGATTGAAACGAATCGAGTAATGCGACCATCAGAAGACGATGTCCTCCCATCGTGACGAAGACGATCAACGCAATCCACTGAAGGAGTCGACTCGCCATAGGCCCCGACGGCGTTGTCATGTCTTCAGTCGCTGCCTCCGCGGCAAACTGTCCCGATCGGCAGACGAGTCCGCCCGCGATCTGAACTCCCGTAAAAAGCAGCATGACGGCGAGCCCCAGACTTGCCCCAATCAGAATGTTCTCAGCCAGAGTCAGAAAAAAAGTATCACTCTCCACAGCGATCGACTGGGTTGCGTACCACTGAAAAGGTGCGACGAGAATCGCGAGAACAAAAGCAAGAAGAATCCGGATATGCAAAGGAATCGAGCGGCATTTGTAGAGTGGGGCGGTCAGCATCATAGCGCCCAGCCGCGCAAAAATCACCGCGAAGCAAAGCAACTTGTCGGCGTGAAGGAAAAATGGGATTTGCATGGATTGATGGACCTTGGAACCGGCACTTGCGCCTCATTGCGTTGAGGTAAAGTGAGCTTTAGAGGCTGCCCGGAATACCGGAAATCAAATTGGTCGAATAGTGGACAAGTTGGTTGATCATCCATGGCAGAAGTAAACTGACCACGATAACTACCGCGATCAATTTAGGAATAAACGACAATGATTGTTCATTGATCTGGGTGACCGCCTGAAAAATCCCCGTAATCAATCCTACGATCAGTCCCGTGGCCAACACGGGCGCGCTGGCGAGGAGCATGACGAGAATTGCGTCACGACCGATATCAATGGCTATTTCAGGGGACATAGAGTGGGGCGCTTTGTCTGAATAGTTCAACTATAGAAATGGTTGAAAACTTTGCATCAGCATGCCGACGACCAGTTGCCATCCGTCGACCAGAACAAACAAGAGCAACTTGAAGGGGAGCGATATCAGTGATGGGGGCAGCATCACCATGCCCATGGAAAGTGTGGCGCTCGCAATCACCATATCGAGTATTAAAAAAGGTATAAAGATTTGGAATCCAATAAGGAAAGCCGTCTTCAGTTCGCTAAGCATGAATGCGGGAAGCAGGGCAGCTAGGGGCACATCGTTGTAATTTTCAGGTGGAGTCGCATGAGGCATGTACTTCATGAACAGCCAGATATCATCCTGGTTTCCGGTAGCATCAATTTGAAGGCTCATGAAGTGACGTATCGGTTGTATCCCGGCGCTCCACGCCTCATCCAGGGACTTCTCTTTCTGCGAATAGGGCTGCACTCCCTCATCATAAACCTGTTTCCATACGGGGCTCATGATCGCCAGTGACATGAACAGCGCGAGCGATGTGATGACCTGCGTCGAAGGAAGCGTTTGTAATCCTAAGGCGGTACGTAGTAAGCCGAGTACAACCACAATCCGCACAAAGCAGGTCGTCATGAGTACGATGGCAGGAGCCAGGCTGACGGCGGCGAGTAATAATACGGTCTGTAGAGTCTGGTCCAACTGGTCCGGTTCGATCCAATCCGAGATTGTGGCAGAGAATAAGCCGGAGTCCGTTTGCGGGGTGTAAGCAGCTTCGGCCTCCTCCGCGAAGAGTGGAGTGCTCGGAAGAGAAAGAGCAACCGCAAGACAACAGCCCAAGCTGATCGCAAAGGCTCGTTTCAAGCAAGGGCGATACGTGCACACAAGTTGCTGATCAGACATCGCGGGACCCCACATAAGCAGGGCTTGAGTCGTGGTCGAATGAATCAATCTCTTTTGTCGAACGGCCCGACAGAGCCTTCAAGAGTTTTTCCGATACGCGCCCTCTCAGCTGAGGCTTTTGCGTTTTACAAATTGATCGCAGGTGGTTCACTTCGTCGGGGTCTTCGATTTCTGTGAGCGTATGGACCGACTGCGACGAGTAACCGAGGAGCAAAACACGGTTGCCGAGCCTGACCAGTTGGAATTCGTGTTTTGGGCTAAGACTTCCACGACCGAGAATTTCCCAAGCCTCCGCCGATATGTTTGCATTGCGGTGACCCCGATTCCGCCGCATCCAGTAAGCAAAACATGCAAACAAGGCCGTCACAAAAAGCAGGCTACCGAGCGTTTGAGTGACGGGGCTCGTCGATTGTTTTTTGGACCGTTCGCCACTCAACGCGTGGTTTAGCGGCAACTCAGCGGGCTTGACGTTTTTTCCCTCCCCGAAATCCAGTCGTAATTCGGGTACCTTTTTTTCATGTTCGGGTGCGAGTAGGGTCGACTGTTCATAGGTTGCTTGGGTTGCCTGACCGGGAGATTCTGCAATCGCTGAAGAATGAGCAAGAAAGATTGACGATACCCCCGTTAAGCAATACGCAACTCCCAGGCGTAGAGTTATGTTTTTGTGGGCCATGTCGTTTGTCCATTCGAAGAGTCGCTAGGGAAGCGGTCTGCTCACCTGCTTGCTCGCTAACCGAATCGAATCTTTCCAGATTTTTCGAGACGCAATACTATTTCGTAAATCCTCTCGCAACTTGCCGACACCTCGTGCTGCGGTGGTTTCTGTAGGCGATGGAGTTTCTCTCGCAAACGAAGCGACTCTTCCGGGTGCATGTCGCTGATAAGCCGTTCTGTGATTTGCGGATCCCAGTTTGAAAGTGCTACAAGCGCATCTCGGGGATCGGCAGCAGCAAAGACCCGGCATAGTGCCTCACCGGAGAGACTCAGCATGTGGTTGGGTGATGTCTGATGTTCGCGATATGTCGGAGATGATTTTGCAGGCTCGCTTTGGATAGCGACAGCGGAAGAGTTTTGTTGACGAGCAGCTTCGTCTGCCGAAACATGGAGTTGCTCTGCAAACGCCGAGTCCCGTCCTTTTAGATCGTCGAGAAGTGCAGCGCATTGCGTTTGATCAACATGTTGTAGAAGCTCTCTTACTGCTTGTAGGCCAGCTTTGCGATTTTCATTTTGTGATTCGACCGATTGCAGTCGGTCTGCCAAGGTCTTTCCTATTTCCCGAGTCAAATCTTCGTCTGGTGCGTTCAGATCTCCCAGATGGCGTAAGACCTCGAGTTGAGTCTTGTGAGAAAGACGATTCAAAACCGAGGCTGCCCGGTCGGGCTCCAGATTTGAAAATACGGTCGCAATGATTTGTGGGCTTTCGTCTTTTATCGTCTCGAACAGGTCCGCCGGGTCCGCCCGCTGAGCAAATGCAAAGAGTTGTTTTTTGCTACCCGACGGAGAATCTTCATCGGAGAGTTCTCCTTCAGAGGAATCAAGTGTGAGAGTGGTCAGTTCGATTCCATCGGTCTGTTGGTTGGGAACCAAATGGGAATAATCAGATTGTCCCGCCAGGAGAAGTCGTCCTTTGGAAATTCGGTGGTCCGCAGCTTCGGCAGGAGGAAAGGGGCTTTCATACGGCTCTTCGCCGACGAGCGGGGGCATGGTCTCGTCGCTCACTCTATCTGCTTCAGGTAAATCTTCGCTCGGCGTAATGTCCATTTCGAAGGAGTGGGTAGGCACCGTTGCGGAGTCCGTCGCATCCTGTTTTCGTTTCCAGAGTGCGACGCATCCGGCAATCAGCGCTGATCCCAGGATCACGATTGTTCCGGTGGGTAGCGGTGCCGATTCTTTTGGTGAATGTGTCGCTTGATGTTGATTGCTCTTGCCAGTTTCGTAGGGTGTTAGATTTTGCCCGGGAGTTTCCTGCTGTTCGGGAACAGCGCTGGGGAGGAGCGCTAAATTGAGATCGACGATATACACGTTTTCCGGATCGAGTCCTGCAATACATCCCGCGAGATACTTTCTGATGGTTTGAGCCTGCGCAATCGACAGTCGCTGATTGTGGGTGGCACGTACGGTCACCGATGCGGTGCAAACCACTTGTCGCTTAATGCCTTTTTTCTCAACGGAGTCGTATTCAACCGTTGCCTCTTCAATTCCCTTAAATTGGCTGATTCGTTGCGCAAGCTCGCGCTGTCGGGCAATTTTTATGCGATGCGTTCGTTGCTGCTGATTTTCAAATGGGCTACTCGCATCAAGAGCTTCCTCCACCATTTTGCCCGAGGTGGTATTGATCAGTTTGGCCGTTGCAAGAGCAGCGATGTACTGCGACTTTTTTTCCGCGGGGACTAAAATAGTTTGTTGTTCTATGCTGTATTCGTTGAGCCCAGCCTCTGCGAATGCCATTTCATAAGCGGGCAATTGACGCGGAGTGAGTAATGTACGGGGCAAAAGATCAACACGATCGCGGCTCGTCGATGAACTGCTGAATACCGCCATCATTAGCGCGCAAAATACACCTACGGCAGCCACGAGCACTTGCGTTGCGCGTGGTAGATTGCGAAAACGCCTTACGAGGTCGATCCACACCTGCTGGAGAGATTCCATACTCTTTTATTTAAGCGGCCGAACGCAAAGCCTTTGCTAGGGGGAGATGGATGGTGAATGCGACGCCACCCTCGGGGCAATTTTGTGCCTTCACGAGTCCCCCGTGGATCGCCACAAATTGACAAACGGGTTGCAAAGCATCCGTTTCGTCCTGAAGTTCAGAGTTGGAATAGATCCGGGGCGATTGCAGGTAACCTTGCCGACTGTCGGCAATCTCCAGTTCGAGTACACGGTCTTGTACGACTGAAGTGAAAACAAGCTCGCCACCGGAAGGCATATTGGTAATGGCCTCCTCACAAAGACACTTGATGGCAGAATGAAAAAGAGACTCATTCGTCGTGAATGTGAGATTTGCAGGAATATCAACGACCACGTCGATCGCGTTGCATGTAAATCGTTTTGTGAATTCTGCAATACTTTGAGAGACCGCCTCCTTCAGATAAACCGATCGAGTGGTCCTTGGGGCCACGTCTTCTCTGAAGGGAAAGATTTGATTTTGTGGTTCGTGAGAATCGGACATGCAAGCTACCTCAGAGATTATTCAATTCAGGGTCGAACGCTGAGTCGGCATACTTTCAATGTTTGTGGCAGACACGTTGCATCGAAAGACACCGAACCGGGGCAGGGAGGCTACTCGAAACCCCGCGAACCCGTCAATTCGTATTTGGTTCCTGCTGATAGCGTTACTTGCAGGTCAGGCAGAGCTATCCTTTTGGATAGTTTTCGCTTGAGAATCGCCTCGAATTCAGCAACCGATGATAGATGCCTGCTGTTGTTCAGCCATTACTTCCATCATCCATTGGTCCACGTCTGAAAGCATCGAGTCGCTGAGGGCGTCGCCTGCCGGATATTGCCGGAGGGTGACCGTCATGCCTGCGATGTGAAGCAATCGCAGATCCTGACATACCAACTCATCCGGATAGCTTTCATTTTTGCGATTCACGCTGAGAAGTACCGGGAGTTGGCGGCTTGCGGCCAAGTGTGCCAAGGGAGCGCCCTGTCGAGGGAGTGCACCACCGATGGAAGCGATACCGCTGAAGGTTTGAGGAAGCGTCATGCCGATTTGCAGAGCCATCGTACCGCCGCGGCCACTTCCGGCAAGAAAAATCCGTGAAGCATCAATTCGAAATCGGCTTTTTGCATATTCGATTGCATGACACACCCGGTCAACGGCCTTTGAAAAGTTTGCGTTTCCGAGCGACCACGTATATTCATCGCATGTTTCTAAGTTTTGCGAATCGTCCAGCGGTAACGTTCCTCGAGGTGCCACGGCCGCATAATTTCGCATACTGATCTTCGGCATGACGTCGCGTAAATGGTCTTCATTTCCCCCCCGGCCATGAAGCCAGATCAACAGCGGGTAGTTATAATCGGCCTCAAAATGCAGTGGGGCAAACACTGAACAGATGTCGGCACCGTCTGCCGAGACAGAGAGATCCGAGAGGAGCGAATGGCAGATTTGCCCTGAGTCCAAAGCTTCTTCACCTGCCCGGCTTGTGGGAATCAAGGAGCTTTTCTCTTCAAGCATCACGTTGGAAGCGAGGCGATTCATCTTTTTCAGATCTCCTTCGTGATCAGTTCTGCGGAAACCGGTGATTGCTTTGTATCGATGAAATAGAGGGCATCGAAGCGAACACATCAACGCGATTGAACAAATCGCCAGTATTCCTCGAAATGGATGTCGGGGGATGGAGCAGGGGGGAGTACAGGTAGGACCGCAGTTTTCTACATCGCGAAGCCGACCCGAGGCAACCCGACTTTGTGAAACAGATTTTCACGTGCACGCTTAGTGGCATCGCTATCATTCTTCACCAGAGAATCTCGCGCAAGGCAGGCTTTATGACAGCAACTCTGCCATCGTAGTTACGAGACTCTTGACAGCGTCCACGCTATTTTTGAAGTCTTCCTGTTCCGTTTCGCTGAGCGAAAGTTCAACAATTTTTTCCACGCCACCCGCGCCCAGGATGGCCGGAACCCCGACATAGTATCCCCCGACCTGATACTCCGTTTCGCAGTACGCAGCAATCGGCAGCAGACGCTTTTTGTCCTTCACAATCGCCTCCACCATTTGCGCCGTTGCCGCTGCAGGGGCGTAGAAAGCACTTCCCGTTTTTAGCAGTCCAACGATTTCACCTCCGCCCTTTCGGGTTCGCTCGATGATTGCCTCGAGCTTTTCCGAAGTAAGAAATTGATCGATGGGGATTCCTCCGACGGAGGTACAGCTACGCAGAGGAACCATCGTATCTCCGTGGCCACCCATGAGCATTGCCTGAACATCTTCAACGCTCACTCCCAACTCCATCGCGATAAACGTACGATAGCGCGCCGTGTCGAGGACCCCCGCTTGGCCCATGACTCGATGGTAGGGAAAGCCGGTTACCTTTTGCGCCTGCTGGACCATCGCGTCCAATGGATTGCTGACAACGATCACAAAGGCATTCGGGCTGTGCTTCTGCACCTGTTCCGATACCGCAGTCACGATCGAGGCGTTCGTCTTGAGCAGATCATCCCGACTCATTCCTGGTTTTCGAGGGAGTCCAGCAGTGATTACCACGACATCGCTATTGGCGGTATCGCTATAGTCTGTGGTACCGACAATGGCGCTATCAAATCCGACGATCGGGCCCGCCTCTGCAAGATCGAGTGCTTTGCCTGCAGGCATCGTTTCCGTTTGGGGGATATCGAGTAAAACAATGTCTCCCAATTCAGCGCTCGCGCACCAGTGGGCTGTCGTTGCACCGACATTTCCAGCGCCGATGATGGTGATCTTGGACCTTCGCATGTGCCACTCCTCATTCGAAAAAAAGCCAACGACCCGTTTCACGTAGGGCGGTCCTCGGTCGAGTTCGAGGGCCAGAGTTCGAATATCCTCCTGGAGGATACCGCGTCAAGTGGCGGGTGTGCGAATTGAGAAAATTATTCGCCATAGATCGCCGCAGGGATCGCTAACGATCCGTGCAGGCGGCAGCTGGTCGGCTCAATCAGTCGTCCGTCTCGCCAGTGGGCGAGGCCAGTCAAGGGATAAAAACGCGAGCAGCGCCAAGTGCTTTACGCGCTTTTTTGCTGCTGGTTGTCGACCGAGAACATTTTTTCGTGACCATTTACCATCGATTCGGTCACGATGTGCTTTTCTCCCTCGGGCTGGTCAGGGAGTTCAAACATGATATCGAGCATAATATGCTCGATGATCGAGCGAAGGCCTCGGGCACCGGTTTCCCGTTGCTGAGCCTTTTGGGCAATTGCCACCAAGGCGCCGTCGGTGAACTCCAGTTCGGCATTTTCCATCGCAAAGAGATGCTGATACTGCTTGATCAAAGCATTTTTCGGCTCGGTGAGAACCCGTACCAGATCGTCGCTTTCCAAGGGGGTCAATGCCGAGTGTACCGGTAAACGTCCGACGAGTTCGGGGATCAGCCCAAATTCCAAAATGTCGTCGCTCGTCACGTGCGGCAGTGTGCTGGCAAGGTCCGAATCGTTTTCGAAACCGGCTTCTTGTCCAAAGCCAATCGTTCGTTTTCCGAGTCGCTTGCCGATGATTTTTTCGATGCCAACGAACGTGCCGCCACAGATGAACAAAATGTTCGTGGTGTCCATCTGGATATATTGTTGCTCAGGATGCTTGCGGCCACCTTGGGGTGGCACGTTCGCGGTGGTTCCCTCCAGCATTTTCAAGAGCGACTGCTGGACACCTTCGCCCGAGACGTCACGCGTAATCGAAACGTTTTGACTCGTCTTTCCGATCTTGTCGATTTCGTCAATGTAGAGCACGCCCCGTTGGGCAGCCTCTAAATCGAAATCAGCAGCATGCAATAACTTGAGCAGAAGATTCTCTACATCTTCACCGACATAGCCGGCTTCGGTGAGGGTTGTCGCATCTCCGATTGCGAACGGTACGTTCAGTGCCCGCGCTAAAGACCGCGCCAAGAGTGTCTTGCCGGAACCGGTAGGGCCGACGAGGAGAATGTTTGACTTTTCAATTTCGATATCAGAATCGGTATCGCCGGCCATTAAACGCTTGTAATGGCTATGAACCGCAACTGCCAACACTCGCTTACTGTGTTCCTGTCCGATGACGTATTCGTCGAGATGGGCGACGATCTCGCGTGGCGTGGGAACGTCGGTGAAGAGTTGCTTTGATGTGCCTCGCCTGCGACGCTCCTGATCAAGGATGGACTGGCAGAGTTCAATACAGTCGCCGCAGATGTAGACATCGCCAGGGCCTTCAACCAAGGGGCCGACATCGCGATAGCTTTTACGGCAGAACGAGCAAAAGGCGTTTTTCTTCGTGGTGCTTCCACTGTGGCGATTGCCGCCATTGTTGTCTCGTCCGGTGGGCATCTTCTCTCCTTTCAAAGGTGGTGCAATGTTGCACTCACCGCCTGTCTCCAAGTCAAGAAATCCTGCTGCGAGTGTTGCTCGAGTTGGTGCCGCTGCCGTGAGGCGGGCGGCAAACCTAGGGCATCCCTGTCCTGGGAAAGGCTCGAGAAAAGTCGATGTTCCAAGTTGACCCCGTCGACCCCTGCAAGCATCCTTCTTACAGGAGGTTAAGTTTTCGCGACCAATTCGCTCGACTTAACCCTTATTGTCGGAATCTTTTAACTCCTCCCGTATGTCATACGATAACTGTGCTTTTATAGTTCGGAATTCTTCGTCCGAGAGGTCACCCCGGGAATGCATTTCTCTGAAATTGGTGAGTAGTTCTGAGGCGGTATTTGTGTCATCCTCGGTAGCATCGCGCCACTTTGACACCGCGTACGCCCCAACCGCGATCAACGCCATGACCGCGGCAAACAGCATAATCGCCAGATACCACGAACTTTCTACTTTTTCTTCCATGCTGCCGGTCGTGAGAAAAGCGGACACCAACACGCCCGCGAACCGCTGCGGTTCGAAGCATTATGCACTTTGGCTGTCGAAAAGTCTAGGATCAGCCGACAACCTTGCATGGTTCTCGACCGGCTACACGCGCGACGGTGATGTGTAAAGGTGGTCGGTAAAAAGAGGGCTCTCTCGCCCATTTAAAACAAACTGGGCTTACGAGTCGCCCAATGTGGAAGAAGGTTTTCATGCGCCACTTTTTTGCTCGATAAATTCGATTGACGGGGACACTTTCCCCCTCGCGTGAATCACCAAGAGGGCTCTGCCGGTGCTTGGCCGATCTGTTACACTCAGGACCGCTATCATGGATTCGGGAGTTCCACATCGGTGGCCAAAGTTACCCCAGCAATAAGTTATCTGATCGGAAAGCGACCCCCTTCGCCACAAGCGGTGAACGTGCTGTTCGGCAACGATTCCTACCTCAAGCGACTCGTTCTCACTCGGGT
>CACOUL010000045.1 GCA_902630355.1 Planctomycetaceae bacterium
GATTCGCCATCGCAAGAAATAGAACCCGCTTGAATGACCGTCGCTGGCGCTCCTTGCTTACCCTCGGGAATGCAAAGCCAAAGAAGGATTTCGGCGCCGTCGCGGTTCGGTGCTGAGATTGCAACGGGCCGGGACCTTTTTCGCTACGAAAATCGAAGTATTTTCGCGTAGACTTGGCCCTGCGCATCTCATTACATTGGATGTTCTGCGGAAGTTCATTGCTGTCGGACGGGCGATTCGCAAAGATCGCTCGGATACTGTTTTGTAACTCTCGTGATTTTCTGCATTCTTGCTCCTGGCAAACCGATTACTGAATTGCTGCGTGCGACACCACTCCTCTGAACATCTCGGCGATCGGCTGCGAAGCACATCGCTTCGCTACGCGGGGGCAATCTCCCGAAAAACGCGCGGGCATCGCAGTGCGCTAAAGAGCCTACCCTTCCCTCCGAAGCATGCCTCTTCACCACCGGTCGAAGAGGATGTATTGCCACAGATTGAGGCGATCCTTTTTCTTGCTTCCGATCCGCTGCCGAGCCGCAAACTCGCCCGCCTCGCCCATCTTCAGGACGGAACCGCCGCGCGCACCATGGTCAAGCAATTAAATCACATTTACGAAAGCAGCGACCGGGCTTTCCGCGTGGAAGAGGTTGCCGGGGGTTATCAATTACGCACTCAGAAAATATTTGCCCCGTGGATACGGCGCATGGTTTCCGTTCCCGCCGAAATCCGTATGTCCGGGCCCGCAATGGAAACGCTGGCAGTCGTTGCCTACCGACAACCGGTCGTCCGCACAGATATTGAAAAGGTACGGGGTGTGCAGTGTGGGGAAATCCTACGGCAGTTGATGGACCGAGGAATGGTCCGTATCTCGGGACGCGCCGAGGATCTGGGGAGACCTTTTTTGTATGGTACAACCCGTAACTTTTTGGAGGTCTTCGGTCTTCGCAGTCTTGACGAACTTCCTCGGGCGTCTATGCTGCGAGCAACTGAGACTTCCCACTCAGCGATAGACATGAGTGGAGAATGTGAACCCACATTAGGGCTGTCTGAAATAAAGGAGGATGGAGAGGTGAGAGTGGTTGATGTGCAGGACCCCACGAGGTTGTTGGATCCTGAAAACGAAAAGAACAATCAAGTTCCGGACAGCATCATGGAAGGCGATAGTGATTTCGAGGAGGAATACGAGGACGACGATGAAGATGACGATGAAGATGAATACGAGGACGAAGAGACAGACGGAGACGGAAAGGAAGACGACGACGGCTTCAACGATGAGGAATGGGAAGAAGTCGAAGACGATGATGTGGAAGAGCAGGACGACGATTGGGACGAAGAGGACGATGACTGGGACGATGATGAAGACTGGGATGAGGATGACTGAACGACTGGCGAAAACTGGCGATTAAGGGGATTCGGCTATGCTCGTGGTCATGCAGCATCAAGCAACAGAGGAAGAAGTCGCCCAGGTCGTTCAGGCGATCGAGCAGATGGGCCTCGATGCGCATCCGATGCCCGGCCCCACACGCACCGCAATCGGGATCACGGGAAATTCCTCCTCCGTTGATCCACGCAGCCTGGAAGTCTTGCCTGGCGTCCGTGAATTGATTCGGGTTACGCAACCGTACAAACTGGCAAGCCGTGAGATGCATCCGGAGGATACAATCGTCGAGGCCGGAAAGGCTCGCATCGGCCCGGGATCTTTCACCGTCATTGCAGGACCCTGCAGCGTGGAGAGTGAATCGAATCTGCTCGGGGTGGCAGAGCAACTCGTATCCCGCGGGGTTCACCTTCTTCGAGCCGGCGCCTTCAAGCCGCGGACTAGTCCGTACAGTTTCCAAGGGATGGAACATGAGGGCCTGGAAATCCTTCGTCGTGCCCGCGAAAAAACCGGAATCGGAATTGTCACGGAAGTGATGGACACCGAGCAGGTGGATGCCGTTGCAGAAACGGCCGATATGGTGCAAATCGGCACCCGCAATATGCAAAACTTTTCGCTGCTCAAAAAGGTTGCCGGATGCGGGCGACCGGTGCTGCTGAAGCGCGGCATGTCCGCGACGCTCGACGAATGGCTTATGGCTGCTGAGTATCTGCTTGCCGGTGGCAACAAAAATGTCGTTCTCTGTGAAAGAGGCGTGCGAACATTTACGGATCACACGCGAAATACACTCGATTTGTCAATCGTACCTCCCGTCAAAGAAAAGTCTCACTTGCCCATTCTGATCGATCCGAGTCACGGCACTGGACGGCGAAGTTATGTGCCAGCCATGTCGCTTGCCGGACTTGCTGCAGGAGCGGATGGCTTGATGGTGGAAGTACACCCCGACCCATCGACCGCACTGAGTGATGGTGCCCAAACCCTTGACTTTGAAGAATTCGATCGCTTACTCGATTCGCTTCAATCGCTGGCAAATCCGTTGCAGCGAAGTATCGGATAGTCAACAAATGCGTTGATCCTATCCGAGAAGGATATGGCATGACGTCTGTTTCCAAAGAGACTGGGGCGGCAATATTAAAGAGACTCGATTTCCTTTATGGCCAGCGCGCTGCCGACCTTTTGACGAAGATCGAGCAACTCCTCGAGAAGCATCGTGCGAAGATACCCGAACATTCTGCAGCCCACTCCGAGAATCAATTGTGGGATGAATCGACGGTGGTATTGATCACTTATGGTGATCAGGTTCAAGACGCAACGACACCGGCACTTCGAACGTTGCGGAACTTTTTGATTGAATACCAACTCGATCGTGCACTCGACACGATCCATCTTCTACCTATCTTTCCCTACTCTTCAGATGACGGGTTTTCGGTCATCGACTATCGGATGATCCGCGAAGATTTGGGCGACTGGAACGACGTGGCCCATCTACGAACAAAATTCTCAATCGCCGTCGATTTTGTAATCAACCATTGTTCGAAAGAAAGCAGTTGGTTCGCTGGTTTTCTTAACGGAGAAAAACCCTATACCGACTTTTTTATCGAGGTCGATCCCCAAACCGATCTTTCGCGCGTCACCAGACCACGCACCAGTCCGCTTTTGACACCTGTGCAGACCAATCGTGGCCAACGCTACGTCTGGAGCACATTCAGCGCTGATCAGATGGACCTCAATTTTTCCTCGGGGGAACTCCTCTTGGAAATGCTCGACATCCTGCTCTTTTACGTCTCGCAGGGAGCAAAAATTATTCGTCTTGATGCCATTGGCTTTCTCTGGAAACAAATCGGCACTTCCTGCATGCACCTCCCCCAAACGCATGAAATCATCAAGTTAATGCGCGATGTCGTCGACGCTGTGGCTCCCGGAACCATTTTACTGACCGAAACAAACGTACCACACCAAGAAAACATCAGCTACTTCGGGGCGGGTGATGAGGCACGCGCGGTTTATCAATTCAGTCTTGCGCCACTGTTGCTCGATGCCTATTTCCGGAGTGACGCATCACTCCTGCAACGCTGGCTCGATGAATTGGAGTACCCCGAAGCGGGAATGACGTTTTTCAACTTCACTGCATCTCATGACGGTATCGGAGTTCGACCGCTCGAAGGAATTGTATCTTCCGAAGGAATCGATGCGATGGCGCAAAAAGTCATCGAACTGGGCGGGTGCGTGAGTTGGCGTAAAAAACCGGACGGGAGCCGGAGCCCCTATGAGTTGAATATCACCTATTTTTCGGCGATGCACGATGTCGACCCCACCTTGCACATCCGAAAATTCCTCGCATCTCAAGCGTTCATGCTCGCCCTGCGCGGTATACCGGGAGTTTATTTTCACAGCTTAATCGGCACAGAAAACGATCGTGAGGGGATGGAACAGACGGGTCATGCTCGATCGATCAACCGTCAGAAATTTTCTTCTGATGAGATCCGCCAGCGGCTTGCAGCCGCAGAATCGAAGCAACGAATCGTGTTCGATCAATATCGTCGCTTGCTTGCAATCAGACGTCAGCAAAAAGCTTTCCATCCCGACGGAGGGCAACGCATCCTTCCTTTGCATGATCCGCGCATCCTCGGATTTGAACGGACGAGTCCGGATAAAAGTGAGCAGATTTTTGTCCTGGCCAACTTCAGCGAAGATGAAGTCTTGGTGCCACTGAGTTCAGGGACTACCGAACTTCGTGATCTGCTATCCGGAAAACGGACCACCGGTTCCCATTACCAGTTAGCAGCCTACGAGATCGCTTGGCTCTCCTGAAGAAAGGCCGTCCTTTGAATCACACTGCGATTGAAACATCGCACGCCACTCAAATCTGGCAAGCGGGTGTTGATGCGGTCCGAGCCGACCGACTGGTTCGCAGTGCGCTCCCCTTTGAAAATCACCAACTCTCCTTTGACCGCGCGGCAATCGATGTAAAGCGCATCAAACAAATCGTCGTGGTGGGGGGAGGCAAAGGGGGCGCCGAGATGGCCCTCGCCGTGGAAGCGATACTCGGGCCTGAGATCGTGGAAGAAAAACTTTCGGGCTGGGTCAATGTGCCGGACGACTGCATGAGGTCTACCAAGAAAATTCATTTGCATCCCGCGCGACCGGCAGGGGTCAACGAACCGACTGCCGCGGGCATCGCAGGTAGCGATGAGATTCTCCGACGCGTAAGCCAATTACAAGCAGATGACCTTTGCATTGTGCTTCTTTCGGGTGGCGGCAGTGCGTTACTCCCCGCGCCCCAACCGCCGATCACACTCGATCATCTTTTGCAGGTCACCCGACTGCTCATGCATCGGGGTGCGACGATTCACGAACTCAATACCGTCCGCACGTGGCTCTCCCGCATCAAGGGTGGCGGCTTGGCACGCCATTGTTCTGCCGATACGCTCTGGGGACTGATCGTTTCCGACGTGGTCGGCGACCCCATCTCAATCATCGCTTCCGGGCCAACCGTCGAAACGGAATCGACCGCTCTTGAGGCGGTCGAGATTCTCAAGCGGATGCCTGCCGAGGAGGTCCCCGAGCAGGTAATCGATTTCCTCCAGCAGCAGGCAACGAAGACACCTCCTCAGCGATCCCTCCCCACTCAGCTGACGAATCGGATCATCGGCAACAACGCCGTCGCCGTATCTGCAGCGGCCGATAAGGCAACGCAACTCGGTTACGAGGTGCTGTGCTGGGGTAGCGACAACCAGGGAGAGGCCTCCGAGGAAGGGCAACGTTTTGCCTTGCGTTGCCAGCAGCTGCGCGACGCGGATGAAGAACGGAATAAACGCTTATGTATTATCAGCGGGGGTGAACCGGTCGTCGACCTGGGTCCACAAGCGGGCAAGGGAGGCCGCAATCAACAATTCGTGCTGGCGGCGGTAACCGAGTTATTTTCAAGTGGCATGACTGGAATCACGATTCTCTCCGGAGGGACCGATGGGGAGGATGGTCCGACCGATGCGGCCGGGGCTGTGGCAGACGCCAGCCTGATCCAACGCGCCCAGGCTCAACAATTGGACCCGCATCATTTTCTTTCAGAACACGATGCCTATCATTTCTTTGATCCGCTCGACGGGTTGCTGCAGACCGGTCCCACGCAGACGAACGTCATGGACCTGCGAGTAGCAATCGTCGAATAGACATCCAGACGACGATCATCGTTCAAAGCAGCGGCCCCAGCAGTCTTGCCGCATTTTCCGTAAAGCGGATCACTTTCGATCTCGTTTCCCAGCTTTTGCGATTCATAACCTGGGAAGACTGCAGATACGAATGCTGTAGTGATCGCAATTTTTCGGTGAACTGCTGGTTGTAAACAGCGAGCGTGATTTCAAAATTGAGATGGAGACTTCGCGGGTCGAGATTGAGTGATCCAAAAAGACTGAGTTTGCCGTCGACCGTGATCGACTTTGTATGCAAAAGGCCCTCGTGGAATTCCATCACGCGGATGCCGGCAGCGGTCAAATCTCCTTTGAACGCCTGGCTGGCAAAACGCACCAGAAGCGAATCGACCCGAGCGGGAACGATCAGTGTGACCTCCACGCCACGCCGCGCTGCTGAAATGAGAGCCGTGAGCAACAATTCATCGGGCACGAAATAAGGGGTGGTTAAAATCAATTCCTTACGAGCAACATAAATCGCCATCAGCAGAATGTCTTGAATCGTGTTACTACGAATCGCCGGGCCGGAAGGAATCACCTGGGCAACCCAGTCGCCGCGCGGATCGACGTGGTGCACATCGCCGGTCTCTTGAAGTGCAGCAACGCCCTCGGCCGAATCGAGTTCCCAATCTTCCAGAAATGCGATCCCCATTCCCTCCACGACCGGCCCACGCACGCGAACCATCGCATCGACCCACTGCCCCACTCCGGCATCCTGCTTAAAATATCGCGGATCGATCATATTGAGACTGCCGGTGTATGCAATCTCGCCATCAATTACAACAATCTTGCGGTGCATTCTCAGATCGAAGCGTACGAACAGCATTCGCAATAAGCCCGCTGGCAATGATGCTTGGAGCATCACCCCAGCGTCACGGAGTTTTTCCGCATGCCCGCTCTTGAGAAATTTTTTGCTTCCCACCGCATCGACCAGTACTCGGCAAGTCACACCGCGTTTTTTTGCGCGCAAAAGCGATTCGACTACCTCGTCGGCGCGGCCCCCGTTGCTCCAAATATAGAAAACCATGTGTACGGTTCGCTCTGCCGAATCGATATCTTTAATAAGCGAGTCAAACACGGCATTCCATTGGTCGATCAGCTGAAAATCATTTCCGGGAACTGCCGGTATTTGCATCGCGGTCTCCGCAAGCCGGGAAAGAGATTCGCTTGCGTATCCTAAATCCGACCAATCGACGTGGTAGTGCCGATGTTGGTCTTTTATCCAATCGATGAAGGGGCCGTGGATCTTTGCTGCCCACTCCGCCCGGCGGTTACCGAGCCGCAACTCCCCGAAGAGCAGATAGAGAACAGCACCGATGAAGGGAAAAACGAGCACCACTGACAGCCAGGCCATGGTCACCCCGACCGGCCGGCGACGCATGATGACACGAATCGAAAGACCGCCCCGGATGACGAGATCGACGACCAGCACCAGGGCCGTCACCCATGTAAAATGATGTGTTTCCATTCTGGGGCTCACTCACATCACGGAAAAGCGACCTCACCAAGGCTGTCCGCTTTTGCGGGTCCCGCACAAAGCGACCTCAAGACCCAGAGCAGAAGCCATGGACGCCTTTGCAAACATAGCTCGATCCGCATCGGCTGCCGTCCGTCCATAGGCGACTTGGATGTGATTGCTTTTGTGCCGCGCCATCATCTGGTCTCGCGTCACTCCATAAGTGACCGCATGCATGATCGGCCATTGCGACGTGGTGGCTTGCCATCTTCGCTCGGTTTCTTCCAGCGGAAGTTTGACAACTTTCGCACGCCCGAGATCCATCTTGAGTTGGTCATCTTCAACGAACACCCGGGACCAGACAATTTCGCCCGGCTTCGATATTCCCTTAATCGTGCCGCCGCCGCTGGGAAAGAACATAGCGGGCTGCCTTTCGCTGCGAGCTCCCTTCCATCCGCCGATTAAATGTGCCGGTGGCACGCTTCCACTGATCTCGAATACCCAGACATAATCTTCTACCGTACCGCTTTGATCCCAATCGGCCCAACGCAAGTCGTGCAGCGTATTTTCCACCGGTTGCTTCAACGCAGAATGCACCCGGTAGGTCATTAGTGCGTCGAGTCCGGCGCACTCGTCGACTTCGTTAAAGTGCGGCAAGGGTTCCCCGGAATAAAGTACGCGTTTGCCGTCGCGACTCTTGACCGGCGGCCGATCGCGATTATTGAGAGTGCCCTCGACTAAATCGCTCGCTGGCATCAAATCCTTGAGTCCCTGCTGATACTGGATACCAATGGTGTGGCAGCCGAAGTCATCAGCAATCCGCACTGCGGCGATATACATCCTACACTGGTCCAGTATCTGTTTATCCGTGAGGTGATCTTTGTGGCGGGGACCGGTGCAGAATTGTATTCCCTTGCGGTCCATCCATCGTCGTACCGCCATTGCCTCGGCCTGGGGCACCTGCGTCGACTCGTAGTAAAGCGCCGATTGGCTAAGCCGCTCTTTATAAACACCCGTTTTGTTGAGCAGATGGTCAGGAATGATCGCATTGAACATTCCCATGCAACCCTCGTCAAACACACCCATAATTGCTTTGTCGCGTTGCAATTGGTGCGCTAATTGCTCTCCCACACGACGCGCTGTCGCGGGCACCTTCACCCGCCGAAGCGATCGCACATGGGAGGTGCGGTGTTGATAGTCGCCCGTCTTGAGCCACTTTTTCAGCATCGTGCAGAATTTTTTATCTGCAAAGTCTTCTGCCCAAAGTGTCGAATAGGAAACACCCGCCTTGGTTAAAGAACCATTTAGATTCAGCATGCCGACCAAACCGGGCCAGGTTCCCGACCAATTGGCCACTGTCAGAATCGGACCACGATGAGAGATCAATCCGTGCATCAAATGATGGGAATATTGCCAAACGGCCTCCGCAACAATCAATTTGACATCGGGATCAATTTTTGAAAAAACCTGCATCCCTTCCTTCTGCGAATCGATGAAACCGTGCCGTTCTTTTTTCTTGTACGGATGCGCACGCACCAGTTCATAACCTGCCGCGTTCACGCTTTCGGCAAGCTCATGTTCCATCTGCTCTTGGGCGGCCCAACAATTCTGATTTGCCGAAAGCCGTAAATCTCCGTTGGCAACCAGCCAGACACGCTTCTTTTTCGTCGATGCTGAAGCGCGTTTACTTGGATCAATGTAAGGAATCATTTTTTCACCGTCCCGGCCCGGGTCTCACTCTGACAATAAAACGTGGTGAAATAATCTCGTTCAAACTAAGAAAACATCACGCACTGAACTTTGAAGGCCTCAAATACATGACGCGCACATGACGCGCAAAAACCGCAACAGAAACATCATCAGTTCAAGTATTGAGAATAGCACAAACGCGGGCTCTATATCAGGGACAACCGGTTTGCCGCTCTATATCGATTTCGCAAAAGGTGGTACTCTGAATCAGCATTTCGCGTAATCCTTTTTCGGGGAAAAGTGGTATGGCAAAAAAAAATAAGGGTCCGTGGTCACACCGTTTGCTGATCGGCATCCTCACGGTTGTCATGACGATTTTGTGCATCTGGCTACTCGGTTTCGTCGTTGACGATATCGGAAATTTGCCTGGACCGGATTACGAAACAATTAGAAGCCAGTTACTTGATCCTGCTCTCGTCGAGGAACAAGAATCTGTGGCAGACGAGATTGCAAAGGTCGAACGCAAAATTAAGTCGCAAAGTTCGCGGCAGCAACTCCTCCGTGACAGTACGTCCAATTCGCAGAAGACTATGAATCAATTACTTGAATTCCAGCGATTGAGCTTGCAAAAAAACGTGACGCCATCGACAGAAGAACAGGAGGCAATGGCGGAAAGCCAACGAAGCTTCCTCGCAAACCAAAAACAGTATCAGGCGCTCAATCAAACTATTGGCCAACTGAAAGACAAATTAGGCCAACTTGAAAACAAAAAGAGATCGCTAGAATCAAAAATCAGGAAGCAAGAAGAGCCTGTTCGCAAGCGAATGCAAACTCTCTATGCTCAACACGCGTTTAAGACCGCCGTGATGAAACTTGCTTTTTTACTGCCACTTCTTTTCGTGGCGGTATGGCTGTTCCTCAAATATCGCGGAGGCATCTACGCGCAGCTGATCTATGCGTTCGGTATCGCAGTCGCCTGGAAAGTCTCGTGGGTAATGCACCAACATTTCCCGAGTCCCTACTTTCACTACATATTAGTTATTGCTGCCCTGGCAGTCGTGATTAGGGTGCTGGTTTATCTACTGCGGATGATTGCATTTCCGAAAATTGACTGGTTACTGCGGCAGTACCGTGAAGCTTATGAATTCTTCCTTTGCCCCATATGCACCTATCCCATTCGCCGTGGGCCCTTGGCCTATCGTTTCTGGAATCGCCGAAGCATCAAAAAAATGCTCATCCCAGCCGGAGATACATCGGCAGAAGAAACCCCGTATACCTGCCCGGTCTGCACCACCCAGTTATATGAAAACTGCGCGAGTTGCAGTAAGATTCGGCCGAGCCTTTTGCCCGCATGCCCCCAATGCGGGCAGGTAAGCCAACCAGATACAGATGCCGCTGGATCGAATGCGGGTGCCGAAACCTAAAATGGTCTCTGCCGGTTGCATAGAACAAAGACTCAGGAAAGAATAGTCGACTTCGAGGTTCAAGCTATGGGAATAGAAAAGCAAGGAACATTTTGATGCATGCACAACTGGTAGTACTCGGAGGTGGTCCCGGTGGTTATGCCGCCGCTTTCATGGCGGCAGACCTTGGTTTTGATGTGACCATCGTTGATCGAGAAGGAAAACTAGGTGGCGTGTGTCTTCTCCGCGGCTGCATACCCTCCAAAGCCCTGCTGCATGTGGCGAAAGTCATTGGAGAAAGTCGCGAAATGACGGACTGGGGTGTCGAGTTGGGCACTCCAAAAATTGATGTTGAAAAAATGAGGGCCCGGAAAGAAAAGGTTATCCAGACCCTTACAGGCGGTTTAGCGCAGTTGGCGAAAAAGAGGAAAGTCCGTGTCATTCAGGCTGACGGAACTTTTGTAAATTCGGATTCGCTGCGATTGAGCGGTGGTGACCCTTCTACTTACGAAGAGGGAGACTCGCTTTCCTTCGATCATCTTATCTTGGCGACCGGCTCCTCACCCGCAATGCCGTCGGTGTTCAAAATCGATAACCCCCGAGTTGTCGATTCGACCGGGGCGCTTGAGCTTGAGGATGTGCCGGAAAAGTTGCTTGTGGTGGGGGGCGGATATATCGGACTCGAACTGGGAACGGTGTACGCCGAACTGGGAACG
>CACOUL010000046.1 GCA_902630355.1 Planctomycetaceae bacterium
CGACCAGCTACACGATCCATAACGATGGATCAACCGACGAATTGGAAGAAGAAATTTGTCGCGTATGGGATTCCCTTCAAGGGAAGGAAATGGGAAACTAGGGGTGGTGCTGGGGTTTCACCTTGTCTCATCTGACAGTCCCTCACCAAAGCGAAACGTCACGTGCCTTGTCCTTTTCGGGGGTTGCTGCCCACAGCAATCGGCAGGTTTAAATCCTTTTCCTGTTGGAGTCTATTCGGACCCATGTCGGTCGTGCTCCTCAACTGAGCGCGGCGCACAACACCAACTCGGAGCGGGTACTGATGGGTAATACACACAGTGCGTCAAATAAAAAGCGGATGACGCCGTCGAGCAGGAGCAAGGCATCGGTCGAAAATCGATCGTCCGAAGAGGGGCTCGACCAAAAAAATAATTCTGATCTCGAGGAAGAACCGGTTTCGCTCGCCGAGGAAATTGCCGTTGAGCTCGAGCAACAGGGCGCTGCCACCGCCGACACCGCCGAAGCTCCTCGTCAAGCCGATGTCCATGTCGGTGAGTTACAGCGAATGAGCATGGGAGAACTTATCGAACTGGCGAATCGACAGAAGATCGAGGACGCCGGGGGACTCAAGAAACAAGATCTTATCTTCCGAATTCTGAAAGAACAGGTGAAGCTCAATGGATTGATGTATGGAGAAGGAACTCTCGAAATTCTTCCCGATGGATTTGGCTTTCTCCGGAGCCCCGATTACCACTACTTGTCCTGCCCTGACGACATTTACGTCTCACCGAGTCAAATTCGCCGATTTGGCCTTCGTACCGGAACGACGGTCTCCGGTCAGATTCGACCCCCGAAAGAAAACGAAAGGTATTTTGCGCTCCTTCGAGTGGAGGCCATCAACTACCAGGACCCGAATCTCCTGGCCGACAAAGTCGATTTTGAAGAACTCACTCCTTTGCATCCCGAAACGCGAATTGTATTTGAAACCGATCCGGAAGAAATTTCGACGCGGATATGCGACCTCATCGCACCGGTTGGCTTCGGACAGCGGGGCCTGATCGTCAGCCCCCCGCGGGCGGGAAAAACAATCCTTCTGCAGCAGATGGCAAAAGCCGTTTTGGCCAATTATCCCGAGGCCTATGTGATCATGCTGCTCATCGACGAACGACCGGAGGAAGTGACCGACATGGAACGTCAGGTCGGCGGTGGTAACTGTGAAGTGATCAGTTCCACCTTCGATGAGGCCGCCGCGCGTCACGTACACGTTTCGGAGATGGTCCTGGAAAAGGCGAAAAGGATGATTGAGTTCGGGCACGATGTCATAATCTTTCTCGATTCGATCACCCGTCTCGCCCGCGCGTGGAACGGCGAGTGTCCCAGTTCCGGAAAAATCCTCTCCGGAGGAATCGATGCCAACGCAATGCAAAAGCCAAAACGCTTCTTCGGTTCGGCTCGGAAAGTCGAGGAGGGAGGTTCCCTCACAATCCTGGCAACCGCACTTGTCGATACCGGAAGTAAAATGGACGAAGTCATCTTCGAAGAGTTCAAGGGGACCGGAAATTTAGAGATCGTTTTGGATCGCGAATTGGTCGATCGACGGATCTGGCCTGCCATTGACATCAATCGCAGTGGAACTCGTCGAGAGGAAATGTTGATGGACCCGGAAGAACATCGACGGGTTTGCATGCTACGTCGGGTTCTGCATGAGATGAACGGCCCAGATGCGATGGATCTACTTCGCTCTCGATTGCAAAAAACCCAGACGAACGCTGAATTTTTAATGAATATGAAACCGTGATCAGTCGTTGACTTGCGACTCACCACAGAAAAAGTTCTCGCGATATGCCACAAGAAATACGAGGAGAATCGACCGCTCCGGAGGGTGCCATCGGCATCGTCGTTTCCCGCTATAACGATTCGGTCACGGGTAAATTATTGCGCGGAGCCACCGATACGCTCGCCCGGGCGGGCGTCGCCGACGAGAATATCGATGTGGTGTGGGTTCCGGGAGGTTTTGAAATACCCTTGGCCGCGCAACAAATGGCAGAGAGTGGCCACTATGCCGCAATCCTTTGTCTCGGCGCGGTCATTCGTGGCGAGACGACCCACGATCAGCACATCAATCGGGCGGTTAGTCTTGGTATCACCGAGGTCGCACTTTCCAGTTCGCTGCCGGTCTTGTTCGGGTTGCTGACCTGCGATACGCTCGAGCAGGCCATTCAGCGATCGGGCGGCAACGTGGGGAATAAAGGAAGTGAGTGTGCAGAAGCCGCGTTGGAGATGATTAGCCTACTCGATAAAATGCAGCAACTGAGGGAGGCATGACGCGTTAAAGCCAGTCCGGTTTTTTTCCTCCCGCGATCATCGACCGTTCAAACGCCGCACCCGCCCTACCCTCCTATGTCACGTCGCAGCCGATCACGAGCAGTCGCCTTACAGATCCTTTTTCAGGACGACCTCAATCCGTGTGACCCGCCCGCCGATGCGGAACCGTTTCTCAATCAGCGATTGCAGGCCGATGACCTGATCTGCTTTTCTCGCGATTTGGTCCAGGGTGTTCGCGAACATCGTAACGATTTAGACGGTATTCTCGAGCCGCTCGCTGAGCATTGGAGCCTTTCCCGCATGGCAACCGCCGATCGCAATATTCTGCGACTGGCGGCCTTTGAAATGCTGTATCTACGTACTCCCTATCAAATCGCAATCGACGAGGGCATCGAATTAGCAAAGCGATTCGGCACCGCACAGTCCTCTCAATTCATCAATGGCATACTCGATCGAGTTTGGCAGGAAAATGCACACCGATCTGAAAGTGGCAAACAAGTCAGTGGAGAGCCCAATTCGGTGCAGGATGCTGCTTGCGAAATAGCCGACCCAGAAGTTCAAAGCGATACGGATCTCTCCGGCTGACATCACATGCACCGCTGCATCAGAGGAACACTACGTGGGACTTTTTGATCAATTCAGACAAGGGCTTCAGAAGACCACTCGCCTACTGAAAACCGATGTGCGCGATCTCTTCAAGGCGGAAGGCCGATTGGTGGATGAAAAACTGCTTGATGAATTACTCGAAGCGTTGGTAACCACCGACATGGGGTTCAAGCCCGCGCAGGCAATCATCACTAAAATCGGCTCTGATTACCGGGGACGCGTCGTCCGCTGGGAAGAGGTTCTCGGCACAGTCAAAACGCAACTCAAGGAGATGCTGTCTCAGCCGGAATCCCCCATTCGCTTTGCGGAGACCGGCCCTACCGTCATCCTCGTCGCGGGCGTGAATGGTGCTGGAAAAACCACGTCGATTGCGAAACTGGCCAAACGACTGATCGATGATGGCAAATCGGTTCTCCTGGGAGCAGGCGATACCTTCCGCGCCGCTGCAGTAGAACAGTTGTCGATTTGGGCAGACCGCATCGGTGCCCAATTTATCCAGGGTGAGGCGGGCAGCGATCCTGCAAGCGTGGCGTATCGCGCAGTGGAGGTCGCCCTCCGGGAAGGGATTGACGTATGCATCGTCGATACCGCGGGGCGGTTACAAACGCAAAAGAATCTGATGCAAGAGTTGGAGAAAATCCGGCGCAGCATTGCAAAACAGATTCCTGAAGCGCCCCATGAAGCACTGCTCGTGATCGATGCAACCACCGGGCAGAACGGCATCAGTCAAACGACCCACTTCAGTGATGCAATTGCCTGTACGGGTATCGTGCTAGCAAAGCTTGATGGATCGGCCAAAGGCGGGGTGGTGGTCGCCATTCGGGAACAGGTGGGTGTCCCGGTTAAATTTGTGGGCGTCGGCGAACAGTTCGATGATCTCGCACAGTTCTCGGCGGATGACTATGTTGATGCTCTATTTGCCGATGTGAGCGATCCTCCACCGATCGAATGACTTACACAGTCGACGGGGTAAGAATCCCTCGTGAAGGCCTGAAGGCATCGCCAGGCCCATCGACTGCCGCTCGCCGCAAGAAGTACAAACATCGAGCGTGATATCGCTGCATCGGCTGCTGTCATCTGCCGGTCTCTCGACCGGACTCCAAGTGATGCACCGAGTCAAAATAGGGAAAGCGCGAAAGATTTTTTGATTTTAACGATTTTAACGGAAGTTTCTGCGCTGGCGTTCCGATATCTATGGCTGTCGTCTTAAGACAGAACGACGCGGAATGCTGTCTTGGTCGGGGGGCCGGCAACAGACACAACTAAGCCCTTTGTCTCAAAGTGACATCCCCCCACAAGGCATGAGCTATGAACGGTAACTTGATTTCACGCCCCCATACTCTTCTTTGCATTCTCGCGGTCGCACTGATATCGCAGTTTTCTGCGGTCACTCTGAACGCCCGTGATCTGGTATGGCAGCCTCATCCTGCGGCGGGTCAAACGGTTCAGCCTCGAAAGTTTGCGGGGTCTGTGAACAAACAGTTAGGTGATGCAGCCACAATCCCACCCCAGGATGCGGGACCGGCGGTCGTTGCACTTGGGGAGGCGAATGAGGAGGCATCGTCCCTTCAGCCGATCCCTGTCGCGAACTACCGAAGTGCATCTTCGAATAACAACAGTGGGCAGCAAGCAGTCCAGGCCAGCTATGGTCCTCGGGTTTATCCGGAACAGAATTACCCTGCTCCCGGTGCAGTCGTCCAGCCTTGGCATCCCGATTCGCTCTATGCAGGAAGCGGTGCCGGTCTGAGACTTGCACAGCGAACAGATGCATCGGTCCTCACTCCCGAGCCGATCACCGCCGAAGCTATTACTCCCGAACCGGTCGGTACCGAGGAAATTTTGCCCGAGGATCTCGGTCCCGGTGAAATCCTTATTCCCGATGGAACCGATCCAATGGACGTGGGTGCCTTCTCTCAGGAGTGCTGCTCAGATTGTGGCGGAACGCCTTGCCAGTGCGATCCCGACTGGGGATACCCGCTGCCGAACTGCGGATTCCCTTGCTTTCCCTTCCTTCGGCCCACACTGGAATTTGTCGACTTCTCGGTCGGTGCCGAATCGTTTGCGGGACCTTCAGATCAGGGAGTAAACAGTAACTTTGGTTTCAACGAACAGGTAAATCTCTCGGGAAGTTGGCTCGGCGGTTGGGTCGGTTGGCAAATCGGTGCGAGATTCATTCAGGCCGATCTGCACGGTATGCGTGTACTTTCATCCGGTCGAGCGAACGATGCAGCGACTTGGCGATCCGATATTCGCCATCAAGAATTTCTTACCCTCGGACTCTTCCATCGCGCAACCGAGTACCAACCTTGGCAAGGTGGGCTCGCGATCGACTTTATGGAAGACCACTTTTACTACAAGACCGATCTTTCACAAATTCGATTTGAAGTCAGTCGTCGCTTCTGGTGTCGACTCGACTTTGGTACCTGGATCGTGCTCCACACGGACCAAGAAGAAAATGTCATCGAGGAGCGATCCGGAAATAATACGCTTTCCACCTACGAAGCATCAGATCAATACACTCTCTTCCTACAGTGGGCTTTCCCCAACGGTGGAGAAGCGAGGATTTATGGCGGTGGTGGTGACAACCGCGACGGAATTATCGGTGGCAACTTCTGGGCACCGCTTTCCCACAGCGTTGCCGTGAATGGCAACTTTGGCTATCTGTTTTCCGGAACAGACGGACGGGTATTCGGCGTCACAAGAAAGTCCCTTAACGATTCGTACGGCGTAAGCCTGAACATGTCGTGGTATCCCCACTGCCGCGCTCGAATCGCAAGCCGCTCTCCCTATCGACCACTCTTCCCGGTCGCCAACAACGGCACCTTCTTCGTCGACCGACGAGGTGTGAACTAACGCGTATTCCAGGGGGTTGGGGGCGTAAAAGAAGAGCCCGGTGGTTCGTCCACCGGGCTCTTTCTTCTTGTTTCAGGGATTGCAACCGGATCAAACGACGGCGGATCGCGTGGCCTCAAAGTTCCCTCAGTCTACCTACCTGCCCGCGAATGATTGCCAGCACTAGTATCAGCGTTGAAAAAGAAACATGACAAACGACCGGGCGAAATCCGGTATCCCGACGAACTCGACCGGGTCAGAACGTCAAAATGAGAAAAACCGTCAATAGTTCTTTCGCAACCGTTAGGGTTTGACACCGTTCATTCCGCATCTTCGGTTTGCTCGCAAATATCGCTTCATTAGTCTGAACTCCACCTGATGAGAGGTCGATAGCAAGATTGGCAAAGGGTTCTTTGAGCCTGTGTTGGCCCTTGGTCTAACTAGATCGAGTGGGCCAGATAGGGCGGAGCGCTCTCTGCACCCCGCCCACGTGCCGGTTGGATGCTGGCACGCTGTCGCAAATCACGCGAGAAAAAATTAATTCCTCATTCAGGGAATGGAGTACCCGCCATGAGACTTCTCAAGATTTCATTTGCCTTTGCGATCGCAGGAGCGATTAGTTCAGGCAGCGCATTTGCACAAGTGCAGGTGCCGACCCCGGTCGATCAGACCTCGTTCAACTACGATAGCTACTACGCTGCTGATGCTGTCGCTCAACCGCGTGAAGACGAAGGCCCTCTCGGACCCTCGGGACCTCCGGTTGACGTGATGGACAACGATTACTCTGGCGACGAAGGTCGCTACGCTCCGATGCCGGGCCTCAACTGGGGTGTCGACTGCGGATGCAATGAAGAATTGGACTGTGGCCCCATGTGGACGTTGCAGTGCTGTGAGAATTGCTGGGGGCTCAACTACGGTGGTTGGTTGTCCGGTGGTTTCACGGTGAACAACTGGGGTAACACCACGATGCTCGGCAATGCCCAGCTTCCGTTTAATAACGATCCGCACGTGAACCTCAACCAAGCCTGGCTCTGGTTTGAGCGCGAAGCGGACAACGGTGGCTATGGCTATGCCTGGGGTTATCACGTTGACGTGATGGCCGGTATCGATGGCCCCGACACGCAGGCCTTCGGTGGCCCCGGTTGGGATAGCACCTGGCAGTGGGGCAATGGTGGATATGGTGCGGCAATCCCGCAGGCCTATCTCACCTTAGCCTACGACGATTTGACCGCCATCTTCGGTCACTTCTACACCATCATGGGCTATGAAGTCGTTCCTGCTCCTTATAATTTCTTCTACTCCCACGCCTACACCATGGCGTACGGCGAGCCGTTCACCCATACGGGTGTTCTCGTCGAATGGTCGTACTCGGATCAGCTCACCTTCTACGGTGGTTGGACCAACGGCTGGGATGAAGGCTTTCAATTCGGTGCCAACAATTCCAGCACCTTCCTCGGTGGTGTTTCCTGGAACAGTGCCGACGAGCGGACGAGCGTAACGTGGACCGTCAATGCTGGTGACTGGGGCAAGGGTGCGAACATCCACCCGAACCAGGACACCGGTCCGACGACGATGAGCGAAGGTAAAATTTATGCCCAGAGCTTTGTGGTTCAACAGCAGATCCAAGATAATTGGACCTACGTCTTTCAAACTGACTATGCCTACAACACGTTTGAAGGGGCTCCAGGAACTGCTGGCGACACGCAGTGGTACGGTGTGAACAACTATCTGTTCTACAACTTCAACTGCTGCTGGGCTGCTGGTCTTCGTGCCGAATGGTTCTCCGATCCCAATGGTGCCCGCGTCGACCGTGCCGGTCTGAACGCAGGCAACGAACTGGCGGATCGGGCGAACTACTTCGAGATCACCGCAGGTGCCAACTGGAGGCCGAATAACAACTTCCGACTTCGACCGGAAGTTCGTTATGACTGGGCCAATGGCATGGGCAATGGTGGTCAGCGATTCGACCCGAATGCAGGTGCCTATGATCACGCCGATCTGTGGACCTTCGGCCTCGACGCGATCTGGATGTTCTAATCCGGAATCGTTGACGGCGAACCTGAATGAGATGTATGTACCGCCCGCACACCTGTGCGGGCGGTACTTTTTTTGTGGTGTCTGCTACAGACTCCCCGCACTTAATCTCGACCTTCGACCTGCAGGGGGCCGATCATATACATAAACGACTTGCCTGATGCAAAAATGGTGAGCCCGACCATGTATGACTCAGCCCGCTTCATTCCACCTGTTCGCATCGCGCGGGGCTGGCTGTCGGCTTTCGTCTTCGCCGCAATCGTTCTTCACTCTCTGACGCTTCGTGCCGCAACGCCCAATATCCCCTTACCGGCACTGAACTGGGAATTTCTCGGGTCCACCGCAGAAGATGTGAGTCGAGGTGACGTATGGACGCTACAAGATCGCGACGCCGGATCGCCGATCTCTTATGGCGGGTGGTTCTCCGGCGGGTTGACGATCAACAACTGGGGCAATACCACAATGCTCGGCAACTCCCAACTCCCCTTTAATAACGACCCGAACCTCAATTTGAATCAGGGTTGGTTGTGGTTTGAAAAAGCGGCCGATACGGAAGATGCCGGTTGGGATTGGGGATTTCACGTCGATCTGATCGCCGGTTGCGACGGCCCGGATACCGAAGCGTTTGGCGGGCCCGGTTGGGATAGCACGTGGCAATGGGGATCTGGCCAATATGGCGCGGCGGTGCCGCAGGCCTACGTTCAATTGGCCATCGATCGTTTTTCGATCATTGCGGGACGTTTCTTCACGATTCTGGGATACGAACAGGTACCTTCTCCTTACAACTTTTTCTACTCCCACGATTACACCATGGCCTACGGAGAACCCTTTACTCACACCGGCATACTTTGTGAGTACCCGCTCACCGAAAGGATCACGCTGCTCGGTGGCTGGACCAACGGCTGGGATCAAGGTTTCCAGTTTGCCGCCAACGGTTCGAGCACTTTCCTCGGGGGCATTGCGTACGAGTCGGCTGACGAACGAACGAACATTATGTGGACTGTAATCACAGGCTTCTGGGGCAAGGGAGCGGTGGTTCACTCCGGAGGAGTCGGTGGAGGACCGACCACCATGAGCGACGGCAACATTTACGATCAAAGCTTCGTCTGGCAGCAGATGATCGGCAGCAACTGGACTTATGTCTTCCAGACCGATCTGGGGCTCAATACCGGAACCACGCAAATCGTCGGCAACGACAATGCTCAGTGGTACAGTGTGGTGAATTACCTGTTCTACAACTTCAATTACCATTGGGCCGTAGGAATCCGCGCTGAGTGGTTCGCCGACCCCCAGGGTGTCCGTGTCGATCGGGCCGATTTGAATCAGGTCAACGCCCGGGGACAATCGATTTCGGCCCTGAATCGGGCCAACTACTGGGAGGCGACCCTGGGACTCAATTGGCGTCCGCACAATAATTTCCGCCTGCGACCGGAAATCCGCTACGACTGGGCCAATGGCATGGGCACCAATCCGGGTCACCGGTTTGATCCGCTCGGCACAAGCTACCGGAGAGCCGACCTGTGGACCCTTGGCGTCGATGCCCTCTGGCTCTTCTGACAATCGCTGCCTCAGTGGGCAATGACTGCCCGTTTACAGGGCAGCAGAGCATCAGTCGCCACTTACGGTAGGCGAAAATTTTTTCTCGCCGGTGCTCTTTTCCTGTTTTTATCGAATTCTCGCTGCCTGCGGACCACTCTCCGGTTCGCTGCTAGCACTCTGGCATGCCATTTGCGTCCGGTCTCCCCCGACCCGGTTGGTCTGCGGTGTACCCGCCCCTTTCGAGCGGCATGGGGTCGTTCCGCCTCAACCTGAATATCCTTCTGCATAAGGGCGAAGACATGAATTTTTTGATTAGGCGTTTTGGAGGCTGGCGGTTTGCCAGGATTGCCTCTGTGGCAATGTTGATGACTTTTCTCGGTTTGTTGCTTGTCGGTCCGTCTTGCGCGGCAGCCGAAGAGGCAGCGGCAGCCACCCCGGAACAGGAAGCGGCATACACGTTCAATACGATTGTGATGTTTGTGTGCGCGGTCCTTGTGCTCTTCATGCAGGCCGGTTTTGCCATGCTCGAAGTGGGCATGAATGCGGCTAAAAACACGATCAATATCCTCTTTAAAAATGTCATGGATCTATCGGTCGGTGTGCTACTTTTCTTTTTCATTGGCTATGGTCTGATGTATCCTGGCGACGGTTATAAAGGAGGGTGGTTTGGATTCGCGGGCAGCGGAGTGGCTGGCATGGGGATCGAAGCCAAAGACGACGACAGCTTGGTAGCGAGTGATACTCCGTGGTCACCGAGCGCCGACTTCCTCTTCCAAGTCGCCTTTGCTGCAACTGCCGCAACCATCGTTTCCGGAGCGGTAGCGGGGCGAATGCAGTTCAAATCTTATCTGATCTACAGTGCGATCCTCACGGGCCTGATCTATCCGATCAGCGGTATGTGGAAGTGGGGTGGCGGGTGGCTCGCCGAGATGGGCTTCCACGATTTTGCCGGATCGGTCGTCGTACACGCGGTGGGCGGTTTTGCCGGACTCGCCGGTGCGATCGTGCTTGGCCCGAGAATCGGCCGCTTCGTCCAGGGCAAATCGGTGGCGATGCCTGGGCACAACATCACCTTTGCCGCCCTCGGTGTACTAATTCTCTGGGTCGGGTGGTACGGCTTTAATCCGGGAAGTCAGC
>CACOUL010000047.1 GCA_902630355.1 Planctomycetaceae bacterium
GCCCGACAACGAAGAGGCCCGAGTGCTTTTGGAAGCCTTCGGCCTTCCACTGCGACAGCAAAATGAGGCGGCAGCCAAGGATTAGCAACCGATCAACAGACAACGCAAACCATTCACAAATCACAGAACAGCACATGGCTAGTAAATCAAAAGTAGCGAAGGCACTGAGAACCCCGAAATTTTCGTCGCGGTCTGAGAGGCGCTGCAAATTGTGTGGACGCCCTCGAGCGGTCTATCGAAAATTTGGCATCTGCCGGATTTGTTTTCGGAATTTGGCGGATCGAGGCGTGATTCCTGGTGTCAAAAAAGCAAGCTGGTAACTCGGAGAAACTGCCGAAATGATGACTGACCCTATCGCCGACATGTTAACTCGCATTCGCAATGCGGTGCGGATCGAGCGGCCCAACGTGGACGTCCCTGCATCGAAAGTGAAGCGTGGCTTGGCTGAGGTGCTTAAACGTGAGGGGTATATTTGGGACTGGAACGAGTCGGAAGAGGACCGTTTTCCGGTGATTCGCATCGACCTGAAATATGGGCCGAATGGGGAACGGGTGATCCGGCACATCAAGCGCGTGAGCAAACCGGGGCGACGGGTTTACAACGGAGCCACACAACTGCGGCCCATCCTCAATGGCTTGGGCATATCGATCGTGAGTACGAGCCGTGGAGTCATTTCGGACCGCGAGGCGAGACAGCAAAATCTCGGGGGTGAGGTGCTCTGCGAGGTGTGGTAACCCACAGCGATTGCTAACAAACGATAACGCCAGCAAGCGATAACAACGTCAACCGCAAAACGGAAAAGCATACCAACAGAAAGCCCGACGACATGTCACGAGTAGGAAAACAACCCGTTACCATTCCTAGCGGCGTCCAGGTGGCGACCGACGGGGGCCGCGTGACGGTTGAGGGGCCCCTCGGCAAACTGAGCTTCACGCATCGGCCGGAAATCCGCGTTTCGGTGGACTCGGAAAAGGGCGTAATCTTCGAACGGGAAGGCGATGAAAAACAGATCCGGGCCTACCACGGGCTCACGCGGGCGCTGGTACAGAACATGGTGATCGGTGTCACCAAAGGGTACGAAAAAAAACTGGAGATTGTCGGGGTCGGCTACCTGGCGAGCATACAGGGCCAAACGCTTCAACTCCGCGTCGGCTTTGCGAATGAAGTGCATAAACAAATTCCGCAAGGGCTTGATGTCAGTTGCCCCGACCAAACGCACATCGTCATCAAAGGAAGCGACAAACAGATGGTCGGCCAGTTTGCCGCAGAAGTGAGGGCCGTGCGAAAGCCCGAACCCTACAAGGGCAAAGGGATTCGGTACGTCGACGAATATGTCCGCCGCAAGGCAGGCAAGGCGGTGGGTGCGTAAAGCAGAGCACAGGGTGCGGGCAGCGACAGATAAAAAACAAAGAACGATAAAACAAGAAGCGTGGGATCATCATGAATCACGAACGAGCTATTCGCAAACAACGGCAGCGACGGCGGTTTCGCGTGCGCAAGGGAATTCGCGGCAATGCGGCGCGACCTCGATTGAGCATTTTTCGCAGCCACCGTCACATCTATGCCCAGCTCATCGATGATGTCAGCGGCAAGACCGTGGCCTCTGCCGGATCGAAGGACAAAGAGTTGACCAAAGCGATTGCGTATGGCGGAAATAAGGACGCGGCGACCATTGTCGGCCAGACGATCGCCGAAAGGGCGAAGAAGGCGGGCGTTGACGCGTGTGCGTTGGATCGGGGACATTGCAAATTTCATGGCCGCGTTGCTGCCCTTGCCGATGCCGCGAGGGAAGCGGGCCTGCAATTCTGATTCTGGAGCGAAAGCCGCAGGGCTGAGAAAGATTAAAAACATCCAAATTATTTGTGGACAGGGAGTCATCCGACCGTGCCAGCCAAAGTAAAACAAGAAGAAAGATCACCCGGTGAATTGATTGACAAGGTGGTGAAGATCAAGCGTTGCGCAGCCGTTGTGAAGGGTGGCCGTCGCTTTAGTTTTGCCGCGATGGTGGTCGTCGGTAACGGGAAAGGCCGCGTCGGTTGGGGGTATGGAAAGGCCAACGAAGTACCCCCCTCGGTAGAAAAAGCGGTCAAGGCCGGGACCCGAAACCAAGTGGAAATACAACTTGCGGACGGCACGATCCCGCACACAGTGGTCGGCGAGTTTGGGGCGGCCCGCGTGGTACTCGTCCCCGCCTCACCTGGAACCGGTGTGATCGCAGGAGCGGCGGTGCGTGCCGTCTGTGAAGCAGCGGGCATCCACGATATTCTCACCAAAAGTTTTGGCTCCAACAATTCGGTCACCCTCGTCAAAGCGACGATTAACGCACTGGAGCAACTGCGGTCGCATAGTGAAATTGAGCGACTGCGAGGAGTTTCGCTGACATGAATCTACACGACATCCATCGAGGCATTCATAAATTCAAACGGCGACGGCGGATTGGTCGCGGCCCGGGATCGGGCCACGGCAAGACGGCAGGGCGTGGTCACAAGGGCCAAAAGTCCCGAGCGGGATATTCGCGTCAGATATCCTTTCAGGGCGGCACCATGCCAATGGTCCGGCGGATACCGAAGCGAGGCTTCAACAATCGCTGGGCACCGGTTGTCGCCGTCGTGAATGTTGAGGAGTTGGAAAAAGCGTTTGCTGCCGGGGAAGCCGTTACCCCCGAAGCCGTGCGGGCCAAAAAGCTGGTCCCTCCGCACTTTGAAATACTCAAAGTACTCGGGAACGGGGAGCTCAAGAAAAAGCTTGAGGTCTCGGCACATCGATTCAGCCAATCCGCTGAGGAAAAAATACAAAAAGCAGGGGGTAGCGTTACCGTCCTGCCCGGAAAAAAACCGGTCGTAAAGAACAAAATGGGACACGCGCAAAGCTCCAAGTAGTCGGAGGTACTGGAGAGTTGCTATCTCTCCGGATCGACTGACTGTCCCCGAGGAAGGATGAAAACGTTGATACCGACCAAGGACGGATCGAAGCATGTTTGAGAAACTCCGCATCGTTTTTACGATTCCAGAGTTGCGGCAAAAGATCTTTCTCACGCTGCTGTTTCTGGCAATTTACCGTGTGGGCTGGCAGATTCCACTTCCGGTGGTCAATCAGCAGGCAATGACGGCCAAATTCGACCAAGAGGGGGGTTTAGGTGAAATCTTCCAGGCAGTTTCCGTCTTCAGCGCGAGTCAATTGAATCAGGCGACGATTTTCGGCCTGGGGATTATGCCCTACATCTCCGCCTCGATTATCTTCCAGCTTCTCGGCAGCGTCTGGAAACCGCTGGAAGAACTCAAAAAAGAGGGAGAGAGCGGACAAAAGAAAATCAATGAATACACGCGTTACGCCACCGTGGTGCTCTGTCTGCTGCAAAGCTACTTTTACCTGCGGTACTTGATTAGCGCGTCGGAAGAGATCAAAAACCCTGCGCAGCGACTGATCAACGAAGCGGTGTGGGAGTCGATGCAATCGGGTTTCCTGTTTAACTTCGGGTGGCAGATCGCCGCCGTGTTGACGATGACGGCGGGTACCGTATTTTTGATGTGGCTCGGCGAGCAGATCGATGAGTTCGGAATCGGCAATGGAATCAGCCTGTTGATCATGGCAGGCATCCTGGCGCGGATGCCCGGTGCAGGGGTCCAATTGATCAACAAAGCCGAATTTCAACTCGGTGGCGCCTCCGGGAAACTGGGGATCGAGCACCTCATTGTGATGGCGATCATTTTTGTGGCAGTCATTTTCGGGGTCGTCTATATCACCCAGGGACAACGGAGAATCCCCACGCAAAGTGCAAAGCACGTGCGGGGGCGAAGAGTTTATGGTGGAAACCGGCAATACCTGCCGCTGCGAGTGAACCAGGCCGGCGTCATGCCGATTATCTTTGCCAGCAGCCTCTTGATGATTCCGATGATTCTTTTCAGCCAACTGGCATCGCGGTTTCCGGGAAATACCATTCTCGAGCAACTCAAGGCAATGTTTGAACGTGGTGATTCCTTCACCTACAACGTGCTGTATGTGGCAATGATTTACTTCTTCTGCTACTTCTGGACGGCGATCACGTTCAACCCGAAGGACATGTCGGAAAATCTGAAGAATTTTGGCACTTTCATTCCGGGATATCGCCCCGGAAAAAGAACGGCCGATTACCTGGAAAAAGTCATGGTTCGTATCACCTATGTCGGCGCCGGATTTTTGGCCGTCGTGGCCATCATTCCGACGGTGATCGCCTCATCCATGGAGGTTCCCTTCATGGTAGCCAGTTTTTATGGTGGAACGGGCCTCTTGATTGCGGTGAGTGTCGCCTTTGACTTGGTACAAAAAATCGATAGTCATCTGGTGATGCGAAATTATAAAGGCCTACTCGAAAGATCGTAATGTAAATCGTGCCATGCGTTTAGTACTCGTAGGACCCCCTGGAGCGGGAAAAGGAACACAATCCGAGTGGCTTGCCGACTTTCTCTCCGTCCCGCACCTTTCGACCGGAGACATGCTGCGAGAAGCTGTCGGCGAGGGTACCGCACTCGGCAAAATGGCCGACGAAAAAATCTCGCAGGGCCAACTCGTCCCGGATCAGTTGGTAACCGACCTGGTGGGTGAAAGAATCCAGAAACCGGATTGCGAATCGGGCTTTTTACTCGACGGTTTCCCGAGGAATGTACAACAAGCTCAACTGCTCGGCCAACTGCTCGCCGAAAGTAAAACAAGCCTCGATCTGGTCTTGGAAATCAAGCTCGGAGAGAAAGTACTCACCCAACGGCTACTTCAGCGGGGACGCAGCGACGATACGGTGGAGGTCATGCGCGAGCGTTTCACCGTCTATGAAACGGAAACCGTCCCTCTGCTGGAATTCTATCGCGACCAAGGGGTTCTGCACTCGATCGAGGGCGATGCCACCCGCGAAGAGGTCTCCCAGCGTATTCGAGGTATCATCGACGCGGTAACCTCCGACTGACTTTTATCCCTTCCTCCTAATTCTTTTTGAACGCCAGAAGAGCAGCAGATCATGTCTACCGCACTCAATCTGAAATCGCCGCGTGAAATCAAGATGATGCGGCCCGCAGGACTTGCAGTCTGGCATGGCCTGCAGATCGCCAAAGAACTAGCCGTTGCCGGCAACACCACCGGCCAGATTGATGCTGCCGTGAAACAATTCTATGAGAAGATTGGCGGGGAACCTCTTTTCTTAAATTACCCAAACAGCACGCCGGGCAAACCCGCTTTTCCGGGCGTCACCTGCACGTCCGTGAACGAGCAAGTCGTGCACGGCATCCCCGGAGAATACGTACTTAAAGAGGGTGATGTGATCAGCATCGATACCGGATGTCGCATTCACAACTGGTGCGGCGACTCGGCCTTCACGCTGCCGATCGGTAAAATTGATCCACAGGTCGAGAAACTTCTCGAGGTCACGAAACAAACGCTGCAGATCGCAATCGACCTGATGCCGCAAAAGGAACGGTGGAGCGAAGTTGCCGCAGAGATGGAAACCTTCGTGCGGGATGCCGGGTTCACCACCGTAGAAAACTTTGTCGGTCATGGGATCGGTAAAAACATGCACGAGGCACCGCAGGTACCCAATTACCGCAGCAAAAATCTACGAGCGAAAGACGATTTTCTTCTCGAACCGGGGATTGTGATTGCGGTTGAACCGATGGTGAACTTAGGTACCAAACGCGTCATCGCCGAAGCGGACCACTGGACGATGTCGACCGCCGACAGCAAACCGAGTGCACACTTTGAGCGTACGCTCGCATTGACCGAAGACGGGGTGCGAATCCTCACTGAACCGCCCGCCGACCCGAACGAACTTGAGACGCTGTTATCGGGCAATGAAAATTAAACCTGTTGTAATCCGGTTTTGACACTCATTTTTTGCAGGAGCCTAACATGTCAGGTGAATCCGCCGGTCAAATAAATACCGTGATGCAAGAAGATAGACTCTTTTCGCCCCCGGCCGATTTTGCCGAGCGCGCACACATCGGTTCGCTAAAGCAGTACGAGAACCTCTGGAACGAGGCACAGGGAGACATCGAAGCTTTCTGGGGCTCGCTCGCAAAAGAAGAGTTGCATTGGTTTGAGCCGTTTGAGCAGATTCTCGACTGGCAGCCACCACTCGCAAAGTGGTTTGCCGGCGGCAAGACGAACGTTTCGCATAATTGCCTCGACGTACACCTCGATACCGACAAGCGCGACAAAACGGCCATCCTCTGGGAAGGAGAGCCCGGGGATACGCGGTCGCTCACTTATGCCGAGTTGCACCGGGAAGTCTGCAAGTTTGCGAACGTGCTTCGCCAGCGCGGGATTCAACCGGGCGATGTGGTCTCGATCTACATGCCGATGGTCCCGGAGTTGGCCATCGCCATGCTGGCATGCGCCCGCGTTGGAGCAGTCCACTCGGTGATTTTTGGAGGGTTCTCCAGCGAAGCGATCGCCGATCGAAACAATGATGCCAGTGCAAAAATGCAGATCACCGCCGATGCCGGTTGGCGAAGAGGAAAAGAACTTCCGCTAAAGGCAACGGTCGACGAAGCCCTGCAGAAATCTCCGACCGTGGAGTCCTGCATTGTGCTGCGACGAACCGGTGCTGACGTCGAAATGGTGGAGGGGAGAGACTTCTGGTGGGATGCACTGATGGACGAGGCCTCGGAGGAAGCTCCTGCGGAAGAACTCGACAGCGAACATCCGCTCTTCATCCTCTACACCAGCGGCTCAACGGGCAAACCGAAGGGCATCAAGCATACGACGGCCGGTTACAACCTCTACACGAAGATGACGACCCGCTGGGTCTTTGACCTTCAAGAAGATGACGTCTACTGGTGTACGGCCGATTGCGGTTGGATCACCGGACACAGTTACATCGTCTACGGGCCACTGGCGAACGGTGCCACGGTAGTGATGTACGAGGGTGCACCCAACTGGCCTGACGAAGGAAGGTTCTGGGAATTGGTCGAGCGTTACAAAGTGACCATCTTCTACACCGCCCCGACCGCAATCCGCGCGTTTATCAAATGGGGTGACGACTGGGTCAAGCGAGCCGATCTCTCGAGTTTGCGGCTTCTCGGCACCGTGGGAGAGGGCATCAACCCCGAAGCCTGGATGTGGTATCACCGCGTCATCGGCGGAGAGCGGTGTCCGATCGTCGATACCTGGTGGCAAACAGAAACCGGAGGTATCATGATGAGCCCGCTTCCCGGCGCGATCCCGACCAAACCGGGTAGTTGCACCAAACCCCTCCCCGGCATTGTCCCCGAAATTGTGGACGAAACGGGAACCCCGGTAGAACCGGGTCAGGGTGGCTGGCTCGTAATCACCCGACCGTGGCCCGGCATGTTGCGGGGCATTTGGGGCGATGCAGAAAGATATCAGGAACAGTACTGGGACAGCGTTCCCGGTAAGTATCTCTGTGGTGATAATGCCCGCTGTGACGCTGATGGCTACTACTGGATCATGGGCCGTATCGACGATGTGCTGAATGTGTCGGGGCACCGATTGAGTACCATCGAAATCGAAAGTGCGCTGGTAAGCCATCCGGGCGTTGCCGAGGCCGCTGCCGTCGGCCGACCGGACGATCTCAAAGGCGAGGCGATCGCCGTGTTTGTGACTTTGGCCGACGCAGAGCCGAGCGAGGAAACGCGCACTGCGCTCAAGCAACACGTGCGGAAGGAAATCGGCGCGCTGGCGCAGCCCGATGACATTCACTTCACCGGCGCACTACCAAAAACGAGAAGCGGTAAAATCATGCGGCGACTCCTCCGCGACATTGCCAGCGGTAAGGAAACGCTCGGCGATACTTCGACCCTTGAAGACTACAGTGTGCTGGCGAAGTTACGAGAGGACGACGAAGCCTAAGTGCGGGTGACCGTTCAAAGTGTACGCAGCACGCTTTCCGCTTCACGGCACAGGCGGTCGGCCTCTTGCTGCTCGCTCGCTTCGGACATGATGCGGATAATCGGCTCCGTATTACTGGCCCTCAAGAGAAGCCAGCGATTGTCCCAATCGAGCCGGAGACCATCGGGATGGCTCGCCGTGGCATCGGCAAAGTGCTGCGAAACGGCTCGTTCGCCCTCGGCGAGTTGCTCGCGGGGAAAGCTGAGTTTTTGTTTTGCCATTTTGTACTGAGGCATTTCCGCCGCAAGATTGCTGATCGGCAGTTGCCGCTCGACCATCGCCTCGAGCAGGTATGCCATGGCAATAAAACTGTCGCGAACCAGCCCCACTTGCGGATCGATCACTCCGCCGTTGCCTTCACCGCCAATCACCGCTTCGGTTGCCAGCATTTGATCTACCACGTTTGCCTCGCCGACAGCCGAACGGCTGAAGGGCACCCCATAGCGTAGCGCAAGGTCTTCCGACATCCGACTGGTCGAGCAGTTTGTGACAACCGGCCCCGGATGCTTCCGCAACACGTGGTCGACACAGAGTGCGAGTGTGTATTCTTCGCCTAGATAGCCGCCCTGCTCGTCGATCACCGCCAGACGATCCGCATCGGGATCCTGACAAAAACCGATCTGTACACCTTCGGTGGGGATCTCCCGACAAATGTCTGCAAGATTTTCTGCGGTCGGTTCCGGAAGATGTGCAAAATGGCCATCCGCACTTTCCCCTCGCAATAGGACCTTACAGCCGAGTTGCTCGAGTAAATATCGGCCCAGAATGGATCCGCTGCCATGGTTCGCGTCGAGGAGGACCGAGATGTGCGCTTGGCGAATCTTATCGACGTCCACCCGCGCGGCAATCGCCTCCCAATGCGCGGTGCGTGTCTCTTCATATTCCGATGCGACGCCCCCCGGGGCTCTTGCCGGATCGGTACCGGCCGCTTGCAAATACGTTTGCCTTACCGGCACGACACGCCCCTCGGCCCCAAAGAGCTTGATCCCGTTGTACTCAGCCGGATTGTGGCTTGCCGAAATCTGAATGCCCCCCGCAGCCGAACTTTCTCGCACCAATATTCCCGTTGTCGGAGTCGCGGCGATCCCCGCATCGAGGATATCACGTCCAGCGGCAGTCAGCGCCTCGGCAATTGCGTCGGCAAGCGGAGGACCATTGGCGCGGCCATCGCGAGTCACCACCAGCGGCCCCTCCGGCAGATGCGACGCAAAGGCACGCGCGTAATCGGCGGCAACCCGTTCGGTCAGTGAAGCCCCTACAATTCCTCGAAGTCCGGAAACACTGATGATCAATTCGCTCACAAGAAAACCTCGGATTTTGTCAGATGGAAACGTGAGCAGTATACGAGTTGGTGGGGCCCTGCTCCAAGGGACCGCGACCCTTTTCTCCGCTGCCCAAGTTCGGCACAATATCAGCTTCTACCCCACGCCTGCGGTATGGAGTACCCAATGCATTCACACGACGCGTTACCGCTGCTCGAGGCAGCCGAGCAGGCGGGCAACCTCTCCGCTGCGGCATCGGCAAACATTCGCCCCTGGCTGACCGAAGCAAAATATGCTGAATTCGCGCCGGAAGTGGCTGACCACCTCGAAAATAAAAAGTTCGACGAACTGAACAAAGCATTTTGGAAAGTTTTGGAGTTCGGGACCGGAGGCCGACGAGGGGAGATGTATCCTATCGGATCGGCGGTCATTAATCGGCGAACGATGGGTGAGAGTGCCGCCGGCCTGGCAGCCTACGTGAAATCCAAATCAGCAGCCGATGCCGCTCTCGCGTGCGCCATCGCTTACGACACCCGCCACCAATCCGATGAGTTTGCCCGACTATGCGCAGAAATCATGGTAGCGGCCGGTTTTACGGTTTACTTTCTCGAGGGTTTCCATAGCACTCCCTGTCTATCGTTTGCGGTGCGCTACAATCGCTGTGCATGCGGCATCATGATTACCGCCAGTCATAATCCACCGAGTGACAATGGGTTCAAAGCCTATTGGGACAACGGTGGACAACTGGTGCCACCCCACGACGAGGGCGTTATCGGAGAAGTGATGAACGTGGATTCAATCGCGCGAGCTGATTTCGACCGCAGTGTTACCGAAGGCACCATTGTGCTCTGCCAGGACGAAGTCGATTCAGCCTATATCGACGCGCTCGCTCGCCAAGCGTTCCCCGGTTCCAGGGAACTGAAAATCATTTATTCGCCGCTGCATGGCGTGGGCAGTTCTGCCGTACTCCCTGCCTTGGCAAGAGATGGATTTGAGGATGTCGAGGAATTCGCACTGCAGGCCACGCCCGACGGAGACTTTCCCAATGTTCCGGGGCACGTTTCCAATCCGGAAAATCCAGCAGTGTTCGACGCAATGATTGAGCGGGCACGCGATGTGGGCGCGGATCTGGTCCTAGCCACCGATCCGGATTGTGACCGG
>CACOUL010000048.1 GCA_902630355.1 Planctomycetaceae bacterium
CAAGATCGGTTGCACTCGGGGTGACCACCTCATCAAACCCCGCTGCTGTGAGCGCGCGGTATACACGTTCGGCAACGCGGTCTTCGCGCGATCGCGACGATGCGCAGATAGGTATTTGGCGGTCTTCCGGGATTTTGTCGTATCCGTGAACCCTTGCCACCTCCTCGACGAGATCGATCTCTCTCGAAAGATCGCGTCGCCAACTCGGGGCGCTCACCGTCAGAGATTCTTGCGATTCACCCTCCACTCGATTGCCAAGCGACGAAAGAATTCGCTCGACCTCTTCACGCGGCACCTCAATTCCGAGAATGCGTTCGATCTGCGACAACCGGAGAACGATCGGTTCGCGATCCGGATCAAAGCGACCTGCCTCAAGCGTGCCTTCGGCCAACTCGCCCCCGGCCACATCTAAAATCAACTCGCAGCACCGCCGGCTTGCCCAATCCACACCGGACGGGTCGGGACCACGCTCGAAGCGATAGGAGGAGTCGCTAAAAAGCGTCAACGCGCGTGCAGTCGACCGAATTGCCAAGGGCGCAAACATGGCGCTTTCGATTAAAAGATCGGTGGTCTCATTCGAAACTTCCGTATCTGCCCCCCCCATCACTCCGCCCAGGGCAATGGGACGGTCCTGGTCGGCAATCACACACATGCTCGGGTTGAGAGTGTATGTTTTATGATTGATTGCCAAAAATTCTTCCCCCTCATTGGCCCGGCGCACGATAATTTGTCGTCCGGCAACTTGATTGAGATCAAAGGCGTGAAGGGGTTGCCCCGATTCGAGAAGCACGTAGTTCGTGATATCGACTACGTTATTGATCGGTTCCCAACGTGCCCCTTGTTTCGATTCGTAAACGGTCTTCAGACGATCCACAAGCCAATCGGGACTCGGCCCCACGCGGACACCGCGAATGACCCGCGCCGTGTAGCGAGGGCACATTTCAGGAACTTCGAGTTTGAGGCTCGCCTCCTTCGCAACCAGGGGACCACCGGTGGGAGGTTGCGGATCGGGCAGACTGAGTGGCACGTCGTAAATCGCGGAAATTTCGCGGGCAACTCCGAGATGCCCGAGGCAATCGGGACGATTGCTCGTCACCTCCAGGTCAATCGCAATATCTTTACCGACCGCCTCGCTTCCCTCGTGATTAAGCCCACATGCGGTGAGCCGCGCCTCCAAATCTTCGGGCGACATCTCCAAGGGAACGTATTGCAGAAGCCAGTTCCAACTGACAATCATTGTGCCTACACCCTGTTAAATTACCTCGACTCCGCGATGCGTTAAAATTGCTGCAGAAAACGGACGTCATTCTTGAACAAGTCGCGGATATCGGTAATCCCAAATCTCCTTGCGCAAAGCCGTTCGACTCCCAAACCAAACGCAAATCCCGTCACCTGATCTGGATCGTATCCCACCGCACGAAACACATTCGGATCCACCATGCCGGCTCCCCCCATCTCAACCCACCCATCTTGCCACTGCATATCGACTTCAACACTCGGTTCAGTGAAGGGGAAAAAAGAGGGACGAAAGCGGACCTCAACCTCTTCTCCGAGATAACTGCTGCAGAAGACCCGCAGAATTGTCTTCAGATCAGCCATCGTGACATCGGTGTCGACCAACAGTCCTTCGATCTGATGAAACATCGGGTAGTGAGTGGCATCGGCCGTGTCGGGACGGTAGACGCGACCGAGCGATACAATCCGCACGGGCGGAGGAGTGTTTTCCATTACCCGGATCTGCACGGTGCTGGTCTGGCTCCGCAAAAGCCACGGAGACACGTCGGCCCCCGGACCACCCGCTTCGGGATCGGCCGCATAGCCCGCCGCGTGAAGATAGAAATTATCGAGCGGATCCCGGGCCGGGTGCGACGGATCGATGTTCAACGCCTCAAAATTATGCCTTTCGTCCTCGATTTCGGGCCCCTCGGCAACACGGAAGCCAAGCCGACCAAAAATATCCTTGAGTTCCTGGATCGTTTGTGTGATCGGATGCAGATGGCCGAGTCGCGGACGCAGTCCGGGTTCGGTCGCGTCGAAATCGGACGCCGCCTGATCGGTACCGGGCGATTCAAGACGCTGCTCCGCCAGCGCGAAGGCATCTTCGATTCGCTGTTTTGTCTGATTGAAGTGCTTTCCCGCTTGAGGCTTATCGGCAGCCGCGACGCGGGCCAATCCTTTTTGCAAACCCTTGAGCTGGCCGTTTTTTGCGCCTAGTAATTTGACGCGGAGTGCCTCAAGTTCCGAAGCATCGCCAACAGAAGCGAAGGATGCGGCAGCCGCCTCGGCCAACTGATCCAACTCGGCGAGAAATTCATCAAGTGCCACGGCAATTCACGCAGCGGTTCCCAGAGCGTCCTTCACCCTCTCGACGACCATATCGAATGCGGCCGGATCGTGAACCGCCATCTCTGCAAGGCTCTTTCGATCGAGTTGAATCTCAGCCTTCCCGAGACCACAGATAAACTCGCTATATCTCAGACCACGCTGCCGCACGGCGGCATTGATTCGAATAATCCAGAGTTTGCGGAATTCCCGCTTCTTGGTCCGACGATCACGGTAAGCAGAGGCCTCCGCCCGCACGAGCGTTTCTTTAGCAGTACGCAGCAACCGGCCTCGACCACCACGGTAGCCCTTCACCTTCTTGAAGAGACGATTTTTCGCTCGGTTACGAGCGGATCCTTTGGTCGTTCTCATTTAAACACACACTTGAAATATGATGAGTACTCGGCATCCGGCAACGCAAATTCAATTGCTATATTTGCCCAGTGCGTCCTGAATTTTTCTTGTATCGCTCTCCGCGAGTACCGTCGTCCCACGGAGTTTACGTTTTCGCTTATGCTCCATCCGCGCTGCAAGGTGACTCGTCCCGGCCGAACGATGCTTGGCCTTTCCGCTCGCCGTGAGTCGGAATCGCTTCTTGGTGCCTTTATGTGTCTTTTGCTTCGGCATAACTTTCCTCAACCCCAGCGGCTTTCAAAAGGTTCGTAAAGCCCAACGACCCCGCTCTTCCTTGATCGCGAACACATAAGTCTAGGTCAATGCAGACGCCAGGGAAAGGGGGATGCAAACAGCGCGGCCACCGGGCCCGAGTCTGCCCGAGTTTGCCGATGGGGGCACCCCGGCTTATTTGGGAACCAAGATGCAAACGATCCGTCGCCCATGCTGCGATGGAGGCATTTCGACTTTGGCGATATCGTCCAATTGGCTGATAAACGCGTTGAGTACTCGCCGCCCTTCGTCGATATGGGCCAGTTCCCTCCCCCGGAAAATGACCGAAACGGTGACCTTGTCTTTGTGCTCCAAAAACTCCCGGGCGTGATTGATCTTGAAATCGATGTCGTGCTGTCCCGTCTTGGGACGAATGCGAATTTCCTTGGTCCGACCGTGGTGAGCTTGCGCCTTGCTCTTGTTCTTCCTCTTTTTCTGGTCGTATTTGAATTTCCCGTGGTCCATGATCCGACAGACCGGCGGACGCTCACTCGGCGCAACCTCGACCAAATCCAACCCTGTGTTACGCGCCATCTCAAGCGCCTCTTCAGTTGGCAAGATCCCTAATTGTTCTCCTTCGTCCGAAACAACCCTCACCGGCGTCACTCGAATCTGTTCGTTGATTCGCTGCTGTTTTTCGATTTCAAAAACCTCCCAATAAATAAAACGGATCATGCCCCACCGGGCACCTCAATGGCAAATGCCTCAGCGCCATTGCGATACTCCGTAGTATCGGTAAGGCCTCCGCCCGTCGTCAACTACCTGGCGCCGATATTTTTCCCTCGCGAGACTCTCACAGGCTGACTGTCGACTCAAAGCAGGCACTCATTATTTAATATTCGTTCCGTTTGCCCGAATCGCCTCCCAGTGCAACGGTACCACCGATCTGCACGCCTCGTACCGTTCGCTTTTCCACCTCTTCTCGCAATTTATCGAGCGCGTCGCCGAGTGAGAGCGTCTCCTGACTGCCATCGACGCGGTCCCTCATCGAGAGCGTACCGGCGGCCTCATCGCGGGGCCCAACCACCGCCACGTAGGGAATTTTTTCAAGTTGAGCATCGCGAATCTTCGCACCCAATTTCTCCGGCCGAAAGTCACCGGTGACACGCAACCCCGCTTCCTTCAAATCCTGCTCGATGCGACGACCGTAGGTCTCCGATTTTTCGCTCACCGTACAAACCCGCACCTGCTCGGGTGCCAGCCAGAGCGGGAACGCACCGGCAAAATGTTCGATCAGCACCCCCACAAAACGTTCCATCGACCCGAATGGCGCTCGATGAATCATGACCGGCCGATGCAACGCGTTATCGGATCCTACGTAACTGAGATCAAATCGTTCGGGAAGCTGATAATCGACCTGCACGGTACCCAACTGCCATTCCCGACCGATCACATCACGGACGACGAAATCTATTTTTGGACCGTAAAATGCCGCTTCGCCCTGCTCTTCTGTAAAGGCGACTCCCAACTGGCCGGCAGCCTGCAGGCAAGCAGATTCCGCTTTGCTCCACTGTGCGGCGTTCCCCACATACTTCTCGCTGTCATTGTCGCGCAGACCCACTCGTACCCGATAGTCATCCATTCCCAGCGTCTCGAATACGATCTTTACCAGTTCGATACAGCCGGAGATCTCTTCTTCCAACTGATCTTCGGTCACAAACAGGTGCGCATCATCCTGCGTGAAACCACGGACCCGCGTCAAACCACCAATCTCACCCGATTGCTCCCAGCGATACACCGTGCCGAACTCGGCAAGGCGTATCGGAAGATCCCGATAGCTATGCTTCTCGCTTGAGTAAATGCGAATGTGATGCGGGCAATTCATCGGCTTGAGCATATAGCCATCGACCTCGCCCGCTTGCATCTGACTGGCCAACTCCGCGCACGAACAATTTTCATCTGCCAACTTTTTTATTTGATCCGAATCGATCAGCGGCGGAAATTGCGAATCGGCGTAGTAAGGATAGTGCCCCGAGGTTTTGTAAAGTTCCAAGCGGCCGATGTGTGGCGTGAAGACCTGATGGTAGCCCTGTCGCTGGAGGTGCTGAAGAATAAATTCCTGCAATTGTTGTCTGACGACAGCTCCCTTCGGCTTCCACAGAATGAGACCCTGCCCTACTTTTTCGTCGATTTCAAAAAGACCCAACTGCCGTCCGAGTACCCGGTGGTCTCGGCGACGCGCCTCGGCGAGTCTCTCGAGATAGGCCTCCAAATCGGCTGCCTCCCAAAAGGCGGTCGCGTAAATTCGTTGCAACTGCTGTCGTCGATGATCGCCCTTCCAGTAGGCACCTGCAACCGAGAGAAGTTTGAACGCTCGGCCAATCACTTTGGCCGAGCGGATATGCGGGCCGCGACAGAGATCCAAAAATTCCCCCTGCCGGTAAAAGGAAAGCGTTTCCTCGTCTACCAATCCGCTCTGAATGTGCTCCACCTTGAGCGACTGATGCATATCCTCACAAATTTTAATTGCCTGATCGCGGGGTTCTTCTAGCCGCTCAAACGGCTCGTCGAGGGCGATGATCTTCTTCATCTCCTCTTCGATCGCCAAAAAATCTTCCTCTCGGAGAACATGGTCCATCTCAAAATCGTAGTAAAAGCCGTCAGCGATGGTGGGCCCGAACGCGAGCCCAACCCCGTCGAAGAGACGCATCACCGCCCGGGCCATCACATGCGCAGTGCTGTGCCGCATCACATCCAATGACTCCGCGTCTTTCTTTGTGAGTAGTCGCAACGCGACCTCGCCCTCACTTGGCAGCATCGTGGGCAAGCCCACCACGCGACCGTTGATTTCGGCCGCGACGGCCGCTTTCGCCAATCCCGGACCAATATCGCCTGCCACATCTTCGCAGCAGATGGGCCCCGAATATTCACGTTCCGTTCCGTCGGGAAGCACTACTGTAACCATGCTCTACTCAATCCCTGGGTCCCCACCGCTCACCGGTTCGGTGTTTGCGGTGCTAGCAACGACGCGATGTAGATCAAAAATAGCGGGCAAATGCGATTCAAGCGCACAGACCTCAACTTAAACTCACGTTTGCGGCCAAGTATAGGGCTGGAGCATGCGAGAATTCAAGGTAATCAGAGCGACCAGGTAAACAGGGTTCACTTTTCCGAAAATGACGGGAAAACCATCGGCCGGAACAATTATTACCCACTTTCTCACGCTGGCATACAAGCGTTACAATCGGAAGTCGGGGGCTGCGGTCGATAAAGAACACAGGCTGAAAGTGTAGGTTTGGCGGCTCTGGCTGGGTATGCTGCAACCTGCAAAAGAGGCCTGGGGACTCCTGCCGCGGCAAGTCCCCTTTTTTTTTGGGCGATTAGCTCAGTTGGTTTAGAGCACTAGCTCGACAAGCTAGGGGTCACAGGTTCGAGCCCTGTATCGCCCACTGGGGCCTTGCTGCGGCGGAAAGAAGCGGCACCAAGGCCTGCGACGCCACCGTTCGCTTCCGCGGAAGCGACTTAGCGTTGCCGTCTTCGCCGGGTCAGCAAGAGCAAACTCACTGCTCCGATGATTCCGAGCGGTGCCGAAGACGGCTCGGGCACTACGTTTCCGACTTGGCCCGAGTCGACCGAAAGGGTACCACTCCAAGAAATCGATTCTCCAGTTTGCGTCATCGCAAAGAGCAAATCGGCTCCCGCGTCCTCCACGGAGGAGTGATCAAAGAGTCCCGTAAGTTCCACATTTACAAAATTCGGACTGCGACTTGTTACCGAACCGCTAACGGTAGTAAACGTTCCGAACTCTTCACTCCCGAGCGAGAGCCCCGAAAAGTCGCTCAGATCGAGCAACCAGTCTTCGGGAGTCAGAATCATAAAATATGGAACCGAACCAAAATCGCCGGACCCTGGATTACCGAAGACTTGGGTCAGGTAGAACTGGTCGGTATTGAGCAAGTCGACGCCGGGTCCCACCACCAGACCGGTCGATCCGAGGGGAGCCGATCCATAGAAATCAACGGCACCTGCGGGAGTGACCAACAACGCGAGTAGCAATACCAAACTGCAGGTCTTCACCCTCTGGGGTGATGGAAACAGATGGCTCTTGACTCGCGACCCCCCGAGGAATGAGCCGCTGCACGGTCGTACAACGAACTTGTTACTACTTTGCATATTCGGTCTACCCGCGAGAGGAGAACGAGTGACGACTTTGGTCACACTCGCCAGCGGGGCTCCTGTTAACGCCTGTATGAATGAATTGCCTTTCTTACGCCCTGCCGGACACAATTTTTGCACTGATGAAAACGAGGTTCTCCGCATTCAAGATCGCTTGGCAATGCCCTCCTAAATCGCAAGTGGCATGCCAATCGTCACGCAGCCTGCCGGATGCAACCCCCGCTCCCTCCAGTTCGCCACAAATGCGAAAAACAGTGGCAATACCACCTGTATTTCACATTATTTTTGCCGAAAACCGATTTTCGTCGCGCGGTCCTTATGCCTCACATGTTGCCAAAACACAACATCTGCAACGCAAAAAAAACAACGCGTCTAACGCCTCCACCTTCCGGTGTCTGCAGTCGTTTTCCCCGTCGGAATGCTCTCCGTCTTCAACCTCCGGGCCTTCACTCTCCGCTATTCATCCATCAACAGCGCGTCGTCGATTTGTCGCAGTACCGCCGCCGCAAGATCGCCACTTCGGTCACTGCTTGATCCATGCCACCGATCCACGTTCTCGACCTCTGGCATGACCTCTAAAATGTCGTTCTTCAGATTTTCAATCAGATGCGATGTTCGATCTGTTTGTGGTTCTTCGAGAATGGTTGCAATGGTCTTCATCATCCGCAGAAGTCTGGCGCGGATTTGAACGGGTTCCGAGAGTCCATCGCCGCAGTCCGCCAACAACTCGGCTGCCGGGATATTGAGTGCTTGCTGCCAACGGTAAAGCGTGCTGAGCCTCAGGTCAAAACTCGGATCTTCCTGCATCCGCACCTCACCTGCGGTCACATTCATTCGACGAGCGAGTGACCGCACTGAGATATCCTGTTGGTTTCTGATCTCCCGCAAGCGATGTAAGGATCGTTGCGAATCCCCACAATCTTCCTCTGTAACGCGACCGTTTGAGGCCCCGTGCTGCGTCGCTACCTCTTGCTGAGTACGAGCCATTGCGCACCTCTCCCCTGTTAATACATTCCATCCCTAAACATTCGGAGAAGGCCGACCACATCCCCACTCCACGCGGAGAGTCAGCACCCCGAATCGCTCCTGGGCCTCGGAAACCGGACCGCCAGCCCACCTCATGCTGTTACGCAATGGAGATGGGTTTGGTTGCTCAAATCCGATTTTCAGCTGAAAAACAATCATGCCTCCCATCCATCGAGCACAATGCCTCTGCCGGAACCGGGTTGGGATACATCGCGCTCCACTGAGGGGACGCGTCAAAAGATGTGGCGGGGGGCAAAAGAAAAGTTAAATTTTTGCCCCATTACAATCGAGTTGCGTTAACTCGAGTCGGCAAGCGGAGTTCTATTGATTCTCACTGCCTAAATTTATGAGCACGTGCGTGCCCGACTTACCGGGAGTCACGATGTCGAGTCGGCCATCGTCGTTGAGATCGGCGACCCGGATTTGCAGCCCCGTGCCGACATGGCCCTCCTCGATCGTAAATCGCTCGAACTGATTGTTTCCAGAATCCCACCGATAGTAGTAGAGGCAAGGCATTTCCGCTGCTCCCGGATCACCACCCGAGTGTGCCCGCACCCGCTTTCCGGTGATCAGTTCTTCTGCGCCATCGCCATCCAAATCGCCCCACGCGAGCGCATGCAGTTGCGAGTACGATTTGTCAATCAGGTGCTCTCGCCACTGCGTTTTGCCATCGACAGGATCGAGTTGCTCGAGCCAGTAGATTCCGTAATCGTGTCCGTTTCCCCGAATGATATCAACCCGTCCATCGCCGTTGAGGTCGCGGACCAACACCGGACAACTCGCGCCCTTCCATTGCCAGTCGGAATGCAGCTTCCACAACGTATCGGCCGATGCATCGGGTGGTGGGCATTCATACCAGCCCTGCGCAAAAAGAATGTCATCCCGACCATCTCCGTTCACATCGCCAAAGCCCATCCCATGCCCGTTTACTCCTCGACCGATGACCCAGGGAACCAACTTTGGCTCACCATCTTGATCCTTGGTAAATCGCCATGCCATCAAGTCGGCCTGCTCATTCCAACTATCAACCACATACTCTAATGTTTGATCTCCATCCAAGTCGCGAAGGAATGTGATCTCATTATTCGTACCTCCCTGCGCCAAAAGCTTGCGCGACCAAAGCCGGTTTTGCTGCAACCCCTCTTTGCCCGGATTGCGATACCAGTAGATTTCCCGCGGCATGAACGACCCGGCAACCACATCGATCCAGCCATCCCCGTCAACATCGAGAACATGATCGCCATTGTTTTCCAAATAGTCCTTTCCGAAAGATTTCATCTCTCGGAGTGGATGTTGGCGAAATTCCGGTCCCTCATACCAACTCCTGCCGGCGACCACATCGAGGTGCCCGTCACGGTTGATATCGGCGACCGCACAGCCCTCGTTGTTGTCGAGCACCAGCCGCTGGATACGGAAGCGGAGCTCCGGCTCCGCGGCCGCGCCGCATGGCGGAAAAACGGCAGCAAGGCAGGCAACACCACAGGCGGCA
>CACOUL010000049.1 GCA_902630355.1 Planctomycetaceae bacterium
AACAAATAAAGCAGATCGGCCTCGAGCGGATCAATGGAAACCCGCTCCACTTCCCGGAACGGACTGCGTGTTCCCATGATCAGCTTTGAACGGATAAAAAATTCACCGTTTCGGTACTCACAGGCACCCGGCTTGATCAGTTCATAGTGCTTCCATTTTCGCCCGAACACCTCCCGAACCTGCTGCACCAGTTCCCATAGTTCCGCATGCACCTGCTTCGCACTCTGGTCGCTAATGGCACCGGCGTGGCCGCTCGAGTTATTACGGATTGTGTTGGCGCGCTGTAAAATTTCGCTCAGCTTCGGATCGGCCAGCATCTGGAATACGCTGTCATTTGCCGTGCCGTACATCTTCTGCAGAAGCTCGTTTCTCGCATTAATTTTGCCTTGAAGGTCTTCTTCCCGCATGTCAAGTGCAGCACCGTCCTCGCCACTCAACTCTTCATCAACCGCCTCTTCATCAACCGCCTCTTCATCAACCGCCCCTTGATACTTTCCACTGCGAATGTCACGACAGGTTTTGCTCAAATAGTCGACGATGGTACGCCATGTGCCGAAAGTCGCCCGCTCGATGTTTAAATTCTGTTCTCCGAATTTTTCATTGAGTCTCTTACCTCGTTCACGCCAGAGTTCATCGACGGTCGTGAATGCACTGTAGTGGACTGTCGCCATAAAAGCAGCGGTCGCCTCAAAGAAATGCAACAAAACTCTAAACTGGTGCCGATCGGACTTTTCCAGGCTATGGTGACGCCAGAGAATCGACGCCAGAGGGAAAGGCAGCGTATCGACCCAATCGATGTAACGATCTTCCTGATTGATGGTCGCAATTTTCGTGGCAACGTCGTTCACATCGCCATCGCCCGACCATAACGCCGCCTCGAGTTCATTTGCCTCGCTGCGTACTCTGGCCAGTTCGCCAACGGCCTCCAGCACACACGATTGCTCTTCAAGCGGGGGCAAATGAATGGTGGCTTCCTGCAGGTCACGCCACCTAACGGAGAAAAATTTATCGCGACTCAGGGTTGCCAGTGTCTTTTGTCCGATCGGGGTTTGATTGAACCAGTGCACCATATATCGCGGGTCGGCAATGTCTTTAGCTACGTAGAGATGCAGTACATTTAGATGCCTCCGACCCGGTCGTTCTCCACGATTTAAATCCTCTAAAGAATCAGATGCTTGCAACTTTCCCGTGATTCGCAAATAGAGGCTCCGCGAACACGGCTCGAGCGATTCGCGAGCGTGCGGCCCCAGCCGAACGCAATCGGTGAACACCTTCTTTGCTGGCTGCGCAATCCAGCCGGATTCTCTGACAAGTTGCTTCAGCTCGTGTCGAGCCACAAAAGAATCAAACCCCTTGAATTCTGTAAGCTGGCACAGTCGACCCAGAATTGGCTGTGTTCCCGCTTTAAAGTTGTGGAAGTTATCGAGTAATTCTCGCTGCTGCTGTGCATCCTTGGTCAATTGACCAACGAAAATCAACTCTTGGGGCCCTGGCTCAATGATCACCAGATATCCGGACACACTACTGTATGTAAATGAACCCGGTGGTAATTGAATCGCTGCACGAATGCAGCAACCCTGTTTATGGATTGCCTCGTGTTTTCGAGCCGCATTTCGCGCAAAGAAAAACGACGAGCTGACCGCCAAAACAGCTTTCCCATCGTCAGTTAAGCGCCCCGCCGCCCACGCAGCGAGCGTATGCCCGAAATCGTCAAAATTTGTCGCGCCGTCGATCCTTGCAGCTTGTTCCTCTGTGAGACGCATCCCCAGGGGCGGTTCTCCGACGATGAGTTGATAGGCATCCAGAAGCTCTTGATGTGGAAGAAGCGCATCGCCTCTGATAATCGTTGCACGTTCACCGAGCAGCTTCGATGCCGTTGCCACCGCAGCGTCGCTGATGTCGATTCCATGGATGGTTTCCGGCGTTACCGCGGTGGCAACTTCTTCAAGCAATAATCCATTGCCACACACTGGATCCAAAACGCTCTCGGGCTGCTGTGCTGCCGCAATCAACCCTACAAAGCTTGCGACATGTTTGGACGTTTGCTGAACCGATCGTGAGCGAGAGAAGCCACGCTTATCTTCAATCGCGAAAAGTAAATCAGAAGTTACATCATCCGGACTTAATGCTTCCAACCATCGTTGAAGCGATGTATTCACATCTTGGCCGCTGTCTCGAAATCCGCGGGCATAGGCCAGGAATTGATCGCGCAGTAGTTGGATCTTTTCAGTCGTCATACGTGAGTCTCATCAAGCATGCAATCGGAATCCTATGAACCTTTGCATTGTATAACTCCTGGAGGCAAGTCGCTACGCACTGAATCGAATTTCACACCTCAGCTGCATTTCAGTGCGAGCATCGATCAACCCAACAAATGCAACAAAATCTTGAGGGCCGTACAGGCCAATAGGTTTCCCGATGACATTTTAGAGCTAGGAAAAGCTATGCAGGCCCCAAAGCTCGAGTACCTCTTTGACCTGCACACCCGCTTCGGCCCGCGGAGTGGCCCAATCAACCAACTCACGTGCGGCATCAGTGCATAGCCTTCGACGGCTCGGCCGCATGCCCACACGGCCCAGGTCGAGTCGGTCCGCATCCCAGCAGGCCTGCTCGGTCGGGTCACCAACGGTCAAGCCATCGGTATGCAACCGGCACGCTTCATACAGCAATTCAAAGCGATCATCGTCGAGATGCACAAGTGTGCCGCGGAGCTCTCGCGCAAAATCGCCGCCACGCTCGCCATGATCGGGATCAGTCCACTCGTTCACCCGCCGCGAGTCATGAAAGAGCGCAAAGAGCTTGACGATCTCTTGATCAGCACCGTTCACCTCGGCCACCTTCAGGCCATTAGCCCAGACCCGTGCCCAGTGCAACACGCCGTGCGTGCCATGCTCTGGCAGGGCATAGCCATCAAGAATTGCCTGAGTAATTGCTTCAAAATTGTGTTCTGTACTCAATTTATTTCCTCTCACCAAAACATTATGCACGCCAAAGGCCTGAGAAAAAGAATGGGGGGTAACCTCACCCGCGGATAACCTCATCTGCTAATCACCCGCCATTTAGGCTCTTTCTCGTCGCCATCACTGCTCATCCTTCTCGCAATCCGAAGCGGGCAGCCGCGGGCAAATGCGGATTCATCGAAGGATAAATGAATTGTTTCTATTATTTTCCGGAAAAATCTGCGCGGATCAGGTTACCGGAGTTCAGAGGAAAGATTTGGCTGCAAAAGTTCCTGAATGACTAAAGCTACGGGAGCAAAGCAATCGTGAATCATAAACGCTATCCAATCAAAATCTGCAACAGCAAAAGACTGAAAACAAGAAACGACAAACAGAGACCCCATGTGCTCCTCCAATCATAGAAAGATGAAACAGCATGAATTGTCCGACTTGTGGCATTCCCGTTAATAGCACAAACGCAACCTGTCCCAAGTGCGACACCCCGTTGGTGAATCATTTTGTCGATCTGCTCTCAGTAGTTGATGTCGCACACAACGGGGAAGACTGGCCGACCGCGAAGCGCAAAATCCTCAACGCCGTCAGCAAAGCACTCGAAACGGGACGAAAAGGAATCAAAATCATTCACGGTCGAGGCGAATCGCGAGGCCATAGCAGCGTTATTAAAAAACATTCGAGTCAATTTCTGAATACTCTGGCTCGACAATTCGACGCAAAACTGGTGAAAGACAGAAACAATGACGGAGCGAAGATACTGTATTTCAACTCCTGAGTTTTTAATCCGGCATCCAAACAGGCAATTATCACATACGTTTTCAAAGCACACTGATTTTCCGAAGTTGGACTCCACATATGAACTCAACAACCTCGCCACCGAGAACGCACGGCCGGGAGACACCCATGTCAGCAAACAACGTAAAATGCAGGCCGTTTTACTCAGAATGGTCAGCGGGATTTGACTCGCTGTTCAATGACCTGGTCGTCGATCCGATCAAGAGCGACCGGCGATCATCCGACAATGAAATATTCGGGTATTCTGCGGATTGCATAAAAGCAGATGTACTCAGGTGGGGCAGAGCAGATTTCACAAAACCTCATGCGACAAACGGCCACGGACCGCTCTCCGTCAAAGATAAGTGCCTTCTATATTGCTACTTTAATTTTCGCAGCCATTTTCATGCAACGAAATACATCTTCTCTCAGTTTCTTGAACCCGATGAGCGGATCACGATGATTGACATCGGCGCTGGCCCCTTCACATCCTATTTTTCTATTACGGAGGAATTTGATAGTCGGCACATCCACTATATCGCAGTTGATCGATCGCCGTGGATGTCGGGCATGGGTCAAAAACTTCAGCTTGAGGCGAAACGAAGAAACATCATCAGCCCGAACGCCCCTCCGAGCCTTCATACCACAAACTGGAATAACGGAACGCTCGAAAGGGGAATAGGAAACGGTGGCTCTATCATCTTCAATTTCTCCTACTTTTTTGCGAACCCGTCGTTAAATGACAGATTAATTCAAGACCTCGCGACAGTTATCTTAGAAATCAGAAAAAGGCATCTAATCCGCCGCATATTCGTATCCTACGCTGACAGCCCTCGATCCATTGCTAAAACGAGATATGATAAATTTATTAGATCGCTCGGCTATAATTCAGCGTGCCTTAAGACCCATGAAGTTGTTTTTAAAAATCGCCTTTCATTTTTGCACACCAGGACCACTGAATTCGAATACGAATTCTTCGAGTTAACTTGAAGCAACCGCCCTTGATCCCTGACTTGTATGGTGAGCCTCCGGGAACTGGAAATTCGGAGCAATTACTCCATGACTATATGGATGTGAAGGGGCTATGCTTTATGGAAGCTTTTCTTGACGTGGAGGAGCAGCAGAATCTTCTCGCACAAATTGATAAACAACCGTGGCTCCACGACCTCTCCCGTCGGGTCCAGCATTATGGGTACAAGTATGACTATCGGGCCCGTCGAGTCGACAAATCAATGAAAATTGGTGCTCTGCCCGCATTTGGAAAAGACATTGCAAAAAAACTGGTCGCGCGGGGTTTGATGCAAACGGAAGCTGACCAACTGATTGTCAACGAGTATCAACCGGGCCAAGGTATTGCCGATCATATCGACTGCGAGCCGTGTTTTGGCGATGAAATTGCAACCGTCAGTCTCGGATGGAAGTATGAAATGCGACTTACTTACGAGATTGAACATGCCAGAAAACAAATCATCGCTATTCCCTTGCCGCAGGGCAGTTGCCTTGTGTTTGCCGAGGATGCACGGTGGAAATGGAAGCATGGCATCGCGTCGCGCAAATCGGATCCAGATCTGCATGGAGGCAAAGCAGTCGAAAGAAAGCGACGAGTTTCTTTGACTTTCAGAACTGTAAAAATCGAATGAGCGGGAAAGCATATTTTTTAATTTACGGTTGACATTCAGACGATAATTTTATAGAGTAAATAAAGCATCAAGAGTCCCGGGTGGCCTCGAATTTATTCAGGGTCCGGGCAGCAACCGAGTTTTTTCCGCTATGAAAAAGCCACGGTGCTGAGGCCAAACCTTGCAAAACCGCAAGGCGATGCGGCGAGGGAGAAAGCTCCTTTTCGGCAAATCTCTCATTCGCCAAATGTGGGCCCGCTCAGTTTGATGCCATGGAAATTACACGCCATGGCGCAGGGTGATTTTGCGCAAATAGCCGGGAAAAAGCAATTTTTCCCGCTGATTGCCTCGCCCGGTCATGACGCACGAGACCCTCAGGGAGTAGTCGATATGGCCACAACTAAATCCGTCGCAACCAAGACAACCACAATCAAATCCGCCACAACCAAAAAATCAACGCGGGCAAAACCGCCGAAGCGTGCGGCAACCAAAAAAACAACAAATCGAAAACAGCACAAGGCAAAAATAAAAAAGATACCTGCACTGCTTTCCCGACTCGGTGTTGTCGGCATGGACACACTCGAACCGATCGTGCTTGCAGCACTGGTCATTCGATCGCCGCTGCTGCTAATCGGTAGGCATGGAACCGGAAAGTCATACCTGCTCACGCGACTGGCAGAAGCACTCACGCTCGATTGCCGACACTATAACGCCAGCCTGCTCAACTATGACGATCTGGTCGGCTATCCGCTGCCCGATCAAAACGGCACGCTTCAGTTTGTGCAGACACCGGCCTCGATTTGGGGAGCCGATGCGGTGTTTCTCGATGAAATTTCCCGGTGCCGGCCCGATCTACAAAACAAACTCTTCCCCATCATCCACGAACGACGCGTGCAAGGCATACTGCTTGAAAAGCTACAATATCGCTGGGCCGCAATGAATCCGCCGGATGATGACCAGGAAGATGAACAAGCAGGATATCTGGGCAGCGAACCGCTCGATGCGGCCCTTGCCGATCGATTTGCCTTCATCATCGAAGCGCCTGATTGGCAGGATCTCACGTCCAGAGATCAATGGGACCTGCTTGAGGTGGCCGACAAACCGATATCACCCGAAGCAGCAACCGTGTTGCGCAATACGGTAAGTGCCATTCGTGCTTTAATCGAACCGGTTTCTGAAACCTTGTTTTCAGCGGGCCTTGTGCGTTACGTACAACTCGTGACCTCGCTGCTCAACAAGGCCGGCATCCGTATCAGCCCGAGGCGGGCGGCAATTCTGCAGCAGAATATTATCGCTGTCCACGCGGCCCGCCTGGTTCACCTTGATTCGGCTGATGCCGGAGAGTCCGCGCTGCTCGCGCTCTCGCACGCACTGCCGAATCCGGCATGCGGACAAAATCTCAGCCGCCTCAAAATTCTCGCTGCACACAAAGAGGCGTATGCCGCAGCCACGCTGGATCCGGAAGATCCGCGGACACGACTGCTCGTCTCTGCCGATCCGGTCGAGCGGGTGGCCATCGCGCTGAGCACGCCGAGCCTGAGTAAACAGGAATTTTCAGGAATCATTGCCGATGCAACCACCGAACTTGCACCCGGTGCGCGACACGCAGTGGCGGTTCGTTTGTTTGAGAGTGACGACTCTTCCAGGTTACTTGCGGCAGTGGCCGGGCAATTGCTTGATTTCTATGCGGCAGCCGCAGAGCGAACCGTTATCCGCACCTGGATCAACGCCCGGACAAAACGATTTTCGGTCTGGAAAAAACTGGAGCAGACCCTCGCCGGACTGCCGCCAACCGATCCATTGACGCCGCTGCTAACAAACCTGCTCACGCAGTTATTCAGTGAATCGTTAATTCAGACAGACGAAGATATCGAGCAAACGATCTCGGGCTTCAAAGAGACCTACAAGCGACTAAAGGGTGATCACTGATGCCTCATGCCTCGCTACTGCACAACATGTCATCGCCACCCAAGACACTTATCCAGTATCGCTCTGATGCAGTGCCAACGGGACATCAGAGAGTGTGCTTCACAACCACAGCACGGGTGCTACGACTGCGAGAAAAGAATCTTTTTGAGCATTGCCGAAAACACTCTGCTGCCCGGTCGCGTGCAAATGATTTGTGGGAACTCTGCGAACGTCGTTTAGAGCGCATCGAGTTACCTCCCACGGCAATTGCCTACTGGCATCTCGGTACGACAGAGCAGGGCCCACTGGAAAGCGATGTCACCTGCACTGATCCGCTCAACACGGTGGCCATTATGGCTAAAACATCGATTCCAACTCGCAAAACCAATCTTTTTATGAAGCAGAAACATCCAAGAAATACGTGGCAAAATTCGATCGCCGGCCTTCGGGCAAGCGAACCGGTATCGATCTGCCTGCTGCTGCCTAAACCCTGGAGATGGTCATGATTCAGTCCACAAGCAACCAACTGATCGAGCGGATTCTCGGAAGTTTTTCGAGCGGTTTCTATGCCATGCATTCGCTACTGCAACTGGTTGCGATTGAAGAAACCAAAAGCATTCCTACCGCCGCAGTCGAATGCAAGATTGCGCCGCGACTGTTAATTAATCCCGATTTTGTGCGTGATCATGCTGATACTCCGGAAAAGTTAATGATGCTCATTATGCACGAACTGCACCACGTGCTCCTGGGCCACACGCGGCTTTTTCCGACCGCTACGCCTGTCGACAACCTGGTATTCGACGCGGTGATCAATGCCCTGTTGTGCAAAATATTCCCGGATCAAAGCTACACCAGTTTCTTCACCGAATACTATGACGATCGTGATTTCCCGCATTGTCTGCTGAGGCCGCCACGCGATTGGAAACCGGGAAGACTGTTCGAAAAGCCGCCCGCGCTGCGAGACAAGCCTGATGAGGTGTTTTCCGTTTATCGCTTGCTCTATTCCGAGGCCGGAGCAAGCTATGACGACCTATACGACATTCTGCGGAAATTGATTCCGTCGTCGAAATGCAAAAATATTCAACTGCTCGGCGATCACTCGGGAGATTCCACCGAGGGATTTCTTGAAAATCGGTCGCCCGTGCTTTACGAAGCAGTGCGTGCAATTGTTGAAAAGTGGCCCCAACCGCCAAATCCGATTCGTGGTCGATCGCTCGGCAGTCTATTAGAGAACTCAGACGTTCGTCCCTCGCGGACCTCTCGCCGAGGCGTGTTGCGGCGATTGCTTGCTCGCATCGGAGGCGAAGGGCGGGGAAGGGCAGCGATACCCAATCGCAGCGAGAGGCACCTCACGGTGCAGTCTCCGATCCCCCATCTCGATCGCCGCACGGCGGTCTTGCGTGGACTCGGCAGTAAACCGCTGTTGTTCGAGAATCGCGTACGATCTGCCAACCGCGGGCGAGGCGGTGAGCGGGTGCACGTTTACCTGGATGTGAGCGGGAGCATCGGTGACCTGAAAGGTCCGCTCTATGGCGCTGTCTTCGATAGCCGGGAATTTGTGCATCCGCAGGTTCATCTGTTCTCCGATGCGATTCACGACATTTCACTCGCCGAGTTGCGCAAAGGTGTCTGCAAAACAACGCATGGCACCTCGATCGATTGCGTTGCCCAGCACATTCAAAAACATCTGGTTCGCCGCGCCGTGCTAATTACCGACGGCTTTGTCGGTCGCCCGGAGGGAATCCACCATGAAACGCTGGCAAACGTCAAACTCGGTGTTTGCTATCAGCAGGACAGGTCACGCGTGCCGGCAGATCTCGATGCGGTGGCAGACCATGCCGCTTATTTAGAACTTTAATCCACCACAAAGCAACAAGGAGAAAAACCATGGCAAAACAAATCTGGACTGCCGAATCGATTTTTCCCGGTCACCCGGACAAACTGGCAGATGCGGTTGCCGATGCAATTGTGGCCGAGGCAGGCAGGCGTGAAAAACGCGCA
>CACOUL010000050.1 GCA_902630355.1 Planctomycetaceae bacterium
TTTATAATTGCCAAAAAAGAGGTGGCTCACGCTTTCCGCCTCGGGACTTCGAATATGTGACCCTTCTAAGTGGAATGCAATCTTCTTGAGTGCGTTGGCGATTCCGAGCGGGTTCCGCGTAAACTGCACCGCCGAGGCGTCGGCGAGATATTCGCGTTGACGGGAAACGCTCGCCTTGATGAGGCGCGCGAAGAACAGTCCGACTGAGCCTATTGCCACGAGGGCCGCGCCAACAAACAGCAGGTAGATGGCCGGGTTATTTTTGCTTCTTGAATTTCGACCCGAGAGTTCGGCTGTGCGTAGACAGTAGTAGCCAATAATCGCGATCAGCAGTATTCCATTAAGGAGTCCCATGAGCTTTATATTAAGCCGCATGTCGCCGTTGAGAATATGGCTGTATTCATGAGCGATGACACCTTGGATTTCATCGCGGCTAAGTCGATCGATCAGTCCTTGGCTCACACCGATCACGGCATCGTTGATCGTGTATCCGGCTGCGAAGGCGTTGATGCTGCTTTCTCTCGTCAATACGTAAACGGGAGGAACGGGCACGCCGGAGGCAATCGCTATTTCTTCCACGATGTTCAGCAGTTGTTGCTGTTCCGTACTGGCGGATTCGCGCATGATGAGTTGTCCACCAAGCGACGTGGCAACGACGGCGCCACCGCCACGAAGTTCGTTGATCTTAATCATGCAGCCCAACAGAACGACCGCGATAGTGCCAAGGGTCGCCCAGAGCAGTACCCTCGGACGCCACCACTCGAAGGACATTGTCGGACCCGATCCGGAAACGGAGGTGTCATTATATGATTCTGTCGAGTCAGTCGCTATTTGCGCAAACGGTACGACAAAGCATATGGTGAGATAGACAGCCGCAATGATAAGAACCACAGAAATTGCAAAAAGCGTCAGCAAGATTCCAGTCTGCCGGCGGGCCGAATCTTGGTGCGCAAAAAAATCCATGGCCGAACCAAATCGCGACTACATTAAAAGCTCACCTTCGGGGCGTTTTTCTCTTCCGCGTTTTCAATCTCGAAGAGTTCGGCTGCTAGGAAGGCGAACATGTTGGCGATGATGGTGGCTGGAAACACCTCGCGCTGCACATTGTAGGTCATCACCGCATCGTTATACGCTTGTCGGGCAAAAGACACCTTGTTTTCAGTCGATGAAAGCTCTTCCTGGAGCGAAAGCATGTTTTTATTTGCCTTCAGGTCCGGGTAGGCTTCCGCCACGAGCATGAGACGGCCGAGAGCTGCGCCAAGTTGGCCCTCAGCACCAGAGAGGGCACGCATGAGATCCGGATCGCCTGGCTTCCCTGAGGCGGCCGTTCCAGCTTGTGAAGCAATATTCCGCGCCTGTGTGACGGCTTCCAACGTTTCGCGCTCGTGCGCCATGTAGGCCTTTGCAGTTTCCACCAAGTTTGGGATGAGATCGTATCGTCGTTTGAGCTGAACGCTGATCTGCGAAAATGAATTCTGATATCGATTACGGAGAGTCACTAGCCTGTTGTAAGTGCTAATCGCCCAGAGGAGAACGAGGAGGATAACGGCTCCAATAACGCTGAGAATGATGACAATTGGCATTCCAATAGACATTTAGGCCCCCCTTGGTGTAATCATGGGTAGTAACCGTCTCTCGTTCGCACAAGGCTCTGTTATCGCATATCGCCGGCATAACGAACATTGCCCCATCGCCGGCTCCGCTGCCATCTGAACGCGGGAAACGGTGAAATAGCGACATTTTTGCCCTTAAAGCTAAAAAAATAGTTGCCCGGGTTGTCGCACGCCCGTTATTATGGCGAGAAGGCCAGTATGTATAGATGACAGGGGAAGCTTTATGCAGAGAACGACATCCTCGAAGCTTTGTGGCGTTGGTATAGTGCTCCTTGCTCTCTCTCCGGCGCCGATGTTTGCGGGTGGATATGGGATCGTTACCACATCAGATATTCGCAATGCCTCGTCCGTCTTGTCCATATTTGAAAGCCATAAGACGAATCGCGGGCTCAATGTGCACGTGTTCGATGAAACCGACTGGGGTGGCGGTGGGCTGACCGGTGACGCCGCATCGGAGGCGCTACGCGACTTTCTCAAGATTGCCCAGCCTCAGCACAATCTTGATTATTTGCTTATTATTGGTGACCCACGTCAAAGCACGGGTCCTGTTCCGATGAAGACGCTTCATCCGCGGAACCCAGACGATGGCAGCAGTTTTACCAAGATTCCGGTGCTTTCCGATTACTACTATGCCGACATGGACGGCAACTGGGATTTAGACGGCGACGGCGAGTACGGTGAGTTCGGCGACATCACGGGCGATTTCGGAGCCGGAGGGATTGATCGCAATCACGAACTCTATGTGGGACGTATTCCAGTTTATGGGGACTCTAATTCCCCCAGTCTCTTTGCACAAAGCGTTGCGGATCTCGATCACATTCTTTCGAAGACCATGGCCTACCAGACGGCAACCAATATAAGTTGGCGGGAGCATGTGCTGATAGCTGCGGAGGGCGGAAACCGTCTCTTTTACGGCGAACAAATCAAGGAAGATCTTTTGGATCCGAATGGAATTTCGGAATACAGGGTCTATGATTCTGCGGGCATTACACTACCCGACCCGCCAGACGCTACAACATGCTCCATTCCTAACGTGAAGGCCGGTTGGGACGCAACGACTCCGGGCGTCGTCACGTGGCTGACCCATGGCGGCGGCACCGGCGCTGCCGCTGTGATGAACTCATCCACGGCTGCCACCCTCGACGACAATTTTCCCGTGATGACCTGGCAGGCGTCGTGCCATAACTCGGATCCAGACAACGTCAACAACCTGAGCTATCAGCTTCTAATTAACGGCGGTATTGCCACCGTCGGCTTTACGGAGATCAGTCACGGACCCGGTTCCGAGGTTGACCTGACGAGCGATTGGCATATCTCAGGTATTGCTGGTCTCGGCTACGGATATATTTCCCGCATTGCGCTCGATCAGCTAACCGTCGGCCAGGCACTGATGGAACTGAAACGCGATAGCACACTCTTTAATCGCTGTTGGTATTGGCACAATCATGTTGGCGCCAATCTTTATGGTGACCCGGAGGTTTCATTATTCGACCATGGGTCGCTTGCGGTACCGGAGCCCGCATGTCTTGGCCTTATTGTCGCCGCCCTCGTTATGCTCGCGCCACTGCGGATTAGACGTCGACCGGGGTTATCCTAGCCGGTAGGCAGCGCATATGATAACGAAATGAACTTTCGTGATAAGCGGGTATGGATTACCGGAGCCTCCTCTGGGATTGGTCGCGCCTTGGCAAAATCGCTTGCCGCTCAGGGCGCAAATCTTTTGCTTTCATCCCGATCAGAGGCAGGACTTGAAGAAGTGGCTGGGAGCGTACGCGGTACGGGAATTGAGGCGAGGGTTGCTCCAATCGACTTTTCCCTGGGGCAAGACCTCACGCCACAACTCGAGGCGGCCATCAATCAGTTCCAAGTCGTCGATATATTGATCTACGCTGCTGGCATATCTTCACGGGCAACTGTTGAGGCGGCGCACTCCGATGTTTACCGTGCGGTGATGGAGGTGAACTACTTCGGATTGATCGCTGCGGTGAAGGCAGTCCTTCCGCAAATGACGTCTCGCCAATCCGGCGCGATTGTAGCGATCAGCAGTGTTGCCGGAAAGGTCGGATCAAAAAACCGAAGTGCCTACTCGGGCTCCAAGTTTGCTGTGTGTGGATTCATGGATTGTTTACGAGCGGAAGTCCACCACCAGGGCGTTCGGTGTCTTACTGTTTGTCCGGGTTATGTCCGGACCGACATCGCGCGGAATGCTCTCGCCGCAGACGGAAAGCCCAGGGGGCAGACGACTTCCGAAATCGACGGTGGGATGGAAGCCGACGTTTGCGCCCAGCGTATTATTAGAGCAATTGCCGCGCGAAAGGATGAAGTAGTAATTGCCGGTGGCATCGGTCGCTGGGCACCGCTACTCAAACGAATTTGCCCCACAACCCTCAATCGCATTGTGGCGGGGCGCCAGTGGTGAGCACCTATGGAATAGCGCTATCCCCACCCGAAATGATGAAAGGTTAATTACTATGTCGAAATGTACACTTCCGATTTCCCTTATCATGTTTGTGCTTTTGTCTACGTTTGCACAGTCGGCTGAACCGACGGTGAAAATTCAACTTGAGGTTGTTGTGTTTGATGACGGCAAGGTCGATGTCAAGCAACAGCGTCGGGTCAAGTCGAAGGCGGGCCGAACGTCCTCGGCCTGCGGTTGTCCGATGAAGGGCTGTGCCGAGTGCGATTCGCCCCGCGGCAGGTGTTCGAAATGCCCTCTATGCCCGAGTGAAGCCAAGCCGATGACGGCCCTGAAGCCGGCAAAGAAAAAATCAGGAAAAAAGGCATCAGGTGCATCGGTCTCCGCCATCCGAAAGAACATCATGATGCTCGATGCAAACTCCGATGGTCGCCTAAACGCCGACGAGATAGCGCCGCGTCTTAAGACGCCATTCCGCGAGGTAGATTCGAACGGAGACGGATATCTCGATGCTGGTGAAATCACCCGGCAAATCAAAAAACGCATGCGTAAGGACAGCTAAATCTGTCTCGCAGCAACGCGAGATGATTTGGGCGAGTAAAGCTCAAGGCAATTCACCTGCGGCACGGAAATTATAATGACGCAAACAAGGCATCGGCCGCCTCCGCGTCGAACGCGTTTGTGGCCGGTGCCGCGGGGACGTCCCCAATCCGATCGATGAGTATTGCATCGGCCACCGTATGGCGATTCGGGTTCGTACCGGCACTGAGAGTGACCGTTAATACACCGTCGGTGACGTTGACCACGCCGACTTCGTTCCACCCGACGCCATCGTAGAGAAAGCCTGAGGGAGCAATAGTCTGGTCGAGCGTCGTGCTTTCCAATTCCGTTCCCGCTCCATTGGAGATCGTTAACGGCGCGTCGAAGGTGTTATATCGGTTTTCATACTTATGGTTCCATGTTGCCGAAACTCGATATTCGCCGTCATCCAAATCTGTGAAGCGCCACGTTGCAGCGCCGGTGTCACTCCGGACGTTGTGGTTATCGCCACCATACGCTTCGACGACCTGCCTGTTGTTCTGGTAGCGAAATCCCGTATGCGTGAATCCCATGTCGCCATTGTCGATGACTTTGACGGTCGATGCCTCATCGTCGTAAACGCCAATGATTCCGTCAGCGCTCCTATACGAATCGGCCGTGGCGGTGATTGTCGCTTCCTGCGTCCCATCGAGAAGATTATCGTCAACTGCCGAGATTTCAAATGAGGCAGATGCGCTCCCATCAAAGATCGTCACTGATTCAGGGACGGTTGCCTCACCGGGATCGTTACTTGCGAGGAAAACCGTTAGATCGCCACGTGTATCTGTGCGAGTAACAGTAGCGGTTGCAGTCGCGCTACCATCCGCTTCACCAATCGGCGCTGTGGGTAAAGTTAAGCTGAGCGACGGAACAATACTCCCAATCCGATCGATGAGAATTGCATCGGCCACCGTATGGCGATTCGGGTTCGTACCGGCACTGAGAGTGACCGTTAATACACCGTCGGTGACGTTGACCACGCCGACTTCGTTCCACCCGACGCCATCGTGTAGAAAGCCTGAGGGAGCAATAGTCTGGTCGAGCGTCGTGCTTGCCAATTCCGTTCCCGCTCCATTGGAGATCGTTAACGGAGCGTCGAAGGTGTTATATCGGTTTTCATACTTATGGTTCCATGTTGCCGAAACTCGATATTCGCCGTCATCCAAATCTGTGAAGCGCCACGTTGCAGCGCCGGTGTCACTCCGGACGTTGTGGTTATCGCCACCATACGCTTCGACGACCTGCCTGTTGTTCTGGTAGCGAAATCCCGTATGCGTGAATCCCATGTCGCCATTGTCGATGACGCGCACAACATCCGTATCGTCATCTGTTACGGCAAGGTTGGCGCTCGTATTTGCGTAACCGTCGGCGCTCGCAGAAATGGTGGCGGTTTGATCGCCATCGACCTCATCGTCATCTATGGCGGTGACCGGAAAGTAGGCGGTGCTTTCACCGTCGTTAAGAGTAATCGATGTTGGCACGATCGCTTCACTCGTATCGCTACTCTCAAGGGCGATAGTCAAATCACCTCGCGGATCGCTCCGCGTTACGGTTCCAAGTGTCGCATATTCCCCATAGGTTTCGGAGAATGATTCGTCGGTAAATGACAGGCTCAAAACGAGCGGCACATCGTCATCGGTCACCTCGAGCGAGTCACTCGCTCCGGTGTATCCAGGCGCGGCGGCAGACAGTGTCACCGTCTGCGTGCCATCGACGTCGCTGTCATCGACCGCTGCAATATTGATTTGGGCCGTGCTCTGGCCGTCCACAAAGGTCACCGTGCCCGGAATGGTTGCTTCACTCGTGTCGTCACACGTGAGCGTGACGGTGAGATTGCCGCGCGGATCGCTCCGCGTCACCGCGAAGGTGCTCGCCGCAGCGCCAGCACCTTCAGCAATCGAAGTGTCGGCAACCGCAACGCTTAAAACGAGCGGCACATCGTCCTCGCTTACTTCGAGAAAGAAGTCCCACTGAGTTTGGTTATGTTGCAGACGGTAGCGGTGATTATCAGGGCCCCAACCGTCGACTTCGATGATGCCATCGGCACCGATGCCGTCGTCGTACACATTGTGTCCGTTCGTTACGAGATCATCGTAAAGCGATTGGCTGTTTGAATAGGGGACAATTCCGTCATCGACAGCGTGTAGCACAATTCCATTCAGGGCAGGGGTGGGGGACGGGCCGCTGGGTACCGGTGGAGTACTACCGAGAAAAAATGCGCCACCAAGGCCGCCGGAATGCGCTGCAAAAGCCGCGATGTCGTCGCTGCGATATCTTGCTACGTAATAGCTAAAATAAGCGCCCCACGAATGTCCGGTCGTGAATATCTGTGACGAGTTGATGTTGTAATTCGTCTCTGCCCAGTCAATCATGTCATCCACAAAAGGCAGGTCCGAGGAACTGCCTCCGGCGCCCAAGTCCCAGGTTTTGAAAAAACCTAATGACTCAGGAAACAGAACAATAAATCCGTTTTCGTGCGCGGTGGTCTGCCAGCCGTAGTAACCATTTTCCGCCGATCCACCGCTTTGTTCACTACTGTTACCGCCCATCCCGTGGAACATGAACAGAAGCGGTGTCGGTGTCGATGGGTCATACGACTCGGGCACATAGTAGCCAAAGTCCCTGCCATTGATCGTTGTATAGACCGGTGAATAGTTTGGGGAAGAAGCAGTAGTGGCTGCCGGGCCGAGGCCATCTGCATCGACAAGGCTATTTGAGGTTGCCGACTCCTGCATCTCAATCGGCGAACCGACCACGACCACATCACTGATCGGGTCAGCGTCGACTACCGTCGGCGCTACCGGGCTTATGCCACTGAGCATGCGTCGTTTTTCGAGCGACTCACAACGCAGTGTTCTTTCGCCGAAATATTGTCGTGTTACAGGTCTCGATTCAGCACTATTGCAGGCAGACAGAAGGCCCATTAACAAATTTGAAATTCCCACTTCCCGGTTCTCCGTTCCTAATGGTCACCCGGGACGCCGTCGTAACAGAGGTTCCGCTGGCCGACGAAACCCATGAAATTAATTTCATTAACCCTTTCCGTTTGTTACGAAATGCGTCCCGACGCAACACGTTTTTACGCCCATGAGCATTGTGGATAGGGAAATATGCCTGGCAACAAAAAATGGCAAAATGTGCGAAAGATACGCACGGAGTCAGAGGAGAATTTCTCGCATATCAGATTGGCGGGAACCTTACGCGTTCCAACTGCGAGGTTGCAATAAGCGCGCAGCGAGCTACTACACGTAATATCGCGAGTTTACCGTGCGAGGCCTTTAGCGTCGCCGACGCAGTAGGGCGAGCGGCAACACGGCTGCAATCAGCAGCATTGCGGATGCCGGCTCCGGTACCGAAGGACTGGGCTCGCTGACCGAGAATTCGGCGACATAGTTGTTACCGCCATTGCTGTCGTAACGATCGCCTTCACTAGTGTTCGCCATAAAGTAGACGGCAAGGTTGTAATCGCCGGCACCTAAGCCAGAGAGTACATCCGGAGCGCTCGTCATGGTTGACCACTTCTGGTCACCACCGCCGACGAAACTATTTCCTGCAGCGTCGTTGAATGCGGAATTAGAAGTCCAGTTGATTCCAACCTGGTTGAAGGATCCGGCGGATGATCCGTCGGCGTAGACTGAGTAATAAAGATTTGCGCCAGTGACATCGCCACCATCGCTCTTCCAGGTCAAAAGTTCACCACCTGAAAGAAGCACGCTGTCGCCCACAGTGAAGTCGCCAAGATCTGCACCGTCAAAGGCCCAAAGCGTGGTTGGTCCGGGCTGGTTAGCGCCATACCAAGCGTTGCCACTACCGTTATCAATCCCGACATAAGAGCCAAAGACGCCGGTGCCGGCTGATGCCGTTAGAGGGATGAGAGAAGTCGCGACCAGGAGGAGTCCGGTTGCAAATAGATAAGACAATTTAGTGGTACCGCCCATTAGTCTTCCGCCTTTAATATTCTAAGAATCCATTGGCTGTCTCAAAAATTTTATCCAACGCTCTCATCCTATTAGGGGTCAGCAAAATACACAAGGAATTTGTTGAAAAAACGACGAATATTTTGCGAATTTTTCGAATATACCCAAGGTATTAACGCTGATTAATCCGGCATATCACCCCGTGATTTAAGCTCCTGTTTTTCCGAGAAAACGAGCAAAATTGCGTTTTCCAGTCCCCGAGGCCCCCCGACTATTCGGTCCCGTCAGGTCCCCCTATGGCC
>CACOUL010000051.1 GCA_902630355.1 Planctomycetaceae bacterium
AGCCACGGTCGCAACCACAGGACTTTTCACATCCGCAGTCTGCTTTGGCATCGCAGCCAGCCGGGGCAGCGTCACATCCAGTGTCGCAACCACAACCAGGAGCGGCATCGCAACCGCAGGTGTCACAACCACAGCCAACACCAAGCATACGGTCGAGCAGTTCGAAACCGTAACTATGTTGGCTGGTGCACAGGCTTACGCTCAATACGAGCGCGCCGACAAATATGCTCCACTTCATAGAACTATGTCTCCTTTACGATCCGAACCGCGAGTTTAATCCTGTCTGCGGATCATTTGGCAGTTGAGACGTATCCGGCGATACAACTCACTTCCATGTGAGTGGTCACACTGTCCGACAAGGGTCAATCACCGGTAAGTGTGAGCCATACAGGCAGGTTGGCTGGGTGGGCAACCCGGGGTTCATAGTGTGGGTCACGTCGCGGCCGAGCAAGCACATCCTTGACTTGCTAAATCTCACCACAACGCTTCGCTGTCTTGCCACTGGTGAGGCCTGGGCCCCACCATGAAGCGACAACTACCGTATCGGCTGCGCCGATAAAGACCCTTGAACGTTCCGAACCCTTTTTTTGTAAATGGCTTACGACAACTGTTAGGCGAAATTTTCCGCTTCGCAAAGGTAGTGAAACCTTGACGGTTATGCGGGCAGAGGGCAGCACATGCCGACCGGTGCTAATCTGGTAAGAGGACTGCCTTTACTACGAAAAAGTGGGCAGTTGTGCGAGTCGCCGGCAGGTACCGACCGGCCCTCAGGTTTTGCTCTTCTGGGCAGTGGCCGCCACGCGCTGGATTGCTTGCATCATGGCGTCTCGATCGATTTGGTGTACATCGATCGGATCGGCGAGGCCGGAAAGCATGGTCACCGTGAGTCGGCCGCCGAGATGTTGGCGGAATTCCTCCAGGCCGGCAAGCAAGACATGGCGATCGACCTCGGCAAGGGGTTTGAAGCAGAAGCCGAGTCGCCTGAGGCAGTCGAGCACGCGGTCTGCGATGGAGGTGGGTAGAGCGTGTGCCAGGGTGGAATACACGGTATCGATCGCAAGCCCGATCGCGACTGCTTCCCCGTGACGAATGGTGAATTTCAGCATCGCTTCCAACTTGTGGGCCGACCAGTGCCCGAAATCGAGCGGTCGTGCTTCGAGCATTTCAAAGGGGTCTCCTCCGCCGGTGATGTGCTGCAAATGCAGCATGGCGGCATCTCTCACGATCGCCTCCGCATGCGGTGATTTGCGTTCGGCAATCTGAAGACTCTCCCGCTCGATGCGGGCGAATAACTCGGCATCCTTCAGGAGTGCGACTTTTACCGCTTCAGAAAAGCCGCAAATGTAGTCGCGTTGGCTGAGCGTTTCCAAGAGAGAATGGTCGTTGATGACGGCCCACGGAACCACAAAGGTTCCAATCCAGTTCTTTTTGCCGAAGAGATTGACGCTATTTTTTACCCCCAAACCGGAGTCGGCTTGGGCAAGCGTGGTGGTGGGCAGGCGGATCAGACGAATTCCGCGATGGGCAATCGCGGCGGCGAAACCGACGGCATCGAGGACCGCGCCCCCGCCGATTACCACGATGTAGCTCCGTCGGTCCAGGTCGGAGACGTGAAATACCTTGAGCATCCGCTCGAGGATGTGGATATCGTTTTTGATTTTTTCTCCGCCGGGAACAAGTTGCACGTTCCCGACGCGCTGGATGCGGTCTGCGTAGGAATCAGAAAAATCGCGCAATTTCTGACTCAACTGAGAGTCTGCGCGGGCAACATCCTCGTCGACCCAGAATTGCACGCGTGGCCTTTGGCTGCCCGAGCCCTGAAGCAAATCGGCAAGAACATCCTGGTCGGCCCCCAGAATATCCCGGGTAAAGCGTACGCGATGGACGAACTGGGTAGAAAACTCGACATCCAGTCGGTCGTTGCTGTGAGGGTCAATCATCGATACAACATGGGGGCGGCAGGAAAACGGAAGAACGGATGCTGGCAGTCCCTCCTGGGAGCAGCGGTTCCGACCTTCTAATATGATGACACCTCAGGTGAGGTGAAGTCAAGCTTCAAGGAAGCGAGTCGCGGTGTTTCGAGTGTAGACCGTCCCCTCAACGCCCAACAGAGAAATCGACACAATGAATCAAACGGGAATTCAACAGGAAGCGAGCATGTTTGAGCAACTTCAACCGGCAAAACCGGATGCCATTTTAGGTTTAACCGAGGCGTTTCGTAATGATTCCAACCCGGCCAAGATCAACCTCACGGTCGGCGTGTATAAAGACGATGCAGGACAGACCCCTGTCCTCGAGACGGTGAAGGAAGCGGAAAAAAGAATTCTCGCGGAGCAGAAGAGCAAAGGGTATCTGCCGATGACCGGTTCGCCGGAGTTCGGCCAGACCGTGCAGGAGTTGCTTTTCGGCGATGGGTTCGAGTCGCTTTCGGAGCGGGCCCGCACGACACAAACGCCGGGAGGCACCGGGGCGTTACGCGTTGCCGGCGATTTTTTACATACGATGTTTCCGCAGGCAACGCTCTGGCTGAGCCAGCCGACGTGGCCCAACCATCCGGGCATCTTTGCCGCGGCCCACGTTCCGGTCGATACCTATCCTTACTTTGATGCCGATTCCAATTCGCTCGATTTTGCGGGCATGATCAGCAAGCTCGAAACGTTGCCTGCCGGCGATGTGGTGCTGTTACACGGCTGCTGCCATAACCCCACCGGAGTCGACCCGAGTCAACAACAGTGGGAGCAAATTGCAGCGGTTCTCCGCGATCGCGGTCTGCTGCCCTTGATCGACTTCGCCTACCAGGGTTTCGGGGATGGCGTCCAGGAGGATGCGGCGGGACTTCGGGCGGTTTGTGCTGCTTGTGACGAAGTATTGATTTGCAGTTCCTACTCGAAGAACTTCTCACTCTACAATGATCGGATTGGCGCGCTGACGCTCGTTGCACGCACAGCGGAGCAGGCTAATACGGCGCTCGGCCATGTGAAGTTGCGAGTTCGCACGAATTACTCCAACCCTCCGGCCCACGGGGCCGCGATCGTAAAGACCATTCTCAGCGATGAATCGCTCAGCAGCGATTGGCACGGTGAGGTGGATGCGATGCGCACGAGGATTCACGCGATGCGCGGCCTGTTCGCTGCCACGCTGGCCGACAAAGGCGTCGAGCAAGATTTTTCTTTTATGAAGGAGCAGCGAGGAATGTTTTCTTTCTCCGGGCTCTCACCTCAGCAAGTCGAGACACTGCGTGAAGAAAAGTCGATCTATATCGTCGGCTCCGGGCGGGTGAATGTCGCGGGAATGACGGCTGATAACATGGAATTGCTCTGCGAGTCGATTGCCGGTGTCCTTGGTGCGTGAGGTGCGTGAGGTGCGGGTGTTTTAATCCGTCTCCCACGCGCGGCCCCGATCCTGCGTTTGCGACCGCTTTGAAGTTTCCCTGCCGCTGCGTTTTTGGTAGAACCGGCTCTAGGCGTGAGTGGACGTTTTGTGTCTTTCGGGAGGTTGCGCATGCACATTTGTTTTGCGACCAGCGAGGCCGTCCCCTATGCGAAGACTGGCGGGTTGGCCGACGTTTGCGGCGTGTTGCCGCGTGAGATTGCCCGGGCCGGTCACACGGTCAGCCTCGTGATGCCCGCCTACCGGAGCGTGGCACATCGGGGGCAATCGATCGAGAGTACGCCGATCGAGTTTGAGGTTCCCGTCGGCAGTAAATCAGTGAAAGCCGAGGTATTGCTCGGGCAGCTACCCGAAAGCGAAGTATCGGTCTACTTCATCCGGCAGGATGATTACTTCGATCGCGATGGCATCTACGGAGAAGGGGGTGCCGATTACGAGGACAATTGTGAGCGCTTCGTATTTTTCTCGCGAGCAGTCCTCAAACTCATCGAACAGGTTCCACTCGATGTGGATTTGTTGCACACACACGACTGGACGACCGGACTGATTCCGGCGTATCTCAAGATCGAAGGCGATAGCGAGCGTTTGGCCCGCATTGCAACGCTGATGACGGTGCACAACCTTGCCTATCAGGGAACGTTCTGGCACTGGGATATGCTGCTGACCGGAATCGACTGGAAATACTTCAATTGGCAGCAGATGGAATTTCACGGCGATCTCAATTTACTCAAAACGGGATTGGTCTTTGCCGACGCAATCAACACGGTGAGTCCACGCTACGCGGAGGAAATCCAATCCCCGCCGCTCGGCTGTGGTCTGGAGACCGTGCTTCGGGCGCGTCGCAGCGTGCTTTCGGGGATCATCAATGGGGTCGACTACCGGACCTGGGATCCGGCTGAGGACCGTTATCTGGTGCGACCTTACGGTGTGGATAACTACCGGGAAGGCAAGGCAGAATGCAAACGCGCGTTGCAACGGGAGTTGGGGCTCAAGCCGGACCCCGATCGACCGCTGATCGGTTTTGTCGGGCGCCTCGCCGGGCAGAAGGGCCTCGAACTGGCGGTTCCGGTAATGCAGGCATGGGCCGAACGCGAGGATGTGCAGTGGGCAATTCTGGGCACGGGTGAAAAGCGACTCGAGAAACAACTCCGCGATTTGGCCACAGAAAATCCAGGACGGATCGGAGTCGTGATCGATTTTTCAGAACCGTTGGCCCACCGCATCGAGGCGGGTTCCGATCTGTTCTTGATGCCGAGTGAGTACGAACCCTGTGGTCTGAACCAACTCTATAGCTTGAAGTATGGAACGCTACCGGTGGTGCACGAAACCGGCGGGTTGGCTGATACGGTGACCGGCGCCAATGAAGAAACACTCGCCTCGGGGAGCGCGACCGGATTCAGCTTTCAGTCCTACACACAGGCAGCACTTGCACAAACGCTCGAGGTCGCGTTGTCTCTCTATCGAGATCACCCCGAACTGTGGCAGCAGATGGTGACGGTTGCCATGCAGCAGGATTGGTCGTGGCAACAAAGTGCGGCGCGGTATCTTGCGCTTTATCGGCAGACGATCGCCCGACATCAGGCGACGGTGCTGACGACTTAAACCATCGATTGGTCCGGCGCTCAACACTTGTGGATTTTTTCGCGTCCCCGCTGGACGTCACGACAGGCGTTCCGCGTGTCGATAACCAGCGGCGCATGTTCGACGATAAAATCGTAATCGTATGCCGAGTGATCTGTCGATATCAGGACGCAGTCCTGATCGGCAAGATATTCCTGGGTCAGGGGCTCGCTTTGCAGATCGGGGACATCGTGTTGCCGCATTTGCGGAAGCGACGGGATGTGCGGGTCGTTGTAGCTCAGTTCCGCACCAGCGGCACGCAATAGATCAAAAAGTTCAAATGCGGGACTTTCGCGAGGATCGTCAACATCTTTTTTGTAGGCGACTCCCAAGAGGCAAATGCGGCTTCCTCGCACCGGTTTTCCTCTCTCATTAAGCGCCTTGGTCACCCCCTCCACCACATAGTGAGGCATCGATCGGTTCACCTCGCCTGCCAGTTCGATGAACCGCGTCGAGAGACCGTGGGACCGGGCAACCCAACTCAGGTAGAAGGGATCGATCGGGATGCAATGCCCGCCGAGACCGGGGCCGGGGTAAAAGGCCTGGAAGCCGAACGGTTTCGTTTTCGCCGCCTCGATGACCTCCCAGATGTCAATTCCCAGACGGTCAAAAAGTATTTTCATTTCATTGACCATCGCAATGTTCACCGACCGGTAGACGTTTTCCATGATTTTGCAGGCTTCTGCCACTTCAGGGCTCGAAACCGGGACGAGCGACACGACGGCCCTCTCATAGATGGACTTCGCAATCGCTTGACTCTTCGAGTCGATGCCACCGACCACCTTGGGGATGCCCCGTGCCGAAAATTGCGGGTTGCCCGGATCTTCCCGTTCGGGGCTGTAGGCCAGGAAAAAATCTTCGCCCGCAACGAGGCCGCTCGACTCGAGAATGGGGAGCAGAACGCTTCGGGTGGTTCCGGGATAGGTGGTGCTTTCCAGTACGACCAGTTGACCGGGCCGCAGGTATTTGACGATCGTTTCGGTCGTCGCTCGGACATAGGTGAGGTCGGGATCTCGGCTTGCCGAGAGTGGGGTTGGTACACAGATGATGATCACATCCACTTCTACCAACCGCGACATGTCGGAAGTCGGTACGAACCGCTTGCTCTCCACAAGTTCCTTGATTCTCTCAGACGATATGTGACCGATGTAGCTTTCGCCGTCGAGCAATTGCGTGACTTTTGCCTGATCGACATCGAATCCCATCGTCTGGAAATCGGCGGTCGTAAAGGCATCGATCAGCGGCAGACCGACATAGCCAAGTCCGATAACACCAACCACGGCGGTACCGTCTTCGATTGCTTTGGAAAGTGCCTCTGCCGGGTCATCCATACTGCTTTGTACCGCTTTGTGTGTTGGGGAGGGCCTCCGTACTCCCCGACATTTTTAGTGGAAGGTGGGAAAAGTGTCCATCCGTGTCCTGTATTTTTTCCATCCCTGCTGTCCTGATCGGTTTTGCGACTCACTCGCGTTTTTTTTCGGCCGAGAGAAACCAATCGGTTCCTGTTGATTCGCTGCCGATTTGAAAGCTGTCGCGGGGGATGTTTGCTTCCGTCGCCAAGTCGCAAAGGTCCTCATACGATCGATACGTCAGGTACCAGTTGCCGATCCATTCCATGTACGCGCGGCTGGCGTGGTCTGGTGCGAAATTGCCGACTAATAGTTGTCCCCCGTCGGCCAGCTGCTGCCAGAAGAGGCGCAGGAGCCCAACGGCTGCGGGGCGTTCGAGGTAGTCGAATAAACCGGGGCACAGGATCAAATCGGGATTGCCCAGCAATGTGCGGATCTCTTTTCGCTGTGGCAAGCGGGGAAGATTTTCGCGCATCGTCGTGACTTGCTGCGGAGGGAGCAGTGACTGTAATCGCGTTTGGGCGCACTTCAGGGCATCGCCGCAAAGATCAAAGAGCCTGAGGTGGATTGCGGCGTGTGGTTGCGAGTCGAGAAGCCGAATCGCCTGATCGATTTCCAGGGCGGGTCCGCAGCCGATTCCCACGACCTCAAATTTACCGTTCGGGTCGGCAACGCACCCGGCGGCCAGGACACGTGCGGCAAGTGCGGTCCGCTCGCGAACTGCCTGCGGAGCACTTTGCGCTTGGAAGTATTGGTCGAACCACCTTCCGAGTGGTTCTTCGGTGCAGGTACGCTCGATCATGCGGCGGAGCAGTTCGTGGTCTCCGGCATAGCCGAGTGGTTTCTCGCGGGCTCTGGTTTGCAGCCATCCGCAGCGCAAATTGTCTCCCGCAATTTTCCACAGCGTCTGGCTCGGTCCGCGATTTTCCGTTCCCCAGAGTCCCGTGGTCGCCAACGTCGCGAGGCATGTATCGAGTGCCAGGCGGGTGCACGATTCGGCCAGATCGTACGTCTTGTCGCCTGAAGCGAGGGTCTTTATCGATTCAAGGGATGAGGCAAAATTTAAGGCCGCGCCAGTGACAATGCGGTCGGTCTCGGCCGCCGTACACACGGGTTGGTCTGCTCGCCAGAGGGCAACGATCGACATGGTCGGTCTGCGTTTGCTCGGGGTTAACGATTTTTTCTAGCGTGAGGGTCGTAGGGGGATCGGGTTTCGATTGCATTTTGACCGGGGATGTAGTCGAAATTCAATCATACTCGGCGGTTATTATGAACGATTTGGCGGAAGGGAGTCCGCAATGTCGATGCTCAATCGGTTCCGGCGGCTTTATTGGTGCTATTTTTCCAAGCCCAAAGCAGCCCGGACGCTTTACCGCGCGGTCTGTCACGCGCGGGTTACCTCAATCGTCGAATTGGGGATTACCGATCCGGATCGGTCACTGCGGCTGATCCAACTGGCAGCAGGATTTTCGCCCGACCGACCGGTTTGCTACACCGCGATCGATCCGTTCGATGCGCGCCGCGAAGGCCAGTCGCCTCTGACACTCAAGGCGGCGCATCGGTTGTTTTCCGTAACCTCGGCCAAGATAAAACTCGTCCCCGGGTTTCCGGAAGAATCGCTTGGCCCGGTGGCGAACACACTCCTCGATACGGATCTCGTTGTTTTCGCCCGTGATGTGGCGGTCGATCCCGCCGCGCGGCTCTGGTTTTTCCTTCCGCGACTTCTGCACACGCAAAGTCGCATCCTTCGCCACGGCCGCCCCTCCGAGGAGGATGTGTACCCGGCGTTTTCTGAGATCGAACATGCGGAGATTGCACGACTTGCCGAGAACCAGACACGCAGGAAAGTCGCCTGAGCGAAAGACGTGGGACCTGCTGTTTTTGCCGGCGACCGGGTACGGTACAATGGTCTCATTGATTGCACTTTCACCCTCTCGTGTTCTCTGCCTCGCTTGCCATGACCCACGACGTTGAGTCCCCCGCCGATGCCCCTCGCACGCTGATCGAAAAAATCTGGGATCGGCATGTCGTTCATCAGCAGGAGGGGCG
>CACOUL010000052.1 GCA_902630355.1 Planctomycetaceae bacterium
TCAGCACGCGGCTCGAGATGATGTACCGCGTATTGGCGGCTCTCCTTGTGACGGGATTCTGCGGGGGGCTCACCACATTCAGCACGTACAGCCTGCTCACCGCACGGTTTGCCGGCAATCACGACTGGTCCTCCTGGGGCATCCATCTGCTGGGAACCGCCGTACTCGGCTATTTGGCAGTCTGGCTGGGAATGCTCTGTGCCCGACCCTTTGTTCTGCGCTAAGGAACTGCGCGAACTTCTACAAACTCAGGAAGGTGTGCGTGCAACAATGGAGTCTATCTAGCGAGCGACGTAGACCGATGGATCATCGACGATCCAAGGTGTCGACCAGGTCTTTCCATCGTCCCCGCTCAGGACGTTAAAGAAAAAAGTACGCATTTCGCGAGCGCGGAATCCGTAGGGATATTGCGAGGCGATACGATCTTCTTCGGTCAGATCTTCGATACCTTTGCGGGCGTAGTAGTGAACCATTCCGTCGGGAGTGACTGACATGCCGAGCGTCCACCAACCGGTCTCGGTGATCGCCGGTCCGCGATAGTCACCATTACGACTTGCTCGAATGCGGAACGATGCCATATCTTCCGGTTGCTTCTCGCCCCGCTTGGGGTGGAAGTCGATGAGCAATCCTGGCCAGTAGGTATCCGGTTCGTCGTCCCAGCGGGATCGCGGGCGTGGATTTGAGGGTTCGCATGCCAGGCGGAACGCAAAACTGGGCCCACTCCGTCTTTCCCAGCGCTCGAAGGGTGCAAAGTAGACGCGGGTGACGACGCTGGGCATGCGACTTGAAGAAATGGGCCGACCGAGCCGATACATCGTGTCGGCAATAAAGTCGTCTTGTTGGGTTCGGTAGCTGGGGATTCCTGGAATGCCCGTTTGCAGCGACCGGAGCATGAGCGATCCCTCGCTCCCCACGAGACCCCCTGCAGGCGTGGGAACGCGACGGAGAAAATCGGGTTGTCCGCGTTTCATTCCCTCGTACCATCGCCCGTTCGCCGATTTTCCCGAGGGATAGTTGTGCCGCTCGTTATTCTCTTCGGTGCTTTTTGGCCAGTTGCCAATATACCGCCATTGCGGGTCTTCAAAGTCGTCTCCGACCTGTTCGATTTTTCTTCCCGTTCCAGGCACCAACTGTCCGCTGGCCGCGTCAGGAAGAAAAAACAACGACAGGCAAATGCTAGCAGCGATGGCAGTGTGACAGGCGAGACGGGACATGTGAAGTATTCCTTATCCGAAGAATTCGCGGTACCGAGCACGATTTAGAAACAGCTGCCCAGAGGATGGGCCTGTTCCCACTTTGGTGGTATCGGATCATTCCGAGCGATTCCTTCAGCGGATATCGCTTGCCAATCAGTCTCCACCCTTTAAATTGCTTCAGATACCTGCGCCGAGAAGCGGCACGAACCGACAGGGGATTCCGATTTGAGTGATCGGGTCACCCGATTCAGATTTGACCAGAACGACCAGTTGTTGCTGCTCAGCAGTTCCCAGCGGGATGACGATCCGCCCGCCGATTCTCAACTGTTCCCAAAGCGCAGGGGGACATCGGGCTGCTGCCGCCGCGACGAGAATGGCATCGAACGGTGCAGAATCGACCAACCCCAGCGATCCGTCTCCCACGTGCAACCGCACATCTCCATACCCGAGCGCATTTAGTTTCTCCCCTGCCGTGCGCGAAAGTTCGGAATGCCGTTCGATGCTCCAAATGGTCCCGCCGGGGCGGAGCATTTCCGCCAAAATGGCGGTTTGATATCCACTGCCGGTTCCGACTTCGAGGATCCGCTCCCCTCCGGTGATCGCGACCGACTCGCTCATCAAGGCGACGATCAAAGGTTGGCTGATTGTCTGGTCGCAGGGGATGGCGAGCGCACCATCATTGTACGCCCGATGTCGCATGCCATCGGCCACAAAGTGTTCGCGCGGTACGCGACGCATTGCTTCCAGCACACGCGGGTCGCTGATTCCCCGACCGACCAACTGGTCGTCGACCATCGATGCCCTCAACGAGGACATCCGCTCTTCTTCATGCATTCGATTTAATCTGCCGTATCGCTCGATGCCAGCAGTGGCGATTCATCGGGTAGACCTCCTTGCTGCCAGTCTTCGATATGGAGTTCGACATTTCTTTGCCCTCGAAATGTGTTGATCACCGGGCGAAATGCAAGCGCAATCGGTGTCGCGAGTTGCTTTAACTCCTCGGCCCAGTGGCCTCGTCCAAAGGCAACGCCGCGCATGCGCAGCCCATGCTGCGAGACCTGTACTGCGAGGTGTTTATCCCCGCTGCCGATCGTGCGGACGTCGCAGATGGTGATCTGGCTACTGCAGAGCAGGGGGCGTCGATTTCCCTGGCCGAAGGGTTCGAGTCGCTCGATTTGTTCCACCGCACTGAGCGTGAGGCCGCTCAAGGGGATTTCGGCATCAATCTTGAGGTCGGTCTGTTGCATGGGATTTGCAAGATGTTCATCGGTGTACTCGCAGAACGCGATGCGGAAGGAGTCCAGGTTTTCGCTCGCTACCTGAAAACCGGCCGCCGCCGCATGACCGCCGTGTCCCAGAAGAAACGCGTCGCATGCAGTAAGGGCTTGAGCGAGGTTGAATCCAGGTACGCTTCTGCCGCTACCCACGCCCGGTTGGATTCCCATCTCATCGAGCGAGGTGACCAGCACGGGGCAATGGTACTTGTCGGCCAGTCGGCCCGCCACGATACCGATCACTCCTTTGTGCCAACCCGCTCCACCTAACACGAGCGCACTTTGGGCGCCGGCATCGAGTTGCGCCTGAGCCTGTTTATTTGCCGCCAGATAAACACTTCGTTCGATGCTTTCGCGACTTTTATTCAGTTCGTGTAAATAATCCGCCAGAGATCGCGCACGCTGAGTGTCATCGGTTGTTAATAGCTCCACCGCCAGTGGTGCCTGTCCCAATCGCCCGGCCGCATTGAGGCGCGGTGCGATCGTAAATCCGATATCCTCTCCACCCAACCTTCTCTTTTCCTTCAGGCTGGTGATCTTCATCAATTCAATGAGACCGGGTACCGGCTGTTGCAGAAGGCTGGTCAGCCCATGGTGGACCAGCGATCGATTTTCGTCGAGCAGTGGCACCACATCGGCAACGGTCCCGATGGCCGCGAGCCCAACGGCTTGCAAAAGAAATGTTTTGAGTTGGGGGGTCACTCGCTTGCTTCCGCTCTTCCGCTGACAGAGTCCCCAGGCGAGTTTGAAGGCGACACCCGCGCCGCAAAGCCCCGCAAAGGGGTACGGTCGGTCGGGGAGTCCCGGATGTAAAATCGCCAGAGCGGCAGGCAGCTCCGCTCCCGGGGTGTGGTGATCGGTCACGATCAAATCCAGGCCAAGTTGCTTTGCCACAGTTGCCTCTTCAACGTTTGCGATTCCACAGTCGACCGTGATCACCAATGCGATGCCATCCTGGGCAAACTTTTTCAGAGACTCTGTTTTGAGGCCGTAGCCGTCGGCGAGTCGATTGGGAATGTAGTATCGGACCATACCGCCGAGTAAGGTAATGCACCGATAAAGAATAGCCGTTCCGGTAATCCCATCGGCGTCATAATCTCCATGGATCATGATCGGGCGCTCTTTTTTTATCGCCTCAAAGATGTGATCGACCGCACGTTCGAGGTCCGGAAAGCCTTGCGGATCCCGCATGTCGGATAATTTTGGATGAAGAAAAGCCTCGGCACGGGAGGGCTCATCGATTCCGCGAGTGAGCAGCAATTGCGCTACGATGGCGGGCACTTTGGCAGAACGTTGAAGGTCGGCAACTTGCGATTGATCGTGCGGCGCGATCTGCCACTTGCGGTTGACTGCATCCTGCATGCGTCTCTCGAGGCCCGAGGCCGATAGGGTACAGCACGCCCCTATTTTTTCTTTTCAACGTGCATCGTGTGCTTCCGCAAGCGCGGACTGTATTTTTTGAGCCGGAGCTTTTCACCACCCGGTTTGCGACGGATCGTATAGTTGTAATCCCCGGTTTCCTCACAAACGAGAAAGAGCGATTCGAGTTTTTTCTTGGCCATCGTTGTCGATTGTCGTAAAGGATTTTAAGAGCGTGCTTCATACTGTGGCGCGGTGAGATGCACCAGACGCCCATTATATCGGCTCGGGGGGGCAAAAGACCAGTACCGGTGGATGCTGCCGGCGAGCGTGATCAACGGCAAAAAAGCGGGTAAAGAGCCATGTGGGATAGTGCTTCCGACTGCGGAAGTGAGGATCATTTGTCTTGTCAGGCCGCTTTTTTTATAATTCACCGGTAGCCGATGGGGGCTATCCCGACGCAGCGATTGCGTCCCTTCAATCAAAGCAGGCAACAAATCATGGGTACTTCTCCTCGAAATTCGCGAAATCAGGCCGCTGAGCAAGAATCACTGAAGGCCAAGGCAGCCCACGCCGAAGCGTCGGACGCCGATGAGGAAGATGATGACGATCTCGATGAAGAGGGTAGTTTCGGCATCTGGATGCGGGAAAGCCCAAGTTGGCTGATCAGTATGGTGGTTCATATGATCCTGTTGATTGTATTGGGGCTAATCGGTTTGGCGGTCGAGAAGCAGGACGAGATTCGTGAGTTGGTGATCGGCGACCCCGATGTGACCGAAGAGGAGATGGAAGAAGATACCAACGAATCGCTCAACGAAGAGATGGAAGAGGAAGAAGATTCCGAGACGGAGGAAGAGGTCGAAGAGGTAACCGCACCGGTCGATACTCAGATCGAAGCCCCTGAATTTACCATCAATACCCAGCAAGATGATGTTTCGCTTGCGGCTGCCCAGATCGATTTTTCAGATTTTGCCACCGAGTCTGCATTCTCGGGTGATTCTGCCTCGGACGTTGGGGGTGCTGCGGCGAGCGGGCTGGGAAGTCGCTCGACCGGTGGGCGCGCCGGTGCGGTGCGTCGCGGGGGTGGCAACAAGGGATCCGAGTCTGCCGTCGAGGCGGCACTCCGCTGGTTGGCCAATCATCAAAACCGTGATGGAAGTTGGAGTTTCAATCATACGGCGGGCGATAAATGCAGTGGATTTGCCAACCCGGGTGAAGTTCCCGCGCAGGGTCCGAGTCCTAAAATGGGCGCCACCGGCCTGGCACTGCTGCCGTTTCTGGCCGCTGGTTACACGCACCAGCCTTCGAAGAACAACAAGTACGAATATGTCGTTAAGAAGGGCCTCGCCTATCTGGTAGGGAACATGGATCGCAACTCGGGAAGGCTTTACGAACCGAACGGGTATTGGCACTACCACATGTATTCTCACGGGATCGCGGCATGTGCGTTGGCAGAGGCTTACGGGATGACCCAAGATCAGAAACTTAAACTGCCCGCACAAAAGGCACTCAACTACATCGTCGCAGCGCAAGATCCACAGTCCGGTGGTTGGCTCTACGAACCGCGGCAAGGCGGTGACACGTCGGTGGTCTGTTGGCAGATCATGGCGCTCAAGAGCGGTATCCTCTCCTATCTGACCGTTCCCGGGCATGTCAAGACGATGGCCAACAAGTGGCTCGACAGCGTCGGTTTTGACCCATCGCAGTACGGTGGATTTGCCCAATACGGTTATCGTGAACCGCTTGCCCGAGATCACGTTGTCGATAACGACGCGGCGATGACTGCCTTGGGTTTACTTTGTCGGAATTATCTGGGGACTAAAAAGGATGATCCGGGACAGCGGAAGGGAGTCGAGTTCCTCGGGGCCCGGGGTCCGGGGCGTGACAACGTTTACTACAACTATCACGCGACGATGGTGATGTATCAGAACGACGGACCGAAAGGGCCGCTTTGGAAGAAGTGGAATAAGGTGATGCGGGACATGCTGATCAACTCCCAGGTCAAGCAGGGAGATGATGCGGGTAGTTGGTACTACGGCGGCAACCATGGTGAATCGGGTGGCCGACTGATGAGTACCTGTCTCTGTGCGATGACGCTTGAAGTTTACTATCGTTATCTGCCCGTCTATCAACAGGACAACGTTGAGCAGGACGATTTCCCCGACGAATAATCGCTCATAATCCGCAGGCGCTGTATGTAACGAGCTTGCGACGCGAGCACCGGGGCCCTCATGGGACCGCAGTGGGTAAATTGAGCCATTTCCCAGGTTTCCCCGCTGTTTTCGCAGCGGCACCCCCTCTTTTTACGAGCTATAATGGGGAATAACCGGCACTTTTGAGATGCGGAATGGATGAGAGGCCTGGGCATTCGCCCCCGCACGCCGTGGATCGAGCTTCCCGTTTCTAATCCTTAGGCCGATTTCACGATGCCGAGCAACCTCCCACAAAGCGCAAACGGCTTTCCGCCGACGATCGATGAGGGTCGTCCGGCATCAGCGCCAGCGCGGTGGAACGAAGTTCGTTCCCAAGAGCATCTCGTCTCTGGAACGGTGAGCTTTCTGCTCCATCTGCTGGCGGTCCTTCTGCTGGGATTTGTATTTTCCATTTCACTCGAGGACGAGGACGCGCCGAGAGATTTGGTGATGGTGATCGAGGAGGTCGAAACAGAGCTTACCGAGTCGGGCGATTCGCTCCTGCCCACGATCCAAGGGGGTTCGCCGGTCGAGGAAGAACCGCAAGGTGTGCCGGTGACCATCGCAATGCCCACGGCGACTCCTGTAGCGTGGCAGGATGCAGAGAACCGAACCGCGATCGATCAAGCGACGACCCGGACGGCCATCCTGAGCGATCAAATCACATTGCCGACCGGAGCGGCGACGGGGGGCGGTGTGGAAGGCCGCAGCGGCGGGCTGAAGGGGCAATTGCTGGCCAACCGTGGTGGCACTCCCGAAAGTGAAGAAGCGGTCGCCCGTGGGCTTCGCTGGCTTGCAGCCCACCAAGAGCAAAATGGGCGGTTGCGATTCGATCATACGCAGGGGCCCTGTCGCGGCCACTGTCGCCATCCGGGCAGTGAGGCTTGCAGCACGGCGTCGACCGCCCTGGCAATTCTCCCTTTTCTCGGTGCCGGACAGACCCATCAGGTCGGAGAACATCGTGAAGTAGTTGAGAAGGGATTGCTCTTTTTGGCAAAGCAAATGCATCTGGAGAGTCGAGGTGGTGATTTTCGCACGCCCGCCGGCAATCTTTACGGCCAAGGCATTGCGACACTCGCTCTTTGCGAAGCCTACGCCATGAGCGGCGATGAAGAACTGAGAAAATTTGCTCAGGCGGGAATTGACTTCATTGTTGCGGCCCAACACGAAGCGGGCGGCTGGCGGTATGAACCGGGCGAACCGGGCGATACGACGGTGACCGGGTGGCAGTTGATGGCACTCAAAAGTGCACGGCTTGCGGGACTGCAGGTGCCGCAAAGCGCCATCTACCGCGCAGCACATTTTCTCGACAGTGTGGCCGTCAAGGAGGGCAATTGGAGGGGCGTACTTTACGGTTACCAGACACGTAATCCACGACAGGCAACCACGGCAATTGCGCTTTACTCGCGGATGCTCACCGGTTGGCATCGATCCCGATCCAAGCTTGCCCAGGGGGTCGGCTATCTGGCCGACCTAGAGCCCTCCGCAGACGATATGTATTTCAACTACTATGCGACCATGGTGCTCCATCATTTTGACGGGCCACAATGGCCGGCATGGAATGAAAAAATGCGCGAGCGATTGATTGCCGAACAGGCCACCGAGGGACACGAAGCGGGGAGTTGGTATTACCCGCACGAGCATAGTGAGGTTGGGGGACGACTCTACAACACGTGCATGGCTCTCATGACACTTGAAGTCTACTATCGTTACATGCCGCTCTACGGAGGCGCTCCCACTATGGCTTTGGGCGGGCCTCCCTCGGCACCCTAACGAGGATTGCGATGAAGGTTGTTCCGGCCATCGATATCCAGCAGGGACAGGTGGTGCGGGCAGTCGCAGGGGAGCGACTCGCCTATTTGCCGCTGCAAAGCGTACTGGACCCGTCGTCGGATCCAGGGGCAATCGGCCGGGCACTTTGCGAACAATATAATCTCACTACCGCCTATCTTGCCGACCTTGACGCGATTGCGGGGGCCGAGCCTCAGTGGGATCTTTATCGTAATCTTCTTGACTGCGGCCTCTCGCTCTGGATCGACGCAGGCATTGCCACAAGCGAGCGATGCGCGGCGATGATGCGATTCGGAGACTCCCACGCT
>CACOUL010000053.1 GCA_902630355.1 Planctomycetaceae bacterium
TGTAACCATCGGGCTTGACCACCACTTCCATCGTTGCAAGCGAGCGCACGTGATTAAGTGACCGCACGGTTGCGGCGACTAACCAAGGGAACCCAAAAATGGAGCAAATTCCGGTCAAGATGCTGACGACCGCCATGTCGAGGTGATACCCCACACCCTTTTTTAACTTGTGATCCGGACTGTTCACCAAACGTGCCGTGATGTTCTCGTCGAGATACATCAGCACGGTCACCAGGAGAGCCGGCCCCAAGGCAGCAAACGGCAGCCACAGAGGAACCGACCAGAAGGGAACGATCCATGACCGCTCCTGATCCGTACTGAAGACCTGCGAAACCGCGAGCTTGTCGAGTTCAATTCCGCGAAACCAGAGTGCCGTGAGAGTCATGAGCACCACTGCGATGGTAGGCCCAAAATCAGAGAGAAACTCGCGAAAATTTGACCGCAGCAATCGACTGCGACGCATCCGCGACAAACCGGAAGCAATGAAAAAAGTTCCCAGTGTGAGCACAAGTGAAAAAAGCGCCTTATCATAGATGCCATCATCGACCTGCTTGAATTTTTCAAACAACCAACTCAACGCTGAGTAAATGAAAATAAAGGAGATGAGAACGACAAATATTTCATCTGTAAAACGCGTGAAGTATCGCATCAAACAAGATGCATCGGTCAGGGCCAGCAGCATGAGTAACCCGGCCGTCCAGAGCCCGACCCAGGTGTATGCCGGTAAAAAAGGAATTCCATACTGCTTGCAGAGTTGATAAAGAATCACCGTCATCACGAGCATCGGCCCGGTATGGCCAAGAATAATAAGCGGCTGTCCAGAAAAAATTGCGAAGACAATTCCACAAAAGGCAGTCGCAATAATCATCTGCATCACCCCGATTTCATTTCCGGTCTCCAGCGCAAGAACGCCACCGAAGGTGATCGTGGGAGTGAGGCAGGCAAAAAACAGAAACAGCACCGAACCGACGCACTTTTGATGCAAGGCATCGGTAAAATCACTTCGGAACAAGGCGTAGCGGCGACGGATGTCGGCCATCAATCCGCCTCCGAAGCGACCCGAATAGTCCAAGCCATCAACCGGTTCGACATCTTTTTCGACCGGCAAGGATGTACGTCGAAGATACCGATCCAAGGCGGCAGTCAAATCGGTGTGACTTCGCGCTCTGATCGCATCGAACCGGAAGTCGTCGTCCGACATGAGGCGGGCTATGCTCGCCAACGTGTCGAGGTGTCTCGCCGCATCTCCCGGAGGACCGAGCATAAAAAAGAGAAACCGTGTCGGAATACCATCCGGTGCACCGAGATTGACCGCATGTGCGAGTCGAATGAAAATCACCCGCGGGACTTCAAGAATGTCTAAATACGCGTGGGGGATGGCCACCGAGTGGCCGATTGCGGTCGGTGCCGATTGCTCGCGACGAAGCAGCGCTTGCTCCACGTTCTCGGCGATCTCGGCGGGAATCCACTTCCGCTGGACCGAAATACCGATCACCTCGTGAAAGATCGACTGGAGATCCTGCGAGCGGACATCCAGTATGACTTGGTCGTTCTTGATTGCCTCGACCAGTAATTCCACCGTCGTGTTCCTTCATCAGGGGACAACCATTCCACTAGCGCTGCTGGCAGAATATAAAAAACAGCCCCCGATAAATGCAATCTCTTTCTGAAAAACGCTATAAATCCCGGTACATCTGTAGCGAATCGCCTGCCTCCCTTTTCGAATATCGCACCTCGGCAATACTCCGCGGTTCGATCGATTTCTTGCTGCTATCACACAATTGTCCGTCTTTGCGAGGCGGTAAAAACCGCCGCCTTTACGAGAAATAAGGAACGAACGAAAAAAATTTAGGCCATTTTTCATTTCGCTGCGTAAAATCTAATACCTCTCCTCGCAAATCTCATCTCGCATAAAGGAGTATGCCATGTTAGTGCTCACTCGAAAGTCTCACGACTCCATTCGGATCGGGGACAACATCAAGGTCACCATTCTCCGCATCAAAGGAAACACGGTGCGGATCGGAGTCGAAGCTCCCGACGATGTACGTATCGTTCGTGGTGAGCTTCCTCATTTCGGCGAATTCACCGAAGGTGGTCGCCCGACCGAAGAATCGACGGTCGCGGACGAGCAACCAACAAATAAATCGGCCGATAGTCAAGAAAAGAAACGCAAAATGCCGACTTCTTCGCGGCTCAAAACGTACATGCCGCCTTGCGGCGAGACGCCCTCGCGGGAACATCCCATTGCTGGAAACCGGCTCACCGTCTCGGACAACCTCACGGCACGAGAGAGTGGTTTGCCGTTGCCACCCCGTTGATTGCATTAAAATGACTGGGTGTCATCGCTCTCAGGCGGTACTGCCCGACTGGTCGTCGAGTCCCGGGCAGGGGGATGTGAACTGGAAACGGCATGATGTCCTCCAGCGCGTATCGCGTCGAGGTGCTCAAGTAAGATGCGACGGACCTCGAGAATCGTGCGGGGATGACGATGGATCGAATCGTGGTCTGCGTCGACAATAATCTCAGAGACAACGTCACCGACCTGGGCACTGGAAGTCGACACAACACCGTCACCGTCCCCGGTCACACGATGTAGAAAATCTCTGCTTTCTGTCCGGCCCAAGATATTGTGATAGACCACCCACGGTGCACGTGGAGCGGCAGCCAAGGCCTTGAGCGCTGCGGATCCGGGCGCCAGCATTTCCAGGCTCGTGGGAGTCATATCGGCCACTTCGTTGTTGAGCAACTCCGGATTTTCGCGGTTGAGTTTGCTTAGCGAGTCGCTGATTATTTTGGGAGGTTCGATCAACTTGCTTCCCAACCACTGTGTTGCGGGATTCGACAGATCGCTTCCGGCAAACGGTGTCGCAATGGTCACGACGCGGCGAACCGAGGGATTGGCACGGAAGAAAAAGAGACGTTGTATCTGCTGTCTCGTCTGAGGGTCGGCTTTCGCCATATCGAGCGGCTGTTGCGCAACCTGCTTCCAGAAGAGATCGCCGCTATCGACCGACTGAAGTCGCGAAATTAATCCGCCCATGCTGTGCCCCACCATGACAATCTGCTCGAGTGCCGGCTCCCGATTTTCGGGATCGACTATATTTCGCAGTTGAACCATCTGATCTCTTAAATCGGCGGCAGTGTAAACGAAGGGCTCTCCGGTAGGGTAGAAATAGCACCAAAATTGATAATGTTCGCGAATTTCCGGGACACTTCGCAGGTCGTTGAACATCGTCATCCAACTGATGGGCGTCGCCCAAATGCCGTGGACCAACAGCACCGGAATCTTTCCCGGTTGGTACGGTTCGAGCATGTAGAGTCCACCGGGATACGGGGTTTCGTCCGGACGGAGCAATCCGCTGGTCGCGGCCGCCGTATCGGTGTATTCGATATTGTCGAGAAAGTAAGCAAGCGGCGTGGTCGAGTCGCTCTGCAATGGCACCTGATGATCGGCCACCTGAACGCTCGGCGTGCGCAGGGGATCATAAAGTTCCAGCACGGCTTCGCGGACCATGGCTCCTTCGGGGCCCATTTGACGGGGGGGAAGTATTCGCAAATAGGCCGTTACCGGGATACTTAACCCTGGCGGGTAGTGTGCTTCGAGTTGCTGATTCTCCGGCAAGTTGCCCCGCTCTGCAATCAGCGGAACGCCAAGCCCGTAAGTGCGATAGTGGTTTGGTAGACCTGAGATTTCATAATCTGAAACAAATTCAAATTTCTCGAAGTCCGATCGCTGGAGATGCTCGAGTTGAGAATGAACACGAAAAAGAATCGAATCGGTGCCGCAATGGCAAAAGTGCTGGAGCCCCGGTTTGAGTCCACCGTGCCGATTTGCCAAACGCATGGCGCGATCGAGTGACTCGTTATACACATCGCATACTTTACGGAACTGAGGGTCATACGCATTGCGATCTTGAGCGAATCGATCGTCAAAAAGATATTCATAGCAGTCTGCCGCAGCCGTTACGTAAAGATCGAACGCCCTTTTTTCATCCTCTTCTTCACTTTTCTCTGCCAACATGTTCGCAAGTTCGGCGTGCGCAAAGAGAATCCCCGCGATCCTCTCATGGCGCAGGATTGCCTGCAATTGCCGAAGCACGTGCTCCGGATCTTCCTCCAGGCGACCGGCGAGGTCGAACTGTCTGAGGGTTTGCATCGTTCGCTCACTCGGTTTCTGGGACGCATCTTTCGAGTGCGCAGTTTGGCCGAATGCAGACCAATCAGGCTGTTTTTTCACCAGCCAACCCCCGCTCTGACACCCGCTTAGCACCAAGGCCAACCCGCAGAGCAAAATGACAGTCGAGAGCGACTGATCTCTCAGCGAGACACGGTGAGATGGCGGGGAAACCGATGCGTCCATGCTGCGTAACCCATTAAATATCAGCCGCCGACGGAACCGACGCATTGGCGCAATGCGGCAGGTAAAAAAGGGCGGAAATAGAGGTGAGCGGGTGCATAGAGATAGGTCCCGCACCGATGGGCGTCAATGCCTTATTAGCGACCTTGCTAGCATCGACCCCCGCTCGCCATAATGCGACCGTTGCTCGTGGCGACCCAGCGCGGAGCAAACCGGTCTGAACTTCAATAAAAGCGGTCTCGCGTAACGTCATGTCCAAAAACGATCAATCGCTGCCACCGCTCTATCAAGATTCCGCCTTCTGGGGAATGACAACGACTCAGTTTCTCGGTGCATTCAATGACAGCGTATTCAAGCAGATCGTACTCCTCCTCTGCGTGGCGGTCGTCGTCGCCGGAAGCGCTGAGATACAAGACCAACAATTTTTAGCGCAAGGTATTTTTTCGATTGCCTTTATCTTGTTCTCGGGCATTTCGGGATACTGGTCCGATCGAGTGAGCAAACGATCGCTGATCGTTCTTTGTAAGGTTCTTGAGATCGGAGTGATGCTGGGAGCGGTAGCCGCATTCTTTGCAATTCCAGGTCCCGAAATGCAAACCGGGATCGAGGGCAGCGAGGAGACAAACTTCATTACCCGTGGAACGCCGTGGTTGCTCTTGGGTGTCCTCTTTTTCATGGGATCGCAAAGTGCGGTATTCGGCCCGGCAAAATATGGGATTCTGCCCGAAATGGTCCGCAGTTCCGACCTACCGCGCATGAATGGCATCATCCAGATGACGACGTTCCTAGCCATCATCCTGGGCACCTGGGTCGGGGGCATGCTGCTCGACTTTCTCGATCACATGCTCTGGGCGGCAGGCGTGATTTGCGTGGGAATTGCCATCGTCGGCACGCTCACCTCCCTCTTGATCCGACGTACCCCTATCGCCGAACCGAATGCACCCTTTTCATGGGACAACGTGGCAATTGCTCCCGCGGCGCGCACCCTACTCCGCCGAGACCGTTCTTTGAGAAATGCGCTTGTCGTCTATTCCATCTTTTGGTTCGTAGCCGCCATTTTTCCGCTCATGGTCAATTGGCTTGGTCGCGAGCAGTTCGGTATGAGCAATACCCAAACGAGCTTTTTGCTAGCCACGGTATCGATCGGCATTGCGGCAGGATTCGTTTGTGCGGGGAAAATTTCGGCAGGGAGTGTCAACTTTCGCTTGGTCCAAGTCGGTGCCCTCGGGCTTGCCGGTTGCCTGTTCTTACTCGCACTCCCCTCTTTCTCGGGAGGTGAAGAATGGAAACACTTATTGGGCACAGAGGGCAGTCGTATCGTTTTGGTGTGCTCCGGATTTTTTGCCGGACTCTTCGCACTTCCCGTTCAGGTCTATCTACAAGCGAGGCCCCCACAAAATGTGAAGGGCCGCGTGATCGGTGCAATGAACCTGGTGAATTGGATTGCGATCGTCCTGGCGGCTTACTTTTTTTTCGCGACCGATCACATTTTCAAAGAACTGGACCTTCCCAAGTTTGGTATCTTCGGGATTACCGGTCTGATCCTGCTGCCGATTGCCTTCTTTTATCGATCAGACAAAGTCGAACTTCTGCCGGAGACCGACGCTCGGCCAGGTTAAAGCAATGCGAGAAGATTTCGAATCTCAAACGAATCAACTGATCGAATCGCTGCGCGATACCTCCGCATGGCATCAGCAACTGAACGAGGTGATTGAGCGTCTCGGATCGGTCTTCTCGAACGGCCAGAAAGTTCTGGTTGCCGGCAATGGGGGTGCCGCTGCGCTGGCACAACATTTGACGGACGAAATGGTAGGCAAATACCGTGAGTCGCGTCCTCCGCTTCCCGTAGCAACTCTGACAGCGGATGGCGCGGTACTCACCTGCATCGCGAACGATTTCGGCTTCCAAAGCGTCTTCGCACGACAGGTTGAAGCACTGGGACAACCGGGTGATATTCTGATCGTACTCTCAACCTCGGGTGAATCGGAAAATCTCTTCCGCGCCATTGCCCAGGCAAAAACGCAAAAGATGACTTCGATTGCCTTCACGGGGGCTCGCGGATCGCTGGCCCGAAAAGCCGATCTGGCCGTCGTCGCACCGAGCGAAGCGCCGCCGCGCATCCAAGAACTCCACCTGCACGCGATCCATCTGATTTGTGAAAAGTTTGAGCCTGCGGCAAACGATCCGTAAAGCGCGGCAGGCTTTTTAAGGCGAACGAACCGCGGGGCGAGTCACGAGTACCGAGATCGCAATTTATCCTGAACCTCGGGAAGTGGGTACTCGATAATCGGATCGCCCGATTCAATCACTGCATGCAAACGCTTCCACCCGCGGGTTACGAATTCTTCCTGCTGAGCGACATACTGCAAATCCAATCCTCGTTTATCGAATGGCCCGGTCACCTCAACTGGCTCAAAATCGTCATCGACAATGAACTGAGCGAGTGCAGGGTTGCAGCGAATGTGCCGTTCCGCAGCGGTATGCAGAGTTTCCGGATCAACTTGACCGATGACATAGCGGAGGTAGAGATCACTCTGCGTGATCTTGGTCACGTCCCCGCCACAGACGTCGCATCGATATCCCTCATCACACTTTGCCATCGTTTGCACACCAGTTGCTGACCAATTTTCGACTGCAAAAGATTGCGCGGCACCGTGACCGGAGGTCCCGCCCCTTTCAAATGAACCTCGTACTAGAAACCGAGCACATCGTTCATTCCATACCAACCGGGGTCTCTGTCGGCGAGAAAGTTTGCAGCTGCCAAGGCACCCGAGGCATACGCATCTCGATTCGTCGCAGAGACGTGCAATTCCAAGGTCTCGCCCAGCAAGCCGAACACGATGGTGTGCTCTCCCGGATTGTCTCCCACTCGCACTGCATGATAACCGATCTCGTCTGCAGAACGCGGTCCCACCTGTCCCTCGCGGCCATGGACTTGCTTTTTTGAATCCACCGCGGCAGCGATCAACTCACCGAACTTGAGTGCAGTTCCACTCGGCGCATCCTCCTTGAAGCGATGATGTCTTTCAATAATTTCGACATCGACTCCCGACTCGTGTCCGGCAAGCGCAGCACCGGCGGTCTCGGCCAACTTCATCGTGAGATTGACCAGAAGACTCATGCTCGGCGCCCACAGAACGGCCACCTGCTCGGATGCGGTGCGCACCGTTTGCAATTGCAATTCATCGAGCCCCGTCGTTGCCGTCACCAGTCTGATTTTGCGCTCGCTGCATTCCTCCGCGAGTGCGATCGTTGCGTCGGGAACCGAAAAGTCGACCACCACATCTGCCTCCGGTAGCGAAGCGGTGATAGGAAGCCGAAGCGAGCCGACGCCGGCAATCTCTCCCGCATCTTCGCCACAGCGCGGATGATTTTCCGACTCGAGTGCTCCCACAAGTTCCCACCGAGAATCGGCAGACGCCAGTGCAATCAAACGTTGCCCCATCCGTCCGGCAGCGCCGTGGATTACAAGCTTTTTCTTCCCCATCTGAAAACCCTTTCAATCGCTGCCAAAATGCATTTATTTGGTCGTTCAGTTTCTTTGCGATTCACTCTCGATCGCTTCGACAATTCGGTCCAGATCGTTGGGGACCACCACCGCACGGTTTGCAAAGCGGGCCTGCTCAACCCCTCGTGACCCGAGAACACGATCGAACATTTCCTGATCCCCCGCGTGGTAGGCCACCGTGGCATCCGGATCCTTGAGCAAATGGCCCGTCAACACGCACACGACCCGATCCGAGGGAGCA
>CACOUL010000054.1 GCA_902630355.1 Planctomycetaceae bacterium
TCGCGCCGAATGAGACCGATTTTATGACCACCGCAAGCGAAACGGTCGCCCTGATCGAGCGGCTGGATTCACTCGCCTGTCGACTTCACCTCGATGTGAAGGCGATGGCGAGCGAGCAGGAGTCCGCGGCAGAATTGATCCGTCGCTACGCTCCTTATCTGGCTCACTTCCACGCGAACGATCCCAATTTACAGGGGCCAGGATTTGGAGCGGAAGATTTCGTTCCGATTTTCAAAGCCCTTCAAGAGGTTAACTATCAGGGATGGGTCTCGGTCGAAGTTTTCGACTACGAGCCGGGGATCGAGCGACTGGTGCAAGAGAGTATCGTTTATATGGAACGGATACTCGGCGAAATTCACGAGTGAGCGGCCGAGTGCGGATCAGTTCATTGCTTCGACGCGCAACGTTGCCAGATGATGCGCCGTACTGACCAAACGCTCCCAGTTCTCTTGCACATACTCGGGAGGCCCGCCAATCTGTGCAACGACTTCGTGAACTTTTTCGGTGGGCACCATTTCAATGGCGTCCCAGGGGCATACGGTAAGCTCGTAGGGATTCGTCTTCTTTTGGGGTATGTGGACGCACACTTCACAGCCCACACAACGTTCCAAGTCAATTTCGCACCACTGTTCCGAGCCCTGCACCAAGCCCCGCGTATTTCCAGGGTCTAATCGCTTCATTTCAATACAGTCGACAGGACAGACTTCAAGGCACGATTCGCAACCGGTGCAGTTGTCGGCGTTGATAACCGCAAGTTCCTTGGGAACCTTTTTTCGCGGCGCTTTTTTGCCTTCTTTTTTAGCCATTGAAAATCACCTATCTTTTTAGACCCCCTTATTTTAGGGTCTTCTTACCGAGAGGCTACCCGCCCTAGAGGGGCACGTTAGGGTTATTCGTCGGCATCTTCTTCCCCATCCTCCAGGGAATGTTCCTCAATCTGCGCTACGTGTTCTTTCAGGATTTGTTCTGCGTGAGCCAAGTCTTTATTCGGCACCAGCACCCGAATCTGAAAGACGCCCGTCAGGCCCGCCTGATGTTCCCCCTCAATCACACAGGGAATTTCCTCATCAGCCAACGCGAGTTTGAGAATCTCAGCCAGATTCGCATCTGTCAATTTAATCAGTGTTTTTAAGTCGAGATCTTCTTCTTTTTCCATGATATGTTTCGCCTTGATACGCCGGGTCCCCTCTCCTTTGTACCAACTCACGCACGAGAAATGTACTGGCCTGTGCGAGAATCAACTTTGATCAGCTCGCCCGTCTTCAAATATTCCGGCACCTGCACAATCAGCCCCGTTTCCAGCGTAGCCGGCTTCGTCCGCTTGGTTGCCGAGTCGCCTTTCACGGCGGGATCGGTTTGCGAAATCGAGAGCTCAATCGTGGTCGGAATTTGCACGCCCACACACTCGCCGTTGTAAACCAGCGCGAGCATGCCCTCGAGTCCTTCGGTAATGTAAGGTTGCTCCGCTTCGACCTCCTCAAGCGGAAGACTGTACTGATTGTAGTCGGCCGCATCGAGCAGGTGCATCGTGGTGGCGTCGACGTACATCAGCGTGACAGCGCGTCGCTCGAAATCGGCTTCGTCGATTGTATCGGTCCCTTTGAGCGCAAGATCCTGCTTTTGTTTTGTGACTAAATTGCGCCCACGAAATTTGTAGAGTGTGGCCGCTCCGCGAGCCGAGGGCGTTTGCACGGTCATCGATTGAATCAACACGGGCGATCCTTGGTAATTGATCACGCTTCCGGTCTTTACTTCTTTAGCCAGCATCAAAAGTCTCCCTGAACATCATTCACCGAGGTGCGGGGCTTACTCAATCCCGTAGGCGCCCGCCGGAGGGACTTCGATCCCCTCGATTCGATTTTTACCGACCCGGCGGAAGAGTCGCGGTTCGACCGTGAGGGCCACCCCTAGATTATTTTTACTCATATCATACCGCAGTCCGGCACGGACGAGGAAGGATTCCCCGATGCGGGTGAAGGCGAGGCGTTGGCCCACGTTCGCCGTGCCGGCCAGATCGATACTCGCCTCGTAGGCACCAATGTATTTGGGACTCATGCGGTACTTGATGTTTGCCAGCGCCACTTGGCTACCGAGATCGGGTGTGGCCGTGTTTCGGCCCCCTTCGAACGAGCGAACGCCCAGATAGGCACTGCCGATGTCGGGGCGATTGAGGTAGCCACCGAGATTGATCAACTTCTGACCTTCGCTGAACACATCGAACATGCCGTCGGAGAGGAGCGTAAAGCGATCTCCCACATGCCAGCGGACATCGTAGTTGATCAGACCGACATACTGGCCGAAGTTTTGCTGTGCTTCAGGGAAGAAGGTCAAGCCGGTGTCGAACGTAAGCCAGTCGACGATCCGTCGGTTACCGGGAATACCACGTTTGGTCTGCCAACGCTGGCGTACGTCGAATTGTACGGCGGTGAGACTATCGACCACCTCGGTAGAGGGTGAGGTGACCCAACTGCTGAGGCCGCTCCGCACCAGGTAATATCGCGGGTCGAAGGGAGAGATGTTGGCAAAATTGTTGTTCAGATAGGGCCCACCAAGTGGGGCACTTTGGAGACGGTTCAGGAAGTTCTCCATCGAGTCGTCGTTGATCGCATCGTAGAGCGGGAACTGAGTCACGTTTTGACTTGAATCGGTATAACTCAACTCGGTATCGAAGGTCACTTTATGGGCCAGTCCATTCAAATTGAGCAAATCGCTCCGGACCATGGGGTTGATCGACCATGCAGATAAACTCGTCCGCAGCCCGACCTGTCCGTAGGCACGATCGATCGGGTTTCCTGTAATGTCGGCATCCCAGTGGGCAAGTTCACCCATCGCATAGGGGACGACTTTGACGGGACCCACCGGTATCGGCAGATCGATTTCCTGCCGTGTCGCATAACGACCACCGGAGTTGGTCACCTGCCACGGAAGAACGCTCCACTGACTGGCATTGGGCTGGACGGTAGGAGCCGCTGCGATCCGGTACTTTCCGTATGCGAGACTTGTGTGTTCGTACCAGGTGAAGCGGTCACCCAGCAGCGATTGTCCCAACCAGTAATGATCCCCACGGGGAAGCCATTCAACTTGGGTGAAGAAATTATTGAGGCGATAGTTGCCTTGAACTTCCCACATCCGGTTTTCGGTTCGCTTGGAAAGTCTCAGTCGCGTCACCTGATCCGGATAGTCGTTCCACTCTTCGAGAAAATACTCCTGCAAGAAGTTGTTGTCGCTGATGATGCCTCCCTGACCGACAATTTTGTAGCCATCTCCGAACCGCTGCTGATGATCCAATCGGATGCGTCCACGGAAGGTGGCCTCGGGGACCAGTGCGCGTCGATCGAGTCCGAGATTATCCAGGCCGTGATCTTTGATAAACCAGGCTTCGAGGTCGCCCCACGTATCGTCGGTCATCCAGGGTAGAAATCCACGATCGTATTGGAATGCCGTGCCATAGCCGAAACCACGATAGGTCAAGAGATCGGCATTCAAGTCCCACTGGGTGCCGAGCGGTTGGTCGGCAATCCCCAGCAGTTCGTAGGCATTCCAGTTGGTTTGCACCTGGAATCCAAAGATGTCGTCATCGCTGATTCGGGCATTGTTGAGGTAGAGCGTGGGATCTTCAATATCCGTCTTCCAACTGGGCCAGTAGAAGACCGGCAGCCCTTCGATATAGACCGCATTGCCTCTTCCCTCGAGCATTCGCGTCGTTTCAGCCACCCGTTGTCCTGTGAGCGGATCGACGGTTGTCGTGGGAACCTCTTCGAATATCAGATCGTCCGATTGAAGCCAGTAACCGGGCTCCCCGAGGCGGCTCGTCGTGAATTTGGCACCCCGCGCCTCAAACCGACTGCGTGAAAGTTGCCGCATACGCTCTGCCTGAATGCGAACTTTTCCTTCGTATTCGGGGACTGGTGCGAGGAGTTCCGCATCTAGAATTTCGCCCTGATTTTTACCGACATCGTAATACATGCGGGAGGCTTGCAGGATGCGTTCACCCTGGCGGAATTCGATGTTGCCCTCCATGTACAATTCAAGCGGGGTCGTCTCATCGAGGGTGCTGATCCCCGACAGATCAAGCGGCTTGTCCCCACCGACCCAAACCACCACGCGATCGGTGGAAATATCGACCGTTCCGACCTCCGGGTCGATTCCCTCAATCAGTACGTTGATACCTCCCGTGATGACTGCGATCGATTCGCGACCATCGGCTGAGGGAAACCACTGAGCATTGACCGATCCAGGTTCCCCGCGTGGCCAGACCCGGACCTTGCGCATCGTGGGTGTTGCCGCCGGAAGCGGAAGTGGCTGTGCTTCGGGTAGGGGTTGGATTTCAGGCAGAGGTTGCACGGGTGGAAGCGGCGCCTGCGGATAGACGGCGGGTGGCGCAAACTGTCCTAAGGCAAAGAGAAAGAGAATCCAACAGCCAAACTGCAAGCTTCGGCGATGGCGACCGAACGGTGCGCGCATAAAGACACAGAAGCCGCGCAGCGGTCTCGCTGCACGGACCAGCAAAGGTCCTTTGCTTCTTCCACATCGAATAATCAGATCGGCATCCTTGCCTGCAAGAGGGGACGGCAGTACCCGCGAACCACCGTAAACTGAAAACAAAAGCCCGCTTACGCAGAATGTCGCTCCAGATGAGCGGCGGGATTATAGGTGGCACTTCGAACGTGGGTCAAGGCACTTTCGCCGCCGTTCGCGCTGCCGCAAACTGCTCAAACAAAATGACTTACAGCTTCCGCCCGCATGCCGCATGCCCCGCAATCAACGCTAGTAGACGGGATTCGGCCTTCGCGGCACTTTGGCTTACTGATGCGGCTACTGATGCAACGAGTAGAGAATCACGTTAATACCGATCCTTGCCGCATCGGCCGATGTGTAGCCCGCGCAGTCGGGCGAGGTGTGATTCTCAAGAGCGCAACTTAAATCGAGCGGTGAAAATAAGACGGCCCAACGACCATCGAGCGCAATTCCTTCGAGTTGAGGAGGACCGATTTTGGTGCGGATTTCCCAGTCGTCGCTGCCCCCATCACGCGATACTTCGCGGCGCGATACCTTCCTGATGTCGGCACCGCCGTAAGCGCTCGTGAAGAGCGGATCATCCGCTTTGACCGGTTCGAGGGGCCGGTTAAAAATGGCTTGCATTTCGCGACGAAACGCCTGCGCAAATCGAGGACTCCCACAGATGGCATCGGCCAGAATGGTGCCCCCGCGCTGCACGAAGAGTTTCAACTGCCTTTTTTCTTTTGCGCTCAAACGAAAATCGTGTCGTCCCTGCACAGCAACAAACTGATAATCGAAGAGCGCCGGGTCGCTCAATGAAATTAAGGGGGTTTCATTCGCGGTGTGCATACCGAGCGAATGGGTGACCGCTTCCATCAGATTCACCATGGCGCGGGGAGCTACGTTGCAGCCTCCGGCATGCTGTATTTTTGCGATCGCAAAGTGTCCTCGCTGCAGCGTTTCTTCTCGACTGCGCTGGGCGACATCGACGGGAATCGCATCTTTTGGTTTCAAGTTTTTATTGGTGGCATAAGCCAACACGTTATTCCCGATTGCACGGCAGGTGTCGATCTCGGCTTGCAACGTGACGTCCCCACTCGTCTGTCCGTCCGGCCCCATTAACTCCCAGAAACAAGAAAGGTTTCCCGGGCAATAGACGACACTCGTTTTGCAGGCAAAATTGATCCCCCAAAGCCATCGCCCGTCCGGGTCGAGTGACTGAAGGTCTACTTTTTCATCGATCGACCAGATCGGATGACTCGCCTCAAGCTGATGCAGATTATGTTCCGCGTCGGGAAACATCTTTTGCATTTCCGATCGAATCGAGGCATCGAAACCGTTATCTCCGCAGCAACCATCGATAAAGAGAAAACCACCCTGTTCGATATAGCGCCTCAGTTGAGCGCGCTGTGTGGCGGTGAATGTGAAGGCGTCGGTGCCCGAGAGAAAAAGAACGGGAGTCTGCGCGTAGTCATTAGCCGCTGCTTTTTCGAGGTTGATGACCTGGTAGGTGAGTGGCAATTTCCATTTACGTTCCACATACTGCGTAAGGTGTGTGAGATTTTCCGCAGCGCGGTTCCAATCGTCGCCCGGCCGTTGCAGTTTGGAGATCAAGACGGGCCGTCGTCCCTTGGCTAAAAACAAAAGCGCCATACTCGTAGCCGTATGCGGATTCGTTTCGCCAATCCCCCCACCGACCCAACTTCCATTGCGCTGTTGGGTCGCCAGCAGAAAGGCAGCGCCCTCACGGTACCAGTCGTATTGTGGTCGCCTCCCATCCGCTTTGTTCGGAGGTCCGTAGAAAAATCTCTGCCCGGTGATCCGTCCGACGCGCTCCATGGCATAAAGATAATAAAGATCTTTTTCTCTGCTCAAGGCACGAAACTTTGTCCCGGCGATCGGATTGTGACGCACCGAAAAGTTACGACCCAGCCACTCGAGTCCCCGGTCGACGACCGTTTGATTCGGGGGAGTACCGCACTCGCACTGTCCATTGATAAACTTGGCGCCACTCTGTTTCAATTGTCGTGTTGCCATGACGACCGATGCGATTCCCGCGCAGGTCATGCTTCCCCGAGCCGATGGCCCACTGTAACTCCACCCGCCCGATGCTTGCTGCGATGTTTCCCAATAGCCGAGGGCAGCTTTCCAGGTTGTCGCCGAAACGTCCATTCCAACGAGCGCCGCTTCGTAGAGGGCGAGAATCGCAAATTGGGTATTAGAGGGATCGCCTTGTCCCCGATCGTATCCCCAACTGCCCTTCCGCGACCCACCTTTATTTTGATGCGTTTGAAGCCATTTCACATTTTTGCGAATCAAAGGCAGATCAGCAGGATTACCGGCGCGGCAGTACACCATGGTCATCAGGGCCACAGTGTAGGTTCGTTTCGCGGCCGAACTTTGCATCCGCCGCAATGCTCGAAGCGCGTTTTGGATTGTGGGATCATCGGCAGGTACCCCGGACTCAAGCAGCGCCAACGTGCAGAGTGCGGTCACGCCACCGGTAAAATTCGGATGCCCCTTCCATGTTCCCTGTGTCAATTGTTGCGATTTCAGATAGTCGATAGCCCGCCTAATCGAACTGCGCACCTCTTCGGACCGCAAGTCGCCCTGCGCGACACATGGATCGGTGCTCACCAGAAGGAGTGCTCCGAAGAGGAACGTCGTTAATAGGTGTTTGGCTTGCATGAGTTTGATTAGATGTGCCAATTACCGGAACCCTCCCATCTTACGGATACCGAGGGTGGGCGGCAATCTGAAGCGGGATTGCGTTGCTGTGGCCGCCTGTCGCAGATAGAATGGAATCGGACACAGAAGAGGAGCGGAGGGTTCAGATGAACCAGCAAAGCGCAACGGCCAAGCAAAAAAGTCTCGGCGATGTTCTGCAGGAGTTCAGCCAACACCGCAAGGTGATGCAAAATGAACTACAAAAGGTAATTGTCGGGCAGACCGAAGTTATCGAACAACTCTTTGCCGCCATTTTCACCCGCGGTCATTGCCTCCTGGAGGGGGTGCCCGGCTTGGCCAAGA
>CACOUL010000055.1 GCA_902630355.1 Planctomycetaceae bacterium
GAATTTCTTTGGCCCGTTTGGCAATACTCTCGCGAGAATTGTCTGCGAGTTTTTCCAGGGCAGCCTGTGCTGAATCGCAAAGTTTTTCATCCGGCGAACGGTAAAACTTTTCGAGAATCTGCATCGACCGCTGTTCCAATTCCAAACTGCCACGTGGTGCCACCGCGGCAAGCGGACCCACGGCAGGTAAACCAATCTCCCCGAGTCGTCGCTGGGCTGCCTGCCGATCGGCATACCGGTCTGCATCGAGACGTCCGACGAGCCTGCGGATTTCCGTTGGAGAAGTAACCTCCGCCGCGGCATCAGTGGACGTGGCAGAGGGGCTATCAGCTTCGGCAGCTCCGGCAGAAAAGCCAAGCAAACAGAGCCCCATCGCTATTGCAGTGCTTGTCTTCGAATACAAAACCATATCGTCACGCCCAGAGCCTTGTGCGAAGCTGAAAATCTCTTCTTTGATAATCCCGATTTTGCAATTCGGGTCAATAGTCTCGGCGACTCGATTCGCATCCGGCGCGTACAAAATGCCCTTTTTCACCGCCTCCGCTCCATGCGGACAAAAGTGTACAATCGGACTCCCGCAATCGGATATGAGACGAATGAGCAGAGGAAGGACAGACAATGATTCGACAGTTTAATCGTGATACTGCCTTGCTGATGATCGATGTCCAAGATGGCGTCGATGTGCTTGAGCATTGGGGAGGCGATAACGGGCGCCGCAACAATCCTGATGCGGAGACACATATTGCCGAAATCCTTACGGCATGGCGTTCGGCCGGGCTGCCCGTGTGCTTTACGGCCCACGACTCGCGCGAGGTGGCATCGCCTTTGAAATTGTCTGAGGCGGGAGGTGCATTCAAGGCGGGCCTGGGACCGAAGCCGGGTGAGCTTGTTTTTGAAAAAGATGTGAACAGCGGATTTATCGGCACGAGTCTTGAAATTGAATTGCGACGGGCGGGCATCAATCGCCTGGTGGCCGTTGGCTTCTTTACAAACATGTGTGTCGCGACAACCGTGAGAATGTCCGGCAATATGGGATTCGACACCTACCTCGTAACCGACGCCTGTGCCTGCACGAATCGTATCGGCCCCGACGGAACGGACTACGATGCTGAACTGGTCCACGCCATGACGATCGCAAATCTTCACGGTGAGTTCTGCACAGGAATAACAGCTGACGATGCGGTCGATCTTTTGAAGGGGGATGTGGAAAGACTGGAGCGGGTGCAGGGGAATGAGTAACTTCGGCACAGCGGATATGGTTTCGCCCCTCCGCCGGGTCCTGATGAAAATGCCGGGATCGGCAATGGAGACCGAGGACTGGCAGCAGTGGAATTACAGCGGGCCACTCAACGGCGATCTACTGCGTCGCGACCACGCAGCCCTCGTCTCGGTCATTGAGAATTTTGGAGCAGAAGTTCTTTTTCTCAAAGATGATTCGCCCGATCTTGCCGATGCCGTATTCACCCACGATGTCTCACTGATGACACCTCACGGAGCGATCCTTTGCCGCATGGGAAAGGAGTTGCGACGGGGAGAGCAAGATCTGCACGCGGCTTTCTATCGCGAACAGCAGATTTCGGTGCTCGGTTCAATCCAATCGCCGGGAACGGTCGAGGCCGGTGATTGCGTTTGGCTCGATGCCCAGACACTTTTGGTCGGCCTCGGATTTCGCACGAACCCATCTGGCTTATCGCAACTCGAGCAACTGCTCGCACCGCAAGGGGTGAGTGTTCACGGCTTTGATCTACCCGTCTATGGCGGGTCGGCGGCCTGCCTCCACCTGATGTCGCTTATCAGCATGCTCGATCACAATCTCGTACTCGCTTGTGAGTCGATGCTACCTGTGCGATTACTCAAACTTTTCGCCAAGCGTCAGATTGAGACGGTCGCAGCGTGCGAAGACGAGTTCCGCAGCAGCGGCACGCTGAGTACCAATGTGCTGGCTCTGGCGCCCCGGCACTGCGTGATTGTCGACGGGTTTGCGGAAACACGCGGGCGGATGGAAGCCAGCGGTTGTACGCTCTACCCCTTTTCGGGTGACGAACTGTGCCTGAAGGCCGAAGGGGGGCCCACCTGCCTGACCCGTCCCCTGCTCCGCCAAGACTGAACCGATCGCGACGCGGCGTGACCTTGGCGTAATCTCCTCAGTCATTCGCCGGTCGAGATTAAAAGAGCGTGTAGATGAAGGGCGCCACTGCCGTGCCGCTCAACATCACCAAGACACCGAAGAGAAGCAGCACAATCACGATCGGTGTAATCCACCACTTTTTATTGTGCAGCAAAAAATCCCAAAACTCGGCAAAGAAACCGACCTGTCCGCCCTGCGCCTGGCGGGAAAAATCCTCGCCTTGAGCCTGTTGCTCGCGTTGATCTTCTTGATTCATCCGGCCTATTCCTCACGCGCTACGAGTTGCTAAGGATTCCAATCGCTCATCGGTCAGTACTGCTTGAAGTACCGCTGGGGATCGTGATCATTCTGACGCGTCACCCAATACGTATCTCGATTTTCTTCGAGCTTCCGTCGCATTGGATCATAGCCGACCAAACGCATCACGAGTCCTACGGGGGTAAACAGCAGGTAGTAAATGATAATCAACAAAAGATGGGAAACCAACCATCCGATCGGAATGACCGAATAGATCCAACCTCGATACAAAGGCCTCCGGAGACGGGGGACCAGGTAATAAACCACAATCACTGCGCCGGAGGCACATGCGACGTAGAGAATGACGTCGGGAGAGACCCCACTTCGCCAAAGGACCACACAGATGATGGCCATAAAAAGTGCAAACAGCGGCCCGAACCACTGTAGTTCTTTGTGACTGAAATCTTTTTTTACCTCAATCAATCCCACGATGACCTCGATTCTCACAGATTAGTCCAGAGGAAAATCTGCCAAATATTCCTCGCGGATGTGCTGACTGGCATCCGGCTGTTCGTCTTTCAACAAGAGACAATTCTCCACGACCAGCGCATCCATATGAGTGGCCAGAAAGCAGCGGTACGCATCTTCCGGAGAACAAACCACCGGTTCACCCCGCACATTGAAACTGGTGTTGATCAGCACGGGACAGCCACTTTTCGCTTCAAATTTTTTGAGCAGTTTGTAGTAGCGTCCGTGCCGCTGCGGATCGACGGTTTGCACGCGGGCAGAGTAATCAACGTGTGTGATCGCGGGGATTTCACTGCGACAGATTTTCAGCTTCTCGAGTCCCTCCTCGGTAGCTTGCTCGTCGGAGATCGGTGTATGACGCGCGGATTGAACCTGGGCCACAAGCAGCATATAGGGGCTTTCCTGGTCCGCCTCCATTTCAAAATACTCGCTCGCCTTCTCACGCAAAACAGAAGGGGCAAAAGGACGAAATGATTCTCTGAATTTAATTTTCCGATTCATCACTGATTGCATCGTGCGACTACGGGGATCCCCCAGAATGCTCCGGCCACCCAGGGCCCTTGGGCCAAACTCCATGCGTCCCTGCATCCATCCCACCACTTTTTCTTCGGCCAGCAGGCTACTGACCTTCTCACAGAGTTCATCTTCTTCGGAAAAATAATGATAAGTCGCACCTTGAGAATCAAAAAATTGTCGTGCTGCCGTCTCATCGTACTGCGGCCCTAAAAAGGAGCCCTGTTGGCTGTCGTTGGCTTGAACGCTTCGATCATTTCCGAGCAACTGATGCCAGATGAAGAGAGCCGTTCCCAGTGCGCCTCCGGCATCGCCCGCTGCAGGTTGAATCCAGATGTTGCGGAACGGACTCTCACGCAAAATCCGGCCATTCCCGACACAATTCAGCGCGACTCCACCTGCGAGGCAAAGATTTTCCGAACCAGTTTGCCGATGCACATGTTCGGCAATCCGCAGCATGACCGTTTCGGTGACTTGTTGAATAGAAGCCGCAATGTCCATATCATCCTGCGTGAGCGGTGATTCGGGCTGTCGCGGCTTGCGGCCGAAGAGCCGGTTCATCTTGGCACTCGTCATCGTCAGGCCCTGACAGTAATTGAAGTACGACATATCGAGCCTGAACGAACCGTCCTGCTTGAGATCCAATAACTTTTCCAGCATCATCTCGGCATAAATCGGCCGACCGTACGGTGCCAGCCCCATCAACTTGTACTCGCCCGAATTGACGCGGAACCCGGTGAAGTAGGTGAAGGCTGAATAGAGCAACCCCAGCGAATGCGGAAAGGGTAATTCTGCTGCTAATTCGATCCGATTCCCTGTGCCTCGGCCAAAACTTGCCGTAGCCCACTCGCCGACCCCGTCGAGGGTGAGGATGGCGGCTTCTTCAAAGGGAGATGGGAAAAAAGCGCTTGCGGCATGTGATTCATGATGTTCGGTAAAAACGAATCGGTTTTTGTAGGCCCCGCCCAACCCACGACTCATTTCGCGAGGCAGGTGCAGCTTTTGGCGCAACCAGAGTGGCATGGCACGAAAAAATGAACGAATGCCTTGTGGCGCATAGGCGAGATAAGTCTCTAGCAATCGCTCGAACTTCAAAAACGGCTTGTCGTAGAATCCGACCAGGTCAAGATCAGCCGGAGTGAGTTCAGCCTCGCGCAGGCAATAATCGATCGCCTCCTGTGGAAAGCGATGGTCGTGCTTTTTGCGAGTGAACCGCTCCTCCTGTGCGGCGGCCACGATCTGCCCGTCGACGACCAGGGCCGCGGCCGAATCGTGGTAGAAAGCAGAGATTCCGAGAATCGCGGTCATGGGGGTCGTCGGAGGGGCGAGATGCGGGGAAAGCGACGTGGTCACTCTAATGGCTTTTTTCTCAGATCACAATTGCAAGTCGGGTTGCCCCCTCCCCGCACATACCGGCAGCGATCAATCGAGTCGCCGCAAAACTTTTTGGCCCCCGTCTGCGTAGTAGTGGGGATAGAAAAATTTAGAAAAAGGGCATTAAAAACGGGAAAAATAGGTTTTTTTTATATTCCTTTGCCTTTCCGACTCTCGGTCGTCGCGTTCTACCTACGGATGATCTTATCTGAGGCGGGCCTTTCGGCCCAAACAATTAAGGGGAATGTTCTATGCGCTTCGGAATTCGCGTGCGGGCCGTCGGTTTCACCCTCGTGGAACTGCTTCTTGTTATTGCTGCTGTCACCATCTTAATCGGGCTCCTTTTACCCGCAGTCGGCACGGTACGGGAACGTGCCCGCACAACCGAATGCAAAAACAATTTAAAGGAACTCGGGATTGGTCTTCGCATGGCGGAAGAAAAACTTCGAGTGCCCATCCAGGCTTACGATCAGGAGCGGGATGAATACTGGACAACCACAATCCAACCGTTTCTCGAAACAACGACAAACGAAGTCTACTTTTGTCCCAGCGACAGTGCTGCCCCATCGGATCCCGAAAGCCTTGATCTCGATCAGATCACCACGTTGGCAAGCTACGGCGCGAACAGTGCGATGCATCAGATGCAAGGTGGCGACAGTCGCAAGATTGTACTGATGGAGTGGAAAGACCGTGTCATCAGTTCGCTTCCGACCGATCAGTCATCGAGTAATTGGGATGACCATAAAGTGATTTGGAACCAAGCGATCGATCAGTCGACGCGACACGGGTCCGAACTCAACGCTCTCTACCACGATGGGACGGTAGCAACGGTACTCCCCGAAGAGGCGACCCCCTGCGCTACGGATATATGGACACCCTGGAGATCCTCCCTTACGTGGGAAAACTGTGATACGCCGAATGCTGCTGAACCGGTCGATCCGGGTGACGATGGAGGCCAAGAGAATCAAAACGAGAATAACAACGGGCCCGAAAACGAGAATGACCCACCGGTGGATGAAGAGCCTCCGGGGAACGATGCTGAGGCACCGGAGAACCCCGACAACAATGAAGACCCCGATGCCGAAGCGGAAGATGATGGTGCCGAGGATGAAGAATTTGTCGAAGAAAACTGCTTCAACGCAATCGAGGGATTCCCCGAACTTGCCGGCTGGTTTGTCCGCGTGACTTACCAGGGCAACTTGATTCGCGATATCCCGATCGGGAATGCCAATTATTATGAGCCCTCGGACGGTCAACCGCGAATCCTTCTGGTGGAAGATTCGCTCTGCAAATATTCGATTCATATCGAAGATTACACCGACTGGGACTACGATTCAAAAATCACCGTCACGCGCCTTCCCGGCGGTGATGTACATCTCAGCTACGGCTTCACCACCGGAGCTCTCTATCTCCACGCGGTGGTCGACGCGAACGGGTCGACGAGAATCGACGCGCAAAATTATGGCTCCCACTCCATTACGATCCCGGGGGGCGAAAACGCGGCCAATTGCGAGTGCGATGAGTTGGAGCAAAACTTAGCACTCACCGGCCTTAGCCAGCCACTGCCGCCGGTCGGCGTTGCCGCATGGTGGGGCATTAACGTGGGAGGTGGAGAATACACTTCATCGTACGCGATGAATGAAGTGGTCTTTCTCGACGAAAGCGAAGCGAGTCCCAGCGGCGGGTCGGGATTCGATGTAACGAGTGCAATCTCCGATACACCGGATGACCCACTCTGGCAACAGATGCGTGTTTACGGCGGGGATATGACCTTTGCGATACCGGTACCCAACACAAACGCCGATTATCGCGTCACGTTCTATACCACGGCACACCCGGGGTACTATCCTCGACAGCACATCCTTTTGGAGAACGGTTCCGAGGCAATCTACAGCGTGAAACCTCGGGCGGGAATCGTGAAGGAACACCAGGCAACGGTGCGCGTCTCCGACGGGCTTCTGAACGTTCGGATCGTCCCGAAGACCGACAGTGGCTCATGGCTCAGCGCCATGCGTATCGAGCAACTCGAATGAGCCGCAGATACCCGGTACCATTCCGCCGAACATCGCGATTCTGTTGACAGCCCGCCGTAACACTGATAGGCTAAAAATGGTGCGTGTTGGGCCGCACGCCGCGGGGCGTTCGCTGCGTCTTTTGCCGAATAAGATGCAGATAGAAGGAATGCCTGATGCCTAACCGGCGATCGTCCACCTACCTTGAACTAGCGAATCATCGCTTCTTCTCTTCTACCGGTGCCTGGTGCTGTGTGAAGTCCGCACTTCGGTTCGCAGCAGACGGGAAGTTTCGGGTCGATTGGATCGATTGTCACAACCGCAAGGTGGCATTATATTTTCGGGTAGCATTACGGGCCGAAGGGGTTGAGTTTTTTGAGGGTTGGTTGCAACGCCGTGGCCAACTTCTCCTAGTCGCAGAGAACCTCATATGTTG
>CACOUL010000056.1 GCA_902630355.1 Planctomycetaceae bacterium
AAAATGCCGAGCAGCTTTCCTGGGAAGAGAAGCGCGAGGCGCAAGGCCGTTTTTTTGATGAATGGCTTAAGACGGAGCAGGTCGATGTGGAGTCGAGAAACGCGTTGGAAGATGAATTGACTGATTTTGCCTGGGCCATCAATACGGGAACCCGGGTGCAAGTCGATGGTGCCGCTGGACGCGACGCAATCGCGGTATGCGAGCAGATTCTGAAAAATATGACCCAGGTGCGTTGGGAATCCGCCACGTCGAACGCTGCTCAACCGGTGGTTTCTCCCGCCACCCCCGCGTCCCTTCCGCGCCCACAGGCAGCCGAACATCGGCGTGCCGGTTGATTTGCAGGGACCGCATGACCCCATGCACCGCCAGGATGATCCAGGGGTTTACTCGCTAAAGAGCGAGGACTCTTCAGCAGGATCGGAAGATTCTAAAGGGCCTTCGGTTTTTTCACCCCTCAGTTCCGAACCCTCGGATCGGCTTTCCGGAGTTTTCCGGTCGTCATCGCTCTCGCCAAGCTCCAATTTTCCGAGGTTGGCATTTCTTGCCGCCGAGAGCACTTCGGATGTGATATTGGCAGCACTTGCTGTGAAGAGAACGCTTTCTGCTCGATCGGAAATGACAATATTGATCCCCTTTTTTGTTGCCACTTGATCGACCGGCTTCTTTATTTTTGTTCGTATCTGCTGTACGAGGTTCGCTCGCATACGAGCAAAATCTTGACGAGCGCGATTTTGCGCTTGCAGAACTAATTGTCGGGCCTGGGATTGTAGGATTGCCAATTCGCGCTTCTGCTCGTCATCAGGAAACTCGCCAACTGCTTCCAGTTTCTCGTTGAGTGCTGCCTGTCCTGTTGCGTCAAGTTTGCGAATTTCGTTTCCGAGTAATGTCTGTTGCCTGGTCAAAATCTGGTTGAGTTGATCAATGTACCCAAGTTCATTGGCGATTTTGTCCAAATCGCAGACCGCAATTTGGATGGAAGCCGGTTCCGCTGCGACTGCCTGTGGTGGGGCCGATTCTTTTTCACATCCAACGAGGATCGAGAGGCAGATCACGAGATAACACATGGCACAACGAGATGAGCTGAGCATGGATGCCCCTTTCAATACAGCAAAGATATTTCATTCCGCGGACGATTCCACCTCAGTAAATAATATCGCGGCAACGAAAACCGATTGTAATTTAAGATTTGCCTTACGCAAGGTCCCGATCATCGAAGAGCGTCAGTGCAAAGAGCATTGCAATCGTGATATAGATAAGAGAATAGACTCCTACCCACGCGATGTATGTGAGCGGAACTTGTTGACCTGAAACGATTGCACCGTAGATGTTGAAGTACTCGAGTACCGGTAGCACGGTTGCAAAGAGTTGCCCCATAAACTGTACGATCGCAAATTCTCCCACAGACGACTGCACGAACAGCGGAAGGAGATGACCGACGACGTAAATTCCCATGCAAATAATCAGGTTGGCAAGGATGGAAAGTCGAGTTGAAATTGCCACGCTGATCGAAGCAAGTACGACAGTTTCCATGAATTTGAGAATCAGCCCGGGCACCGCAAGCGAAATTTCCCGGCAACTGTCTTGCCAGGTGATATAAAAATTCGCCGATTCCCGTGCATCGTAGGGAACCTTGAAAGAGATGCAGATCACAAAAAAGATGCCCAGCATGACGAAAAACAGGGCAACGGCACTCACGATCCCGGCAAACTTACCCAAGATGAATTGCGACCTGCCAATCGGTTTGGAGAGTACGGTGAGCGCAGTTCGCCCCTCAATCTCATCTGCAACAGAAATACTTGAAGTCCAGATAGCGACAAAAATAGCAAGTAGCATGATAACCTGAAGGCAGGCTTCCTTATACATTTTTATGTCATCGCCAAATGTGTAATAGGGAATGACAATAAAAAGAAGGAGCAAGCAGCAACCCAATATCGTTGCGATCAAAAAAAGTGGTTGACTCACCGCTTCCTTTCCCGTCGTGAGGGCGATGGCCGCGATTCGCGGTAACATTACTTGTATAAGGAGGTAGAAGACGACAAGGGAAAAAAGACCAGCTGCGGTATAGAGGATTAATTTTGATTCAGGCACTGTTGCCGTCGTCGTATACTCAATCTCAAGTTCCGCAGGCTGTGCCGCGTTATTCTCCACGAAAAGCGATTCAAGCCGTTTGAGTAAAGGCCCGGCTGCGTCATTTGTGCGAACCCACTTGTAGGGGTGTTCCGGTCGTACTTCGAATCGTTCCTGTTTTTCCAGGCTTGCTTCAAGCGGTGGCAGATTAATTCCGATATTGAGCGTTTGCGGCGAACTTACGGTGAGTGACTTTAACTCCCCAGCCGGGATTTCGAGTGGTATTTTCTGTGCCGCGGCTTGGCCATCGATCGTGACTTCCAGCGAGCGGTCGCCTACATAGGGGAGTCGCAAGAGTGAAAGCACCGCGTCCTGCTTTCGATCGAAGAGTCGTCCCCCGAGACTGTCCGTCAAGGTGATCGCACCAGCAACAAGACTCAATAAAAGTGCAACGACTAACAGCGGGAAAATAATGCTTTCTCGAAGCAAACTGCGCATTTCAGCAGCCGTTCGGCGATGGATCACGGTGAGGATCAACAGCAGCAAGGCAAGACTTATCAATCCCGCAAATGCACCCACACCAATCAACCAGAGAGGTTTGATTCCTAATTCAAAAGCTTGCGTCACGAGATGAGAGTTCCTCTGAACGGTAGATGGAAAGTCAACAAAATAACGAACCAATCAGTTCAATAGCGAATGCTGAAATTCGAAAACATTCCAGATGTATTGACATCGGTAATTTGGATGTTCGAAATGTGGTTTGACCAGAAATCAGCTACTTTTTGCAGTAAGTGATCGACCTCGTCTCCTTCTCCCTCGACCACTAATCTTACTTTGCCGTTGTCGAGATTTTGTACGTATCCTCGTAGTTCACTTCCCGAAGCGAGCGAGCAAACACTCTGGCGAAAACCGACACCTTGCACGCGACCCGAATACAAAGCTTCCTTTCCCATTTTTCGACCGGTGTATCCCCTGTCAACTTCGTGTCGAGGAAAAGAAAGTGCGTGGGCGCTTCATTTATCCAGTTGCCGTAAGACTGGTCAGTATATCGCTCGTGGCGATGTTTGGGGAGCCGATGGGGAGGAAAAATTTAGCCTACCGCTCGCGCCGAGTCGCTGTAGATTATCTGCGCCGCTTTACGGCCTGGGAGAAAAACCGACAACACGAACGACCGAAAGTGCGGTGTCGAGATCACGCTTGTCGAGATCACGCCCGCATTTCACGACGCGAATAGAGTAGTTGCACAAGCTGTGCATCGCTGGTCACTTCCATTTTGTTCAAAAGCCGAGCGCGATGTTTAGCGGCTGTCTGCAATCCGATGCCAAAAGCGGACGCGATTTGTTTGATCGATAGCCCCTTGAGCACGAGCGCCATCGTTTCTCTCTCCCGACGAGTCAGTTGAGCGGCTCTTTTTCGCAGTCCATCGCGTTCCGATTTTTTTTGACGCACCTCTTGAGATTTTCTGATCCCGAGTCGTACCGAATCGACAAGAGATTGAGCGGAGAGGGGCTTCTCAAGAAAATCTACAGCACCTGATCGAATCCCACGAACCACATCGTGGGCCGAGGGGCGATCGGCGTAGAAAATGAGTGAAATGTCGGTCTCATTCGGTTCAGAGAAATTCGAAGATAGAGAGTTCGACAGATCAGCGGATTCTGCAATCTGATCCAATGTCGCAGGATGGAGCAGATTGTAATTCGCCACCAGGCAGGCGGACTCGTCAGGGGAGTACGCGTAATGGAACTCTTCCCAACTGTCATGCCCCGCAGTCTGCATCTTGTCTGCGGTTAACATCTTCGCAATCAAGGATTTTTGGAGCGAATTGTCCTCCAGGATATGAATGAGATTTGCAGTACGGGATACGGGGTGCATTGTAGTTTTCATAGTTGTTCCATCGATAACACAGATAAACCAAAAAATGATTGCGCATCAGCCAAGGTGATCAATCGCTCACCGGCCCCCTAATTCAAGTTGGTGGGTGAAAGCCGTTTCGGTGCCTTCGAGTCCAAAATCGATGACAGTGGAACGCGGGGCAGGCCTCTGCAACCTCCAGCACCCGGCCGGAGAATTCTGCAGGGGGTCCCCAACTTGTGATACGCAGCCCGGGTCACTTTCGTTCCACAGAAAGGGTGCGGAAGTGAGAGCGTCGGGACACGCATTTTCCGAAAAAGGACGGATGCGAAGGGGGGGGGCGTTGTTCCCTGTAACTTCGAATTTAGGGCTCGTTTGTTCCTCGGCCGTCGGTGTGGCCTCTCCCTCACGAAAACGAATAAATACCGCCCTGTTAGACCCACCCCAAAGTGTACGCAGCCTTAGTCAAAGCTGTCAACTAAATCCGAAGGATGTCACTGAAAGTGTGCTTCTTCGGCCCCCTTTTCGGCCACCGGTAGAGATTCGTAAATGGCCGAAATTCAGGGAGTTGCGTTGCCCGGTTAACGATATTCTCATTTCTTTGCCCGCGGGAAGTTCCAGCGGGCGGGGGGAGCGTGATTTTTTTGATCTCACCGCTTTGGGGCCGCTTCCCCGCAAGTGCAAGCTCTTCAACCTGTCTTGTGACGGAAAACTGAAGCGATCCTCGCAGTGAGGGGGATGAGTGGTTGTTTTCCCTGTGGTAGAGTGTGATCTACACTTCCAATTCCAAAATAACGTGTGCCATGATGGTCCCCAGTTCGCCCGAGAACCAGTTGATCGAATCTGCTTTTCTCTTTCGATTTGCAGTGCCTTGTTATCATTGCGGTCAGGGCTGGAAAAAGGGAGGAGTTTCTCTTCCGAAAAAGTACATGCTGCCCTCGTTTGATCGGCTCGATAAACCATCGCCAGCGGAAAACGCCTGGGCCGACGTGCGAATTGGATGGAGTACCGATGGAATTTTCTTGAACCTCAAGGTGACGGGAAAAAAGCAGCCTCCGTGGTGTCGCGAGTCGCGTATTGAAGATAGTGATGGCATTGCCATTTGGGTCAACACTCGCAACGGTTCACAAATACATCGCGCGAGCCGTTTTTGCCATGAGTTTCACTTTTTGCCGCTGGGTGCAGGGGCGAATCAAAAGCAGCCGATTGCCGCGCAGCTTGAGATAAGAAGAGCGAAGGAAATGGCAAAAATTTCCCCCGCACATGGCCCGAAGTCACACAGTGTGTTGCGGAGCGATGGTTATACACTCAGCGCCCTCGTTCCCGCAGACGCACTTACCGGCTTCGACCCCGAGGAGTTTCCCCAAATAGGTTTTCATTTTCGCGTGAGCGATCGCGAACTCGGCGACTGTTCAATGACCGTCGGCGCCCCCTTTCCGACCGATGCGGACCCGAGCCTATGGAGTACACTCGACTTGATTGCCGGATGAATCAAGTCTGATTCCGCGATTCAACGACCATTTCTCTCGCGTGATAACTGCTGCGAACGAAGGGCCCACTTGCCACGGCGTCAAAACCTAAATGCCGAGCCCGCTCGCCCAGATATTCAAATTCCTCGGGAGGAACGTAGCGTTCCACCGGAAGGTGATTTGCACTCGGTTGGAGGTATTGACCGAGGGTCAGAAAATCACAGCCGATGTTTCGCAAATCAGTCAAGGTGTCAATCACTTCTTCCTGCGTTTCACCGAGTCCGAGCATCAGGCCACTCTTCGTTTTTATTTGCGGGTCGAGCAGTTTGACCCTTTCAAGTAATTGGAGGGTCCAGCGATATTCCGATTTGCGACCCCGCACGCTCCCGTAGAGTCGGGGTACGGTTTCGGTGTTGTGGTTGAATACCTCTGGTGCCGCTTCGATCACTCGATCAACGGCTGACTTGCAATGAATAAAATCAGGGGTGAGAACCTCGATGGTGGCACCTGTCGCTTGTCTTGTTTCTCTTACGCAGCGAGAGAAGTGATCGGCCCCTCCATCGGCCAAATCATCGCGAGATACCGAGGTGATCACGACGTGCGCCAGTCCGAGCCGCGCCGCCGCTGCCGCTACTCGCTTCGGTTCATCCACTTCAAGCGGTGCCGTCCGACCTTTCTTCACGGAGCAGAATCCACACGGGCGCGTGCATACATCGCCCATCACCATGAAAGTTGCCGTGTGACTCGACCAGCATTCGGATCGATTCGGGCATTTTGCACTTTCACACACGGTTTCGAGCCCAAATTCCTCGATAATATTTGCGGTCGCGTGGAAGCCAAAGCCGCTCGGTATCTCCCGGCGCAACCAGGAGGGTAGTCTTGAGCGAGATGGTTTGCTTTCACTGACGGAAGGCAGGGAGAGAACCGGGAGTGGATCCATGATAGATTTTGCACATTTCTCAGAACTAACCAACGATAGATGTATCGTAGTCGTTGGGGTACACTGAGTCACCATGGCAAAAAAGAAAAATAAGTCTTCTCAGTCCCCCACTGAGAACAAAAACGAGAAGCGCATTGCGGAGAATCGCAAAGCCCGGCGAAATTTTGAAATTATCGACACGCTCGAGTGCGGGATCGTTCTTCGAGGGAGTGAAGTCAAAAGCTTGCGGTCGGGCAAGGTATCGTTAGACGAGGCGTATGGCCGCGTTCGCAATCATGAGGTTTGGTTAGTCGGTTGTGACATTGCAGAATATTCGCATGCAAATGTGATGAATCACGAGCCCCGCAGGCCGCGAAAACTGCTTTTGCATCGACGCGAAATTCGCAAATTTGCCTCAAAAGCGTTCGAACGCGGACTCACTCTGATTCCGCTGAAGATGTATTTCAAGTCGGGCCGAGCCAAGGTACTGATGGGAATCGGTCGGGGCCGTAAGCTCTACGATAAGCGGGAAAAACTCAAAAAGCAGACCGTGAAGCGGGATCTGGATCGTGCCATCCGCGGGAGGTGAGTTTTTTCCGGCAGGCGAAGAGCGTGTGAATTATACTTGGAAACTCTGACGCGTCGTACGCCCCATTGAGAAGTTAGGTCATTGCAGTGATTTTCGCGCCCCGCAAGTTTTGCAACATTTTTTTCCCGGCACTGCGATACGGCATGGTTTGCCTCGTTTTGGTTCCCTTGGTAGCCTGCGCCGATTCGAATGCCGATACG
>CACOUL010000057.1 GCA_902630355.1 Planctomycetaceae bacterium
CCGATGATCGTCCTCGACGATTATGGCATACCCGGACTCGGCTCTTTTTCCGCCCGCGTTCTGTTCGACGGATCCCGCTATGCGGGCACATGGCAGCATGGGAAAGTAGGCGGACATCTCTTTGGAATCATTGAAAAAAACGAGCCGTCAGGCGCCCAGTCGCACGCAGAAGAGTCCGAGGAGTCTGCGGAAAAGATTCCGCCACAGTGACTCAGAGCCCGCGATGGCTCTTTATTTCGAATCCGGAGACCACAGGCCAATCGCGGCAACAGCGGCCAGCGCTGCCGTCTCCACGCGAAGCCGCCGATGACCGAGCGAAACGACTTGCCATGCTCCCGCACGGGCCTCCGCAACTTCTTCCTTCGTAAAACCCCCTTCAGGCCCAATCGTTATTTGGACCGTGTCACCTGAGGTGGGGTGGTCAATGCTGTGTAGCGAGATCGCTTCAGGATCGAGATCCGCAACCAGTCTTATCGTTGCCCCCGCTTCCTGCTTGATCCACTGCGTAAAAGAAATCGGCTCTCTTACCTCTGCCAATCGGTTGCGGCCGCACTGCTTGCTCGCCTCGATGACGGCCTTCTCCAATCGCGCAAGCGATCCGGATCGTACCTGCGCAACGCTCCGCGTGCACTCGATCGGAATAATTTGCCGAACCCCGAGTTCGACCGCCTTTTCAACCAGCCAGCGACTACGATCACCTTTCGGCAGCGCTACCGCCAATTGCAAGTCGAACCCGAGTTCCCTGTCGATGACTCTTTTTTCTTCCACCTCGCAGCAGACGCGATCTCGAGAGACCGATTGAATCTGCGCCGAGTACTCAGCACCACTCCCGTCGAAGAGTGTGACCCGATCGCCGACCCCCAATCGCAGCACATGCATTAGATGGTGTGCCTCGCTACCGCCGATTTCACCTCGGGGTGGCTCAATCCGTTCCGAAGAAAAAAAGCGTGGCGTCATGAAATCGACGTTCGTTGAGTGGCACAGTGGAAGATGTTTTACTGATCTGCAAATTTCTCGAATCGACGCTTTTCGTTCGACTTCATGTAGGCATCGTTTCCTTCAATAACATCTTCCTGCACCATCTTTTCTAAAGCGTCATCGAGCAGTTGCATACCCTCTCGCTTGCCAGCCTGAATGACCGAGGTAATTCTTTCTATTTTTCCTTCGCGAATAATGCTCGCCACCGCGTGATTACCGACCAAAATTTCCGTCGCCGCGACGCGGCCCTTGCCTCCTTTTTTTCTCAACAATTGCTGTGCAACGATTCCGGCAAGCGATTCGGCCAAGACCGTACGTACTTGTGATTGCTGAGTGACTGGAAATATATCGATGATGCGATCGATCGTTTTTGCCGCGCTGTTGGTATGAAGCGTGCCGAATACCAGGGTTCCCATGGCGGCCGCAGAAAGTGCCAACGCCATGGTTTCGAGATCCCGAAGTTCGCCCACCAATACGACGTCCGCGTCTTGTCGGGTGACCGCTCGAAGTCCCGCATTGAAAGAATCCGTGTGTGTACCCACTTCGCGATGACTGATAATCGATTTTTTATTCGGGTGTACGAACTCAACCGGATCCTCAATCGTCACAATGCGTCGACTGGTATTTTCGTTGATGTGATCGATCATCGCGGCAAGCGTCGTGGTCTTTCCACTTCCGGTAGGGCCTGTGGCCAAAACCAAGCCAGCGCGTCGATCGGCCAATGACCGCAGAACCTGGGGCATACTCAGTTGCTCGAGGGTTAATATTTCCGACGGGATCACCCGCATCACCGCCCCGTAACCGGTCCGCTGGAAATAGTAGTTACAGCGAAATCGGGCAACTCCTTCGATCTGATAGGCAAAATCGAGATCCCAGTGCGACTCGTACGTCGCGATTTGTTCGGGATTCAGGATCTCAAACAGAATACCTTTCAAGCGATCGGCATCGAGTATCTCATCCGCGTATTCTGGAATGGGCGTCACGTGCCCATGCAGCGCGAATTTCGGCGGCTGTCCGACGACAAGATGCACGTCACTTGCACCCTGCTCGATCATCGCCCTGAGAAATGTATCGATTTTAGCCATACTGCATCGATTCCCGTGTTATCTCAACCCAACTCTTTTTGGACATATTCTTCTTCCGTCGCCCGCAAGAATGCTTCCTCTTTGGAGATACGGCCCTCGCGCACAAGTCCGATAAGAGAATCATCCAGGAGGGTCATCCCCTGTTTCCGTCCCGTTTGCATAATCCCTCGTAATTGAAAGGTACGGTCCTCCCGAATCATGTTGCCGATGGCTGAGGTATTGACCAGGATCTCAAGTGCCAATTCAAGTGCGTTGCCTTCTTTATTGGGAATGAGTTGTTGTGAGACGATACCCCGCAGCGATTCACTCAGCATTGCCCGAATTTGTCCCTGCTCTTCAGGAGGAAAAACATCGAGGACGCGGCCGATCGTGCGGATCGCATCGGGCGTATGGAGCGTGGCCAGGACGAGGTGGCCCGTCTCCGCGGCACTGATCGCCAGGGATGTCGTTTCCAAGTCGCGCATTTCACCCACTACGATAATATCGGGGGCTTCGCGGAGTGCGGCTCGCAGTGCATTCCCGAACGTTTTTGTGTGAGTGCCCACCTCACGTTGATTGATGTGACACTTTTTATTTTTGTGTACGTATTCGATCGGATCTTCAATCAGGATCATGTGCTCTCGGCGCGACTCATTCAAAAGATCGACCATGGCGGCGAGGGTCGTCGTTTTCCCTGAACCTTTGGGCCCCGTGATTAAAACGATGCCTACTGCGTAGTCGGTAAAGCGTTGGATCTGCTCCGGTAATCCCAGTTGCTCAAAACTAGGAACCACCGTGTCGATCAAACGAAAGACACCGTCCACACCCGACTGCTCGCGCAGAAAATTGGTGCGAAATCTGCCCAACGCTTCACCGCCGTCGTAGCAGAAATCCAAGTCGTTCGTCTCGAGGAATTGCGCCCGGCGCCCCTCATCGAGCATGGCGAGCAACCCTCCCTCGGTCACCTCCGGAGGCAATGGCGGCCGATCGAGCGTTTTAAGTGATCCCGCCTGACGAACCATTGGCGCAAGCCCTGCCGTGATATGGACGTCCGATGCTTTCATCTCTCTTGCTTCACGCAAGATGTCGTGTATCAATTCTTTCGATTTCGAATCGACCACGACTGTGGCGGAAGGGATCTCGATGCGGGCCGTCCCCTCATCGCTCTGCGTATCGCGCTCGAGCACTGGCAACTCGTCTTCGGCGTCATCGACCACCCGTGCCTCAGCCTCTTCATCGAGATCGACTTGGATCCTCTCAGTCGTGCCATCTGTGCCCGCCGACTCCGCCGGCGCCGGCGCATCGACCGGCGCTATTGCATCTTGCTCTTCCTCGAGTGCCTCCTCGACGAGCGCGTCGATATCGGTCGGATCGGCTTGAGACGTCTCGGTTGCAGCCACTTTCTCTCGAGGGATACCTAATTTTTCGAGCTGCTTTTCGTAGAGGCCGCGCAGTTGCGATCCGGTTTTCTCATTGAGTTTGTCGGTTGCAATGAGGTGCTGAATCACCTCTTCGGGATCGGCAAATTGCCGCATCAATTGCTCGACCTCCGGGGCCTTCAGCAATTTGTTATGCAACACAATTTTTGCGAAGAGTTGCTGCTGTTTGCTTGCCATCGGCGTCTTCAACCCTTCACTCAAAAAAACAACCGTACCCCAATTATAACAAGCATCGCGGGAGAAATGGCAAGGCCCGACAAAAGAACGTATTCATCGTCGCGATTTTACGACTCTTCGCGCGGATGAACCGCATCCTCGAGGCGTGCAAGCCGCCGTTCAATGGTTTGCAACTTGTCGAGAATCACGGCGTGGACATAGACCGGGTCGATCCCGACCGGACTTTCCTGCGACGCAATCTGATCGATAATTTCTTTAAGTTCTGCTTTGGTTCGCATAAAAATCCTCAAATAGCTCTCTACGAATTACTGACGAGCAAGCAGCAATGCGCCACCTCAGTCTCAATCGATCAGCGCAACGGTCCGTTTTTCTTCCGCACTTTTGACTGCCGTATCAACAATCTGCTGCCCGATTCGAGAAATTTCAACGGAGAGGGGCCCTTCGATTGCTTCACCCTTTTCCAGGCGATCTAGCATGTATTGCACCGGGTTCTGGAAAGGCGGCGCTAAACGATCAACCTCAAGGACCTCGCCAGCAGGATTCGATGCGGACTGCACGCGAATCGTGGACTCATAATCGTAGCTACTAATGGTGCCCTCCGTTCCAACGATAATAAAGCCGCACTTCGGTTGCGGCTGGTCCGTCCACGGGTCAGTGTATGTGCCCCAGCGCGTCTCAAACTTAGAGAGCCCCGCCTCGTAGCTGGCCACCACGATACTGTGCTCATCGACTTCAAGACCGTGTGGTTGATCCACAATCGCTGTGACCTCCAAGGGCTTTCGTCCATCGAGAAACCACGTCCCCAAGGTGGTACCGTAACCCAGATAATCGAGCAGCGAACCGCCCCCCTGATCGCGCTTATAAAACCAGCTATGTGGTTTTTCGCGCTGCACATCTTCAGCCGTCTTTTCCACTTTGTCTGCCGCGTGCCACAGTGGCCCCCGGTTCCCATCGTAAAAGTGAACTTCAATCACTTCACCAATGCGGCCCTCCTCAATGAGTCGCCGCGTCGTACGGTGGGGCGGATACCAGGCGAGCGGCCAATTAATCGCAAGTTGTTTACTCGAGTGTTGCATGGCCGCAACCATGCGATCTGCTTCGGAGAGAGACGCGGCAAATGGCTTTTCCATCAGGATATGTGCGTCAAAAGGTGCAACCTTCTCAGTCCATTCGGCGTGCCGGGCTGTCGCCGGGCAGAGCAGCACGAGGTCCGGTTCGGTGGCCGTCAGGCAGGCCTCGTGATCGGTGTAGAGTCGGTCGGCAGGAACGGAAAAATGTGCCGCTGCTTCCTGCATTCTTTCGGGCTGCTCATCGCACAGGCCGACAATCTCCACCTCGGGATGCTCGTGGGCCATCCGCAAATTGTCGCCCATATGGAAATGATCAAAATTGATACCCGCAATTTTCCATTTTGCCATGATCATCTCTCGCACGTGTGAATCTTTGCTTCCAGACGACTCGCGCCAAAAATCCAGGAGGTCTCAGAAATAACAGTTTTGTTCTGCCGCGCAAAGGACCACATCGGCAACTTGTCAGGCGGGGCTCTTCGCGTCTAGGATACAGAGCGAGGAAAAGTATGATTCGCATCCAATGTCCGCAGTGCCACGAGCGACTCAAGGCACCCCCTACGCTTGCCGGAAAGAAGGGACGATGCCCCGAATGCAACGGAGTTGTTCCCATTCCGGACGAACTCTCCCAATTGCCCGAACAAGGGGTAGTCGAAAACTCTCAAGCCCCATCCGAGACCGCATCGCGGGGACTCGCGCTCGAAGCGCCCGAGACATTACGCAGAAATTGCCACTATCTGATCTGTAACAGCCGGGAAATGGTGGCACGCTGGGACGATGATGGCAAAGGCTGGATGATCCGCATCAAAGATGGATTCGTCAAAGCAATCCAAAATCCCAAGCAAATCCCCTCGATGGGCAACTACATTCTCATCGAGATTCAAATCACGAGTGCCGACACGCACCAACAACTCACCGGAGTGCAGGGTTTTTCTTTACCGGGCGATTTTGTACTCAACAAACTCACGAAGAAAAACGAAAACGCGATTCTCGAAGGCGTGGAAGGTACGACCGATTTGAACGATCGTCAAAGGGCTTTGGTACGGCAACGCATCAACGCAAAATATCTTCCCAACATCTGGGATGATGCGGTCGACTTTTAGGCCTCAAGGAAGATCATGAGCGGAGCGACGCGTTGTGGTCTTTACCGCACGCCGACTCGATCCGGTGACTGATTTCATCGACCTCATCTCCCGTCAGCGTGCCATCCGCTTTGCGGAAGACGACCTTGAACACCAGACTCTTCCTTCCCTCTCCCAACCGATCTTTATCTCTGTACGTTTCGAGATATCGGATCGATTCGAGATGCTCACCTGCCGCCTGCCGGACGGTCGAGGCAAATTCGTTCCAGCGAACTCGTTCGTCTACCTCAAAATTGAAATCGCGATCAATCGTCGGATAGGGTGAGAGACGTTTCGCCCGCGGAACAAGCTCTGCCTCGGCGAGCAACACAGCGAAGGACACTTCCGCAACCACCACGGGGCCGCGAAGCGAAAATGCTTGCGCCACGCTTGACGAGGGGATGCCCAGATAGCCTAAGGGCGACCCGTTAAGCTTTAGCTCAGCTCCGCACCCGGATTGAAAAAAATTATCGGAACATTCGGTAACGTCCAGGGGTGCTGCAATACCGAGTGAGTCGAGTAACGATTCGATCACCCCCTTCACCGCAAAGAAATCCCTGCCGCTACAAAGACTAATCATCTTGCGCTCTTCGTGCCACTGCTCTGC
>CACOUL010000058.1 GCA_902630355.1 Planctomycetaceae bacterium
GTGGGGATTGATATGAGTGTTGCCGTGGAGGCAGCCAGAAAGAATTTCGCAGACGACCCCAACGTTCTTATCGTGCAGGGAGATATCCTCCGCCCACCTTTTCGATCGGGGGTCTTTGATGGGGGGTATTCAATCGGTGTGCTTCATCATACCCCGGAACCCACGCAAGGACTGGCTTCGCTGGTGGATTGTGTTGCGACCGGCGGTTGGATAGCGGCTTGCGTTTATCCCGAAGGCGAGTTTTACGACTACCGATCGGTCGAACGATTTCGCACGCTCCACAACGCATTGTCTCCGCGGTTCGGGTTTCGCCCGGCGCTTTGGTATTCCTTTTTTTCCGCATATTTCCTGACTCCGCTGTTTCGCAAATTAAAAAAGATTCCCGGTTTGAGGCAGGTGCTGCGATTTGGAGAACGTCATTGGTTTGTCTGTCTCGATCTTCCCGACGCGCGGTGGCGAGTTCTTGACATCTTCGATGCGATTACACCGGCCATTGCGACGACGCACACTGGTGCCGAAGTGGATCAATGGTTGCAATCGGCGGGCTGCGAGCACATTACCGTGACGCCTTGGTGCACGACCTCTTTTGCGGCCCAGCGTAAAGCAGCATAGAAAGCGACATCTATGGCACGACTCCTTTTGGCTAGTCAGTATGCATTTTATCCCTTGCACTGGGATCCATTCGCGGTGCTGTGCGAGGAATATGATGTTGCGGGAAGCGTGATAGCACCCCCGCCTCCAGAGATTCCTTCGGTACACCAACAACTTGGATGGGTGGATGTGGAGGATGCAAGGAACGCGCCCTTTGCTCCCGATATCAGGCTACAGTGTCGCGGATCTCGTCGCCGGCAGCGCGCGTGGTTGGCATCGCAACTCAAAGTATTAAAGCCAGATGTAATTTGGATTCAAGAAGAGCCCACTTCAGCATTGGCAATTGATATTTTGCGTTTTTACCGCCACGACCCCCGTCCACGAATCGGCGTGGCGATTTGCGAAAACAAGTTTCGCGCCGCCCGTTTCTGGAAACAAGTACGCCGCGTTCGAGCATGGAATCGCATCAATTGTCTTTTGGCCACAGCGAAAACCTCCGTGGAGTCTATTCGAAAAGTGGGGATGCCGGTAACGGTGCCCGCCCAATCGCTGATCGCGAGTGCACATGCGGCGCCGGAACCGGTTGTTCCTTTGCCGTTTGATAAAAGTCAAAAAGATTTCGTGGTTGGATTTGCGGGACGTATTTGCGCAGAAAAAGGCTGGGAAGTGTTACTCGATGCGATCGACCGCTTGCCGGAAAACTTTAAGGTCGTTCTTGCGGGAGGTGGACCCGAAGGAGATGAATTGCAGGGGCGGATACAGAAATCGAATCTTTCAAAACGGGCAACCTATTTCGGACTCCTGTCGAAGTCTGATTTATGGCGTTTTTATGCGTTGTTGGATTGTCTCGCCGTGCCTTCGTTGACCACCCCTCAGTGGGCGGAACAGTTTGGTGGGGTCCTTGCCGACGCAATGGCGATGGGGGTACCGATCGTAGGCTCGGATAGTGGCTCCATACCGGAAGTCGTCGGTCCCGCAGGGCTGATTGTTCCTGAGGGTGACGCACAGTCGTTGGCTGCGACGATCCGTCGACTGGATCAGGAGCCAGATTTACTGGAAGAATTTTCGCTTGCCGGAAGGAATCGTTTTTCAGCAGAGTTTTCGATTTCTGCATACGCAAGGAAAATCGCCGCCTCTCTAAATCTTCAGGAGAGAATTCCCAGCAATGTTGCAGCATAGTCCCTATCGTCCCTACCTGGGGTGCGTCCATCGGCCCGTCTATGCCCTCTTGCGGATATTGGGCCTGCAAGCCGCATCGGAAAAATGGATGCGCATCAGCCACGCAAACCCGGTGTGGTCCCTTTCCGGGCCTCTGCAAAACCATCGAATGGTCTTTGGAAAGAAAGAAGAGTATCAATATCTTGCAAGTCAATATGAAAAGAAGGTCTGTGAGGCGACATTTCGTTTTCTGAATTCGGGTGCGGTCTGTGCGGACGTCGGCGCACATATTGGTTTCTTTACGCTTCTCATGGCAAAGATTGTAGGGCCCGCGGGGAAAGTATATGCCTTTGAAGCTTTTCCGGAGAACGCAAATTTGCTCCAAGGTAATGTGAAACTGAATGCCTACGACGAGAGAGTGGTCGTAGAAAATAAAGCTGTCGGAGCAGCGACCTCTGAAGAGATAGTTTTGTACCTGGGCCCTTCCTCGTTCGAATCGAGTCTAATTCTGCATCAGGGGGGTGAGTCGATCACAGTGCCGGGTATTTCCCTCGGCGACTATTTTTCAGGATTTGAGAAACTCGATTTTATAAAAATGGATATCGAAGGCGCTGAATCACAAGCCATTCCTGCCATGCGCGAGCAACTGAACCGCCTGAGGCCCACAATACTGCTTGAGATTCATCGAGGCGCCGAATCGGCGGTAGAAGAATTGTCGACTGTTGGCTATCGTTTTGTCGATCTCGATTTTCACCCCATTACTCTGTCAAAAATTCGGACAGACGAGATAAATCATATTGTTGCTCTACCCGATGGTTCCTCCGAGATGTTGTCTGGGGGTGCTCACTAATGTGCGGTATTGTGGCAATCTGCTCCAACGGGTTGAATGTTCCTCCAGAGACGGTCGCGGGAATGACGGCCGATCTGGCTCACCGCGGGCCCGATGCCGATGGGGTGGTGCATACGGCGACTTGCCATTTGGGGCACCGAAGACTGCAAGTGATCGACCCTGCGGGCGGACAGCAACCGATGTGGGACGACTCACATCGATATTGCATCACGTTCAATGGCGAAATCTATAATTTTCGCGAACTTCGTCGCGAACTTCAGTCGCGTGGTGTTTACTTTCACACCCACTCCGATACGGAGGTGTTACTCCTGGGCTATCGGGAATATGGTGCTGCGGTGGTCGAAAAACTCAACGGTCAATTTGCTTTTGCGATTTGGGATGAAGAGCAAGCATCGCTCTTTGCAGCTCGCGACCGCCTGGGTGAAAAGCCCCTGTTTTGGTCGCAAGGTACGGCGGGTGAATTGATTGTAGGTTCCGAAATCAAAGCGATCATGAAATCGGGGTTGGTTCGACCGGTGCTCGATCCCGCTTCCGTGGATGCTTACCTCGCTTTGATTTATGTGCCACCGGATCGAACGATCTATCAAAATATCCATGCGCTCCCCCCAGGCCACGCTTTAGAGTGGAGAACCGGCGCGGTGCATCAGTGGTCATACTGGGAACCCCGGCTTTCGAACGAGCCAATCGACGAACGCGAAGCAATCGGCGAAGTTCGGCGTTTTATGGAGCAGGCGGTCGAACGGCAAATGGTGGCCGATACGCCGGTGGGGGCCTTTTTAAGTGGGGGGCTCGACTCCGCGACGATTGTCGGCCTGATGGCGGGGCAGGCAAGTACACCGGTGAAAACATTTTCCGTCGGTTTCGGTGACCTGATTAACGAACTGCCATATGCGCTCGCTGTGGCCGAGCAATATCGGACTGAGCATCACGAGATGCAAATGAATATCCCTGTGGGCGAAATACTTTTGCAGATGGCCCAGGTATACGACGAGCCATTTGGAGATTCATCCAATATTCCCACTTTTTTGATTTCCAAGTTCGCGAGTGAGCATGTGAAGGTCGTGCTTTCAGGTGATGGGGGAGATGAGCTCTTCGGCGGATACGACTGGTATTCGCCTCTTCAACGTCAGGAATCGATGGCGACGCTCTCATCCCTGAATACGCTGTGGGCTCGGCTGCTCTCTCGACTCCCCTTAGGGCAGGTGAGGCGTCGCGCATCAACCACGTTGAAGGATATTCGAGTAAAAAAGCGGTACCCCGATCTTTGGGATCGTCATCTTGCCGCCTTATCGGTGATTTCGCCTACGCAACGCGCAAGTTTGTGGGGCAGCACACGTGGTGAATCGGCCGAGGAACTGCTTTGCAAGACCTACAAGCCAGAGAATTCGATTTGCGGCATCGATCGCGCAACCGATTTTGATTTACGGTGCTATTTACCGGGAGACATCTTCGTTAAGGTCGATCGCGCGGCGATGGCCCATGGTCTGGAAACGCGGAGCCCGTTCATGGATGTCGACCTCGTCGAGTTTGTGTTGGGGTTGCCATCGCGATTGCGATTTGCAGGACCACCACTCAAAGGCCTTTTACGAAAGGCATGTGCGGATTTATGGCCCGAAGCCATACGGTCGCGCGATAAACAGGGGTTCGGGGCTCCTATCCGATCCTGGCTGCAGCGGCCCGATGTCCGGGCACTGAGCGAACGGGTCTTTCATCGTCAAAGTCCGCTGCTCGCGTTGCTGCCCGGAGCGGCACCGATCGCGGCACAATGTCAGAAAAATCCGCAGGCGGCCTGGAATTTACTCTGTCTCGGACTGTGGCTTGAAGCCCATCCGTGCGAGATAGCGAACGAACAAAAAGTAGCCTGAGAGGATCCGGTTTGTCGAACTCTCCAGCCACGAGCGTGGTGATGTCGGTATTCAACGCATCGCAATATCTCTCTGCTGCGGTCGAAAGTATTCTTGCGCAGTCGTTGTCTGATTTTGAGTTCATTATTATCGACGACGGTTCTTCGGACTCATCGCTGAGCATTTTGCGGAAGTACGAATCGGGCGACTCGCGAATCCGTGTGATCAGTCAACAGAATGCAGGTCTCACGAAGGCCTTAAATGTCGGCATCTCACAATCGCGAGGTGAGTTTGTGGCGAGGATGGACGCAGATGATATTGCAATGCCGAACCGACTTGTGCTGCAAACAGACTATCTGAAGAAGCACCCGGAGTGTGTTGCGGTCGGATCTCACATTCTCCTGGCGGATCCTGACGGCGATCTTCTCACGGAAGAGGAGGTTCCGCATACGCATGAAGCGATTGTTGCCAAATTACAATCCGGAGTCGGCGCAGTACCTCATCCGACGGCGTTGATTCGTAGCGATGCGCTCCGTTCGGTGGGCGGGTACCGAGAGTCTTTTACCTATGCGCAAGATCTTGATCTCTGGTTGCGACTTGCGGAGGTGGGGCGGCTTGCCAACTTGCCACAGGCCCTGCTGCAGTATCGCTTACATCCGAATTCCATCACCTCCCGGCAGCGCACGCGTCAGATAGAGTCTGCAGAGCGAGCCGTACGAGAGGCATACCAAAGGACAGATAAACCTCTTCCGGCCGACTTCCATATACCGTGCCCACCAAGCCCCTCTGCTGAGCGGACGTACCGCTCCTGGGCGCGTATGGCGTGGCGAAGTGGCAACCTCGTTGTTGCACATAAGCATGCTTGGAATGCATTTCGGCTTGCGCCGTTTTCTCTCAGTAACCTCGGCATCGCGCGCTTGTTGGTATCGCGACCGCCAAAAGCTGCCTGAAGCGGTCGGGCCACCAGAAAGTTCACCCGCACTTTCGGCAACAAGCGGTGCTCTCAGGCAACCATCGTACTCGCACGGCGCTGAGCAATGGCTTGCCGGTAAAGTTCAAGATACTGCTTCACTTGCTGCTCTTCGTTGAATTCGCGCACAGCAAGTTTTCGGGACTCCACGCCCATTTGTTTTCTGCCCTCGGGCCATTCGATCAGCGAATCGATATGCTGCGCCAGCAAATGGCAGTCTCCGACCGGACCGAGAAGTCCCGTGCATCCAGGCTGCACGATTTCCGGTATGCCTCCGACTGCGAACCCAACGGTCGGCACGCCACACGCCATCGCTTCGACCACGGTTTGAGGCAAATTTTCCGCCTTCGAAGTGATGACAAATACGTCGAGTGCCGAGTAAAAATCGACGATATCCGATGTTTTTTCCAAATAGCCGGTCGTTCGAAGCGAAATCCCACTCTCGTGAATTGGCGATTCCCCGCCGCCCATCGCAAGTGCGACACACTGCTTGCGGTTGCGAAGCTGTGCGTACGTGTCTAAAAATTCCCGAAACCCTTTCCGCTCATTCGTGAGTTGTGCGGCTCCACAGCCGATCACAAAATCTTTATCGGAGAGTCCAAAACGTTTTCGCGCCAAGGTGCGATCGCGCGGCGCAAAAAGATTGGTGTTCAGGCCATTGCGTATCGTTTGAATACTCGCAGCGGACCCCATCAAGGCACTCTGCCTCACGTGCGATTCGAGCCAACGACTCGGTGTGACAATGTGCATATTCTTTCGCTCAAATGCACGTTGTTTGATTTCATAAGTTCCGCGCGACACATCGTGCGAACCGGGCCGTCCGAGTTGCGGGCAATACTGACAAACCGAGGTGAACTTTCGACACGCATCGGCATGGTGACATCCTCCCGTAAACGGATTCATATCGTGGAGTGTCCAGACGATCGGCAG
>CACOUL010000059.1 GCA_902630355.1 Planctomycetaceae bacterium
CTCGATTGGTTCGAGCGGCGACCACCACCCTAACCATTGGCAGTTCATGCGTGATAGATCGTCCACTGAAAACCTGGGGCTAAGACGTTTTCTCCGGTACGGCATAAGTACGCTCATCGTGCTCGTATCGGCCTGTGCGGTTTGGTTCGGTTGGACGTCCCATCAAGCACGCCAGCAGCGCGAAGCCGTAGCTGCAATCCATGCTTTGGATGGAATAGTTAGTTACGACTGGCAGCGCGAGCAAGGATATCGTGTCGACGGCTTGCCACCTGGCCCAAAATGGCTATGCGAAATTATTGGTGACGACTACTTTCAGCGAGTCGATTTAGTCCAACTAAACCGCTTCTCTAGTTCGGTCTTACCCTACTTGGACGACCTTCCAAACTTGGAAGCACTCCTAATTTTCGACACCTCCTTCGGAGATGAGGACTTGAGTGAAGTGGCGGAACTTTCACAGCTTGGTGTTCTCAACATTATGGGAACCCAAGTGACCGACCAAGGAATCAACTGTTTATCCAAACTGCCGAACCTAGCAGAATTGCGATTGTCCGGTCCGCACATTACGGGCGATTGCTTGCAGCACCTCACGGCGAACACACGGTTGAATTCACTTGAGCTGTCCAATGTCGAAATAAGCATCGAACAGATGGCTCGTATTGCGCAAATGACGAGTCTCCAAACACTAGTATTGAATTGTGAGTGTGTGACAGATGAACATATCGCCCAACTTCGCGATTTAGAGGAACTACAAGAACTACGAATATATCGAGGTGACATATCTGATGGCGTTCGTAATCACGTGGAGGCCCTCACTAATCTGAAGGAGCTTGACTTGCCGAGTGAGACGCTTACCAGAGATGCCGTAAACCGGCTTCAGAAGGCGCTGCCTAACTGCGGCATTTACAGTGAGTTTGCTCCCCCGCCACGATAGTTTCGTCAATGGGACTGCCAACAATGCTTGGTGGCATGGTGCTGCGCCGTCGCCGCGTTGGCCTTCAAACGTGATACGGTCTGTTAGAATAGTCCCTAGTTCAAAGTCACTCGCCTTGGTGACGGGCGGCGACCACTAGCCAAACCGTTGTGCGAACTAAGTCATGAACAGACTCCGCTTTTCGATGCTGTTCGTTCTCGCCATTTGGGGCTCTTTCCATCTTGTGGGCGCTCAGGAAGAGACCACCCCCCTACGCAAGCAAGTTCCCAAGACACCCATATCTGCGGCCGACCTTAATCGCAGATTTGTCGTTATCGGTCCGTTGGGTATTCCGCTCGGCGAGGTTGCTACGGTCGATGGCACTGCCGTTGTTAACCAAGGCAAGGGAGCCTCGGATCTACTTCAGGTTACATCGGTTAACGGCAAGGCACTGAGCAAGCCCGTGACAATGCCGTATCGAATCTGGCCGTGGAGCGACCTAAAGAAACTAGATGCGCAATCGCGCTATCGTCTTCGTGTATATCAGGATGGTGGCTTTGCTGGAGTACCCGACCAAGCGATGAAAGAAACAACGTATGTTCAAACGCATGCGTATTCCTTTGTGACAAGTCTTGTCGTTGTACGTAACGCCAAAGCCGTATCAGCCCAAGGCACAAGTCAATAGGCGCACAACAAAGTGTGGCCGCAAGGTCCGGCTTCGCCGGGTCACCTTTGATGTTTTTGCACAATTGACCGATTCCCATACAATGAGTGTGTTACTTAACTTTTAAACCCCGGTGTGGGCGGTGACGGCCACACCCACCATTACTTAACCTTTAAACCCCGGTGTGGGCGGTGACGGCCACACCCACCATTGGGTGAACAATTCATTTATGGATTTCCATCATGATTGCCGAAGTACAAGGTGCCGAAACGATCGTTGGATGGAGTTTTATCTTCGGGGCGGCTTTGTTTTACGCAGTGTATATCAACAATCTCCGCGTGGTGTGGGGGCGGACAAGAAACTGGCAAAGAGTAGCGGGAGTTATTGAACATGTTGATATTAAGGGGGCGGTTGCACGTCAGCCTTCCGTCAACAAACTTTATCAATTGGATCTCCAATATCGTTACTCGGTCGATGGTCGAGAATTTGAGGGAACGAATATTTCTCTCTGCGAACCGTGGTGGGGGTTTCGGTGGATCCCAATGCTACGGGCCAAACGCTATAGGGTGGGACAACTGGTGGATGTATTCTACGATCCAGCAAGTCCGAGCAAGTCCATACTAAATAAACGCTTTCCGGTGGCAGCGGGCTGTCTGTTCGTGTTCCCAACGCTGGCAGCGGTCGTCGGAGTTCTGCTTCTTACGGGTGTCATCCGAGAGGGATGAGTTTTGTCGGTACTTGGCATTGGTCTGCCAACGCCATAACAAAGCACAACACGGCTTTCATGCTAAGTCTCTTCGCGATCGCCTTCGCTGAATTGCAAGCCACGTTGGCGTTGGTAAAATACATGGTTGTTCAATTTCGTCTTCGTTGTCGTGGGCGGTGACGGCCACACCCACCATTGGCAGAAAGATATTTGTTGTCAGACCCAGAAAATCAGTTTCAGTCACCACTTCCCCGCTTACTAGACGGCGTTGGGACACAGAAGGTACAACGCCTAGGGGCGGCGAGCCTTCTATCTTCGCTTGGACCATTAGCCATATTTGCAGGCATGATCACCGCCTTTTCTATGGGACTTCCTTCACCGAACTCACTGGTTCGCACGATCGTTTTCGTCAGCTTTGGCGCGCTCAGCGTTCTGGCTGTTTTCTTAGGTATCATCGCGTCACGCAAGCGATTCAGTTTGTCTGCGACGGCGGGGATTGGTTTGGGAGTCTTAGAACTGCTGATACTTGGGACCGTACTTTATTTTCGCCCAACATAGTGCTCCCGCATTGTCGCTGCGCGATCGCCGATTGGTTGTTCCAGCGTTTGCATTTTTGGTAAACTGATGTTTTGTTCAAACCCTTGTCCCGTCGCAACGTGCAGCAACGGCCACACCCACCATTAACAGCCCAACTGTGTCAAAAACTTCCAGATCATGGCAACGGGCATTTTCATCGATCACGGGTGGCGCCCTGTTCGGCTTTCTTGCCCTCCTGGTCGGGGCTCCGTTCGGCTACTATTGCATTCTCATAAGCTTGGCGATCCTTTTTGTAGGAGCGTGCTTGCTCGGGTATTGGTTCAGATCATCCGCACTGATTGCGGTAGTAAGCGCTGCTTTGGTAACGCCCGTTCTATTTACACGGTCGATTTTAGGGCCACCAAGTTTAGCGCCACCCAGCCCACACAACCTTATCGCTTTACTTTCTTATGCTGGAATACATCTATTCGTGTGTTTGCTCGGTTGGTACATCGGATTTTTGCTCGGCCGATGTATCAAAAAGAGAGTAAGCTCCTATTAGCACGCCTCTCTGCCGATACGCTTGGTGAAATTGGAGGTCTTACTCTTGTTGCGACTCCCCATCTGGCTGTGCCTCGTACTGCTTACCCTGCCCGTTGCCGAGGCACAGCTGAGTTTCGGCAGAAGACATCGAAGCGACCTGCACATGAAAGGGTTCCAACAAGTCGAAATGCCGGGTGAAAGTTATCGCGGGCCCCTGCCCGAACTCACCGCCGCGCAGCGGACGCTGCGCGATCAACTCAAAAGCGACCTGACCCGGCTCGCCGGCGTGATCGGTGAACGGAACGTGCGGCACCCCGAAAACTATGCGGCCGCCGCCCTGTTTCTGGAAAAGTCGCTCGGCTGGGCGATAGCGCCATTGTGTCTGCAGCATGCATTGGATTTACTTGGTTAGCGAGGTCCGCGTTGAAGCAAAGTTCGATGTCAGACGATACCTAACAGGTCCCCGCAGCCCGCCTCACTTTCACTCCGTCCTGGGATTCTCTGCGAGGCAATGCTAGCACCCTTGGCGATCGCCTCCCCGGAACCCCAGCGCTGCTTTTGAATAAAGTATTTGCGAATTCTTATCTTTCTGTATACTCCGCAAAATCGATTTTTCCCGCCGCACTTATCGAACCAGTCGAATTCTTTTCTAAATACATATTCGCATGCCTGCTTCACACTCTTGCGTCGCAAAATCGTCGCTGCGAAAGAAAATTCTCTTTGCGTCGGTTCCGCTACTTCTGCTCTTCGGGATATCGGAGATCCTGAGCCTCGCCTTTCTAACGTACAACACCCCCAAAATTCGACAGATGGCTGCTCGGCGAGTGAACCCTGCGTACACTTCGCGTCCCTGGTTCAACGAAACCTTTTTGCAATCCTCGTTTCAGCAACCCGGGGGTTGGCGAACTCCCGAAGGCGCTACATTTATCCTGCCACACGACTACCAGGACCAGTACTTCACGGTCACCGAAGGCGTCCGACGGACAACCGATTTTTTGGGAACACGCAACGAGCAACAGCAAATCAAGTTATTTACTCTCGGAGGGTCCACTACCTATTGCTCCGAAGTCCCCGACCATCTGACCTATCCGAGTCAACTGCAGAAGCGACTATCGCAAAATGCGACAACAAAAAACGTGCGGGTGCGCAACCTGGGCGTTACAACCGTCAACGCACATCAGGAGGTCGATCGACTCAAATTTGAGATCGCGCGAGGCAATGTTCCCGACATTTGCATTTTTCTTGATGGCATCAACGACGTGCATCAAGGCGTCTACAATAAAAATGTAAAGGGCACGATTTTCGGACAGGAAAAACAATATCAGCGTAAAAACTCGCTCTGGAGAATCGCCAAAAATTCGGCAACGGCACGACTGCTTGCAAATCTCTCCACTCAAATGGCTGCCGTTCAAATACCACCCCATCTCGAGAACCCGATTGAGGTTCGCAGACTTACCGAATTGACGGCCGATCACTATGAAGACACCATGCTCGAGGCACAGCGAATATGTGACCGACACAACATTTTGATGATTGCCTTTATTCAGCCAACGTCGCATACGACGCCGCGTGAGATACTCCAGAAGCAAGGAAACTTTGAATTAATCAATGGAAACAATCACCACGCTGCCTATCGCACGGCGTTTAACGCGCTCAGGGGCAAGATTCAGTCATTAAAACAAAAGAACATCAACGCCTTCGACATTACCGACGCATTCGCGTCGACGTCGCAACCGATTTTTGTCGATGCGATGCACGTGAATGATGTAGGTAATGCAATCTTGAGCAACATAATCTTCGAGCGATCCCTCCCATTGATCGAACGCCGCACCGCCGAGATCGCCGCGCGTTACGAGCAAAGCGGACTGCAGTAACATTTTGTCAGTCCACTTTTTCGTTTCTGCACAATTCCTGTGTCAGCACACAATGCAAGTGCACTTTCAATTTCAAACCGCGGTGTCGGCGAGCATGGCCACTCCCGTCATTGGCAACTAAAAAAATGTCCGGTGGCAATCTCCGATGTCCAGAACGATGCTGCAGGCAAGATCGTAGACCTCGAGATAAGCCGCGTTGGCTTAGACTGCGCAGTGCACCCTTAAACTGCGCCAGCGTTTGTTGCGACTGCTCGGCCCGGCTTTGCCCGCGGCATCGAAATAGCCGGTATGTGGCATCAGTAGAACGCGGTATATTCGTTGCTCCGAAAGGAACTAATCTTCTTGCAGCACGCACAGGACGAACTCGTTGGCCCGAACCCGATTTTTACGATTCACCCTGGGACTGTGCCTAGCGATGGTCACCGTGTCTGCAGCAGAAGCGCAGCGCGGACTTGGCCTCGGAAAGCGAAATCGGCGTAGTCCACAAGGACTCCCAATGAAACCGATCGAAATGCCGGGTGAAAGTTATCGCGGGCCCCTGCCCGAACTCACCGCCACGCAGCGGACGCTGCGCGATCAACTCAAAAGCAACCTGACCCGACTCGCCGGCGTGATCGGTGAGCGGAACGTACGGAATCCGGAAAACTATGCGGCCGCCGCGTTGTTTCTGGAAAAGTCGCTCGGCGAAATGGGCTATAACGTCGCGCGGCAAGAGTATCGCGCGAGCGGGCAGAATTGCGTGAACCTTTCGGCCACAGTCGCAGGTGGCGATCGAGCAGACCAGATCGTGGT
>CACOUL010000060.1 GCA_902630355.1 Planctomycetaceae bacterium
GGTCGAACGGTCGGCATCGATCTGGGCACGACCTTTTCCACGCTCGCCTATCTCGACGAAGAGGGTGCCCCTATTCCCTTCGCCAACGAGGATGGGGATTTTGAAATTCCGAGTTTGGTTCTTTTGGCCGACAGTGGGCATGTCGTTATCGGTCCAAATCGCATGCGCGCAGCAATGGAAGATCCGAGTCATGTTGTTGAGCGGATCAAGCGGCACATGGGAGAAACGGAAGAAGAATATAAAAAAACATTTGACGGAAGAGAGATCACCCCCGAATTTTTATCCGCACTGATTTTAAAAAAGTTGAAGCAAGATGCCGAAAAGCAGCTGGGAAAAATCGGTAATGCGGTCATCACCGTTCCCTACTATTTCAACGACCTCCGCCGAAAAGCTACCCAAGATGCCGGCAAGATCGCCGGCATTAACGTGATCGACATCATTAATGAACCCACGGCAGCGACGCTGACATATGCGTGGAAAGATAACGCTTTGGGCGGGTCGTCCGATCCAGAGCGACAGCGGTACGCTCTGGTTTATGATTTGGGTGGAGGAACTTTTGATGTTACGGTTGTGAGTTGCACCGAAAACCATTTTCGTGTCTTGGCCACAGATGGGGATGTGATGCTGGGAGGTGTTGACTGGAGCGATCGTCTGCTTGATTACGTGGCCGACCAGTTTCAGCAGGAATACGATGTTGATTTTCGTACCTCTGCCGCTTCTTTGCAGATGATTCGCTACGAGTGCGATCAGGCAAAAATTCGACTCAGCGAATCGGCAGAAACTGAGATTTCCTGCCGGCACGCGGGAAAAAGCTTGACCGTTTCGGTAACCCGAAATCAATTTGAAGACATGACGGCCGATCTTACGCAGCGGACCATTGATACAACTCAAGGTGTTCTTGAAGAGGCAAACGTATCTGCCGATCGGCTTGATTGCCTTGTGATGGTCGGTGGCTCGAGTCAGATTCCGGTGGTGCGGGACCGTCTGGTCGAATCGCTCGGAAAAAGGCCCTTTGAGGGTGTGTCGCCCTTCACTGCCGTTGCTCAGGGCGCGGCGATTCATGCCGCGATACTTGAGGCAAAGCATCGCCCAGAACAGACAATCATGGGCGAGGGCCTACGCAAAATGCTGAGTTCAGTAAGACAAACCAACGTCAATTCGCACGGGTTGGGGATCGTGGCGAGGAATCCAAAAACGGACAAGCCATGCAATTACGTGATGATTCCGCGCAATACAAAATTGCCTGCGGAGAAAATGCAGAAGTTTAAAACTAACAAAGCAGGGCAGCGACGGGTCCATATCAAGGTCCTACAAGGCGAAGCGCCCGATCCAGCGGCGTGCGTGCAGATTGGAGATTGTCGAGTGACCGATTTGCCGGAGAATTTACCGCAGGGGTCGCCCGTGCAGGTGGTTTATCGCTTTGATGAGTCGGGACGAATCAGCGTGGAAGCGGAGGAAAAAACAGGTGGCCGATCGGCGAAGACGGAGATTGATCGCCACGGGGCCCTCGACGAAGCAAAGATCGATGTTCTTAGTGATTTAGCGCGAACCTACCGCGTCGAGTAGCGAGTCCGTTGCCGCCGGAATAATATGCCTGCGATCTCCTTTGTTCTGGGGTTCCAATGTAGCCCAAGGGGAAACCTTCCGATCATTCCCGTCGAGAGTGAGAAAGGTGAGGCGAACACATTTTACGCACCATTTTTTACGTCTTTTCAGCGTCCCCGCCTGCGGGATAATCTAGGCAGGGAGCGGCAGCCTTTGGAGGGTCGCCGGCTCGTGCTCCAGGTGGCTTCACTCAGAATTTGATTGTCATGGATTCAGATCAGTCTCTGGATGTCTATCGTGATTGGCTCGGTATTCAGGATACGGAGCGACCGCTCGATTACTATCAGCTGCTCCGCTTGAAAAAATTCGAGGATGATCAGGATCGGATTCAGCGACACTATCGAAAGATGCATAAGCACGCTCGTAAGTTTGCCACGGGCGAATTTACAGAGGAATCGCAGAATTTACTCAACGAATTGGCGCGGGCGATGCTCTGCCTGACCGATTTGAGTCGAAAGGCAGAATATGATGAGTCTTGCGGAAGAAAAAAGGCCGAAGGCAGGGCCAAAAGGGAACTGCAGGATATCCTGATCGACAGGGGCTTGCTAAGTACCGAACAGCTAAAGATTGCGCAGCAGTATTCCGAAGCCGTTGGATTGCCCCTCCGCGATGCGATCTGTCAAAAAGGATTCGTGCCTCATGTCGATGTCACGCGTGCCTACGCGCAGTCCGAGGGACTATCGTTTCTCGACTTAGATGACGTGGAGATCGACAAAGACCTGGTGCCTAAGATTTCCGTCGTCACTGCAAGAACGCATTCGATTGTCCCAGTCATGATTGAAAATAAGCAATTGTTGCTCGCCTCGCCGAATCGGATCGATTTACAATTGGAGGAGGATATCAGGTTGGGCCTCGGTATGCAGGTGCGGATGGTGCTGTGTACGAGTAATGACATTCACCGCATTATCACCGAGCATTATTCGCGCGAGCAAGCTGAGGCAGAACTTGCACAAAAGAGCGATGCAACTTCGGAGGTGGTGGAACCACAGGGTTTTGCAAAGACTTGGGACAAGCTGAAGAAGTGGGTTGAAAAGCACAATAAAAAATAGCGCATCCAAGAAAAAACTTGCAAAGACGCGTTGGATTCCACATCGCACGTTCGCTGCAACATGCGATTGAATAATGCACATTGCGGTGGCAGAGGCGACCGATCGCCAGCGGTGCTAGCGTGGCGGTTCGTGTTTGACTTCGGTAATACACTCACGCGTTTGTCTCTCCTTGTCTGGCCGACACACATCGACACGGTCGGTTTACCGCTTCTTGCGGCGCATAAAAAACTGGCCTTTACTTTGAGCAGCCCTCTCGCCACAATGCCGCCACCGTACGGGCCCCGGAGGCTCGTGTGCAGTCGATTTCGGGGTACCGAAGTCATCGGTTGAGAGCAGGTCATGGATGACCGTTTTGAGTAAGCAAGGAGTGCTGGTCGTGAAAAACCGAATCTTAAAAAGTGTATCGTGCATGCGAGCCCTGTTGTTCGTCGCAGTCGTCTCTACTTTGGTTGCACCGCAACGGGTAGATGCTCAGAACGGTGCACCGGTCCACAGTCGTGTGGCCGTTATCGACATTAAGTACATTCTCGAAAATCACAATCGCTTTAAACAAGCGATGGAAGGCCTGAAGAAACAGTTTGATCAGGCGGGTGAGCAACTGAAAGCGGAACGTATCCGCATTCAAGAGATGGAGATGAAGCTGCGCGAATTAAAGCCCGCAACACCCGACTACAATCAACTTGATGAAGAGGTGAACCGAGCAAAGGCGGAATGGACCCTCAAGGCAAATAAGCAAAAGAAAGAGATTCGTAAGAACGAGTCACAGATTTTGTGGAACGTGTATTACGAGGTAAAAACCGAAACCAAAGTCTACTGTGAAAAAAATGGAATCGATCTTGTGATTTCGTTCAATGGCGAACCGGTCGATCCTCAGCAACCGCAGCAAGTCGTCCGCGGTGTCAGTAAACCGATCGTCTACAATCATCCCGGGATTGATATTACCCCCCACGTGCTTGCCAGTTTGAATAATCAACAGCGCGCCGCTGGAGGCCTGGCTCAGCCGCCGAACAACATAGGAGTTCCGGCACAGAGGTAGATTTTTTATCAAGCGTGTTTTCGCCCGTATTGGATTTGGGCGTTCTTGGTGTGATCGACGCATGACTGCAGGGAGGCAGGGATGTCGACAGTCGCTGGTCAATCGGAAGACCCACATATAGCATCTTCGGGTGCCTTTAAAGATCTTGCTACGCTTCAACAAGCGACGATTGCCAGTGTGGCGGTCGTTGAAGGATTTGGTTACTGGAGCGGAAAAGATGTCCGGATAGAATTTCATCCTGCGGAGGTGAATTCCGGATATTTCTTTGTTCGCGATGACCTCGCCGTCCCGGTGCGTATTCCTGCCTCGGTCAACCATCGTGTAGAAACCCCCCGCCGAACGACGCTCGTTCACGAGGGATCACAAGTAGAGATGGTGGAGCATGTTCTGGCGGCACTCAGTGGACTGGGTATCACAAATTGTGAAATACGCGTCAATCAAAGTGAGATGCCTGGTTGCGATGGCTCCGCGAAGGCATTCGTCGAAGCAATCGATAGGGCAGGGATTGAATTACAAAACGAACCCCAGCCCCGATTGATCGTACGGGAACCGATCCGTGTCGGAGACGATGAACACTGGATTGAGGCGAGGCCTAGTCATGATGATTCCACGTCATTCCGCTATCGGCTCGATTACACCGACTCCTCCCTCGCAATCGGCCGGCAGACGGTCGAATTTGTAATCGATCCCACCGTCTTCCGTCGAGAAATTGCGTGCTGCAGAACCTTTATGCTGGAGCAGGAGGCACAGTGGTTGCTTTCCCAAGGAATGGGAACTCGGGTTAGTCCTCAAGATGTTCTAGTCTTCGATCAGGACGGACCAAAAGAGAACACACTTCTCTTTCAGGACGAATGTGCTCGGCATAAGGTTTTGGACATGATTGGCGATTTTGCTCTGGCTGGATGTCGAATCGTGGGAAAGGTGATCGCTCACCGTACGGGTCACCGCCTGAATGCCGAATTCGTTCGCGCCTTGTTGACTGAAGAAAAGATCGAGCCCCAACATCGGAGAGTCGGTTAAATATTTTAGCGAAGCAATCAATATAATTAATCGTTTTATCAAAGTGACGTCTCACCCCCCTCGATCGAAAAACCCATGACTACGTTTATTGCAGAACAAGCCTCAGTCGATCCGCGTGCTGAAATCGATCACGATGTCGAAATCGGCCCATTTTGTATTGTTGGTCCTGGCGCCAGAATCGGACGTGGCACCCATCTTGTGGGCAATGTAACGATTATGGGGCAAGTCAACCTTGGTTGCCACAATCACGTTTACCCGGGAACCGTCATTGGTGGAGAGCCACAGGATGCAAGTTACCAGGGCAGCGATACCAGAGTCATCATTGGTGATCACAATCTGATTCGAGAAGGAGTGACGATCAATCGAGGCTCCGAAAAAGAAGAGGGTGTCACACGCATTGGGAACCATAATTTTCTCATGGCGAATGCGCATGTTGCGCACGATTGCTATTTGGGAAGTCATGTCGTGCTTGCCAACTCAGTTTTGCTCGGCGGGCACGTACGCATAGACGACTATGCCTCGCTTTCGGGGTGCGCTTGCGTTCACCATTTTGTCACAATCGGACAATATGCGTTCATCGGCGGCTTGAGTCGCGTCATCCACGATGTTCCTCCTTACATGCTGATTGATGGTCAGCCCGCTCGCCCACGATGCATCAATGTCGTGGGCCTTAAGCGCAATTCTTTTTCCGGAAAAGCGATCACTTGCATATCGGAAGCGCATCGCTTGATCTATCGAACGAAAGTGGGATTAGAAGAAGCGCAAAAGCGACTAAAGGCCAGTGATCAATGGACAGTTGAGGTAACAAAATTGCTTGATTTCGTACAAAAACAGCAGGATGGAGAGCATGGGCGGGCGCGCGATGGACGGCGTGCCGCATAACGATTGTGCTGGCGGAATCTTTTCACCTAATACCTATGACGTGAGATGACACAAAAAATAAAGATCGCCGTTGTCGGCGCAGGTCATTTGGGACGATTCCACGCGAGGCTACTCGCGCAACACCCCGCATATGACCTCAAAGCAATTGTTGATCCATCGGTCACTGCGCGCGAATCGGTTGCCCAAGAGGTGAGTGTGCGAAGCTATGACTCTTGTGATGCTCTTCTCGCACACGAGGAGTTTCAGGCAGCAGTTATCG
>CACOUL010000061.1 GCA_902630355.1 Planctomycetaceae bacterium
GTTGACGGGGGTACCGGTCAAAGGTTGTTCGGATTGGTCCCACCGCTCGATCGGATTTCCCAAAAGCTCCCCGCAGGCGGTCGCCAGGCGAGGGAGTACCGGTGAGAGATAGATGGCAAGTTGGCGGAAAAGGTTGAGCGCGACAGTGCAAACCTGTTGCAGTTCCTCTTGCTTGTTCGGATCCTTACGTAAATTCCAGGGTTGTTTTGTCTCGACATAGGGATTCGCTCGGTCGGCAAGTGCCATGATTCTTCGCATCGCCTGCGCCAAATCGCATTTTTCGTAAGCCTCGGCGATTGCGTGTCCCTCTGTGGCGGCCTCTGCGAAAAGTCCACCATCGTCCGGATAATCGGTGGCGAGTCCGACCTCGGCCACAAATTTTGCCGACCGGCTCGCAAGATTGACAACCTTTCCTACCAGATCCGAATTTACTTTTTGTACGAACTCCTCGAGATTCAAATCGATGTCGTCGACCCGTGTGCTGAGCTTTGAGGCATAGTAGTAGCGGAGGTAGCCCGGATCGAGGTGCTTGAGGTACGTACTGGCGCGCACAAATGTACCTTTACTCTTGGACATTTTTTCACCGCCCACGGTAAGAAAACCATGGATGCGTACCTTGGTGGGTAGCGAAAAATCAGCCGTCTTGAGCATGCCCGGCCAAAAGAGTGTGTGAAAATAAGCAATATCCTTGCCGATAAAGTGATGGATTTCGCACGCGTCATTCTTCCACCAGTCAGCGAAGTTCTCTCCGTTTCGATCGCACCATTGGCGGGTGGAGGCCATGTAACCGATCGGCGCGTCGAACCAGACATACCAATAATGACCCGGATGATCCGGTATTTCAAAACCAAAATAGGGTGCCGGTCGTGACACATCCCAGTCGCGCAATGGTTTGTGTAAAAAGTGTCCCCGAAGGTAATTGGCGATTTCGTCCTGTAGGTGTTCCCCGGTTTGCGTCCACTCATCGAGAAATGCGTGCAGCTTTTCCAGTTCGATAAACAGGTGCCGCGCGGATCGAATTTGCGGCGCTGTTCCGGAGAGCGAACTGATTGGATCGACCAACTCCGTGGGAGAATAGGTATGGCCGTTGTCGCAACTGTCACCATACTGATTGGCCACGCCACACACGGGACAGGAACCCCGCACGAAACGGTCGGCAAGAAACGTATCTGCTTCTGCATCGTAAAGCTGCTGCACCTCCTGCTCTTTCACCAACCCGGCAGACTGCATCGCCGACCAGATTTCTTCGCAGAGTTGTCGATTTTCCTGACAGTGGGTGCTTCCATAATTATCGAACTCGATATCGAAACTGGAAAAATCAGATTGATGTTCCTGGTGAATTTCCGCGATAAATTGTTCTTCGGAAATTCCCTTGTCTCGCGCACTGATCATGATGGCGGTGCCGTGGGTATCGTCTCCACAGATGTAAATGCAGCGATTTCCGCGCATTTTTTGAAAGCGAACCCAAATGTCAGTCTGAATGTATTCCACCAAGTGGCCGATATGGATCGGACCGTTTGCATACGGCAGACCGGCGGTGACCAGAATTTGTCGCACGGGATTCTTCGCGTTGGTGATTCAATCGGAGAGGCGAAGAGGCGATTGTAGCCGAGGTGCTGGTCGATCGGGAGACGGGCACCGGGGTACTGCCTGGTAGAACCAGGCTCGGCAACCGGCAGATTTTTTCGTCTTCTGCATGCGTCGGCAGCATGGCTACCAACGTCGGAAAAAATAAATTTTTTATTCCTTTTCCGTCCGCGTCCAATATGCAGAAACGCGCGGGCAAGTGTGTTTTTTGCGGCTGGCACCCGCTAATGCCTTGGCAGGTGGGTAGTTGCGAGGAGACGAGCACACCGGGACCGATCTCTATGTGCCGGCAGGTGTGTAATTTTTGACATCGTAATTGAAGAACTTTCCTAATGCAGCGAGCAGTGGATTGTGCTACAGACACCGCCCGCTACCGGATGGCACTCTCGGTCCGACAAGGATGTTGCGATGGAGAGTGCTGCTTTTGCGGGTAAGTGCGGGTGAAAAATCAAAACCGAGGCAACAGGGAGGTTGCCCTCAGGTAAGTTGATTGCCGTTGCGGCGGTAAATCGGCACCTGAAGTGAAACCCGATGGCGTTTTTCGCCGTCGCCTCCCGACGGTCTCAAAACACAGCGACCTCTGTTCCAGGGAGGGAACGATGGTACCGATTCAAATTACGGCTCTTTTGCTGGCAGCTGCCGGAACGGGCGAGACCGTTCTCTACGATTTCCAGGCCACGTGGTGTGGGCCTTGCAAAATGATGGCACCGGTGGTCGATCAACTGTCAGCCGAGGGATACCCCGTGCGCAAAATTGATGTCGATCAAAATTCGGCCCTGGCGCGGCAATATGGGGTTACCAATATCCCCTGTTTTGTTCTGGTGGTCGACGGCAAAGAGCGAGGCCGCATCATCGGCGCGACCAGTTATCAGCGGCTTTCCGGTCTGCTTTCCGCTGCCGGTGTATTGCCAAACTCCGGCGCGACACTGGGGGTCCGCGGACAATCGCCCGATCGACCTCGCAAGCTTCTTCCTCTGGGAGGCTCACTTTTTTCCAAGCAGTCCCGACAGGAAGAGCCAGTCCAAGACGTGCGTGCGCCCCAGGTGGCGCTGGGACAGCCAGCGGGTGAAGTTGCACGTAATTTGACGCAACCTCCCCTGCCGCAAGCCGACACTCGTCGCCCGCTTCCCGCAAGTTCGGTGCAAGCGGATCGTCTATTGCAGGCCAGCGTTCGACTCAAGGTGTTTGATCCGCAAGGGCATTCCCTCGGCAGTGGGACGATCATCGATTCGCAGCCCAGCCATTCCGGAGTTACCGAGGCATTGATTCTCACCTGCGGACATATTTTTCGAGATTCGGCAGGCAAGGGAAGGATCGAAGTGGATTTGTTCGATCAAGCTGCGGCGACCACGGTTTTAGGTACCTTGGTACATTACGACCTTCAGAACGACCTCGGTTTTGTTTCGATTTCCTCGCAGCGACCTTTACCGGCCATTCCCCTTGCGCCCGAAACCAACCACCCGGCGGTGGGTGACTGGGTGCTGAGTATCGGCTGCGACCACGGCAACGACCCCACCGTGAAGCAGAGTACCATCAAGGCGATCAACAGTTTTGTGGGTCCTCCCAATTTGCAGGTGGGTGGTCAGCCGGCAGTAGGTCGCAGTGGCGGAGGGTTGTTTAACGACCGAGGCGAACTGATCGGTGTCTGTAATTTTGCCGATCCCACCGACCGGGCGGGTCTATACGGTGCAGCGCAATTGGCTCACGCCACATTGCGGGAACTGAGTCTTCAACAGCAGCACGTTTCCACCTCGCCACCCGTTCCTGCAAACATCGCGATGGCCGAGGCAGCGACCGCACCGCCCGCTACACAGGAACTTATCTGTATCGTAAGGACCGGAAGCGGTAGCGACAGCAGTCACCAAGTGCTCGTCATCGACAATGCTTCGCGGTCATTGCTCGAGCAGATCAACGCGGAACACTTGCAAAAAGGCCGCCCCTTTCCCACCTCGATGTCGGTTGATGCCGAGCATCCGCCACAGCGTCCCTTTCCGCCCCGACGTCCCTAGAGCGGATTTTTTACTACTTGCTTTCGATGTTCTGATGCCCCGCACAGAGCTGTTCGATGAGTGGTTGGGCAAGGGAAAGATCTTCGAAAACGAAATCGGGCGATACCTCTGAAAGCTCTGCTGCCGAGTAATTTCCGGTACAGACCGCCACGGTACGGGCGCCGATGAATTGTCCGCAGCGGACATCATTCGGCGTATCGCCGATCACAAAAATGTTTTCGGGTTTGATCTGCTCGTTGCAGTAGCTGCGTGTTGTCGCCAAAGCTTCTTCCGCGACGCGATCTCGATCCACGAATTGATCGCCAAATCCACCGAAATCGAAGTAATCGAACAGATCGAAGTAGCGAAGTTTAATTTCTGCTCCCTTGACCATGTTGCCGGTCAGCAGCCCGACTCCCATATTCTCCGCAGCCCCGAACTGTCGAAGCATCGATTCAACTCCGGGCAGCACGCGGCCCTTGCACTCGTTTAAGCAGATGGGCAAGACATCAAAATAGACTTCAGCAAAACGGTTCCAGCTCTCGTCCGATAGCACCATGCCGTAGTGGGAAAAAAGATCGGATATGATGCCTCGATCGGTCCGACCGGCAAAAGGAACACCCGGCTCTCCCACCTCAATCTGAAATGCCTGCTCGAGCGTACGAAGAAAGGCGAGCTTTCCAGCACCGCCGCTGCGAATCAGAGTTCCATCGATATCAAATAAGCATACTTTCATTGAATTCCTATTACGCCTCGAATCGCAAATGATGTTGAACGGCAGCGAGGGGGTTGCAATGTGCAGTCGAACAAGGCGATGACCGAGACATCTGAACCGTCTGTCCGAGTTGTAACGATTGTCGGGTCGGTGCTAGCAGATACCCAACCGGAACAACCGAACACAGTATACCGGTTTACGGGCAAAATTTTTCTGCGATGCAAGCATTTGCTTGCGATTCGCATCAAATCAACATAGATTGAATCGAGAGGGCAGCAACGCTGCGGGCGACTATTTTTGCCGATGTGAATAAGAAATGGAAGGTTGAACGATGGTACGCAGTTTTATCTTGGTGGCACTTGTTGTGGTCTTTTTCGGTACTGCTCAGGTCACCCTGCAGGCGAATGACTACCTGGTGGGGGGACAATTCAACACACCGCGAGTTACTCATTATCGCTGCAAGCAAACGGGACAGATAACTTACTATGGCCCACGTTGTTGCCCACCGGCTCAAAACGATTGCCACACGGCCAATTATGCTCCCTCGGCGACAACCCCGGTGACGAGTTCCGTTTATCAGCCGGTCGCAGGTGGACCTGCGTACAACATGCGTTCCGATCTCACGCCGTATCAACTGGGACAAACCACCGTCAAACGAAGCTGGCGTTCCTGGTTCGTCAATCCTTTTGCTCCTGCAGTCCCAGCAGGGCAGTAGTAAGGCAGTAGTAGAAGAAGTCATCATCGGCAGTGACTAAGGTGCCTCGGGAGTCTCGAAGAACACTTGGTGTTCCGGCTTTCCTTTCCACTGTTCTACGAGGCGTTCTACCACCATTGCTGGAAGCGCATAGCTGCATGTGCGCCCGGCCCGTGCGATATTGATACCCACGACCTTGCCATCGATGTCGACCACCGGACCCCCGCATTGTTCCGGCGCAAGGACCGTATCGTGAGCAAATGCTGAGGGAAAATCTCCGCGTCGCAGACTCAATTCCCCCCCCATTTCGTTCATGATGCCAAAACGCGTTTCGAGCGCATCGATTCCATCGGGTCTTCCCATACGGGCGACGACCTCCCGCTTGTTTTGGCCGCGAAGGATCAGCAGGCGGATCGTCTGAGCTGGCATCGTCGCCGCGAGTCGCTCCATTAATTCAGCTCGACGAGTGACCGGTTTGCCATCGAGTTGGAGGACCACATCTCCCGACTGTAAACCTGCCACGTCTCCAGCCGTTTCGGGAAATACGGTTTCGATTGTCGGTCCGCGATTGGCTTGTCCCAGACGAACGCCCAAAAACCCGCGTTCATGCGGTATCGCTCTCGATCGAACACTGACGATCCCAACCGAGAGGGGCTGATTCTCAATTCCGGGAGTTACCAACCAACTTCCCACAGGGGTCGGCTTCTCATTTTTCCATGCAATGGGAATGCAGAGATGGGCTTCTGCATCCTCCACATGCAGCAGCGCA
>CACOUL010000062.1 GCA_902630355.1 Planctomycetaceae bacterium
GAGGAAGACGCGGGCTCAAAATGGTGATGGAACCCGGAACTAAAACGGGGCAGGGACACGAAGACCAGTGGCTGGCCGTGATGAGCCAGTGCGGTTTAGCGAAGGATCAGAAAATTATTTTTCAGGGACAGGATTACCAACTGTGGGATGTCGTGCAGCAATCGATGTGGGATGTCTTTCCCGGCAAGGAATGCAGTTGGTCTTTGATTGCGCTCACCCGCTACCTGGATGACTTTGATCAGAGTTGGCAATCGTCCGACGGCGAAACCTGGACGCTCGAAAGAATGCTTCAAATGGAGGCAGATGAGGATCTCGCGATGAGCGCCTGCGGAGGCACGCACCGGCTGATTGGCATGACCATGGCGCTCGATGCGTACCAAGACCGGGGTGGTACCGTCGAGGGCCCCTGGGAAGATGCCGAGAAAAAAATTGTGGGGGCGATCGAAACGGCTCAGCAATTCCAACAACCCGACGGCTCTTTCTCGACAAACTATTTTTCCCGACCGGGCACCTCGGCCGATCTGGCCTTACGCATCAATACCACCGGCCACACACTCGAGTTTCTTGCTCTCTCCCTGCCGCCCGAACGACTCTCCGAACCCTGGGTCGAGCAAGCAGTGGTCCAACTTTGCAAACTGTTCCAGAAAACCAAGCCGATTCCTCTCGAATGCGGTTCGCTCTATCACGCGGCCCACGGCTTGATGGAGTATCGCGAACGACGATTCGGGCCTTGGACCTATCCGGAACAGTGACCACCTGCTGAGCCGGTTGCACTCAGCATGTCGATATACGCGTCGCTCAGAAGGTCCGCTTGCGTGATCTCGAGTCGCTCCATCCACTCGATTGCGATCGTTTCACCCTCGCACGCTTTCTGACCATCTCGGAGTACGACCTCCAATTCGATAAATTCACCCAGTCCCTGCACGCGATCGAAGTGGATTCTGGTTTGTTCTGCAAGGAAGAGCGCGCGCTGCTTGATGACTTCGCCTACGACAGGCAGAATCTCCGCGAGGATATTTCGCAGCGAATCGGCCGATGTCGTTTTGTTGATCGTATAGTCCGACGGGCGAGGCCCGGAAGCATCTTCGCGGTGATAGTAAATCAACTCACCCGTCCCGTCGGCAAACGCCCGCACTTTAAGCCGACCCCTCTCTACCGCAAAGAAGGTATCCCTCTGAGTGAATTTTCCCTCGCAACTCGCGGCCGCCTCGGCGAGCAATTGCTGCCGGGAAAAATTTCTCGCCGCCGCTTTTATCTCAATGTTTCTTCCCATTTTAGTGAATGGTCATTTTGGAAAAGACTTGCATTACAACCACTCCCGCAACGATAAGTGCCAAGCCCACCATCGCTGGCCGGTCGAGCGATTCACCATTAAAGAAGAAACTGATGATGGCGATGAGGACTACGCCCAGGCCACTCCAGATCGCATAGGCGACCCCGGTGGGAATGGTCCGCAGCGTCAAAGAGAGCAGGCCCAGAGAAATGGCATATCCCAGAAGGCTCAGCAATGTGGGACCGAGTTTGGTGAATCCATCGGATCGTTTCAACAGGGCGGTGGCCACCACCTCCGATACGATTGCTAACCCCAGGTATAAGTAGTGCATCGGCACCTCAACCGAGCGCCCGAAGGCGCGCACAAATCAGAACAAAGTCGATTACGATCCGAGGGAGTACGGTTTTTCCGAAGCGGCATCGGCCCCGAACATCTCCCGCATTCGCTTCGCCTCGCCCGCGACCGTATTGTCGGGACCTGCCAACTTCAAGTACAGCACCTTCCCTGCTTTGGTGACGACGATCGCCGCCAAAACACGACTTCCGGGTCGCTTTTCTGTCTTGCGGAGGATGGGCGGTCCGACCGATTGATTGTAGGTGCCACTGATGTCGGCCAACCAATACCGACCACTCTGGGTCGTTCCTTCAAAAAGCGCCGCCTGACGACCCTGCGGATCGAACTGTCCGATCCAACGCTCGATATTTTGATTCACCGTCCCACCACCACGAAAATTAAAGACGGCTAGTTCCGCAGGCCCCGAATCTTCCGAAACCGGTGGAATACTGAACTGCAATGCCCGCATTTTCGATTTTGGCGTTTCCTTTTTCCAAGCGGTCGGCACGCGGAGAACCACATCATCGACCTTCTCTTCCCGAGTTTCTGCAGCCAAGTCCATCGGAATCCCAAGACCCAGCATCAGCAAGATCACTGAGATCAGCAGCGTTTTACGTCGTCTTTCGATCATCGCCTCATTCCTCGCTTTCATTCCACGAGCCCGGCGCCCATGATAGCAAGCGGCCGACATGCTTCCAGGCGTCTCCGCAAACAAAAAAGTCCGGGCAAGCACAGGTCACTTCTTTTTCTTTTTTCCGCGTTTGGCTGCCTTGGCCTCTGCCTTCTCTTTTTTCTTGCGGAGCTTTTCCATTTTATTTGCCTCTTTTGCCTCTTTCTGCGCGCGTTTTTTTTCCTTTTTCTTCTCCGCCTTCGTCATCGCAGCGTCTTGTGCGTCCGCGACTGGGTCAGGGCCCACTAAAGAATCTTCACTAGCAGAAATCTTCTTACCAGATTTTCTTTGCGAAAAAAAATTGGCGATCAATCCGATCACCATTAACAAAAAACAGATTCCAATAAATCCAAAGAAAAAGTAGGGCGCATGAGAAGTCGCCTCGCTATCAACCCAGGCGTCGCTCTTAGCCCATAAGAGAATTGATGACATGCCACGAACTGCTTGGTGTATAAAGTGAATATTCCGGACACTATTCTAGCAAATCAACGCGCATCAGGTAGCCTTGTGGCACAGGATCGTTCGATGCCCACTACCGGCAAACCGGCATCCGCAGCCCCCTCTCTGTTGACTCTTTGGCTGGATGGAAGTGGGCATCGCTTGTGGGTAGGACCTGTCAGGTGATCTCGATAGAATGGCAGCAGCGTTCTACTCACTTTCTTGCAGGAATCCCAAAACGCAACTCCCGCAATGACTCGGACGGGGACCGCGTCGGCCGATGAATCCGGTCACGACAGGAGCTCATCATGACGATACGTGAACGATGGATTGTTTACCCACTACTTTTGCTGGCAATCAGCATGAGCTTGAAGGAAAAATTAGAACGGCAGCAAGATACTCTGGAGCTGAAGACACTATCGGTCGAGAAACTTCAGGCAGGCCAAATCCGTACCGAACTGCTTCAAGGTGGCACGGCCACGTTTCGTGCGGTTGCAGGCGATCTCATTCAGGGACGAGGCGTACAGGTGGTCGATCCCCAAGGCAATCCCAAAGTGGCACTTCACGTGACACCAACCCTCGAGGATGAAAAACCCAATTTCCAAAAGTCCCAGGGGGCCATCACGGTCGTATCCGGCGAAGGACAGGAATTGATCACTATTGGAGGTGGCCGAGGAGGAGGATTTATTGCCGTTCGATCGACTGCGAATCCTCAAGATTTCGTTGGTTTCGGTTATCAAGCAGGTCGCACGGGAATGTTCTGGCTCGACAAGGATGGCAAACCGCAAGGATTCCTAAAACCACAGTCGACTGCCGCAGCCAACACTAGTCCACCGAGCGAGACGCAACAGGAAAAAGAGGGCGACTAGGTTTTTGATCTTGTAGGCTAGTAACCGCGAGGATGCACACGGCCCTGAACGCGAAGCGGAAGTCCCTGTAAACGCAGGAAGCCCTCCGCATCATCCTGATTGTACGACCCGCCTCCTTCCATGCTTGCAGCACTCTGATCGTACAAACTGAGCGCACTCTCGCGCTTCTCGACAATCATATTCCCTTTATAAAGTCGCAAGCCTACCTCACCTGTCACCGCCTTACCGGCCTGATCGATAAATTTCATCAGCGCATCCATCTTGGGACAGTACCAGAAGCCATAGTAGACGAGTTCGGCAACCTCGACTGCCAGTCGATCGCGCAGGTGCAACAAATCCCGATCGAGCGTTAATTGCTCCAACTGTCGATGCGCCTCATAGAGAATGGTCATCCCGGGCGCCTCGTAAACTCCGCGACTTTTCATTCCCACAAAACGATTTTCAATCATATCAATCCGGCCTATCCCGTTCCGACCACCGATGCGATTGAGCGTTTCTACCATCTCCAGGGCGGAACATGATTTGCCGTCGAGCGCCACGGGACGCCCCGACTCAAAGGCAATGCTTACACTTTCCGCCTCATCGGGTGCCTCTGCAGGCGATACGGTCATTCCAAAATCGACCAGGTCGACGCCACAACATGCCGCATCTTCCAGAGCGCCGGCCTCATAGCTGATGTGCAAACAGTTTTCATCGCTGCTGTAGGGTTTTTCGATCGATGCCTTCACGGGAATATTTTTTTCCTCGCAATATTCGATCATCTCTTTACGTCCCGGAAACTGTTGACGGAACGCTTCCATTCGCCAAGGCGCAATCATTTCGATATCGGGGCATAATGCTTCAGCCGCAAGCTGAAAACGACACTGATCGTTGCCCTTGCCAGTCGCCCCATGGGCAAACGCGGTCGCACCGACCTCGCGGGCCACCTGCAGACAGGCCTTGGAGATGAGCGGGCGGGCAATCGAGGTTCCCAATAAATAGACACCCTCATACCGTGCCTGCCACTTCAGCACGGGAAACGCAAAATCGCTACATAACTCCTCGCGTACGTCTACCGACCGAGACGATGCAGCACCGAGTTTTTTTGCTTTATCCAGAATTGCAATCTGGTCTTCGCACGGTTGTCCGAGATCGACGTAAACGCAGTGCACCTGGTAGCCCGCATCCATCAGCCATCCGAGGATCACGCTCGTATCGAGCCCGCCCGAATATGCAAGTACGCAACTTTTCATGGCTCTCGTTCCTACCTCACAGTAATTAATTTCAAACGGGCCGCTGTATCAAACCCGATGGCTAAGCACAGGAAAGATTCTATAAATATTCATTCCAGCCTTTTTCTTCGATCATTTTCACCAACTGACGTATCGATTCCTCGTCGTTTCGATTTGCAACCAGTGTGGCGTCGCGGGTCTGCACCAAGATCATATTCTCCACTCCCAGGGTAACCAGCAAGTGGCCGTCCTCGGCGCGGACAATAGAATTTGTTGTGCCGATTCCCAAATGCTTTCCCACAATCGTATTGCCATTTTCATCAGAGCCCCGCAAACGACCGACTGCCGACCAATTCCCGACATCATCCCAATCGAACGGTGCTTCGATAACAACAATATCCTCGGCATGCTCCATTACCGCATAGTCGATCGACACTCCGCGGATTGCCGCAAATTCCTTAGAGAACATTTCGTCAAAATTGTTGTTCCCCCAACTTTCAGCGATGGTCCTCAGATGCCCCATCATCTCCGGTTCACGCAGCTGCAATTCGTCGAGAAT
>CACOUL010000063.1 GCA_902630355.1 Planctomycetaceae bacterium
TCGGGATTCAAGTGATCCCGCCAATCGCCCCCCTCCGGAACATCGTAGGGATTTTCCTCAGAGAAAAGGTGGTCGTAGAGTCGCACCTCGACCGGTATCGCGTCGGCGGCCGATACCCAGTGAATCGTGCCCTTCACCTTGCGGCCGTCGGGGGCCTGGCCTCCGAGGGTCTCCGGGTCGTAGGTACACCGCAGCTCGACAATGTCGCCGGTCGCCGGATCGCGGACCACTTCGCGACAGGTGATAAAATAGGCGTACCGCAAGCGAACTTCGCGTCCGGGTGCCAACCGAAAGAACTTTTTGGGAGGATCTTCGAGAAAATCGCTTCGCTCGATGTACAGTTCGCGGCCGAACGGCATGGTCCGCTTGCCCGCCGAGGGATCCTCGGGATTGTTGATGGCCTGGAGTTCTTCCCGCTGCGACTCGGGATAGTTTTCGATCACCACTTTCAAAGGATCGAGTACGCCGAGCACGCGCGGGGCACATTGATTCAAATGTTCCCGTACGCAATTTTCGAGTTGAACGATGTCGATCATTCCGTTGAATTTCGCCACACCGATCAAATCGCAAAATCGACGGATCGACTCGGGCGTGTAACCGCGGCGCCGTAATCCGCAGAGTGTCGGCATCCGCGGATCGTCCCAACCGCTCACGTGTCGCTCCTCCACCAATTCCAGAAGCTTGCGCTTACTCATCACCGTGTGCGTGAGATTCAACCGTGCGAACTCGATTTGACGAGGATGAAAAACCCCCAGTTGATCCAGATACCAGTCGTAAAGGGGACGATGGTCCTCAAACTCGAGCGTGCAGATGGAGTGCGTCACCCGCTCGATCGAATCGCTCTGCCCGTGAGTGAAATCGTACATCGGGTAAATACACCACGCGTCTCCCGTCCGATGATGGGTTGCATGCAGAATGCGATACATCACCGGGTCACGGAGATTGAGGTTACTCGCCGCCATATCAATTTTAGCGCGGAGCGTACGACTGCCATCGGCAAACTCGCCTTCCCGCATGCGCCGGAACAGGTCGAGGTTCTCCTCGATCGATCGATTACGGAAGGGGCTCTCGCGCCCCGGCACAGTCAACGTGCCCCGATACTCGCGCATCTCCTCGCCCGAGAGGTCGCAAACGAATGCGAGCCCCGCCTCGATCAGTTGGATCGCCCAAGCGTAGAGTTGATCGAAATAATCGGATGCGTAAAGTGCCTCACCACTCCACCCCACATCGAGCCACCGCACGTCTTCTTCTATCGAGCGCACATACTCGGTCTCTTCCTTGGTCGGGTTGGTGTCGTCGAAACGGAGATTGCAAATCCCCCCATGGGAAGTCGCAATCCCGAAATTCAGACAAATGCTCTTGGCGTGCCCGATATGCAGATAGCCGTTCGGCTCCGGCGGGAAACGCGTTTGCACGCGATTCCCGAATTTTTCGGCTGACAGATCATCCGCGACGATCTGCTCCACAAAGTTCATGCCGCGAGCCGCGTCGTCTGATCGCTTGTCTGTCGACATGGTTCGACTTTCGGTCTACCTGTTCTAAAAAAAGAAAAACGGTCCGCACCGCGTGCCGAATCTTAACTTCGGCACGTCTTGCGGTGAACCCCTAATCCCCCTCCGCATCGCCCGCTGGCAGGGACTCCGCCTGCTCGAGCGCACGAGAGATCCTCCGCAGCACCGCATCTCGACCGAGAAGCCCCAACGTATCGAACATGCCTAACCCGACTGCCTTGCCGGTGACCGCCACGCGCAGCGCGTGAATCACCTCGCCCATCTTGATTCCCTCGCTCTCCACAAAACCCTTCACCGCGGCCTCGCAATCCTCTACAGAAAACGCGTCGAGCTCCGCGAGTCGATCTCGCAAGCGGCCAAGCAGCACCCTTGCGTTCGAGCTACCGAGACGTTTAACAAACGGTTTCTGCTCATATTCCAGAGCCTCGTCGGCAATAAAAAAGTCGGCAAAGTGCAAGATATCGCCCGCCATTTTCACCCGATCACCCGCGGCATCCAAAATAGCGAGCAACTGCGGACCCACATTGCAATCGGGCGGTTCGGCCACGAGGCCCGCGCGCTGCAAAAAAGGAAGACAGAGGGCAACCTTTTTCTTGGAATCGAACGCGTGAAACCACTTTTCCTGAAAGGCCTCCAATTTTTTTGGATCAAAACTGGCCGGCGCCTTGTTCACCCGATCGAGACTGAAACATTCGATCATCTTCTCGCGCGTGAAAATCTCAGTCGAGTCGTCCAACGACCAACCGAGCAGCAGCAGATAGTTCAGCAAAGCATCGGGGAGAAATCCGATCGATTGATAGAAATCAACCAAAACAGGGTTGAATGCTTCCGGATCGATTTGCTTGTGTATTTGTCGAGCGATCCACTCGCCTTCGCCTTGTAGCCGCGCGAACTCGCGGTCCTTCATATACTTTTTCAGTTTCCGTTTCGAAAGCTTGTGTTTGCTTCCCGGTTCCGCAACGTAGGGCAGGTGCGCGAATTGGGGACGCTGATACCCGAGTGCATCGGCAATAAAAATTTGGCGAGGTGTGTTGGAAAGGTGCTCTTCGGCGCGGATGACGTGGCTTATTTCAAACGACTCATCGTCCACCACCGTCGCCAGATGATACAGGCAGGTTCCATCGGCCCTGCGAATCACATGATCTTGCTCGCGTGCCCACGCGAACGTGACGTCGCCGCGGATCAGGTCGGGGATGACCAACTCCCCGTCACTCGGCATTTTGAGACGGACCACCTCACCGCGACCCTCTTCCCGGTAACGATCGCATTGCTCCTCAGTCGTTGCCATCCATCGCCGACTGTACCGTGTCGCCCGCCCCTCCTGCTCGGCTTGCTCCCGCTCCTTTTGCAATTCTTCAGGGGTGGCAAAATCGCGGTAGGCGTGTCCGGATTCGAGGAGTTGTTCGACCGCCCGTTGGTAAAGTTCTTCGCGCTGCGACTGAAAATAGCGATGGCCTTCCACTTCCTTGCCCGGCCCCTCATCCCAGTCGAGCCCCAGCCATTGAAACCCCTGAAGGATGGGTGCGAGCGCTTCGTCGAGATGACGCGTCTGATCGGTATCATCGATCCGTAAAACAAATTGCCCACCACAGCCGCGGGCAAACAACCAATTATAGAGGGCCGTGCGCACACCCCCGATGTGTAGAAAACCAGTCGGACTCGGGGCAAAGCGGGTACGAACCATCAAACTCTCATTCAGTGGAAAAGGGCCGTAAGAAAATGCACCGCACGATCGGAACGGTCTTAGTTATCGGCCAATCGATCCAACCGGGGAAGGGGACCTTACCGCGAGAAATCAGGCGGCGTGCCGTTGCTTCGCTTTGAGCCGGCGAAGTTTTTTCCGCTCTGCTTTCGACAACTTCTTTTGCTGCTGGTGCTGCCGATGTTCCGGCATCTCCGCCGATTCCATCTCGATATCGGCATTCGTCGCTTGCTTTCGCGATTCCTGACGCTTCCGCTTCGCGGGCAATTCGGTGTCGGAATCGTCCGAGTCATAGTCCGACTCGTCAATCAACTCTGCGGCGCGGCGACGCGTTTCCGGCTCTAAATCACTCGAGCCTCGGGGCGTCGGGGGACGCGACGACTTCGCAGCCGAGCCGTCCTCAGAGATGGTCGCCTTCCTTTTGGGCTCTCGCACCGGAAGCCGCCCCTCAACATCCAACAACACATAACGGGCATACCAGAGAAGTCCGCAGCAAAGCAGTGCCACCATCGAGACGAGGCACGCCCCCTCGAGGGTTCCCTTCCACCCTTGGAAAACCCCGAAGTCGAAATCGAGAATCATCACGCTGCGAAAACAGAAAGCAGACCAACTCGCAACTACCGCGAGCATGGCCAACCGGCAACCGCGCAATTCCAGGATGAGCCGCAGCGCAAGAAAGCTGTAGAGCAGCCCGACCGGCGCGAGCCAAAAGAGCTGATGACCACCCGGTATATTCCAACCGCTTAGAGAAGCTGTCGCTCGCGCCGCCACCTCCTGCCATCCCGTGAGCGCCGCCACACTCGAGAAGAGCGCCGTGGCGCTTACCCAAATCCACCAACGGTAGCGGGTATGGTAGTCGCTTTGGCGGTGTCGTCGCAGCGAAAAGATGCTGAGCGAGAGAACCGCTACGAGCAACAACCCGACGGTCACGCACCACGTTGCCAGCGACGCAGGGTGCTGCAACTGAAAAATTTCCCAAGGACCATCGCTTCTCGCCTGCTGCCAACGATCCAGCATCACCAGCCCAGCAACACCCAATCCCGTGACAAACCACAGCGCGAGATGCAGCCACCCACGACGCGGCAAAAAGTCGATGCACTGGGGCTGCTGGCCCATGGTATCGGCCGCATATTCGGTCGCAGCCCCGCCTCGGGCCTTCTTTTTCTGCGGCGCTTCGTGAGGACTCTCCTCAACGAGCATTCGCCTACGACGATCATCACTTGGTGTACGACGGCGCATCCTATCTCACCATCTCGATCAAAGGAGCATGCGAATCGGCCGCACGACGCGGAACTGCCGGTTTTACCGGCCGCGCAAAGATTGCGGGCTGATTCGCGTCCAACTTCCGTGTTTCGGGGTTCCACCCTCTCTGCGATTCGGCATTTCAGCCGCCCCGGCTCCAATCTGGCTGGCCGCATTCCCGCCAATTCCCTCAGACGGGTTCGAAAAAAAACGGTTGGATCAGTTGCGCTTATTCGGCGGCGACCACCCCATTGCTCAAGCCCCCGATCCGTTCGATCTCGACCTCCACCCGATCGCCGGATTGAAGAAAAACGGCCGGACTGCGGGCGACACCCACGCCTGCGGGCGTGCCGGTGAAGAGTAAATCACCGGGCTCCAACGTGCAGACCCTCGAGATGTAGCCAATCAACTGCGGAACCGGAAAGATCAGATTGCTCGTGCTGGAATTTTGCATCGTCTTGCCGTTCACGCGGCAGACGATATCGAGATTCCCGGGATCCTCAATCTCCTCGGCCGAAACCACCCAAGGACCGAGGGGAGCAAACGTATCGAACGATTTTCCCAGCAGCCATTGTCCTCCCGGTTTTTCTTTCTGCCAATCGCGCGCCGAAATATCGTTGCCACAACAGTAGCCGGCAATGTATTGGTAGGCGGCATCCGGCGCGATGTGCCGGCCACGCTTGCCGATCACGATCACAAGTTCGGCTTCAAAATCAATTTTTTGACTCGCC
>CACOUL010000064.1 GCA_902630355.1 Planctomycetaceae bacterium
GTGTTTTTGATTTTTTGATTCATTTCAATTTTCATTGAAGGTGCGATTGATGCCTTCTTCTCTATTCCTTTGTATTGAAATGACATTTTTCTTTATGTAGTTCAGTGACCATGAACATGAGGAAGGAATCTTCCATGAAACCTCAATCGCAATAAAAGCTTACATCAGCCTGAATCGTCGTGAATGACAACCGAACAAATTCGATCGCAAAGCGCCGGACAGATGATCGTCGATACCGCTTTTAATTTTTACTCTGATGCAAACGGCGGGGACCCCGACAGCACCAGCCCCACCCTGAGAAAATACCACAAGCGATTGTGGAGCAAACCTTTGCCGAATGGGCTCGTCTTTGAATTAGCTGACAACAGACCCGGAGCCTATCTGCACCATCATTCTCAGGCTGGGGAATTCTTCTTAGGCAGTGATGCCATTACCCATTCGTATAAAAACCAGAAACAAAAGCGTTGGCTTACGAAACAAATCGCCACCGAGGTTGAAGAACTTTTCGACAAAGGGTCCACCATTGGTGGCTATATTATCTTCCCCAACAAAATGCGTGGCGGCAAAACAATCAACCAAGCGCGCGGCATAACAAACATAATCGATGACCGGTTTGATTTGACGCTGGAGTGCATCCGTCGTTTTTACTTAAACAAAAAAAGTCCGCTTTACGACACGCTTCGAAGATACAAGACGTTTTTCGATCTATTCGGAACCTTTGACGGATATGTCCGTTTCTTTCTATTAGATGATTTGATCCACGGGGACAACAAAATCAAATTTTTCCTGCCGTTTGATGGTTTCAAAACGTGCCCGGGCTTTTCTGGTGTAGATGATTATCTTCTGTACAAGCAGGGCGTCATGACATTTATCGATTCCAGAAACGAGAGAATACGTACTTATGCCAGCACCCAACATTGGATCACCGAATAATATCTCCGGCTGGTCATGGCCGAACGGCATGGCTTCGCCGGGTCATCTTCGCTGCTTTTGCACAATCCTCACGCTTCCATACAATGAGTGGGTGTTTTAAATCTTAAACCTCGGTGTGGGCGGTGACGGCCACACTCACCATTGGCGTCTCAAGTCGAACACCTCATATTCTATGTGAGCTATCGTGCCATGACATCCAAAATAGATTCGCCGTCAGAAGAACAACTCACCCAAAAATCGGTCTTGCGCGGAACCCTCGCTGCCCTCACATGTGTGGTTGTTGGCGGAACCTTGATCGGCTTGGGGAGTGAGACCGCCGGTCTCGGTTTAACCATGTTTCTGATCCTCCCTGCCGCGACAGGCTTCGTCGCGGTATTCACCGTTCGCTATTGGAAGGCAGTTTGTATCAGCCTTGTGATTGCAAACGGTCTTTGTCTTGTTAGCCTCGTAGCTATCGGTCTAGAAGGGATCGTATGCATCCTGATGGCCTTACCGATTATTGTGGTAGGCGCCATGCTTGGAGCGGGCATAGGCTACTGCTTGAAACGGAAATCCGATTCAAATATATCGATGGCGATCATGCCAATCTTGGCTGGCATGACGGTATTCGGCGCGGGAAAGATAGAAGACCGACTCCCTACAGGAGCCCGGATCGAGAACGTCGAGTCATCTATTATTATTGATGCTGCCCCTGACGAAGTTTGGAAAGCGATAATCGGATTCGATCAGGTCAACGGTACGAAACCGCTATTAATGCGGCTGGGGCTGCCGGTACCCCAATCCTGTACGATCCATGGTTCTGGTATCGGGGCGGAACGAATCTGCCATTTCAACTCTGGATTTATCCGTGAACGGGTGACACGCTGGCAGCCACCACAGCACCTCGAATTCACGGTTGAGGAAGTCCAGCTTCCCGGACGCCACTGGTTAGGTTTTCAGGGGGGCACTTACGAGTTAGTGAAAATCGACAATCTGAAGACAAGGATTACGCGAACAACAATCGTTACCTCAACGCTTCGACCAGGATTTTACTGGAGATTTTTTGAGCGATTGGGCACCGAGACAGAACACAATTACATTCTTGATTCGCTCAAGTCACGCTTCTTGCCCAGCGGGCAAGAAACCCAACAGGCAAGGCCCCCAGCAGGCAAGAGTAGTTAAGCTGCCTGCAAGGCCCAACGCCGAGTAGAGCCGGATAGAGAAAGCGGATGCAGCTCATTTCCAGTTCTCCAACTGGTCGTGATCGCAGAGCCTCGCCTTCGCCGATTTCTGAGATGTCGGCTTACGGATTGAAGAAGATGTTAACCGCGAGAATGTGGTTGCTCAGATTCGCCCCGTCAAACGGGATATCGATCTGCTGATAGAGATAACCTACCTCGGTCCGCCACGGACTTCCCTTACTCGGGGTGACGCCCATCCCCACAAACACACGGTTCTGGTTGTATCCGGCTACCGCACCCCAGTCAGTGTCGCGCAGATGAAAAAAGATCTCGTCCCAGGCAACCCACGTTAACCGCGGATGATTTTGCAGAGGCTTGGAGGCCCGCAGCAACTGCCGGAACCGCCAACCGACCTGCGGACCGACCGAAACGAACCGCTGCTCCAACCGGCTCCGCCAGAGCGTTTTGATATCGCCGAATTCCTCGGTCCATCCCCACTGTTGCCAGATGCGATTCTCCTCGACATCCAGATCGGGAAGCACATCTCGCACCCACGCATACCCCAGCCATAACGAATGGTTGTCGTTGTATTGGTAACCGATCCCCGGCCTCACAATGCCTTGAAACTCCGGGAAGGGACCGCCAAAAAATCGCGCATGCGTGTCATACCACCACAAAAGCTTTTCGGTGTCGGCGGCCGGAACATCCAGCTCGCCCTGCGAAAACAAGGCAAGCCACAAACCGCGGTCTACGATGTCAGCGCTGCGGGCAGTGCCCGGCAGCAGGAGTGCGACACAAAGTAGAGCCCAGAGGGTCGCGATCGGAATGCGATGGACGAAATATCGGCGAGGCAGGGCCATGTGCGACTCACACTGCGGGGTGGCGAATGCTGTGGGGTCATCTGAGCCGAGGCGGACTGACCGCCTCATCATCTAAATCGACTATCGCAGCTCTCAATCCTTAGCATAAATACCTAAAACAAGAGCCCGCTCAGACTTGGACCTGTGCGCTATTTTCCGATAGAATGCCACAGCTTCGCGGAGTATTTCATCTCTTTTTCGCAGGCTTGGGGGCAACCGATGCGTGTATCTGTGACCGAACCGCTGGGGCAAGCCATTAAGCGGACAACGCAGATCACGTTCGGGCCGTTCGACTTGGGTAAGTGGTTTGTCCTGGGATTCTCTGCATGGCTCGCAACCCTGGGTGACCGCAAAGGGTTTAACTTCTCCTACCAGTCGAACCACAACCCGGAACACACCGCGACCGCGACCCCCAGGGTCGGGGAAGTAGAGGAAGCCTCGCAGCAAGCTTCGCATTGGATTACCACTCATTTACCCTTGGTTATCACCGTTGGGGCCGTCATAGCGTTGATCTTCATCGCGGTGGTACTGCTGATAAGTTGGGTTCGCAGTCGTGCCATTTTTATCTTTCTCGATAATCTTTCGAAAAATCAGGCCGCCATCGTGGCACCATGGAAGCAGTTTAAATCGATGGGCAACAGCCTGTTTCTGTTTTACATCGCCCTAGGGATCATCATGTTTGCGAGCTATATCGCGGTGTTTGGTCTGGCTGCGATCGTTGCGTTACCGGATATCCAAGCAGAGCACTTTGGTAGCCTGGCAATTACAGCCACCGTCATCACCGTATTGCTTTTACTGCTACTCGCTTTCGTATTTGGAATCACCATATGGTGCACCAATAACTTCGTGGTGCCGCTGATGTACCTTCGTGGTCAGCGAGTGCGCCTGGCATGGCACGAGTTCCGCACAGCACTGCTGCCAGGCAACGTGGGCGCGTTCGTGCTCTTTCTGTTGCTGCAATTCGTACTGCGCATCGCAACCGCGATCATTGGCGTGATGCTCGGTTGCATTACCTGCTGCATCGGATTTCTCCCATACCTCAATACGGTACTCACTTTACCGCTGTACGTATTTGACCGATCCTACTCGATTTATTTCCTCGAGCAGTTCGGGCAGAATTATCGCATCTTCCAGACGATTGCCGATCCGCAGAAGCCGACTCCTCCTGATGCTTTGCCACCGGGCACATCATCGGAATCTGGCTGACGCGTTTAGAAGTTTGCCGTGCGACTGCACAGTGCCACTAAGGCGAGGACTTCATAAATTCGATCGAGTCGATGTCCGAGACGTAACCCGATTTGCCGTTGGCGTCCATCACCATTTTCATCACGTATTTTCCGGCCCGCAGCGGCACGTTCTTCTTGGTCACGCTACCGAGCGTCTGAAAGCTACCGGTGTTCGGTACGGCAATCGGGCCGGTGGCGTCTTTGCCATTGAAATCCAAGTGAATTTTGCCACCTTCACTCGGTGCCGAGAGGACAAATTTGATGTCGTAGTTGCCTGACTTCTTCACATCGACGCTGTAGGCGACCCACTCACCTGCCTTCGTCCAACCGATCCCGTGACCATTCGAGGCATCGTCGCGTTTTTCGATATCGACCTGCGTTGCCCCGCGGTAATCGACCCCGAGATTTTTTTCATCGACATCGTAATAGGCCACTCCCGGTTTGCCCTCGTCATAATGCTCGGTCTCGATCTTACCGGGAATCACGTGCACTTTGCCGCGAAACGGCTTGCTCATCTTCTCTTCAGCGCTCGTCGCAACGGTAGCGAAAGCGATCAGCGGCAGGGTGATTATCAAAACCATTTTCAATATCAATACGAGGTCGCGCATGATGAACTCCAAAACGTTGTTATTTTTCAGCGGCTTTTTTTCCGCCGCCCT
>CACOUL010000065.1 GCA_902630355.1 Planctomycetaceae bacterium
TGAATAGAATGATCGCCAGGTTGTTGTGTGACTCCACATGGTCCGGGTCCATCTTCAGCACAGCACGAAAAGCTTCCTTTGCTTCGGGTGTTTTTCCCAGAAGGCTTCGCATGCAGGCTAGATTATAGTGAGCCCCCACATGCTGCGGATTCAGAGAAGTCGCCTCGCGGAACACATGGGCTGCCTGGTCAATTTTGCCTTGATTTGCCAAGGCTAACCCCAAGCTGACTTTCTGCTCTAACTTTCGAGGGTATTTACTTAATTGATGACGCGCTTTGGCCTCGTTCAAGACATGAAGGTCTTCCTGGCTTTGCGGAAGCACTTGAATCCAAAGATGCGCCATTTCGTCCTCCGTGCGGTTTCCTGCCGTAACGCGGCGCGGGGGCTGGTGCGGATTCCTTGGATTGGAGGCAGAGTTATCGAACGTGTACTGCATCACCAGTTCTGTACCTCGGGGAAGGAAGAGTGGCTGTCGATAACGGTAGACCGCCTGCCAATTCCAATCCCAATCGTCAATCCAGATAAGCCATTCTTTGCGACCGTCCGGTAACAGGGCATACCCCTGCAAATCTTGGCCAAGCAGATGCGCGTGCGGGTAAATTGCCAACACGTCGACATCGACAGGCAGGGTAAAACGATCTGTGACGACATGCTGCTTCTCTCCCGCAGGAATATCGAGTTGGCGATCGGCCTCCAATTGAATTAAGGCAAGCGAAGGATTGGTGGGTACTTTCTCTGAAAAGTAGATGCCCACCTTCGCACGAACCTCCTCGATTTTTCCGGATGGAAGCATGTGCATATTCACAACCAAATCGCTGCCCGGATCGACTCGCCATGCTTTCTCCGGATAGCCTGCAAAGGGTACCGACCCGACCTTCCATGACAAAAAGTGTCCTGAAGGCCGTGAAGCGACGCCCAAATTTTCCATCCCCGCATACCCGGGACCCGGTTCTTGTCGATCCAGTTTTCGTGCGGCCCCCGTGCTATCGGTAAGCATATTGGCGTGATGCACAATCTGCCGATTGCTCGGTCGCAGTTCCACCGCCCGTACAAAACGCGAGGTCGTGTTGGGAATCGGCAGAACAAAATTATGAAACACATCTGAACCATCGGCTCGAAGGAGGTACGGTTCGAGCATATCGATCACGAGATCGGGTTCTCCCAATTGCCACCCTGCCGCGAAAGAAGGTGCCTCGGGCAAATCGTCTGGATCTCCTTCAGTCGCTCCCTGGGCTACCCAGTCTGCCAATAAATCGATTTCATCTTGGGATAGCCGCCGATCTCCGCTGAAATGGCCATATCCCGACTTGGGAAGCCAGGGAGGCATGTAGCGACTCTCAGTGACCTCGGCAATCTGCTCTGCTCGATCCACAACATCGCCATACGAAAGTAGTGAAAAAGGCGCCGATTCCTCCGGACGATGACAGGACGCGCAGTGCGAAAGGATGATCGGGGCAATCTCTCGATTGAAAGTGACCCTTCTGCTGTTGGGCTTCTCGCGGGAATACCAGAAGACGGCAGAAATGATCAAAGCGATTGCCAGAAAAAGAAACGAAAACAGGACCGTTCGAGATTTCAATGTTTACCTTTGCACTCGCGATTTTACGTATAATACCACGTCACAAAACCAACACACCGGATGCCCTTTCCGAAGCTTAACAGAGTACAAAACCGGGTTGTTCCTCAAGGCGTATTATAATCCGGAGATGGAGTTGCTTGCGATATCCAAAGACTGTCGATGTGTGCTAGAATTCACCCAACATCTGGGCAATCTGCCTCCGAGGGTTCGTTGTGCTTACCATGCCTGTTTTTTTTGAGCGCCCGCTCATTCATACCGGGGGCCTTCTCGCTGTGATCGTTGCTGCGGGTTGTGTCGACTCCAGCCCCCCCCCCTCGCCGGGCGTAACCGCTGTAAGGGAACCTGCGCAAAAAGCAGACGAGCGATTTACGCATCAGCACTGCCATCCCTCGGCACTTGGTCCGTCTCACGTTGCCGATGATCACGCAGATCAGTTTCGAACCGATGGCACCCGTAAAATGGCGGAGCGTCTTAAAATCATCGATCTCGCAACGAACCCGGAGACCAACGAATTTGTCAGTGATCGCCGAGTTGCAATGCTCGAGCGAGCGGAGACGGCCTACCCGACGGTCGGGGGCCAGTTTCAATTAGGCCTTGAATATCTTCGCAATGGCCAGCCGGAAAAAGCAATCATACAGTTCGAACTTACGGAGGCAGAGTACAAACAAAATCCCGACCAATTCAGCGAAGATGCTTTGGAGACTTTTCATGAACTATTTGGCCTCGCATATCTGCGCCTTGGCGAGATTGAAAACTGCGTTCACCAGCATTCGGCAGACTCATGCCTTGTCCCTATTTCCGGAGATGGAATTCATCGTATCCAAAGAGGATCGAAGAAGGCGGCTGAAATTTTCAGAGAAGCACTCGTGCATTACCCGGAGAGCCTCAAATTTCGCTGGCTCCTTAATGTGGCCCACATGACGATCGGCGAATGGCCAGATGAAGTGGAACCACAATGGCAAATTCCCCCCGAAGCCTTCGCTTCGGAAAGTGATTTTCCTCGGTTTTACGATCGCGCCATCGAGTTGGGTGTTGATGCGGTAGGCATGCTCGGTGGTTCGATCACGGAGGATTTTGATCGCGACGGTGATATCGATCTCGTGGCGAGTTCGTGGGGACTAAAGGACCAACTGCGGTATTTTGAAAATAAGGGTGATGGAAAATTCGAAGACAGAACGATCGAGTCCGGCTTGATTGGGCTGACCAGCGGTATCAATCTGATTCACGCCGATTATGATAATGATGGTCTGGTCGACATTTTCGTGCTGCGGGGAGGTTGGGTTGAAAAGGAGGGGCATTATCCCAATTCTCTGCTCCGCAACTTGGGCGAGGGCCGTTTTGCAGATGTCACCCAGCAAGCCGGCTTGCTCTCGATGCACCCGACACAGACAGCCGTCTGGTCTGATTTTGACCGCGATGGCCTGCTCGATCTCTTCATTGGCAATGAAACGTGGCCCAACGATGGTCGGCACGCGTGCGAACTTTATCGCAATCGGGGTGATGGTACGTTTGAGGAATGTGCGATTTCCTGTGGCATCGATATCACGGGCATTGTGAAGGGCGTTACTGCTGGCGACTACGATAACGATGGGTGGAGCGATATCTACATCTCGCGATTCAACGCCGACAATATTCTTTTAAAAAATTTGGGGCCGCAGAATCCAGATACACAATGGCTCAGATTCCAAGATGTTTCCAAAGAGGCTAACGTACAGGACCCCCTACGCAGTTTTCCTACGTGGTTTTGGGATTTTGATAACGACGGATGGCTCGATATTTTTGTGGCCGGCTTCTGGGTTAATGATGTAGGTGAAGTTGCTGCCGAATATCTGAAGATGGAAACTCCGGCAGAGCGACCGAGACTCTACCGCAATTTGGGCGATGGAACATTTGAAGATGTCACCGACGCAAAAGGACTCGATATCGTTTCGATGCCGATGGGAGCAAATTATGGAGACCTGGACAACGATGGCTGGCCCGATTTCTACCTCGGAACAGGAAACCCATCGGTCAAAATGACGATTCCCAACCGCGTCTTTCGCAGCGATCAAGGTCGTCGCTTTTTGGATATCACAACCAACGGGGGATTCGGGCATCTCCAAAAAGGACATGGGGTTTCATTTGCCGATATCGACAACGATGGAGACCAAGATATCTTCACCGTGCTGGGTGGTGCCTTTACCGGCGACGTTGCTTTCAACGCACTGTACGAAAATCCAGGCAACAGCAACCACTGGCTAACACTTCGTCTGATCGGAACGGAATCGAACCGGGACGGCATCGGGGCCCGTATTAAAGTTGAGTTGGAAACGCCCGGGGGAGATCGAGTGATCCACGCGTTGGTCGGTGGAGGTGGTAGTTTTGGGGCGTCGAGCCTGCAGCAGGAACTCGGATTGGGAGATGCCCTCCGGATCAAAAGTCTGGAAATTGATTGGCCGAGTTCCGAGAAGGTTCAACGATTCGAGGACATCCCGATGGACGGTTGTATTGAAATTAAGGAGGGCGAGGCCACCTTTTCGCAAATTCCGCTCCATCGCTTTCCTCTCGGTGAAAGTCCGCCCCCAAATTAACCGTATAATGAAATTTAGGTCCCTGTCCGCGAATCCCATCGACGAAATTTAGACCTTCAGCCATCGAAGTTGATCGTGAAACAGCCCACCAAAAATGTGCTTGCCGGAAAGGGGACATTCGCAGCAATCGCTCTGGGAGCATTCCTGATCACCGCTGTTTTTTTCCTGGTGAGCAAGAAGCAAGATGACCGCCCACATCCTTCCCCTGATCCTTCTGAGGTCGTCGCGGTTTCGGCAAGCGAGACTCAAGCGAGGACTGGTAATTCTACCAACAACGCAACGCTACTGGCAAAAGATATCCAGGGCGAGTGGCTGGAGATTGATGACCCCACTGCAGATGGATGGGAAACGGAAGCGTTCACGCTCGAAGCGGAAAAGCAACTCAAATACCTGGGTCGCTTCTTGTCTGATTTGGAAAACTCCGATCGAGAGAAGCTCAAAAAAATAGTGGCCAAAGATTTTACGGGAACGCGACTTTTACCAGAAAAACTCCAGTTGGTCTTTGAAGATCCGAGCATCACGGTACACCGCAAATCAAAAGATACGTTGAAGAAAACGGCTCTCGGAACTGATGGCTTTCTACAAGCAGCCCAAGAAATTGCCAACGCGTTCGAT
>CACOUL010000066.1 GCA_902630355.1 Planctomycetaceae bacterium
ACGGCGATCGTTGTCAGAATCGAGGCGTACGCGCCCGCCTTGGAAAGCCGCCGCCAGTAGAGGGAAGCGAAGACGAGGGGGAATAGACTGGCGAAACCGCTGAAGCACCAGACCCCGAGACCGAACACGCCCCGCTGCGGAAAGAGGCTCAGTAGGTAGGTGATCGCCACGATGGCCACGATAAAAACCCGCGCTAGAATCACCTGACTCCGGTCGCTCATTCGCTCCCGACCGTAATAGTGCGCGGCAATGTCATTACTGAAGATTGTGCCGAGGCAGAGAAATTGGCTATCGAGCGACGACATAATGGCTGCAAGTATTCCAGCGGCCAGCAATCCACCCAGCAGTGGCCCCGTTTGGGTCTTCACAAGAAATGGCAGAATCGCATTCGGGTTGGAGGGGAGGGGAGGTTTTGCCGGAATGAGATCGGAGGCTGCCCAGATGCCGATCAGCACGCAAGGTACCCAGACAATCATGATGAAAATGGGATGAGCGACGACCGGTAACTTAAAACTGCTCGCACTCCTTGCCGTGAGCCAGTGTTGAAAGAGATGCGGAAACATTCCGACCGATAGAGGAACGAGCAGGTAGGTGAAGAATTTCATCTTCGACATGTCGATCCGCGTGATCTTATTTTCGGGAACACCCGCCGTGACCTTACGGAGATTTTCCAGTAGCGTTTCCTCCCCGCCGAGGCGCGTTGCGATGACGTGAAACGCCAGAATACCCAAGACCATAAAGACAACGGTCTGGAAAGCATTCGCCCAGGCAGTACCCCGCATGCCACCGAAAAAAACGTAGGCAAGCACGACGAGGCAGGTGGCCAACGATCCGAGCCAATTGGGAACCCCACCGCTCGTTGCAGGGTTGTCGGTGCGAAACAACTCCGGGAATGCGCCGGAGGTCATCGTTTGAATCACTGTACCGCTGGCGATCACACCGATCAGCAGATAGGGAATCACCAAGCCGACCAGGATCGGAAAGAGCAAGAGGCCGATCCGATCACTTTCCAGTCGGTCGCGAAAGAACTGAATTTGCGTCGTGTAGCCATGCCGCCTGCCTAACGACCAGAGCTTGATTCCAATGAGAAAAAAGCACAGTGAATGGATGATACCACTCGATGACGCAAGCATGCCGTAGACGCCAATGCCTGCCTTAAATGCTTCTCCGGAGGATCCGACCAGGGCAAAGGCGGTCATCGTCGTTCCGAAGAGCGACATCAGCAGTAGAAAGGGTCCGATCGAGTGACTCGCCAGTAGATAGTCCTTGCGCGTTCCCTTGAAGAGCCGACTGGCCGACAGTCCCAGGCCCAGTAACAACATCAAGTACAAGCCAATAATGATCAACTCGCCGAATTGCTCGTGGAACGCCGGTTGCATTACACCTCTGCCTCCTTACCGAGCGAACCTTCCGCCAACTCGTTTTCGTCATATTCCACGTCCTTGGGCCAGATGACGCAGATGGCGGTGAACCAAAGGCCGGCGGCGGCCAAGGAGATGCCGGCGTGATAGAGCAGTCCGATGGGCAGGAAACCGAAAACGAGTGTGCCGTCGGTCCAGAACCAGTTGTCCTGATGCAGAATCAGGAGCAGCGCCACGGAGCACCAAATACACAATTTTTTCATCATTCGTTTTCCGAAGGGACGTTGCTCGACGTCGTAGGGCACACGGTAGGCCGCCACTTGCAGTTCGCACAAGGGGGCACCGGAACGTGCCTGCGGTTTGTAGCAAAAAAAACCCGGCCCCTTGGGGGAGCCGGGTTTTTAATGGTCACTTTTTCCGAAAATCGCAAACGCTTTACGAATTGGTATCGCCGTAGATTCCGTAGAAGATACCGACACCAAGTGCAACGCCCCAGGCAGCCAATATCGCTGCGGAGCGAGCGTCGATCCCACCGAACTGGCCTCGCACGATTGGCTGAGACTGGTCGATGACGACTTCCCGCGATGCCTTGGGTGGCGCAGTTCCGGTTGCCCAGGTCCGCATGTGGGTCTGGGTTTGACCGGCATAGAGTACCGCCGTGCCGGCAGGTACTTGGCCAAAGGCGAAACGGCCTTCTTCATCGGCGACGGTTCGTACGAGCGGGACATTCTGTCCGTCGGTCAGTACGACAACGGTACCGGGTGCGGCCTTGCCTTCGGCATCGAGGATTCGACCATGAAGTTCATTTTGTCCCTTAAGTGCGACATCAATGACTTTCGCCTGGCCGGCCGGAGCAGCAGCCATCAGATGGGCCGGTTGCCCCAAGACCATGCTCGTCAGGGCCAAGAAAGCCATTGAACGACAAATTGTTTTGTAAGTGACCATGCGAGAGGTAACTCCGAAAATACGGGTGGGATGAAATGCGGGTGTGATTGGTGCCGGGACGCATACCATAAAGATCGGTAGAATCCAGGCTACGTGAATATTCATCGGAGTCCGCGAGGCGTAAATCAAATGCGATTCCGAGAAAGTGTAAGATTTACCCAGGCGGTAAATCTTACCTACCCGTTATTCATGGAAGTCGGGTGCTGAATCTTCTCGCAATGCAAGCAGAGACAGCGGTTCGCGGGCCCGACCGGATGCCCCGTGACGGCAGGTTGCGTGCAGCGGCGCGAGGGCGAAAGACGGATTTTCTACAAGGTGGATTGTCTAGACCGTTCTTGCAGGATCTAAACGGTCTCGCAGGAGTCGGCAGCCGCGAGCCACTTGTCCATGTCTTCGAAGATTCGTCCCGCTTCGGGATGAAAGACCCGGCCGATCAGCAGATCGGTGAGATTCCCCCGATGTTCGGGGTGGGCTTTGATGAATTTGCCGATGCTGAACTGAGGCGTATAAAACGCGGTAACCAGTTTCCGTAAATGGGCAGCGGCCGCATCAAATTCGCGGGACCATCCACCCAGTTGGGACCCTGTGGTGACTCCCGATTTCAATCCCTCGATCACGCAATCGGCTGCCATCTCGCCCATTTTAAGCGCAAAATAAACGCCCGAAGAATACACCGGATCGATAAAACCGTAGGCGTCTCCGATCAATACCCAGCCATCCCCGGCCGCCTGAGCCGACTTGTAGGAGAATTCGCGGGCAACCCGAAAAGGCTCCACTCGCTCACTCGCCTCGAGTCGCTCGCACAGTGCGGGGCAGAGCGCCAATTCTCTAGCGAAAATCTCTTCCGGCTTCTGCCTTGCGGCAAAGAGGTAGCTCGTGTCTCCCACGACCCCCACGCTTGTGATTCCATCGGCGAGCGGGATGAACCAGAACCAAGAGTCTTTGTTGACCGTATGAAGAATCACGGTCGCTCCCGCATCCAACCCCTCTCCGCGCCGCGCGCCGCGATAGTAACTCCAGATTGCCCCCTTCTTCATATCGGGATTTTCACGGCGGATGCCGAGCCGATTGGCGATGATCGATTGCTGTCCTGTCGCATCCATGACCACCCGGCTTGTCACTTCGCTGGTTTGTCCATCGGCATCGACCAAACGCACACCGTAAGCCGTTTGGGAGTCGCCCTCAAAGAGGACTTCCGCCACTCGCGTCCGGTCGCGACAATCGGCTCCCTTTTCCGCGGCATTTTCAAACAACATCTGATCGAAATCGCCACGGACCACTTGCCAGGTCTGCGAGCAATCCCGCGGATCGTGTTGGTGAAAATAAAAAGGAGCCGATTCCTGGCCTCGATGGTTGATAAATTGCACACTGTACTTGGGGGTGTGCCGACTCGTTTTGAGTCGTTCGAGCACACCCAGACGCTTCAGCGGCCAATAGGTTTCGGGCATCAGAGATTCGCCCACATGGAAGCGGGGCATTGCGTCGCGTTCGACCAACAGCGTGCGAAAACCGGCGTCAGCCACCAGCGCCGCAGCCGCCGTACCCGCAGGGCCCGCCCCGAGAACGACACAGTCGAAAGATTCACGTTTCATAGGAAGGGCCCGATGTCGACGGAATGGTCCAGATGGTTTTAGGGCACGGAAGCGTCTCAGACCAGTATAGAATTTTCACTCGGGCGCCACAATTTCGAGCACTTCGACCGCTTTTTTCCCGTCAAGTTCTATACTGGCGGTCCGGCCGAAAGTCGCTTGGGCCTCTGCAGGCGAAAAGAGCGTTTTGAGTTCCGCTCCCATGGTCACGTGCCAAAGGCCGATCAGGCTGACTGAGCGCATGACATTGTGCCTCACCAAGATGCGTCCCAGCGGTCGCCTCTGCTCGAGGATCTCATCCCGCACGGCGTCTTCCAGCAGGGCAAGATTCACACATAGCAATCCAAACTGGACGACCGCACGATCTTTCTCGCGTCGCAATAGAATTTTTCTTGCGTAGGTATCCTCTGCCTTATGCTCCTCCAGCACGTCCACGTCGACCATGCTCTCGTGATGCGCTTCCATCGCCACTGTCATATGCTCCTCGTGTACCAGCATCCGACGATAGGCAGTGGGGACATCGTGGCCTGTGACCGCATCGAACCGTCCGCAGACCGACGGATCGTCGTAGAAGAGGTCCAGTAATTTGGGCAATGGGCGATCAGGCAGAGACATCGGCACGGAGTTGGACGAGGTCGGGATCGAGGTTGGGCATCTCCCCCCGATCCAAAACCGTATCGATCAGGTAGTAGAGAAGTTTGCGAAAGTTTTCGACCTCCATCTGATCGGCAATTTCCTCCGCTCGTTGCTGATACTTGTCGATCAATCGGGCTGCCTTTTCGAAGACTTCCATTTTTCGATACAACTCGCCGAT
>CACOUL010000067.1 GCA_902630355.1 Planctomycetaceae bacterium
TGTCTGGCTCGCAACCAGCCCTTGATGGCATCGAGTTCTACGTCCGGTACGTTTGCACCCGCATTGCGGGCCACCAGCATGGCACTCGTTCCCGCGCCAATGCCCTGAGGATCTCCGCCCCAAGCGCCGGCTTGTTCTCGGGTGTATTTCCAACCGCCCTTATCGGCCGGATACATTGCACCGCCGCTCAGTCCCAACCCTTCGGCGGCGTTTCGATTGAACTCGATATCTCGAAACGTAAGTGGCTCTTGCGGGTAGGGCGGACTATTCGGGTTGAAGTCGTCCCGAAGATAAATCAGATGCAGCACTCCCTGGTTCACCGAATCGAGATGTTCGCCCGGGTTGTAATCACATTCTCCCGGCGCTTCGTCACATTCGCCCGCAATGGCGCGATTGGCGACTGCCAAGCTGGCTGCCATGCCCCAGAGCGACAACTGGTGCGTCCAGGCATGGTCCATGGCGTTTCCTTGGAAGGCAACGTTCGCCGACCAACCACCCGCATATCCGTTCATTCCCTGATTGGCCATCATGTATTTGATCGCCTTGCAGATACACTCTTTATATTTTCCTTGCGTTGCGGAGTGCCCCGCTTCGGCAAACGCCAGAATGCACGTGCCGGTGACCATGGGGCGGCACTGGGTTCCCCCTGCATTGGCAGTCCACCCCCCGTCGGGATCCTGATTGGCTTCGAGCCAATCGAGTGCCTTGGTGATCGCGCCGAGCGGACCCGCCGGAATACCACCTTCGGGATTGTAGCAGGGGTCAGGTCCCGAGCTTACGGCGGCCGGTTGATATTCGGCACCGCCCGTGCACTCGATACGCACTGCATCGCCACAAATCGTTCGATAGCCCGAGTATCCCGATGACGCACTCTGTACAAGAATGCGGACCTTGATCGTGCCACTGAAAACCGGAAACTCCGATCCGAGAATCTGAAACTTTTTTCCACCTTCCGTGTAATCCGCATTCGGATTTTTTCGCGAGTTAATCTCAATGGTGTCGACGAGGGTCACCCCATCGTAGATCGCCACCCGCATTTTTTCGTTCCGCTTGAAACTGCCAATTTCGCTCTGATTGTTCCACGTAATGGCGACTTCGTAATTTGCGTTCGGTATGTTGTTTGCCTCGAATTGCATGTAGTAGGGCGCGTCGGTGGTGGTTCCCAGAATCCACTTGTAACTGTTGTTGTATCCCTTTCCGTTGACGAGCACGGGACTGCAATTTTGGGAGTAACCGGGATCTTCGTTGTCGATAAACAACAACACGGGCTCCGGGCAGTCGAGCGGTCCGGTATCCTGCCCATAATCATCGTCGCATACATTTCCGATGCTGTCGCCATCGTCATCGGCTTGATCTTCGTTGTAGGTGTCGGGGCAGTTGTCGTCGTCATCGGGGATACCGTCGCTGTCGGTATCGACCGGCGGTGGCGGATCGGCCGAATCGCACGCATCGCCCACGCCATCGCCATCGGCATCGGCTTGATCAGCATTTTCAGTGTCGGGACAGTTGTCGCTGCAACCGGTCGTCGCGCCCCCGGTGCAGGGACTGCTCTGGCTACTGCTCGGGGTCCCGCCTTCTTCGGTCGGATGCTGATCCTCGTAGGGATAGGGGTCCTCGCTGTTCGGAGTGCCGTCCCCATCCAGATCGTCGGGCGTTCCGGGCAGACTGTCGACATCGACATCAGGCACCCCATCGCCGTCCCGATCAGGAACGGGAATCGAGTAGGATCCGCCCACGACTCCGTCTGCGCAGGACTCCGGAAGGCTGTACTCTGCACCATCCTGCGCGCTGGCGGTACCGAGTTCGCTGGAAATTTGCACCTCGTCCCGGGTTGGCAGCCATTTTTCTCTCCAGGCACATGCCAACTGATCGTTCTCATCGAGCGAGCAGAACCCTTCCGAACCATAAAGGTCCATCGACGCGGTATGCCCATCATAGAAGACGACATTCGCCCGACCGAAGTGGACCAAAGCGCCCGCTCCGCCCGGATCGTTGTTCGGGTCGTAGTTAGCATCGGACGGATCGGCCGTACTCTTGAGGGTGGCCGGGCTACTGATCCCGGTGGCGATTTGGTCAGGATAGGTGAGGGCGACAATCTTGCCCGCATCCTTCACACCCAGTCGGTGGACCCGTTCGTTGAATCCATAACTGTTGGCACTTTCGCTTATTCCCGGCGACGACCAGATAGCACTCCCATCTTCGGCATACTCGCTGAGGTGCTGCTTGAATTGTTGAAAATTCGAGCTGCCCTGGATGTTCAGCTTCTCGGGCGGGATATTCGCCTGCGCTTTTTTTAGCGCAAAGGAGAGCTGCCTCAGATTGTTTTGGCAACTCGCGCTGCGGGCACGCGCCCGAACGCCTTGGACTGCCGGAAGCAGAAGCGACATCAGGATCACGACCACTACGATCACAATCAATAGTTCAACGAGCGTGAAACCACCAGATGAAAGAACGCCGCTACGTCGTGGGCGACCCAGATGAAGACGCTGCATGGGTTTTGTTTCCTCAACGACGACACCCGCCAAGAGATCGGAAAATCGTCGCGTTGTACGAGGGAGAATCTCTCTCCTCGTTGCCAAGTACCCCGTTCCGGCCACTGCTCCGCATGTTCCTTCCAGACTACCAATTTACCGAAAATATGTCAATAAAACACGTTTTTGGTCGCTCGTTTCTCCATTCTGGCAATCGCGACCACAGGGCTCAATCCAGCTTAAATTGTTGCCTCAAATCTTCGTCGGAAGGTCGTCTTGCCGGTGGCTCCAGTGTTTCCGGTTGCGTTGCGCTTTTTTGTTCACCACCCTTCCTGGCGGTGCCTTGCTGCCGCATGAATAGGGACCTTTTTTCTGCAACCTCGCGTGCTCGTTTCCTCGCCTCCGGGTCGGTCGCCACCTGGTAGAGATCCGAACCCTCAAACAGGAGCCATCTTTCCCGCAGTTGTTCCGCAGCCTCCGACCACGCCTTAGGTGAGTCGCGCGGTTGCAACGTAACGTGCCAACCCATCAGTTTTGCAACTGATTTTGCCGCGGCGTGTCGCGTCACCGGTGAATCGTCTTCCAGGGCATCGAGAAGACGGGGCACCGAGGTTACACTTCCCGCATTCCCGAGGCCTGCAGCGACTGCCGCTCGGACTTCGGGTGTTTCGCTTTCGAATAAAACTTCCTGCATTACCTCAATGGTGTTTTGCGGTAATGCATTCGCCGTTGGTTTACCTTCCAATCGGGAACACGATTTCACGATCGATTCCTCGCGCGGAGTGGAGGCGAGTTGAGAGGCTTGTGCGTAGACGGTTTCCGGCAGCAGGCGGGCAATCTCGACGGGGGAACCTTTCGCCTTCCGTGACACCGAATCGTCCGACGAGTCGCATCCAACGAGAGTCAAGACGCACCAAATGGCGAGAAGGGCGTGCGCTAACGAGTCAAAAGATCTTGTTTTCATTTCCTGCCGCAGGGCCATGAGGGTCGAAACTTTGTCTTGCCGTTTATGGATTAAAGGAGTGAGTGCTGCCATCCGAAGCATCTGCAATGACCTGCGAACTCCATATTTTTGTTTGATTTTCATCCAAGGCTTCCACTTCAACGCCGTTTAAGAATTGGCCAAATCCGTTGGTGCAGGTGTTTTTTATTTCAATCGAATCGATCGTGCTAGCCTCTCCGAATTCGACCATCCACCAGGAATCGGGTGTCGCCTGAGACTGATAACACGCAGTGCTTTCGCAACCCGGATTGGTGATCGCGTACTCCTCATTCCATCCGTTTGCAGCAGAGGCCATACCCATGGGAGCCACGTTGACACCTTCTGTATTCACAATTTTCACATTTGCGAGAAAAAGCGGTCCGAATCCGGAAACCCGTTTTATCCGTACGTAGCGGTAGAGTGTTGAACCTTCGGGAAGGACTGTGATTTGTACTTCGTCAGAGGAGTTGCCTCCGCCAGCTGTGCCGGTCAGTTTGAGAACGTACACGCCTTCTCCAGGAAACGTTGCCGTCGGTTGCAAAACCGTAGGGTCACTGAAGGTTACTCCGGCAGGCCCGCTCGCCTGCGACCACATCACTTCCGAGGGAAGACCAGTGGAGGAGTCGATCGACGCATCTCCCAGAAGTTGATAATCGAGTTTCGGGTAAGCAAAACTGACGTCGGCGCCGGCGTCCACCGCCGGGGGGCAGGCACACGGGCGATCAAGAAAGCCGTCAATCAACTCGGTCGACTCGAGCCAGACATTGGTGGGAATAAACGTTTCGTTATCACCACAGGTCTGATAGCCGCTGCTATTGCAGTAATGGGTAAGGTTGCCTGGCAATGGTGTGCCATTGCCGTCAAGAAACAGATAGTAGTGAGCGTAAGCGGGGGTCACGAATTTAACGCTCAGGCGTATCTTTCCGGCATCGTAGCCGGTGAGAATCCGTTGAAAGCGAAAGTGCATATCGTAATCCCAATCGCTCCAATCCTCGTACCACAGTTCGTAATTGTTGCAGTCGTCCATGCTGATAAATTGAAAGCGAAAATGATTCGGATCGAGTCGAATGGGACCGACATCCCCCGATCCGTGAATCGACCGTACATGAAAATTCGCAACCTCCGGAAAACCGAGAGCCGGATCGTAG
>CACOUL010000068.1 GCA_902630355.1 Planctomycetaceae bacterium
GCGGGGCGCCGTTCGTCGAGGGTGAAGTCTACGCCAACCTCTACCATGCGTTCCACCGATGGTTTTTTGTCGGACTCTATGTGATCGCCATGGCGGCCCTCGCTCTACACGTGAACCACGGCGTATGGAGCCTGTTTCAGACACTCGGACTCGATAACCCGGATCGAAACCGAGTCTTTCGCCTGCTGGCAACGTTCAGTTCAGTCGGGCTGTTTGTCGGTTTTGCATCGGTGCCGCTGCTTTTCTTTTTGGGGCTGATGCCGTCACCGCCGACAGGCGAGGCAGTACACCTCACAGAAGGAGTGATGTAGGTCATGGATTTTAACGCCAAAATCCCGGACGGTCCGATTGAAGACAAGTGGACCGGTCACCTCGAGAGCATTCGCCTGGTCGGACCGCGCAATCGTCCTAAGTATAAAATTATCGTCGTGGGCTCCGGTCTCTCCGGGGGCGCCGCGGCGGCTTCGTTGGCGGCAATGGGCTACAAGGTGAACTGCTTCTGCTTTCAAGACAGCCCGAGGCGAGCGCACAGTATCGCAGCACAAGGGGGAATTAACGCTGCCAAAAATTATCGCAATGACGGCGATAGTGTATTCCGGCTTTTTATGGACACGCAAAAAGGAGGCGACTACCGAGCCCGCGAAGCGAATGTCTATCGCCTGGCCGAGTGCAGTACGGGCATTATCGATCAAGCGGTGGCTCAGGGTGTTCCTTTTGCCCGCGAGTATGGTGGCATGCTCGCCAATCGGTCATTCGGTGGCGTGTTGGTACAGCGCACCTTCTATTGCCGCGGAGAGACGGGTCAGCAACTACTACTGGGTGCCAATTCATCGCTCGCCGAACAGATACGAAACGGCGGCGTCAAAATGCACACGCGTAGCGAAATGATGGACTTGGTCGTGGTCGATGGACGCACCCGCGGAATCGTGTACCGGGATCTCGTCACCGGGGAGGTGCGGAGCGAGTCGGCCGACGCGGTGGTTCTGGCCACCGGTGGTTACTGTAACGTCTATTTTCTTTCCACCAATGCGAAGGGTTGCAACGTCACCGCGATCTGGAGGGCCTACAAGCGGGGCGCGGCCATGGCCAACCCCAATTTTGTACAAATCCATCCCACCTGCATTCCCGCCTCGGGCGACCACCAAGCCAAGCTGACCTTGATGAGCGAATCGCTCAGAAACGATGGCCGAATCTGGGTCCCAAAAAATCAGGACGACCAGAGAAAACCGAGTGAGATTCCTGAGCAAGATCGCTATTATTATCTTGAGGAACGCTACCCGCGATTTGGAAACCTCGTGCCCCGCGACGTGGCGGCCCGCAATGCAAAGGATGTCTGCGACAGCGGCATGGGCGTGGGACCGACAGGCTACGGCGTGTACCTCGACTTTCGCGATGCAATCCACGAACAGGGCGAGAAGGTGGTCAATGCAAAGTACGCGAATCTGTTCGAAATGTACGAACGAATCACCTCCGACGATCCTCGCCACACGCCGATGCGAATCTATCCGGCGCCCCACTACACGATGGGCGGCCTCTGGGTCGATTACAACCTAATGACCACCATCCCCGGATTGTTCGCTGTCGGCGAGGCCAACTTTTCGGATCACGGGGCCAACCGACTGGGTGCCAGTTCGCTAATGCAGTGTCTGGCAGATGGATATTTCGTATTGCCGGCGACGATCGGCGACTATCTAAGCCGGCACCCGAGCGCCGAAATGTCCGCTGACGATCAACACTTCAAGGCGGTGGAAAATGAAGTGCGGGATCGCTTAAGTAAACTGATGGCAATCAAAGGAAACCGATCCGCTTCCTCGCTGCATCGGCAGTTGGGCAAATTAATGATCGATCACTGCGGCATTTCCCGCAATCAACAGGGACTCGAGGAAGCGCTGCGAAAAATACCCCAGATGAAGAAGGAGTTCGGGAGTCAACTCTCGGTTCCGGGAAGCGACGACCAGGTGAATCAGGCGCTGGAACATGCCGGACGACTGAGTGACTTTTACGACTTTGCCGAACTCATGTGTCGCGACGCGCTGCATCGCGATGAATCGTGCGGATGCCACTTCCGGGAAGAGCATCAGACCGCCGAAGGAGAGGCACTGCGGAACGATGAAAAATTTGCCAACGTCTCCGCCTGGCAATATCGGGGCGAGGACAACGAAGCGGAACTTTATCAGGAACCGCTCGAGTTCGAGGCTGCCCCTCTCGCTCAGAGGAATTACAAGACATGAAATTACATCTTCGAATCTGGCGACAAAAAGACGGTTCCACTCCCGGGCACTTCGGCGAGTACGACCTGGATGACGTGCGTGACGACATGTCGTTTCTCGAAATGCTCGATGTACTCAACGAACAACTGATCGACGGCGGTGAAGAACCAGTCGCGTTCGATTCTGACTGCCGCGAGGGTGTCTGCGGTATGTGTTCGCTGGTGATCAACGGCAAAGCGCATGGGCCGCTTGCCGGAACGACGACCTGCCAACTTTACATGCGACACTTCAACGATGGCGACGTTGTCACGATCGAGCCCTGGAGATCGGCCGCCTTTCCGGTGCTCCGCGATTTGATTGTCGATCGTTCGGCATTCGACCGGATCATGCAAGCTGGCGGTTACGTGACCCTGCATTCCGGACCCAAACCGGAACCGAACTCTATACCGATCGAACCAGAGGTTTCCGAACAGGCACTCGACGCAGCGACCTGCATCGGTTGCGGCGCGTGTGTGGCTGCCTGCCCCAACGGATCGGCCATGCTCTATACGGCTGCCAAAGTATCGCACCTCGGACTGCTCCCGCAGGGTCAACCGGAACGCTACGGTCGCGTCAAAAAGATGGTCGACCAGATGGACCAGGAGGGATTCGGGTCCTGCCGCAACTATGCGGAATGCGAAGCGCAGTGCCCAAAGGAAATCAGCATTAACTTTATCTCGCAAATGAATAGAGATTATCTTAAAGCGACGCTGCGCGAACCGGTCGACCGCCGCAGCAAGATGAGTTCGCAGTAAATAACGAGCGACCCATGACTGCCGCTCAACTTTCATTCTTTAGTGTCACCTTGCTGCTCGTGGTATTCGGACCGTTCGGTGCATGCGCCGAAGAGGCCCCGTTCGGTGAGGCGCTACGGACGCTGCAGATCCCCAATCGGGCGGCGGGCGGGAATGCCCGATCGATTCACACGGTCAGTGTCAAAAGAGAGAACCTCCGTGGAGGTGTAACGCGCTTGCTGATTCCCCAGGAAGTCGACGGCAAACTCACCGATCGCGAAGTGCTGATCCATGCGCCGCGGTCGATCGACCCCGCGGCCCGCCATCCTATCGTCTTTGCCCTTCACGGCAACGGCGGACAGAATCGCTCCTTCCTTCGGCAACTCCGTCCTTTCGTCGACCGCGGTGACTTCGTCGGAATCTATCCACAAGGCCATCGGCGGAGTTGGAACCTGGGTGAGGAAGCCTCAACGGCGGATGATGTGGCATTTATCAACGCCATCATGGAAAAACTAGCTGAGATTCGACAACTCGATACCGACACCGCGTTTGCGATCGGCTTTTCGAACGGCGCAGGAATGGCGCATCGACTGGCGATCGAAACAGATCACTTTCTCGCCATTGCAGCAATCGCCTCGCATATGACCGTCGAGATACTTCCGGAGGAGGAGACGAAGGCAACTTCCGTGCTGCAGATCAGTGGCGACCGCGACAAAATAATTCCCTACCAGGGCGGCGATTCACCCACCGGGCATTTGTTTCTCCCGGCGGAGGTCAGTTCCCGGATCTGGGCGCGACACAATCGCATACAGGGAAGGCCCGAGGTCTCTGACACGCCGGACGGAAACGAAAAGATCGTTTATGGCAATGGCCTCGGCGACCCGGTGGTGATTCATTACAGGATGCGCGATTTCGGCCACGGAGGATTTGAGCGAGAAGAGGGTGGAATCAATCGCCTGGTATGGAACTTTTTCCGGGATCGAATCCGCAACACAGAAGAATGAAGGCCGCTGCGAGGTTCGGTAAGCCAAGACCGCGCGTTAACGCAAGGCGTCATCTCTTGTCGACCGCATGCGCCCTTGCTATACCGGGGGCACTTGAACGCTTTGCATAAGCAATGCAATCTGCGGTCCCCAGCGTATCCGATAAAAGGCTGCTAATGGCACGACTCTCAAAACAGCAGGTCGCCTGGGCGCTCTACGATTGGGCTGCGAGTGCCTACGCGTTGTGTGTCCTGGCCGGATTCTTTCCGATCTTCTTTCAGGAATACTGGGCTGCCAATTTATCGGCAGCGGATGAAACCTTCTGGTACGGCATGCTGGTCGCGATTGCCAGTCTCCTCGGGGCGATTTTGGCCCCCTTCCTCGGAACGCTCTCCGACTCGGGCCGCA
>CACOUL010000069.1 GCA_902630355.1 Planctomycetaceae bacterium
CGGGACGACCAGTTCGGTCGCATCGCCGCTGGCAAGGGTCACTACCAGTTCGGCATCTAGCGACCCGTTGCGACTGACTGTCGCCGTGGTGGCTACAGCGCCAGCCGATTCGGCAACCGATGCGTCGGCAATCTCAACCGTGAGGGTCGGGGCTACCGAGACGCGGATCGCATCGGCCACAACCCACTTATTGGATAGCGAGCCGGCACCGAGCGTTACGACCAGCGTACCGCCAGAGACTTCTACCGTGCCGAGCGTATCCCAATAGTAGCCACCATCTTCAAACTCAACCGGGGCATTCTTCTGATTAACGATGTGCGTCGAGAACACGCCCCCTGCCCCGTCGCTCAGGGTGAACGGGGCATCTTCCGCGTTGTACTTGTTGTTGTACTTATAGGCCCAAGTAACGGCCACTTGATAGCGATCGATAGGAAGCCCCGTGAAGGTCCAGCTTGCTTCGCCCGAACCACCCTGCATGTGATGTACGTCACCATCGTAGGCTGCTGCCACCTGGGCGTTACTCTGCTCGGTAAAGCCGGTGTGGGTAAAACCTGTTTCGCCGTCGTCGAGAATCGTCACCTCACCCACCGCTACAGGAATGACGTTCACCGTGCGGGTCACCTGCTCGGCGTCGTTGCCGGCATTATCGGACACGTTATAAGTAAGCGTGTAGCTGCCCTCTTGGGTCAGATTGACCACATCGCCGCTCACGACAACGCTTCCTGTTAAATCTCCATCGAGTGCATCAACGGCCGTGGCGCCCGGATCGCTGTAGGTGCCGCTCGGGTCGACTAACAGATTCACCACCGCATCACCGGTCAGTGTAATCACCGGCGGAAGCGTGTCCTGCACTAGTACGGTGCGGGTGACTGTTTCGGCATCGTTACCGGCAGAGTCCGCAACGTCATAATCGATCAAGTAGGTACCCAGCACACTCAGGTCCACCACCTGGCCGGAAACAACCACCGAACCGGTAATATCTCCATCTTCCGGGTCCAAGGCCGTTGCGCCCGGATCGCTGTATTCGCCTGTGTTGCTCGCCTCGACCACATAGGGCGAGTCGCCCACAAGGGTGAGCACCGGTGACTGATCTGGCGCGGCGATGACCGCAATCATGTAATCTTCTACCTCACCATCGGCAGCCAGCCCAGTGACATCGAGACCGCCCGCGGAACTGACGCGGAATCTTGCGAAGGTGGTTCCGGACTCTGCATCCACGGGAACATCGAAGGAGAGCGACTGGGTTCCCACTGCAACACTGCGGGCGTCAAATATTTTTTCACCAGCGTCGGACCAATCTCCATCTGCATTCCAATCAATCCACGCATCAACGTATCCATCCTTCCCTGCAACCGATACATCGACAGTCGCAGAAAGACCGACCATCAATTCACTAAAGGTGACACCGTCGTCATCGGACCCTTCGGCATCGGCAGCAGCCGAGGGCACACCGTCGACTTCGTCATCTCTCACGCTGCCCAACTGAAGCCCTGACGGCCCCATTCCAAACTGATAAACGCGGGCCTGCCCGCCATTAGCGGGTCCATCGCTATCGGGCGCGCCTGTTACAACGGTGTTGCCATCATCGCTGAGTGACACCGAGTGCCCGAATCCATCCCAGATCACATCGCCGGAGATGTTTCCGCCGACTAAGCTCCAAGCAGTACCATCCCATCCATAAATGCGTGTACTGCCTACACCGGGTAGATCTCCAGCATGGCCGGGCGCACCGATCGCAATCATCGTGCCATCACCACTCAGAGAGACAGAACAGCCGGATTCATTCTCCGCTGCGTCGCCGTCAATATCATCTCCGAGTTGATTCCAATTTGATCCGTCCCAATCGAAAATGCGCGTGTGCCCCGCATCAAATCCGTTACCGGAGTTATGCATTGCGCCAATCGCCAACGTGGTTCCATCACCACTAAGCGATATCGCTTCACCCGAGCGGTCGCCATCAGACTCACCGTCGATATCGCTACCGACCTGGCTCCAGGCTTGGCCTGTCCAGCTATAAATTCTGACGTAGCCTCTAGGGCTTATATAATTAACGCCCGGCGCGCCAAGGGCTACGATCGTGCCATCATCGCTAATGGCCACAGAATGGCCTAACCGATCATTCGCTGCCCCACCTTCAATGGCGCTACCCACTTGATTCCAATTTTGTCCATCCCAACTGAAGATTCGAGCATGACCGGCATCGAGTCCGTTTCCATCGTTGTTGGCCGCCCCAACGACGACTGTAAAACCATCACTGCTGAGCGCAAGAGAATATCCAAAATTATCCAGATACGCTTCGCCACCAATCTCGGCGCCAAGTTGCGCCCAGGCCTGTCCATCCCAACCGTAAATACGTACGTTCCCTGCAGCGGCGTTGCCACCATTGCTACTTCCGGGTGCCCCGATTGCGAGGATATTGCCATCACCACTGAGAGAGATGACGCGGCCATAACGATTTCCAACCAACTCGCCTTCAATTGGATCCCCAAGCTGCAACAACGCTTGGCCATCTTGCCGAAATACTGTTACTCGACCGATGTTACTACTGTCGCCATCGTATCCGCTCGCTCCCACAGCGATTGTGGAGCCATCGCCGCTAACCGCGACCCCGTGACCCAAAAGATCACCTGCCGAGTCACCATAGATATTGTTGCCGAGTTGAACCCAATCAGACAGACGATTTCCGTGCCGTGCACCATCGTCGGCAAGTGTTACCGGATAAGCGGCGGGAGCATCACCAAAATCGTCCGTCCGCGCAACTTGGACGGTAAACGACCTGCTGCTAACGGCATTATCAGCCGATGTATCGAGATCGTTGTCCAGACCGCCATCCTCGACCCAAACAGTAATGGTCACCGTACCGTATTGATCGGTTTCGGGGGTGATCTCGAGCGTGCCCATTGCATCGGGCGAAGAATAAATCACCTGTGGATCCGGAATCACTACCATATTGTCGCTTTGAGCCGTAATGCGAATATCGCCACTCTCTCCAGGCCCTGCGGTGATCCCTGTCAAATTGACCACATGCGTTCCACTGTTTTCGGCAATCGTGAACTGGCTCACAGCATCGACCGTGGGATCTTCATTGACGTCGGTCACATTGACTGTCATCACTGCGGATGCCGTCAACTCGATATCAGTCACCGCGACCGTAACCGCGAGCGATGCAACTGCTTCATGGTCAAAATCACTCGGATCTGCGACGACCAGTTCGTTGTCCTCAAGCCGGAAGGCATCGATCCCGTTGGCATTGGGATCAGTGTTTGCACTGATACTGTAGGAAAGCGGATGCCCTTCGCTATCGGCTGCAAGAATAATACCGACCGATGTCCCCTCAGCACTATTTTCCGCAATACTAAACGATTGATCCGCAACAGTCGGAGGTGTATTGATCGGCGTCACCGAAACGGTGCGCGAGACCGTATCGGCGGCATTACCGCTTGAATCGCTCACATTATAGAGAATGGTGTAGGCACCGACATTGGATGTATCAACCGTGTCCCCACTCACCACAACGCTCGAAGACAGATCACCATCCAAAGAATCGACCGCCGAGAAACCTGGATCGCTATAAGCTGTGCCCACTTCGATATACGGGGCCGAATCGCCCAACAACGTAATCACCGGCCTGAGCGTATCCTGCACCAGCACGGTGCGAGTCACCGTTTCGGCATCGTTACCGGCCGAGTCTGCGACATCGTAGTCAATCAGGTAGCTGCCCGGTACGCTCAGGTTGACCACCTGCCCGGAGACAGCTACCGAACCGGAAATGTCGCCTTCTTCCGGGTCAGCCGCTGTGGCGCCCGGGTCACTATAATCGCCCGTATTGCTCGCTTCGACCGCAAGCGGTGAATCGCCAACGAGCGTGATCACCGGCTTTTCATCGACGCCGGTGATGTTGATCGTGATCTGTGCTGCATCGCTCCACAGGCCGTCGCTCGCCTCGGCGGTAATCACAAGCTGAGCATTCGCTTCGTAATCCAAATCGCCCGCATCGTTAACAACTAGCTGATCGGTCTCAATACGAAAGGCATCGTTGCCATCGCCATCGGGATCGACGTTACCGGTAATCGAATAGGTGAGCGGATCGCCATCGGCATCGGTCGCCGCGAGCGTGCCAATGAGCGTGCCATCGGCACTGTTCTCGGCCGCACTGAACGTTTGACCTACAAAGACCGGACGCGCACCGAACGGGTTTTCAAAAATGTGCGCCTGACCAATGTTTTGATACGAACCGG
>CACOUL010000070.1 GCA_902630355.1 Planctomycetaceae bacterium
GCCAAAATCGCTCAACCGCCGTTCCAGCAAAGTACTCACGGCCCGTCGATCGCCGGACGCAATCCCACCGATCAGGAAATAGTGGTAACCTTCCGTCTCCGGGAAGAGACGCAGTAATTGCGCTTCGTCCACAAGCAAACTGCCCTGAAAAATGCTGTTTTTCAAAAGCCCCGCCACTTCGAAGGTGACCTTTTGGCCTTCGTAATCGATCGTGAATTGCTCACCTAAACCCCCGTAAAGCCCTAAGCCATAACGCGCCGTATTTTGATCGATGACCACCGGAACGATGGGTCTGCCCGATCGATCGGGACCCGCATCTCTTGTGAGCAATTGCCAGGAACCAGTACCCAGGTCGGACGCGTGGTAGGATTGTGGCATATTGCGCGGCACACCCAACAGGTTGGGATGCTGGGCGCGATAAAGATTTAAACAACTCGCATCATCCCCTCGATGTACGCGCAAGGAAGTCGCCTTTACGTTTTTGAGTAATGATGCACTCTTCGCATCGGCTAATCCCAGCTCCTCGCGCCCTTCAGGCGTACCGAGGTCGAAATAAATCGGGATTGAACTCTCGGCAATCAAATCAAAATCGTTTTGCTCATGATCGCTAAGTCGAAATGCACTGACGGAGGCAATGAGAAAGGTAGCGGCGGCAATCAGACCAATCGTTAACACGCTGCGCTGAGGATTTCTCTTGAGATTCAGAACGGTCAATCGGTAGAGACTCTCTACCCCCGGACGGTCACGATCACTTTGCCCCAGGCGTTGGCGAAGGAAGCACATGCCTGAGAAAAGCGCCAAAGCACCCGCGAGGAAAAAGAGGGGCGCCCGAACGAGGGGCGTGCCGAAGACTGCGCTGATCACCACGATTACCGTGATCAGCGCACTGCCTCCAAACCACCAAGTAGAAATGGCACGGCCTCGCGATTCGGGGACGAAGTCGCCCTGAGAGAGCAACCGCCATCGAAGCGATGCCTTGCGCTGGCTCTGGAAAGACCAGAGAATTGCAATTAGGCATGCAGCGAAACTCGAAAAAAATCCGATGGCAAGGCTTTCGATCGATCCATGGAGTTCGACAAAGCGTTCGCCCACTGCCTTGAGCCACCAAGCCTTTAACCCGAAAAACACGATCAAGTCTGCGTAAAAAATGCCGCCCAGCAAGCCGATCGATGCGCCGCTCGCCACGATCACGAGCGATTGCATACCCACGAGTCGCACGATTCGACGAGAGGTGAACCCCAAACCGGAGAGCAATCCCCACTCGCCGGCCGCCTGATCCAGGTCGAGGCGAAATAGAAGAACAAGAAGCAAAAGTGATGCAGTGATGAGAAAAAGACTGAAACAGAGAAACAAAATACCAAACGGGGTCGTGCCACCTGCAGCGCGAAGCGACTCGCTCCGGATGTCTCGAAATGCAAATTTCCCATCGGCTGCCAGCCGATTTTCGAGCAGACCTCGTAATCTTATTTGTGCGTGGTGCGGATTCGCATCGTGCATTGCAACCCGCAGGGAGGTGGTGCGTCCGAAACGACTTCCCCAAAGCTGCTCGCCACGTTTGAGTGAAATAAAGGCCTTCGGGGTCGCACGGTACGTATCCCAGTATGCCTCATCTTCATCCCCGACCCGCGAGGCGTCGAACGGAAAGGGAGGATTCCAGTCATCGATTGAATCCTGATCGGTGACCCCCGCCAGTTCCGGTGTAAAATGCGGATCGTTCACTCGGGTCGCTCGCTGCTGCTCATCAAAAAGAGGCGCGACCGAATGCAGGCGAAAAGAAGCCGTACGCTCGGTGACCTGCCCGTGTGTCGTTTCCGGATCGAAGTAAGTGATATCGATGGTATCTCCCGGACTCACCTGGAGTTGATTTGCAGCCCACCGATTGAGCACAATTTCATCATCTTCTAGCTCAATTACCTTTCCATCCGGTGAGAGAAGAGGCCCCCCACCCTCGACCGAATCGATCGCCGTCACGGTCGAGTAGGGAATGCGATGAGATCCGGCAGTGATCCAGTTTGCCAGATAAGTGAGGACCGGCTGCGGGTGGTATTCCGCATTCCAGACATCGAGAGCGGCTTCTCGAACATCCTCCTGGATCATCATCCGCTCGGATGTTAAATCAAGGTATTTCGAATTCTCGGGACCAGATGATTGCAAACTCAACCGAAGTCCGTAATCCTCCAACTGCGGGATGAACGAAGCAATTTCTGCAGAATCCTCTAGCGTGCGATTTTCACTTGCCAGAAGGAGCAGATTTGCTTTCCCGGGTCGATCGAGCATTTCCGCTATTGCTTCCAAAGGCACAAAGGCATTGAGTGGTCCTTGCTGGTTCGGGAATAATGAAAAATCGGCGATTTGATTCGCTGTAATTTCGGAGACGACGAACGAACGCCGGCTGATCGTTTCGGTTTTTCGACCTAAAGGACTCTCTGCCGGAATCTTTGCCGGTAGCTCCAACTGCAGAATCACCCGGTCGCTCCAGTTTGCATCGAGATAGGCCCTCGAGGCTAAACGCCGGTTCAACACAATTTCTCCGCTTTGCGGTTCGTTTGCCGAACGACCGTCACCGAGATCCCAAAACGATTTACGGCAACCAAAAACCGTGACACCTGACACCAACTTGTCGCTTGACAGATTGCTCAGCGAAGCGGGCACCATGATTGCCGTTTCGGCGATGACGCCGGATGAGGCAAGGCCCGACTGCAATTCAAGGCGATCTTTTAGATCCTCGGGGAAAAAGTTTTCCGAAATGGCAACCTGATCAACTTTCCCCAGTCGATTCAGAATGAGATCGCGGAGACTTCCACTGACCGAGTCCCCGACCAGAAGTGCGCCCGTCAACACCGTGGTGGTGGTCGCCACGGCCAGAACGAGCGCTGCTTTCATCCGCCAACGTCGTTTCAGACTCAAGATGGCCAGGCGCAATAGTGTCATTGAAACTCGGGCTCCCGGAGAGACTTTCGGCACGTTGACTCTCTTTATAAACCATGCGAGGAACTCATTCAGCGTGCCAAAATGAAAAAAGTGATCCCACCGCTGGGACACGTGAGACGCTTTCGCACCTGCGATGCCTCGCCCTCCTATCAAGAACCGTCTAGAATCTGAGGCATGCATACCTGGGGATCGCGCGGCACCATTCTCTTTATTCTCCTTTGGCTTCCATTTTGGGGCTGGAGAGACTCTGTCGAGGCAGAGTCCAACGCACAGGGGGCTCTGGCCACCGTCAACGAGCAAGCAACCCGGGTCGGACTGCGCATCATGGCCGAGGGTGGCAATGCGGTCGATGCGACCGTCGCGGCGGCATTCGCACTCGGCGTCGTCGATTTCCACAACTCGGGAATCGGAGGCGGATGCTTTTTTGTTATCCGACTAAGCGATGGAAAACTCATTGCCCTCGATGGTCGCGAAACCGCACCACGCGAGTCGCATCCGGAACTTTACATGCGCGATGGTCGCGTGGTACCGGAGCGGAGTCGGACCGGCGCTCTGGCGGTGGGAACTCCGGGTGCCTTGGCCGCCTACGCCTCGGTGGCCGAGAAGTACGGGAGGCTGCCGCTCAAACAACTGCTCCTCCCGGCGATTGAACTCGCCGAGAATGGTTTTGTGGTAGATGGGGCGTTTGCCGCACGACTGGCCACAGAGCAAAAAAAACTGTCTCGCTTTCCGTCAACCCGCAATACTCTGTTGCACAAGGATGGCTCGGCTTACCGACAGGGGGAGATGCTCCGACTTCCGGACTTGGCCGTCACCTACCGCGCCATTGCCGAACACGGCATCGATTGGTTCTATCGAGGCCCTTTTGCAACACGGGTCGATGCCTGGATGAAAAAAAATGGGGGAGTACTCACCACAGAGGACTTCGACCGGTATCGCATCGCCGAGCGAACGCCGCTCGTTTCGCGATATCGCGACCGGACGATTGTCGGTTTTCCTCCTCCGAGTAGCGGCGGGGTCCATGTGGCCGAAATTCTCAATATTCTTGAAAATTACAATCTCGAACAGGCAAGTGAGAGTGAATACACTCACCTGACGACTGAGGCGATGAAATTGGCATTTGCCGACCGCGCCTACTGGCTGGGCGATCCGGCATTCACTCGCGTTCCCCGCGGCCTGATCGATCCGGCCTACGCAAAGCGACTGGCAGAAGAAAAAATTTCGACCGAGCGGGCCGGCAACGTAGAAAAGCATGGGATGCCGCCTCGTGCCGAAGAAGACATCTTCGGCAAACATACGACGCAC
>CACOUL010000071.1 GCA_902630355.1 Planctomycetaceae bacterium
GAGTGTCTACGACGAGCGCGGCAATGCAATTGAGGGAGCCTTTTTCGGCACCGATGGTGAGCCAGTTTTAGATCAAGACGGTTATCACAAGGAGAAGATTGTCTACGACGAGCGCGGGAATCAAATCGAGGCCGCCTGTTTCGGCACCGATGGTAAGCCTGGTTTGAATCAGTACGGTTTTCACAAGGATAAGATTGTCTACGACGAGCGCGGCAATGAAATCGAGTCCGCCTGTTTCGGCACCGATGGTGAGCCTGTTTTAGGTCAAGACGGTTATCACAAAATAGCGATTGTCTACGACGAACGTGGTTATCTAATAGAGGTAGCAGTGTTCGGCACCGATGGTAAGCCGATTGCGGGCATTGATGGATTTATAAAATACATATACGAGACGAATAACGATGGAGAGCCCGTTACGGTCGGCGTGCGCGCTGATGGCGAGCGGGTGCCACTGGAATAGAAGAGCACTCATCGCCACGGGGGATAAAGCAATGCACACGTTAGTGATAACGAAAAAGAAAAAAAGGGACGCGTCACCATGAAGCCCGTCTGGATTGTGGGTTTTACCGGGCACCGGCCCGGCGAAGGCAAAGGGCGAACTGCAGATGATATTGCAGCCTGTAAAGAATTAGTTCTCGCTGTTTTTTCGCAACTCCAGGCACAGGTCGATTCACGAGGTGGTCGGCTCGAACTGATGTCGGGTCTGGCCGAAGGCGCAGATCTTTTGGCCGCCGAAGTCGCCCTCGAGCTTCAGATTCCCTTGCACGTCTGCCTACCAATGCCACCAGAGCAATTCGCGAAAGATTTCGATTCTGAAAAACAAAACTGGGATCGAGCAAAGCAAATTGTGGAGACGGTTGCGTGCGATAGCCGTGCCGGAAGCGTCGGTATCGCACGCGGCACCGATCGCACGCCAGAATGTTACTACGAAGCGGCAATCCAAATGCTTGAAGCGGTCGATCTGCTCATTGCGCTCTGGAACGGGGAGCCGGAAAAAGGTCTCGGCGGAACTGCGGGAATTGTCGAACACGCAAATAAAATGCAAATTCCCGTGGTGCGTATCGATCCTGCTGCGCAGGATACAGTGAGCAATGCCGCTGCCAGCGATTGGCCGCTGCCCGATAAGATTTGGCAAGAAATAGAAGCGGCATGTGCTTTCTCTGAGAAGGGGGGCGAAAACATAGAGACGACCAGCGCGTTGTTTGAAAGATTGGATCAAATTGCAACTCGGGCCGGAAAAAGCTTTCGGGGATTTCTCATCTGGTCAATGAGCCTGCATTTTTTTGCGGCCTTGCTGGCCGCAACGAATGCGGCACTATGGCCCGTTTTTCATCAAGAGCATCTCACAGTGTGGATGCGGATTGCTCCTAAGGTGATGGTATGGGTCGAAATGTTTGCCGTCTCGGTGGCATGTTATCTGATGTGGTGTACCGGCAGGAGAAATGTGCATCATCTTTGGCGTTCTTCTCGATTCGCTGCCGAAGTGGTACGCGGGTTGCGCGCGACTGCAGGGCTTATTGATCCACTCTATCCGGTGATTGCTAGATTCTCACCCGCGTGGCGCCGCTTTGCGATCTCTGTGGGCTTGCAGGCCAAGAGAGAAATGGGGCCGTTTCAACTCGAAACGTTCAAGCAGGCTTATTTACGCGATCGAATTGAGAATCAGCAGCATGTTTACTTCGCCACCCGCCATAAGAGGGCAGCGCCCTGGTCGATCATGTTGCAAAAAATATCTGTGTTTGCCAGTTGGACAGCACCGCTGTTCGTGCTGGCCGCATTGGTTGGAAAAAGTTTTATTTCCGAGTTCGTGGCCCATGACTGGATGGGGGCCTTAGTATCATCGTGGTTCCCCATTGCCTTGCCTCTCGCGGCGGGCGCCGCCACCTCGCTTCTCATGGCAACCGATGTGGCAAGGCGCAAGGAGCGGTACGAGATGATGCGCGAGCGGCTCGATATTGCAGATAACGCATTTATGAGCCTGAGGACAGAGGGAACTGTTCGGCGTGCTGTCATTCGGACAGAGCGCATTCTCGATGATGAATTGTTACACTGGTACCTTGCCGCCAATAATGCAGGCCATTAGTTCAAGGAGGAAAGGCATGTGCAATTGACGGAAAACAACACTTGAGCTCGAAGTGATCTCCTTGGAATTCTAAGCATGACGAAGTGATATGGGGCTGGTAGCAAAAATAATTCATTGGTGCCGTCGACATCCCACGGCGTTTTCGTGGTTTTTCGTGGCGGTCGCCTTCTGTATGACCATTGGCTTCGGGGTGGTCGGCTTTGGCCAAGTGCATGGGAACGCCGTTCCCTTTGCCACGCGTCTTTATCTCTCCTTTCAGTTGCTCACGCTCGAATCCGGGACGGTGAATGACATGGCGGTCGTGCCATGGCCACTGGAAATGGCTCGCTGGTCGGGAGTGGTTGCCTCGGTGGGCACGCTCTTTAATGCAATGATTGGGATCTTTTCGAGCCAGATCACAAAATGGATTGCGAGACGCCGCACCGGCCATGCTGTCGTAATCGGTGGCGGAGGGACTGGGCTCCAGCTGGCAACTGATTTAATTACCGATGGTTACAAGGTTACGGTAATTGAAGTTGTGGATGAAAATAAATCCTCTCGCGTTATGGTGGAGCGCGGCGCGACGATGGTTGTGGGCGATGCCCGTGAAATAGAGACATTGCAGGCGGCAGCCGTACATGAAGCCGTGATGGTCTTAGTCGTCGCAGGCGATGATGCAAATAATATCGAAATCCTCGCCGCGCTTGCTGAGTCGCGTAAGCAGGAAGACCAACGCTTAAATAAACTGCCTTGCTATGTGCACGTCGTCGACCAGCAGCTTCAGATGCTCGCTGAGCAAGTATTTGGAGATCCAAAGATCAATCGCTCTCTTGAGGTCGTCTTTTTTGACCGATTTGCAAATACCGCGCGTTGCTTATTCGAATCGTATCCGCTTGAGAAATCGCGCCTCACCGGCGAAGATGCGCACCGTGTGCATTTGGTAATTGTTGGTTTCAGCGAGCTAGGTCAGGCGCTGCTAAAGCAGGCATTGGCGATCGGGCACTACGCGAATGGGAGTTCAATTGAAATTACGGTAGTCGATCGGCTAGCGAAGCAAAAAGAAAAAACGCTATTGGTTCGCTCTCCAGAGTTACACAGTTGTGGGGCAGTCAGTTTTATTGACGGCACCACAGTGGATACGACAGTTCGAGAAACATTGGAGGAAATATTTAATAACCCGTCGTTAATGGTGAGTGTGGCGATTTGCGATTCCGATCCGCAGGCATCTCTCACGCAATGTATGGAGCTCGTGCCTCTACTGGAGACGCAGGACGAAACAGTGTTTGTGTGCCTGGGAGAAGACGAGTACATTTCGGATGTAATTAAACGTTACGATGCGTTTCGGCGCAATATTATTCCATTCGGCAGTGGGCAGGTAGCGTGTTCGTCGGGTGCAATTGTGAGAAGGGAACTCGATGTGATGGCGCGTGCCATTCATGACAAGTATCGTGAGAGTCGACTGGCAGCCGGTGATGCCGAAAAAGATTATCCGGCGTTGCGGAGTTGGGAGTCGTTGAGGGGAGATTACCGAGACGCCAATCGAGAACAGGCTGATCACTATGCCGTTAAACTGCGAGCACTCGGTTTGCGGCACGTAAAAAAGAGTGTTTATGACGAGAGTTCTCATGTCGCTGAGAATGTGGAAATGTGCGATGCGATGATCGAATCTCTGGCCGAGGCCGAACACCGTCGCTGGTGTGCAAATCGTCGGCTCAACGGTTGGGTGTATGGTGCGCAGAGAGACAATCAGCGAAAAATCCATCCCGATCTGGTTGCGTGGGAGGCCCTCGATGAGGCCACGCGTGAATACGATCGCGAGCCCATTCGCGAATTGGCGAAAACGTTAGAGTCGCTCGGGTA
>CACOUL010000072.1 GCA_902630355.1 Planctomycetaceae bacterium
GCCGAAACTCGGGTCTCGAAGAGGCACGTGATCCAGAGCGGCTAGCGGAATCACCATTTAAGCCCAAATTGATCCCCTCCGCTGTTCCGATCGGTTCCGCCTTTGAGATTACTTTTGGATGGTTTCTTCCGCTTCGTCTCCGAAGTTTCTGCCTGCTCTTCGTCGCTTGCGGTCGCTGCAGCTTGTTCGGTGGGCGAACTTTGAAGCGCCTTGAGCGAAAGGCTGATCCGCTGCCCGTCGGGGTCGACCGAGAGGATCTGTACCTCAATCTCCTCATCCTTGCTGAGAATATCACTTGCTCGTTGGATGCGGCGGTGGGCAATTTCTGAGATGTGGAGCAATCCTTCAATTCCCGCCTCAAGCCTTACAAAGGCACCAAATTCCGTAATACGAGTAACCGTTCCTTTACATCGCGATCGTACCGGGTAACGACTTGCAGCGGAGTGCCACGGATTTTCAAAAGTATCGCGATAGGAGAGCCCAATTTTACCCGATTCCTGGTCGATGCGATCAATCTTCACCTCGATCGCCTCCCCTTCCTTGAGGACTTCACTCGGATGATTGATTCGAGACCAACTCATTTTGCTGATGTGAATCAATCCGTCGACACCACCCAGGTCCACAAATGCGCCGAAGGGTTGAATTCTGGATACGACACCTTTGCAGGTTTGCCCTTTCTGCAACGAGGCGAGCAGTTTTTCCTTGTTCTCCTGACGCTCACGCTCTAAGATGGCCCGCCGACTGAGAATCAAATTCCTGCGAGTCGGTTCCACTTTGGTAACGAGGCAAGAAAATTTCTTGCCGACAAATTCCTCAAGATCATTGACGCGAAAGAGTCCGACTTGGCTTGCAGGGACGAACCCCCGCAAACCGCTGGTTGAAACTTCCAGCCCCCCTTTATTGTGTCCCGTCACGGTGACTTCAACCGTCATATTTTCAGCCAACTCGCTCCAGCCCTCCACGTTCACAGTGGCGCCCGGTATTGCCAGATCGTAGATGCCCTCCTGGGAGTTGAAGTTTCGAATCAGCACCGAAACTGCGTCTCCGGCAACCGGTGGCTTTTCGAACTGTTTCGCCGCGAGAATTCCTTGATGGGGCCGATCCAGGTCGACCACGACGCTCTCCTGGTTTACCGAGAGCACACGGCCTTCGACACGGTCACCCTCGTTCAAGAACTCGTGGGCGGCTACACCGGATGAAGTCAACAATTGGTCAATTTCCGTATCCCCGATCGCCTGATCAATCTCTTTTTGAAGTTCTGGAGTTAAAACCGAGTCGATAGTCGGTGTCGGGCCAGACGGTCCCGTCGATGTTGAGGGCGCATTACTAATTTTGGTGTCACCGCCTACATTCGGGAACGAAGCGGATTTGTTTTTTTGCGAGTTCTTTTTGGAGCTGCCGGTAGTGTGATCCTGCTTGTCGCGTTGGGATCCGATCTTGATAGTTCGTTTTTTAGGCGTCGCAGAAGTATCAGAGTCCAGAGCAGCATCATTCGCAGTGTGCAAGGCTTTATCGCTGTCCGGCGCGGCACTTTCGCCCTGCATTTCATTACCCGAAGCATCCGGAGAAGAAATCACATTCTCTTCGGCTTGAATCGATTCCCCGTTGCCGGGATGTTCGATCTTTTCAGGTTTTGTTTCCGTCGGGTCGTCTACCATGGATCACAAGTCTCTTAGTGACAAGAAAAACCGCTGAGCTCAAGCTTTGATACAAGATAACAGATCATTGGTAACAGGGTTGGTCGGGTCCCGCCTTGTTGAACTTCGTGGGGCCCCGAAATAGCGCGCTTGCAATCTGCCTTCACGCTCTCTTCATGAGACTAACCACCAGTTTACTTTTTTTCAATTGTTAAAGATAATTGAAATGAACTTGATATTTTAGACGTATTTTCGAAATTCTGAGATAATCTATTGTTTCCGAAATCTGCTGGTTGACCCGTTTGTGGTGTTCCCCCTGCGATCGCTCGCAGGATCCCTTTTATTCCGAGACGGCATGCAATTTTTCAAGGGCCAATTCCTCCTCGCATCGGCACAACTGGTCGACCCGCACTTCAGTCGCACCGTGGTGCTACTTGTAGAGCATGATCGAGAGGGCGCATTCGGTGTCGTATTAAATCGACCAAGTGATCGGACCGTAGGTGACATTTGGGATGATTCGGATCAACCGCATCAGAAAATCAATGTAGGTGGTCCCGTTCAGGGTCCGCTCATGGCATTACACGGGCAGGCAGCGCTTGCGGAAGCGGAAATTATTTCGGGAGTTTATTTGGCGGCCAATCGCAGTTATCTGGATCAACTCGTCAAAGCATGCGATGTTCCGTTCCGTCTCTTCAGTGGTTATGCCGGATGGGGTGCGGGGCAGTTGGAGCAGGAGTTAAAGCAAGGTGGTTGGATCGTTGCGCCAGCAAAGGAAGCTTTCGTCCTGCAGGGTGTTGCAGATTTGTGGGAGCGGGTCGGTAAAGAAGTGACCGATGGGGTACTCGGGGGAGGTGCCAAGATAAAACACTTTCCCAGTGATCCATCGGTGAATTAGAGCCCATTGCTCTCGACGGTCCCGATTGAACTGGCAGAAATTCTTTCTTTGCCAAGTTGCAATGTAGCGCGATGAAATTCGAAGGCGGCATTAAGGTTCCAGGAGCGAGTCCTCAGCCTGAACCTCGCTTTGGCGGAATACGGCAACAATATCCTCCACGGGGACGATAAACAGCCGATTGTCTTGCTCAAAATCAACCGGGATGCCATTGCGAGGATCGATCAGCACCTTATCGTACTTTTGCAGTGGATAATCGGGGTTACTTTCAATTTGCACACTGATTGCAACCACACGACCGGTAAGCACGGGAGTCTTTGCGTCGTCGGGTAGGTGGATGCCACCCTTCGTTTTTTTCTTCTCTGCATCTTTGCTGATTAAGACGCGCAAGCCGACCGGTTCGATTGTTTCGAATGACATGGCCAATTTCTCGTTCGAAGGAAGCTTTTTCCAAATAGAAAATGGAGTCCCACTGAGCCGAAATCCTTGAAGTGATGGAAAATACGCGTTGGTTTGAGGAAGTCAGGGTAGGGTCTCGGAAATCGTTGCCCCCAATTGTACCAATCTCCGTCGCAACGAACCATCTTCCAGGGCATTCAGGAAGTCAGTTTCCTGCTCGTAGAGAATATGACTCAAAAATTTAACCGCCCAGTTATGCTTCATCGGACTGATACTGATCACGAGTTTGTCGTGTCGCCATGCCTCCCACATTTCAATCGCAGTCCCCATGGAAGCCTCTGGAACGTGAGCCACAAGAAGGTCCACATTGCGACACATCCGGTTGTGATGCAGAAAAACGTCTCGCCCCTTTGAGTTTTCGTAATCGAGTGAGTTCGCGTGAAATTCCAACGGGTCATAGACTTCATATTCGGGTAAAAACGTTTCGAGAACCTCGCGAAATCGCGTGCGGTAGTTTTGCTCATGTAAATCCGAAGAAATACGGGAACCCTGCATGATACCAGCCAGAAAAATATGCATGATAAAATCTACCGCCGCAGTTCCAATGCATCTATAAAATTACACCCTTACCTCACCCGGGCACACAATTTAGGATAATCCTCACGCCTGCGAACTGTAAACCGGATAACCACCACCATCTATGCCACGCCGACAAGTCTCTAAAGAAATATTCGGCAGGGCGCGCAACTGCGTCGAGACGTTGGAGCCTCACCTGGGTCGCGCGACCGATCTCTTGTTGGATCTTCTGGCCTTGCCGGGTGTCAGTGGGCAAGAACAAGAGGTGTCGGATTATGTGAGACGGAGGTTACTACAATCCGGTG
>CACOUL010000073.1 GCA_902630355.1 Planctomycetaceae bacterium
GGTGCCACCCGCACCGAGGGCCGCAAAGAGATGCGGCAACTTCTCGGCGGAAAGGGGGCCAACCTGGCGGAAATGACCAGCATCGGTCTTCCGGTGCCGCCCGGCTTTACGATCACCACCGAAACGTGCGCCGACTACAATTCGGCCGGACAAAAATTTCCGACCGATACGCTGGCTGCAGTCAAAAGAAACGTTGCTATTCTCGAAAAAGAGACCGGCAAGCGATTCGGTTCGTCGAGCAATCCATTGCTCGTTTCCGTCCGCTCCGGAGCGGCGGTGAGCATGCCGGGCATGATGGATACGGTACTCAACTTAGGCTTAAACGACAGTGCATGCGAAGGATTAGCAAAGCTTTCGGGAAATCGCCGTTTCGCGCTCGATGCATACCGACGTCTGATCAATATGTTCGGAGACGTCGTGATGGGGGTAGATCATCATTATTTCGAAGCCGAATTTGACCGGATCAAGAAAAAGCACGGTGTCGTGGAGGACACTGAACTCGGAGAAGAGGGGCTAGCGCAATTGGTCGACGCCTACAAGAAGGTGTACAAAAAGCAGACGCGAGAAAACTTCCCTCAAAGTCCCATTGCCCAACTGGAAAAGGCCATTCGCGCGGTGTTCGATAGCTGGAATGCGCCGCGCGCGATTGCCTATCGCCAAATCAACGAAATCACGGGATTGCTCGGAACCGCGGTGAATGTCCAAACGATGGTCTTTGGAAATATGGGCGACGATAGCGGCACGGGTGTCGCCTTCACTCGAGATCCCTCCACCGGGAAAAACCAATTCTACGGTGAATTTCTTGTCAACGCCCAAGGGGAAGATGTCGTTGCCGGCATCCGGACTCCCCAGCCTGTGGTCGAGATGAAAAAATGGATGCCGCAGGTCCATAAAAGGTTGATGCAAATCAAGACAAAGTTGGAAAAGCACTACCGGGACGTACAGGACATCGAATTCACGATTGAGAAAAGTAAACTTTTCATTCTCCAGACGCGCAACGGAAAACGTACGGGTGCCGCAGCGGTAAAGATCGCTTGCGACATGGTGAAGGAAAAGTTAATCAACCAAAAAACGGCCCTACTCCGGGTGCCTGCTGGCGACCTGAATCAACTTTTGCTTCCCTCCTTCGATCCGAAAGCGGCACGCAAAGTGCTTACCACCGGACTTCCGGCATCACCGGGTGCGGCAGTCGGCAACCTCGCCTTCACGGCCGAAGATGCAACCGAACGGACAGCGGCGGGGGAGAGCGTCTTGTTGGTCCGCAAAGAAACCAGTCCGGAAGATGTCGAAGGAATGCACGCCGCCTGCGGTATTCTTACGAGCACCGGCGGAATGACGAGCCATGCGGCCGTCGTGGCGCGAGGCTGGGGCAAGCCGTGCGTTTGTGGGGCGGGCGAAATCCAGATCGACGAGAAGAAACAACAAATCATCGTGGCGGGCCAGAAGTTCGGTGCGAAGGACACCGTTTCGATCGACGGATCGACCGGCGAGGTGATGGCCGGCTCGGTGGCAACCCGCTCGCCTTCACTGAGTGGTGATTTTTCGAAGTTAATGCGCTGGTCCGACAAATACCGCACCCTCGGGGTGCGTACCAATGCGGACACCCCGGGAGATGCCAAGCGTGCACGGCAATTCGGTGCCGAGGGAATCGGCCTCTGTCGTACCGAGCATATGTTTTTTGAGGGTGACCGGATTCTCGTGATGCGGGAGATGATCCTTGCCGATAACGAAGCGGCTCGCCGCAAAGCGCTCAAAAAACTGCTGCCGTTCCAACGCAAAGATTTTGTCGGCATTTTCAACGCGATGAAGGGATTTCCGGTCACCGTGCGGTTGCTCGATCCACCTTTGCACGAATTTTTGCCGCAAGATATCAAGAGTCAGACCGAATTGGCAAAGAGGCTCGGAATCAAAGCGGCAGAAGTCAAACTGCGCGTCGAACAGTTACATGAGATGAATCCGATGCTCGGGCACCGGGGATGCCGCCTGGCGGTCACCTACCCCGAAATTTTGGAGATGCAGGTAACTGCGATCGTCGAAGCGATGATCGCCTGCAAAAAGAAAAAAGTGGATGCGCGGCCCGAAATCATGATTCCCCTGATCGGCACGGCCGCCGAGTTGGAAACGCTCCGGCAGTTGACCACCGAAACGATTGCTCGAGTCAAAGAAGCGAAAAAATACAGCGGCAAACTCGATATTCCGGTCGGCACGATGATCGAAATTCCTCGTGCCGCACTGACAGCCGATCGCGTTGCCGAATATGCGGACTTCTTCAGTTTCGGCACCAATGATCTGACGCAGATGACGTTTGGCTATAGCCGTGATGACGTCAACACATTCCTGCCCGACTATCTGAAGCAGGAAATCCTCGAACGCGATCCTTTCCAATCGCTCGATGCGACCGGGGTGGGACAACTGGTTCAGATGGGTGTCGCCAAAGGCCGGGATAAAAAACCGGGACTCAAGTGCGGCATCTGTGGCGAACATGGTGGCGATCCGTCAAGCATTGCTTTCTGCTACGCGGCCAAACTCGATTACGTGAGTTGTTCTCCTTTCCGGGTGCCGATTGCCCGATTGGCCGCAGCGCAAGCAGCAGTACAATCCAAGTAGCAGTAGCCCGGCGATTCGTTTATTTGCCGATACAGAACTTGGAGAAAATCCGGTCGAGCATATCGTCGGTGTAGACCGCACCGCTGACCTCGCCTAGCGCGTCGAGCGCAACGCGAACTTCCGCTGCGAGTAGCTCATGCCCCGATCCCGCCTGCAGAAGTCCGATCGCCTCAGCCACCGAATCGGCTGCCGCTTTTACACTCTCGCGGCAGCGGGCGGCGGTACTCGAGACGACCGCTTGTCCCGCGACCGAATCTCTCGTTAAGCGATCACGCAATAAAAGACGTAGCTCTTCAAGTCCCGCACCGGTGCGACTGCTAGTGAAAACATCAACCTGCAACTCGAGTTCTGCTGCAGTTGCCGGCAGAGTCGCTAAATCACATTTGGTCATCACGACCAAACCGCCCGCTTGCCGGTGCAAACGAACCGCCTCCCGCTCTTGGCCGTCGATCGATTCGGTGACATCAAGACAAAGCACCTTGAGACTTGCCGCCTCACTCTGAGCCCGGGTCATCGCATGCGCCTGGCGGTCGACGGCCCGATTTGCGGCAGGAATTACTCGGTCCGGGTCACCGCCGGCGACACCCGCCGTATCAATCAAATCGCACTGCATACCATCGAGTTGAAGGGGGGCGGGCAAGATAGTCGCGCGTTGTCCCCGGCTCCGGTGATTCCAGGGCGGTTCCTCCGGTCAGACAATTGAAGAGACTACTTTTGCCCGCATTAGGCCGCCCTAAAAGTACAACCCGTCCTGACGTCGTGGTCTTATCCCTCGCTTTGATTTTCCAGAGCAGCGAAGTGGTTTGTTCGAGTGCCTGATGTAACCTTTGATCGAGAACCGCATCCTCAATCGCGTCAATCTCTTCATCTGCGAAATCGAGACCTGCTTCGATCTCGGCTAGAAGTTCCAGCAAGCTTTCGCGGATCATCAAGAGAGGGCCGCTCAGACCCCCGGCCAGTTGCTTCAGGGCAACTTCACACTCGCGCGCCGATCGAGATTCGATGACGCCGAGTACTGCTTCGGCCTGAGTCAGATCGATCCGACCTCCCAAAAAAGCGCGTAGCGTGAATTCGCCACCTCGTGCCAATCGCGCTCCGTGCCGGCAGGCCTGTTCGATAAGAGCCTGCACAATCGGATCGGATCCGAGCAGGTGTATCTCAGC
>CACOUL010000074.1 GCA_902630355.1 Planctomycetaceae bacterium
ATGGACCGCCCCGTGCAATCGACAGTGCAAAGGACCATCGAGTAACTGAATTTGTAAACGGCGAAGCTAGTTCTCGCCTGCAAGAAATGGCAATCGCTGACTAGCTTGGAATGTCACACATTGAAATCATACAGCCCGAATACGGGTTAAGTACATTTTTTTGAGGCTCTATCATGGATGAACGCGTCGCACAAGCACGAGTCGGCATTGTTGTCATTTCAGCCCTCATTTTGACAGCCATTCTCATCGTGCTTTTTGGTGATTTCCCTTCTATGTTCCACACAGGAAAAACCATTCGTGTCCGTTTTGCGAATGCTCCTGGAGTCAGCAAAGGAACGCCGGTCCGCAAAAGTGGAATCCTCGTCGGTCGCGTGAGCAAAGTCGAGTTCATCAAACCAAATTACGAGCGAGTCGTTTCTTAGAAAATATGGCTGCCTGCGGGCCAAATCAGTTTGTGCAGACCAATCAAAAAGATGCCGAGAAAGAGATCCAGGACGATAATCACGACAAAAGCATGTACGAATGCGGCCGTAGCGGCACGCCCCACACCCTCGGCTCCCGGATCACAATGAAATCCGCGATAGCATCCGAGAATTGCAATCGCAAATCCGAAGAAAAGACTTTTGAATATTCCGCTGAATAAATCGTACAAACCAACGATCGATCGCGAATTGTGCCAGTAGTAAAATGCATCAATATCAAGAATGAAAATACTATAAAATGCTCCGCCGATGACTCCCATGAAGTTTGCTACCACCGTCAAGGCGGGAATCAAGCAAAGGCAAGCAAGAAGTCGGGGGACGACCAAATAATGGATCGGGTTGGCTCCCATGCTTGTGAGTGCATCAATCTGTTCTGTTACGCGCATGGTTCCCAGCTCAGCTGCCATTGCACTTCCAACGCGACCCGCGAGCATGGTCCCTGCGAGGACGGGACCTAGTTCTGTGACCAAGGACATGTTGATCACCCCACCGAGTCTGGTTTGCAATCCGATGTGTGCGAATTGTGCATAACTTTGGACGGCGAGTACCATGCCGATAAAGGTGCCCGTGAGTGCAACTACCGGAAGACTTCGAACTCCCACTTGATAGAAACTCGGCAGCAAGGTTTCCTTGCGAGGCAGACGGCTAATCAGCCACGAAATGGTCTGCATCGTGAAAAAGGATACGTCACCAACCGCGGTTACCCAGTCGATCACCACCGCGCCGCTGTCGGCAAACCAGCGCATGACACCGAGTGGATGCGTTCGGCCTTTGGTCTTCTGTTCAGCGCCTGCCTGCATTGAAACACCTCGGTTCGCGAAGCGACGCCGCCAAAGTGGCTGCGCGGCGATACGAATCTTTCTTCGGCAGCGAAAGTTTCAGGCTTGAGGAATGTTTATCGATTCGGATATACAGGAGGGATGGGCAATCTGGGAGTTTTCGTGGGCTACCCAGTCGTCGTCTCCGCCAATTAGGGCTTGTGTCCCTCGTCGTCTTTCAACTGTTGCTGAAGGTGCAAGATATTTTCCAGGGCGCTCGAAAATTGTGCCTCTCCCGGGTGCTCGCGTACAAGTCGTGAGAGCATCGTTTTTGCCCGCTGGAGATTTTGAAGGGTGTTGCCATTCACGCCGAGTGTTCGCCGAATCTGGGCACATTGCCCCATGGCCACCGCTTGATGCAAAAGGTACTCGGGGACGGTGGGTTCTTGTTCGTTGATTGTCTCCCAGGCCTTTAATGCCAAATCGCATTTTTCAAGGGCGGCTTGGGTGTGGCCGGATGCTTTGAGCACGTCGGCCCAGCGGGTCAATACGGAGGCTTGTAGCGCATGAAAATCTTTGGAAGGTCTTGCGACAAAAGATTTTCGGCTCATATCAAATGCTTTATTGTACCACTTGATCGCCGTGCCATAGTCTTTCTGCTGAGCGTAAAGATCACCTAGATCGCGGTATCCGGTAACCAGGGGATGCACTACCTTGGAAGAATGCACACGTTGAGGCTTATCGACAAAGGTTTGCAATTCCCGGACTGATGCCTCAAGGTACTCACGGTATGCCTGTTGATTACCCCGCATTCGTTCCCATTTCCCGCGCAGAAAATAACAATTTGCGAGACCCGAATAAGCGGAAACATTGTCGGGGTCTTTTTTTAGAAGTGCCTGGTATTCATTTGTTGCCGTCTCGAGGCATTCTTTTGCTGCGGCCCATCGTCGGTGGAGTAGGGCCATGGCACCTAATCTTCCATTACATCGCGCAACAAGTAATCGATAGTCGATCTCATTTTGAGAATTCTCCGCAAGATATCTTATGTTTTCCAAAGACTGTTGGAAATCGAGCATCGCAAGATCCACGTTTCCGAGTTGCTCATCGAGGATGCCGAGAAGAAACCAGACGTGTGCCAAAATATCGGCAGTTTGCAGCGAAGTTGCTTCCAAGATTTGGCCATCTTCTTTTTTGATGGTGAGGCCAGCGTCACTTAAACGTCGGATCACGGTTTGCAGTAGATCTTTCGCGTCGCTGAATTGTCCCCGACTCGCCTGGATCCGCGCCATTTGCAACAAGACATTAGCCTCAAACTGCACATTTGATCCGACGTCATCAGAGTCGTTCAGCAGTGCCACATAATATTCGTAAAAACCCTGGAGTAATGCTTGCTCTGAAGATGATTTTTGCGATGCGTTGATGGGATAATCATCAATGAGTTCGTTTATCGCGTCGCCCACCATCTGCTCAGCGCGGTTCATCCGATTCGATACCTGACGATCGGGGGTCGATGCAACAAGCAATCGATATCCAAGCGTGAAGGAACCGATCATCAGCAAGAATACAAAGAGGCATATCGGAATAACGGCAGATTTATTGCGTCTTGCGCGACGAATGCATTCGGCATATTGTCCCCAAGTGCCAACTGAAATGCGTTCCCCTTTGAGATAGCGTCCCAGATCATCAGCGAGTTCACCCGCGGTGGTGTATCGAGAACCAGGGGCCTTGAGAAGGCATTTCATGCATATCGTTTCGAGGTCCTTGTCGACATCGGGGTTGAGTCGACGAAGCGGGGTAGGGTACTCCTCGACGACCTGGCGCAATGTTTCGGAAGAGCGAGCTGCAAAAAAAGGAGGTTTCCCGCCTAAAATCGCGTAAAGTGTGGCCCCGAGACTATAAATGTCACTTTGCGCCGTTGCGTGCGAGGCATCCACCGCCTGTTCGGGCGACATGAACGCTGGCGTACCGAGCGTTTCGCCTATTGCCGTGATGCTGCGATCACCCTCTGAAATTTTTGCCAAACCAAAGTCGGCGACTAAGGGACGGTCCGTGTCGTCATCGATAATAATGTTTGCAGGTTTCAGGTCGCGGTGCAAAATACCGCCGCGGTGGGCATAGTGAATTGCGCGTGCTATTTGCTCGAGATATTCGGCTGCTATGCGATTGTCGACAGGCCGTCGCACTGTCATTTGTGCCAAACTTTGGCCGCGCACATATTGCATAGTGAAAAAGTGATGTCCCCTGCTTTCGCCGACATCAAAAACACAGACGATATTCTCGTGTCGTAGCTTCGTAACAGTTTTGATCTCTTGTTGAAAACGATAAACAGGGGCCGTCGAAGCTGCATCGATCAATTTTGAACGCAAAATTTTCACGGCAACAATGCGAGGGCGGCTAATTTGTTTCGCCCGGTATACGATTCCCATGCTACCTCGGCCGATTTCTTCAAGCAGTTCG
>CACOUL010000075.1 GCA_902630355.1 Planctomycetaceae bacterium
AATGCCGCCCCGGCAGCGCGGTTGTCGCGGACCACCACCCGGAAATTCATGTCGCGATTGGTGGTTGGAAGTGTTTCACCGATAGCGGTCGTTCCGGCGAGCAGGTCCGAGTAACGAGGAAAGACCCGCTCCGGACTGATGGTGGGGTTCCAGGATCGGAACAGCGGGCTTGCCCCATTATCGCCATCGTTCACACCCTGCTGAGCGCCCAGATCGCGTTGCTCCCAGCAGTACGTTAGCGTATCGCTTACGTCGGCATCGGAGCCGGTCGCGGTGAGCATAAACGGGGTGGCAGCCGGAATCGTGTAATCGGCACCGGCATCCACCGTCGGTATGCTGTTTCCTGTGTTGGTGATCGTCGCGGCCGCATTGGCGTTTCCGTTGGTGATCTCGGCAACCATCTCATCGAGGCTCACCGAATGGAAGTAGGGGTCGCTGTTGGACTGTAGATTGTCGCTGCCCATGATGCCCGCATAGCCCATGATCGTCGACGCGCTACCCGGTTCCATCGCAGTGCTGGCGTTGCGGTTGCCGTTGTTGCCGTTGAAGGTGTGATTGGCCCCGAATTGATGGCCCATTTCGTGAGCCACATAGTCGACATCGAACGGGTCACCGATCGGCGACCCCTGACCGGTCACGCCGCGAGCCTTGGAGCCAGAATCACCGATCACGCCGAGTCCCGCCACGCCCCCACCGCCGGTGCTGAAGACGTGCCCGATATCGTAATTGGCGTCGCCGATCACGCTGTCCACATTCGACTGGTTTTCGCTCAGCATCGAAAAACCATCGTTATTGCTATACGGATCCGTCGAGGCGTTCGTATAGACGAGTTGGTCATTGTTGGCGACGAGAATCATGCGGGTCGCGATGTCGGTCTCATAGATGCCATTGACCCGATTCATGGTCGTCACGATCGCCGACATGGCGCCTTCCACGGTTCCCCCATGGAAGGCGGTGTATTCTCCGGTACAGGCGACCGCCAGGTCATAGGTCCTCAGTTGCGTTCCGTGCGAGAGCAGGGGGCCTATACGATTGTTGCTGAGCGTCCACTGGTCGCTGACAGCTGTGGCGTCAAAATCGCTGCCTGCCGAAACGGTGATTCCACAGTCGGGACAACAGCAACCGCCCGAATGGTCCCCGTTGGTGTCGTCCGACGCCGCAGCGTCAAAACCGCTATCGACCGCTACAGTGATTGCACAATCGGGGCAGCAGCAACCTCCGGCATGATCCCCGCCCGCTTCGTGATCCTGCAGATTATCGATGCCAACATCGTGTAACAGACACTCAAAGGTATCGTCTGCATCGAGCAGGCAATCGGTTTTGAAATAACTGACGTAGGGGCCATCGGCTTGCTGATGAAAGAACGGGTCGACAAAATAGGTTCCCTGCGAGGAGAGAACTTGAGCGTGGAACCCTTGCGGAGTGAAGTCCAATCGGACCGACGCAGTGGGATCATCGATGCCCCGGCCCACAAACGTTTCAATATTGGGAAATTTGGCGGCCAGTTCAGGTGCCATGATCGGCGATTCCCAGATCGCGAATTGCTCGAAACCGCCCGCCGGTGACGGCAGGTTGAGGGTGCTTCCGGCAGCGCTGGAAAATTCAAGCGGTGTGGCCGTCAGCCGCTGGGCAAGCAGGTTCTGATCGAGAGTGAAACTTTTACTCGCGGCGAGAGAAAGCGTGCTGACCCCTTCGGCGGTCGCCATCTGCACCGCATCGATCGACTGCCAGAGGCCACTCGCATCGATCCCGTTCTCCGCATCTTCCTGGAGGATCTGTTCGACACCGCTCGGGGATGCGGAGAGTACGATCCGCGGTTCGAGGCGTTCCAACTCGCGAGGCGATTCCGGAGGGTGTTGGAGGGAAGACGATACTTGCGAATGGCGGGCGATTCGTAGCGTTCGCTCGCAGAGTTTGCGAACGAGGGAGCGTAGGTCATACATTGGCTGTACCGATCTGTTCCTCAGGGAGGTGGTATCCCAACCTTTGGCCCGCTGTAGGGTTCGCCTCAAAACCCAGCGTTATGGTGTGGATCGATCCACAGCTCACGCCCGCGCGCGATTCTATGCGAAAATTGGCACTTTTGCAAGAAATTAACACGTTTTTTTGTTGTTTTGTAAGCAAATCGATTGCCATTTGCTCAAACTCGGCCGTTTCTCTGCGTTCTTTTCTCTACGTTCTTCGGGGCCATGCTCGGTTCTCTGCCGCAATGCCCTCCGGCGGGTGCGTTCGGGACTGGACCGACCCCGACGGAATTTTTTACAGTGTCGCGAGTTGGAACGTGCCGCTGAGTTCGCATCGGTGCGGTCTTTGGCAAACGTTGTCTTCTGAAAAGCAGGTGGGCCCATGCGATCCGTCCTATTGGTTGCCGCAGTCTCTTTTGTTCTCTCCGGCAACACCGGACCGGCGGCGGTGGGCGCCGAGCTACCGAACATCGTGCTGATCCTCGCCGATGACATGGGGATCGGGGATCCCGGTTGCTATAACGCAGACTCGAAAATCCCCACACCCCACATCGATCGGCTTGCCCGCGAGGGTTTGCGGATGACCGACATGCATTCGCCCTCGGCCGTGTGCACACCCACCCGTTACGGGCTGCTGACGGGACGCTACTGTTGGCGGACCAGGTTGAAGGAGAGTGTGCTTTTCGGTTACGGCACGGCACTGATCGAACCAGGCCGAGCGACCGTCGCCTCATTGGCTGCAAGCCGGGGGTACCGAACGGCCGTCTTCGGCAAATGGCACCTCGGTCTCGGTTCAGGAGAAAAGACCGATTACAGCAAACCGCTGACTCCCGGCCCACTCTCGGTCGGCTTCGACCATTTTTATGGCATCCCGGCCTCACTCGACATGGCACCCTACGTCTACGTGGACGATACCCGCGTCGTCGAGGAGGCAACCGAACAGATCGAATCGAGCAACTACATCCGGTTCGGCGGCAAGGGGTACATTGTGGGCGGCAAAATCGCGCCGAGTTTCCGTCATATCGATGTCCTTCCCGTGACGGCCGAAAAAACTGTGGCCTTCATCCACCAGCAGACGGATGAAAATCCGTTTCTCATCTATGTGCCCTTTTCGGCGCCGCATACGCCCTGGGCACCGACGGCCCCTTTTGAGGGCAAAAGCGGGGCGGGTACCTATGGCGATTTCACGGTGATGGTCGACGATGCGGTCGGCAAGATTTTAGGGGCCCTCGATGAGAAGGGTTTCAGTAAGAACACGTTGGTGATCTTCACCTCTGACAACGGCGGACACTGGTTGCCGCAGGACATCAAGCAGTATGACCACCTGAGCAATCTCTACCTCCGCGGACAGAAGGCCGATATCCACGAGGGTGGGCACCGCGTGCCGTTCGTTATTCGCTGGCCGGGTGAAATCGAACCGGGAACGGTTCGCCGTCAGTTGGGCTGTCTGACCGATGTCTTTGCCACCCTTGCCTCCGTCCTCGGCCGGCCGCTCGGGTGGGACGAAGGGGAAGACAGTTTCAACCTCTTGCCTCTCTGGCAGGAGGATAAGCCGGTCCGCAATGCGATTGTGCATCACTCGGGTCGTGGGATGTTTGCGATTCGCCGGGGCGACTGGAAGCTGATTCTGGGTCTCGGTACGGGCGGCTTTACCGAGCCCTGGGGGAAGATCGAACCAAAAGAAGGCGAGCCGGC
>CACOUL010000076.1 GCA_902630355.1 Planctomycetaceae bacterium
CCCGCAGCGTCGGCATCGGCAAAGGAGGTACGGAGCGGAAAGCTATTGATATTCCCACAGCAGCCCTGCCCATACATGGCAATTACATCATCGCCAAGTTGCTGGCGGATTCTCGCAACGGCTGTCCCGGGGAAATCAGCGCTCACAAGATTGTTTCCCGGCGGTACGGTGACCGGATGGGCCGGATGTTCAAAGAGTACGGCGAAGGGCAGTTTCGTTTTCGGATCACTCGCCGTAAGTACATTGACCCACGGGACGGCCGCTCCGTCCCGATTCACACCCATCGAAGTCCAGCCGTTTGCATCGGTGATGCGGCGATTAAAACCGACCTGCACTGGTGCCCGGCCTGCGTGCAGCGTTGCAGGGCGCAGTCTTTTTTTTGCTTCCGCAACAACTTCGACAGCCGCTCGATGCACTTTTTGATTCCATGCCGCTTCCTCGGGGTTCTCCCGAAGCGGATGTTCATAAAATTCGTCCCAGATCATCTCCTCATTCCACCGGTTATCTGTGGGAGGTGTTGCCCGCAACCACCGCGACGAGTGGGCATGGCTGCAATTGAACCAGACTTCATCAACGCCCGTTTTTTGTTTCACTCGCTCACGGAGTTCGTCCATCGCGGCAAATCCAGAGCAAATGATATCGGCCGTGATGATCGCAACCGAAGTTCCTGTGGAATCCTGGAGCAAGAGGGCACGGAGAAACAGCGGATCGCGGACGCCGACGTTGGGCCGTGCGGCGTGAATTTCGATTCCTTCCGGTGGTGTGATTTCCTGTTCGGCTGCACCGGCGAGAACACCTTTATCTTCCGCGGTTGCAGAAACTGCAAGAATGAAAACAGTGATGCTTGCGAGGAACTGAAGCAACGGTTTCATCGGATGATTCCTTGGGTGAGTAGCCGGGCCGAAGCATACCACACGCACCGAACCTGATGCTACGAGTCGATAACGGATTCGATAACGAAAGTGAGACGCACGAGACTTAACCGAGCCACTCGTCGAGGGCTTCGTCTGCCGGCCAGAGAGCGGCCTCTGCATCCTCGACCGGATCGCGCTGCTGCTCAAGCAGTCGTTCTACACTTTCTGCATCCCAGGTTCCCTCAACCACCGCAAAGAGCGAGTCGATCACCTGAGCCTGGGGGCTCGAGCTATTAACTGCCGCGTCACTTTGAATCGGTTCGGTTGCCAAGGGGGCCGGTGCATCAGCCGCAAACATCGTATCGACAAGGCGGCTCAGTGGCTGCTGTCCCACGAGCATTTCGGTAGGAATTGCGCGGGCAGTCGCCTGTGGCCGATCGCTTGTGCCTTTCTGGCTCAGGTCGGCGAATGTGGCAGTTGTAATCGAAAACGTATCTTTCCCTGCGGCTGCACTAGGCATGATTGAGGTACCGCTTGCCGTTGCTGCCAACTTCGGTGAACTCGTCAGTTGATTTCCAAAATTCAGCCCCGTGACCGTGTTGCTTCCTTCCGCCAGGGCAGGGCTGTAGATCTGGTTTCCGCTGGCGGCGGTTGCCAAGATGCCCCGCATCAGAGCCAGCATATCAATTCGAGAATAATTTGCCCCCGTATTGGTGACGTTGTCGTCTTCGTCATCCCCATCGTTGATCGTGACGCCAGTCGATTGCATCAACGAGCGAAATTCAGCCTGTGTGAGCCGACGGCCCAGGGTAGCATCGGCCAGTTGCTGTGCCACGGTGGCGATTCCCGCCACCTGGGGTGCGGCTTGGCTAGTACCCGCAAGGCTCGAGGTACCGCCCCCGAGGCCCGCATTGGTGATAAATGCCCCAGGCGCGAAAATATCGGTAAGGGTCGGGCTACGTGAGGAGAAACTTGTCACCCGGTCAGCGGCCGTGGTGTTATCGGTTGTCCCACCGCCCCAATTCCAGGGACCGCCATTGTCTCCATCCCAGACCGCACTCACCGATAGCGAGTTGGGATCGACTGCCGGGTACGAGATACCCGGTGTTCCAGCCGTCGTATATTCATTACCGGCCGCAGAAATCACCATCACATCGAGGGTCACGAGACTCGCCAACTCGTCACTTAGCTGGCTCGTTTGCGTACTGTTGTAGGTACCTCCGTCCCCCAGCGACATGTTGATCGAGGAAATGTTGTAGGTCTCAGCGTTGCTCACGACCCACTGCAGTGCTTCTTCAATATCGGCGAAACTGCCGCCCCCCGCATCGGTGAAGACCTTCAAGACAATCAAATCCGAACCGGGCGCGGTACCGGTGTAGGTGGAGTCTGAAGAGACGGCAATCCCGGCGCAGTTGGTTCCGTGCCCGTCGACATCGGAGGCATCGGCATCATTCGAACCGCTGAAGTCGTAGCTGTAAACCAAACGGTCCGCGTAGAAGGGATGGTCGAGGTCTGCACCCGAATCGATGATCACCGTGGCATATCCGCTGCCGTCGAATCCGGCGAATAAGGGGTCGGCGCGGAAATCATCGGCATTCATTAAGCTACCGGACTGGACCGAACTGGTCGTGAAGTCACCGGCGTCGCCCATGCCGAGTCCGGGCCGCATGCCGAGGGTCGAAAATTCGTTTTGTCCCAGAGTCTCAGCGGTCGATGTCGATGATTCATCAACCAAAGATCCACCGATCAATTGTACCGACCCGAGTGCCACGGTCGATTTTGAGCCCCCACCGCTTGGCGATGTTTGTGTCCAGCCTGCGGGTAGTATTTCGGTGACGTAATATGTTCCATCGGGGAGATCTTCGAACAGATAACTTCCGTCCGCGCCCGTCTGCATTGCCGCCTCGTTCGAATCGAGCGTGCCGTTTTGATTTTGATCGAGAAAAACGAACCAGCTCTCAAGCGGCGATTCGCTTCCATCGTAAACGCCGTCGCCATTGGTGTCGTTCCAGATGGTGCCGCCAATCTGTCCCGTTCCCGTACCGCCACCGACGTCATCATCGGTCACATCCAGCGTGTCACTGCTGCCGGTATAACTGGGTGCCGAAACGGTGATGGTGACTGTTTGCGTTCCATCGACATCACCATCGTCGACTGCCGCGATATCAAAGGTGGCGCTGCTCTGTCCGTTCGGAATCGTCACCGTCGCCGAGACCGTCGCTTCACTCGTGTCGCTGCTGTTGAGATTAACGACTAGATCTCCCACTGTATAACTTCGCGTGACGGTGGCGGTGGTGGCTGCCGCGCCTGCCGCTTCCGAGATCGAGTCATCGCTGATCACCAGCGAGAGTTCGAGATTGACATCATCGTTTTGGATAATTCCCGTCGCCGTTGCGGTACCGATTGCGCCGCTCGAGGGGTTGCTGAGCGTGGCAACAAATGTTTCGTCCGGCTCCAGGTCCGTGTCGCCCTCAACCCAGAAGTAGAGCGTTTTTGTGGTTTCCCCCGGCAGCCAACTGATCGAACCGCTCGGGAAAACTCCCCCCGCAAAGTCATCGGCATCGGCCGGGTTTGTACCGGAACCGCTCAGGGCGATATCGATCGTTTCGCTCCCGCTTGTAAGGAGACTGCGCGTGATGTCGAAAGTGAAACTCGTATTTCCGGAATTGCCTTCCGCTTTCACTGCGCTGTTGGCGGCGATGGAGAACAGGGCACCCGCCTCGTCATCGGTCACATCGACCGTATCGCTGG
>CACOUL010000077.1 GCA_902630355.1 Planctomycetaceae bacterium
GTCGCCGAGGCTCCGTTTGGCCTTCCTGCCGATGCAACCGACGTTTCATTCTACCAAGGTTTCCGTGGCACGATCGCGTACGAATTCACCATAGACGAAACGTCATTTCGGGAATGGGTGGCTGACGGCATCGGTTCTATTGAATCGAACGCGTCAAATACAGAACTCGAGCAAATCACCACGCCAGTTTCGATTACGCGGTACAACGCTTACTCTTCCGAACTTAACGGGCCGGATTCGATTACGGTGAACAATGGGCTGTATTACTCATGGTCATTCGAGGATCGCGGTGTTTACGCTGTATTCGACTCCACTACGGATCGTGCATACTACTTCGCACATTTCCACTGATGGTCCGCGGCCTCTAACATGGTTTTTACGCTGAGGCCTTTGGCACACCTTGGTTCTTTTGGCAACGGGCTATGGCTTTGATACAATTCTCTTTACTTCAGACATCGCCTGCTTCGTTCAGGGCGGTGTCGTAAAAACCTTCCGTTGGCAGTTCTATGAAGTTGTACAGCAAAATTCTGCCGGCTCTCTTGCTGCTGATTCTCGTTGTTGCGTTTGTCGTGCGTGCAGGTGTCGCCCAAGTGAATTTGCCTGAAGAATTGCTTGGAACTCGCGAAAATATATCTATTGCCGGTTCAGTTATCGGATTCGGAAATTGGAAAACAATGTCGTATTTGGCAAGCAAGGATGAGGAAATATCCAAGTGCCGTGTTTATGGTTTTACTCAGCAAAACAATGGAAAACCGCTGGATGTGATAATTGATGATGCAAAAATGTTGCTTTTACTCAAGAACGCAATCAGTACAGCGAGTTGCTTTCGTCCAGCTGTTGCTGATTTAGAACCTGGTGATGGAGCAGCAGGGGGCGGTGATTTTTTAGGTGTTATGGTTATTGAATCAAAGGAACATAAGTGCATTATTGGGGTATCTTACGCGGATGGTTTTTCCTGTGGAGTTGCTTATGGGTCGGGCAAAACAATGTTCTATTCTTGGCCGTTAATGACTCTTTTAAAGGAATGGACAGGGAGCCACGGAATAAAATTGAGCGATGACATTTTTGATTGCCTATCAGGCGAGAAGGCGTTCAAGAATTCAAAGTCAAATTTTGTTGAGCTTTCGAAAAAAATACGGGAGGTAGGAGAGCGACGAGGTGGCACAACCAAGGGAGCGCAGGCGGGTCAGTCACCGACTGAGTGATGAAAAAGAAAAGGGTCAGGGTGTGAGGAAGAATAAAAGGGTCAGGACTCATTGATTGAGAGGGGTAAAAAAACTGCCACCAACCTTATCTGACCCCGAGCGCATGCAATCGCCCACGCAGTTCAATTTCACGCCGCCAACAAGTCGTGGCCGCAAGGCCCGGCGTTGCCGGGTCACCTTCGCTTTTTTGCACAATTCTCATGTTTCCATACAATGAGTGTGTTACTTAACTTTAATCCTCGGTGTGGGCGGTGACGGCCACACCCACCATTACGTGCCTCACTGTGTTTGACTTCATACTACGCCGCGGCAATCCAACAAACGATTGGCGTCGATCGCCGCATTTGAACCTGTCTGCCGCATTGGATGCACCGTCGCTGAATGGCATCACACTTGGCTCCCGATTCGATCGTCTGTCGTTTCTCGGCCGAAATGACGGCTCCCAGTTCAGGACGCTCTGCTACTTCGATTTAGGGATCGCTGTAGATCACGCCGAAGACGGCACATTTCGTGGATACATGATCGTGTTTATCGACGAGGATAACGACTTTCGACCTTATCGCGGCACGACTCAGTGGAAGAACAATCAATTGGATATACACCAGTTGACGCGCAATGATTTGGCGAGCATTTTTGGGGAATGGTACTGGATGGATACAGACGACGATGAATCCATCGCATTCTACGAATACCCAGATTATGAAATGCAAATCGAAATTACTCTGCCTGGAGTAATTAAACGTTTCATCCTAACAAAGACTCCGTTGATGGCTGATCCTGAGCAGCGTGACGCGTACAGCGTAGACAAACCGTGGCCACCACATTACGGCACATAACAAATCGTGGCCGCTAGGCCCGGCTTCGCCGGGTCACCTTCCCTGTTTTTGCACAATTCTCATGTTTCCATACAATGAGTGTGTTACTTAACTTTTAATCCTCGGTGTGGGCGGTGACGGCCACACCCACCATTGGCAGTTCTATGAAACGACTCTTCGGTGTGTTCGTTTTGGCCTGCATCTTGGGATGCAATCGCGGTCCCGGTGAGTCAGCAAGCCTTCCACCCGATCCGGTCGCCGTATCGCAAAACGACGACTCTAATGATCGCCAACAAGCACGGCAGCAAGATATCCGTGAGGAAAATGAAGACACCAAGAATAGCGGTGGAATAAATGGGCTTGAAAAAGCGAAGCGAGATGTCGTGAAATTCAAAACGAAACTCCGACGCCTTGATTCGGAACAATTAATTGCCGCTTTTATTCCAACTGGCCACCAAAAAGAATATGGTGAATACGAATACTATTACAAATACATGGCGAACATTGCGATTCAGGACGAGATATCGTCGCGAGGCAATGAAGTTGTGCCTGCGTTAAACGCTTATGTCCACGATCAAACGAGGATATGGGAGGCAATCAACGGGCCTGGTCTCACAATTGGGAAAATCTGCCAATTGGAACTCCAAAAACGCCAGGGCAAAATCGATCAATAAAGCCAAAATGATCGTTTACATCTGGATTCAGCAATATTTCCCAAGCGACCCCGAATCCGCAAGAGACTGCCTGGTTAACGCCATTGAGCAAGTTGCCAAACATCCAGAATCAGAGACTGCTACCCAGCTTGATTCATGATGGCGTGTGCCGCCAACAAGTCGTGGCCGCAAGGTCCGGCTTCGCCGGGTCACCTTCGCTGATTTTGCACAATTCTCATGTTTCCATACAATGAGTGTGTGATTTAACTTTTAAAACCCGGTGTGGGCGGTGACGGCCACACCCACCATTGGTTGTACTCATTCCTTCGACTGAGCCAGTGCCATGAACGTCGATGTCGAACCGACATTCGCACGGCAATCAAAGCGAGTTGGCAGGTTTCGCTTCCGACTCAAGTCGCTTTTGCTGCTTGTCCTGATTTGCGCGATAACCCTGTCGTGCATTCCGCTTTTCCGAGACAGCTCTGGCACTAATGCCTCGCGTGCCGATGCACCAATTTCGGGGCTTCCTGATGATGCGAGCAACGTGAGTTACTTTATCCATGGCGCACTCGGCCCGAGTAGATTGTATGAGTTCGACACGGACGAAGATTCGTTCCATGAATGGGCTCGTACATATCCTGTTAACCTTGAGACCGAGGGCTACTGTCGCATTCTCCGCTACACTGCCTACCTACACGGGTCAGACGCAGCTCACTACGCTGACATCAATGACGGCATCCTATACACGCGCGTCGATGGAGATAGTGGCATCAACATCGCCTACGACCGCAAAGCTGGGCGGGCATATTTTTTTTATCATTCTCGCTAGCGTAGATTTTGCCAATTCGGCTGTAACTCATCGATCCAACCAACAAATCGTGGCCGCAAGGCCCGGCGTTGCCGGGTCA
>CACOUL010000078.1 GCA_902630355.1 Planctomycetaceae bacterium
AAGACCGATGCTCGGACTCCACGCGACCACTTCGCCTCGCTGGCTCGAACGGGTCAGGCAGAATCTGGATGAGGTTTTGATCGATCATGCGCACTGCGAAAAAAAAGCAGCCCGTACGGCGATGAATCTGCTCTGCGCTTACGATACGCGACAGGAACTCTGTCGAGAGATGACGGAAATAATCGCCGAAGAACTCGAACACTTTGAGCTTGTCTGTAACCTGCTGGCGCGTCGCGGCATTGCTTTTCGCAGTCAGCAACCCTCTACGTACGGAAAACGGCTCAATCAACTCGTGCGGTCGAGTGAGCCGGAGCGGGCGGTCGATCGGCTGTTAGTGGCCGGGCTGATCGAGGCGCGTTCTTGCGAACGTTTTGCGGTTCTCCGCGATGGACTGGATGACACTGAGCTTACCGACTTCTATGGCGAGCTTTTTGAATCGGAAGCCCGCCACCACACGACCTATGTGCGGTTAGCGCGTACATTTGCTCCCGATCAAGTAGTTGCCAGCCGACTCGAAGCGTTGGCGGCAGTGGAAGCCGAAATTGTGGTGGGGGACGAAACGCTGGTGAGAATGCACAGTTGATGCACAGTTGATGATTGGTGGCTATTGGTGGCTATTGGTGGCTATTGGTGGCTATTGGTGGCTGTTGCACGCCACTGGTGGGGTGTTAATCACTGGGTGCGTGGGCGACTCAAGAGGCGTGACTGCGCCGGCTTAAAAGCCTCGAATTGCTGCAATTTGAAGATTTTAGTTGCGGTTTTTTATGATTTATCGGTATACTGGAGATCGTGGCTCGCAGCCATTCGGTCGCGGCCTTCTCGGGTGTCACGCGAGGGTGACGACCTTGAGTTTTCATAGACGATTAATCCCACACTGCGGAACAGAAGTTAAGACGGAGAGCAAAGCAATGACGAAGTTTGGCAAAGCGAGGCACGCGCACGCAGGTTTTACGTTGGTGGAGCTTTTGGTAGTGATTGCGATTATCGGTATTCTGGCCGGTATGCTGATGCCCGCCATGAACTCCGCGCGAGAAAGTGCTCGCCGGACCGATTGCACCAACAATCTCAAAAACGTTGGAATGGCATCGCTTAATTATGCGTCGCAGAACAAAGATTTGCTTCCGATGGGTATCAACTCGGGATATACCCCATCGGATGGAGGCACAGATGTGGCTGCCGATACCAATCATCACGCGAGCGGCATGGTTGAATTGTTGCCATTCATTCAGGCAAAGAACGCTTATTCGCAAATCATTAATGGTGGTGCGGCAGTCGAACTCCCCATTTTGAAATGTGCCAGCGACGGATCGAGTCATACAAACTACGTGCAGAATTTCGGCTCCGATGCGGCTTATTTCAATAATTCTGGCTCCCAAGGGTACACGGCACCCAATACCGACGATGGCAATGGCGGGACGATCACGCAGGGCGAAGGTCCGTTCCGAAACGGTGCCCGCGCGAGTCTCGGGCAGATCGACCAGTTTGATGGCGCGACGAACACGATTTTTTACAGTGAAACCACCATCAACGGCGATTATTCCCAGGCGGGTGGAGGAACAAATGCCGGTGCGGCATCAGCTCCGCCAAACAATGGTGGCACCGGGCTCGGTAATGATGGGGATACGCACTTCCGCTCCATGCACGGCGATGTGGTTGTATGCGTCTTCGGTGACGCGCACACGGCGCAGTACACCAATGATACCTCGGCGAGTGTATGGCGAGCGTTGTGCACTGCCAGCGGAAGGGAAGCAGTTTACGCAGAGTAGTCTTTGGGTCGCGTGTGTCCCTTAGAAGAAACCGGTAGAAACCAATGGCCCCGTAGCGGCACTGCCGCCACGGGGCTTTTTCTTTGTCTTTGAGAGCCGGTACCGGCCTACAGGTTTACCCGAGTGCGGCAATGACCAAATCACCCACTTCGCTTGTGCTGTAGCCCATCTTGCCGGCCGATTGACTCTGCATCTTCTCTCCCGTGACTCTCGCGACGGCACGATCGATACTACCCGCTGACTGGCTGTATCCCGCCTGATCGAGGAGCATTGCCATCGCGTTGATGGCGGCAATCGGATTGATCACCCCCTGCCCCGTGTATTTGGGGGCACTGCCACCCATCGGTTCATACATGCTGGTGCCGCCCGTCTCGGGGTTGATGTTCCCGCCGGCAGCCACGCCCATACCGCCCTGTAGCATGCCGCCGAGGTCGGTGATGATATCGCCAAACATGTTGGTGGTCACGATCACGTCGTAGTACTCCGGGTTTTTCACCATCCACATGCAGCAGGCATCCACGTGATTGTAGTCAGCTTTCACGTCGGGATACTCGGCGGCCACATCCTGGAAGGTTCGCCACCAGAGATCGTGCCCATAGGTGAGTACGTTGGTTTTGGCGACAAGCGTAAGCATTTTGCCCCTGGGGTTATTTCGCCTTTGCGTGTACTCGAATGCCCAGCGGATGCACCTCTCGCAACCCTTGCGGCTGTAGAGTGCCGTCTGGCTGGCTACCTCATCGGCCGTTCCTTTTTTCAGAAACCCACCGACCCCGCAGTAGAGATCCTCAGTATTTTCGCGGACCACCACAAAATCGATATCCTCCGGGCCCTTGCCCGCAAGCGGTGTCTCCACGCCGGGCAGGAGTTTAACCGGCCGCAGGTTGATGTACTGATCGAGTTGGAATCGGAGCTCCAGCAGCAGTCCTTTCTCCAAGATACCCGGGGCGACGTCAGGATGCCCGACCGCCCCGAGATAGATGGCGTCGAACTGCTTCAGTTCCTCCACGGCCCCCTCAGGCAGCACTTCGCCGGTCCGCAGGTAACGATCGCCTCCAAAATCGAATTCGGCAAGTTCGTAGGCAAAACCGTCGCGGGCAGCGACAGTTTCAAGGATTTTGAGCCCCTCGGCGACCACCTCGGGCCCGGTGCCGTCTCCGCCGATCACGGCGATGCGTAACGGGTCGGTTGTTGTTTTTTGTGTCTGCACCCGCACTCTCCGAATGATTGAAACGTGGGTTTGGATTGAGGCCGGATTCTAGCAATCCGGAGGCGGTGACTCAAGCGAGTCGCCTTTCGGCGACGCGAATGGCAGTGGAAAGATGCCGCCATGCCATCGAGGAAGCAGCACGCACGGGTGTGCCGGCCGCTGCGCGAGGGGTCGACTAATTTTGGCTGAAGTCGAGTTGCGTTACCGCTTCGCGAGAAATCGGATTGCTCAGGAATTTTTCGCGACATTGCGGACAGAGGTCGAACCGCAGTTGCTGATACACTTCGCCACCAATCGCCTCGCTCTCCGAGTCGTCCATCTGCTCAAGGATGTCTTGGATTTCTGCGAGGTGATCTCGATCGTCATCACTTTCATCGGTGTTATTCACGTCGGTGGCCGCGTAAATTTCCATTCGAACAACGTAGCGGAGCGCTTGACTCGGATCGATGAGGCGTTTGCAGCCGTCGCATGAGTGATGAATCATTTGGATGATGTTCCTTCAAGTGTTCTTCGCAATCCCTGCCCCGTCCGAGAGACGGTGACACCTGCAATCGCATGGTTCCATCGTACTGGTCTAGATGGTTGGCTGGCAACCCAA
>CACOUL010000079.1 GCA_902630355.1 Planctomycetaceae bacterium
AGGCGACGGCATCTGGGTCGAGGGTGGCAGCCAAAATCTGATCGGTGGGCAGGACGAAGAGGGGCTCGATCAAAACATTATCGCCTACAACGGCGGCAACGGGATTTCGGTGGAAGTCGGAACGATTAATCAGATCAACACCAACGCATTTTATGAGAATGCCGGAATGGGGATCGACTTGGGTCGCAACGGCTTTACTCCCAACGATATAGAGGATGGTTCGGTCGATGAGGACACGGGCGCCAATGAGCTTATCAATACCCCGGTCATCTCGCGCATCGAATTGGTGGGCAGCACCGTGCAGATCGATTACTCGGTACCCACCAATACAGATGCGGTCCAGGAGTCGCTCAGAATTGAATTCTACCGTGCGGATGAAAGTCGTCGTGAAGGTGGCGAGTTCCTGGGGACCGATCTTTATACCCCGGAAGATTTTCAGAACGGTGGAAAAACGCTCGCGGTCGAGGTTGACGAATATCCGGATCTAGCCGCTCGGATTGTGGCCACTGCAACATCGGCGAGTGCGGGCACCTCTGAGTTCTCTGCGCCGCGTGGGATTCGCTTTGCAGGCCGTGCGATCGAAGAGGAGCAGCAGGACTTGACCGACGATGTGGCCAATGGAATTTTGGCGCAACTCGAAGCGTACTTGTCGGGTCAGCGGACAACACCGGTACCGACCCCGGTGCCCGGTCAACCCATTATCAGACCGGCCGCCCCGATACACGACCTTGTTGTCAACGATGTCACGATCGACGAAATTCTGATCGGTCGCAATGTCCGAGCCGTGGATGAAACAGATTGTGTACTCGACGTGGGAACGTCTGCGGATCCTCTCATTGCGGTTGGATTTGGTGAGGAGGTGGATGACGTCACGCGGGCGGTGAACGACTACTGCGTTGAGCAGGTTTACGATCTTTCAGATGATCTGGAGTTGACGCCCGGCCAGATGGTCGCCGTCATCTGGTTTGATCCGATTAACTTCACGGTGACCATCGGCGATAACCAGGTGAGTTACGATTACGACAACAACCCGACCGAGCTTGTCGGCAGTATTCCTGGCGCGTCTTTGGTGGTGACTCCGGCGAGTGCATCCACGCCGGGCGGCGTTCAAGGCATTATGTTTGCCGGGGACGCAAGTACGATCAATGTTCAGATGAATACGACCAACAGTGGTGAGTTGATGCGAGGTGGCGTGAATATTTATACGGTGGGCACCGGTGCAGGTGGCACCACCATTCAGCCGTCGATTCGCACGGTATTCCAGGGTTACCTTCCGGCGGAGTCGATGCTGATGACGTTCGACCCATCGGCTGCCCCCTCTCTGCTGGTCGGTGGCGGACCTGGTTCCTCAAATTCCCAATCGGTCGCTCGCATTTCAGCGTCGGACGCCGGAGGCGGCGGTGGCGGTGGCGGCGGTGGTATTCCGATGTCCATCCCCGGCATCTTTTCCGGGCAGGGAGGGTTTGAGCTGGCTTTTCTCGATCCCGCATCGATGGCGAACGGTGGGCTCGATATTGCCGGATCCAAGGTCGAAGAGGGTGAAAGTGAGAGTGAGGAAGAAAATCTACAAGATCAGGTACAGGAAGAATATGGCGAGCCGCTCGAGGCGAGTGAAGGTGAAGACGAGGAAGAGTTAGAAGAGAGAGACGAAGGAGATGAAGAAGTAGAAGACCTCGATGAATCTTCACCGGGGGACGATGAGGAAGAGGTGGAAGAGGCTATTTCCTCAATCTTCGATCTTCTCGGTGGAGCGCTGGTATCCACATCCGGACGTGTTGATGTGATGGAGATTCTGACTCAAGAGCAAGAGACCGCCGGTTCTGTCGGCCGAGCATCCGATGCTGGCGAGTCATCGTATGACCATGCCGCGGTGCCAATAAACTATGGCAATGAATACGAACAGAGAATGTCCGATCATTGGGCGACTTCATATGAGGGTCGCGAACACGATAAAATCTGGGCGGACAAGTTCGCGGTAGAGCCAAAAGCCGGTTAGTCTGCCCCTGCCGCCGGTTGTGATAGCGTCGCTTCCTGCTGTTCGATAAGAGCGGACTCTCGCCGTCCTTGCCAATTGCCTATAATGGAGTGGTCGTTTCCATTTCATTGTCTCTCGTCGTTCCCTGTGGTATGCGTACTACTCTCCTCCTGTTTGCTCTGGCCGCTTTTTTGCAAACTGTTTTTCAGCAAACGCCAGCGCTTTTTGCAGCTCCGGCTGAAGCCCTGCCAAAGGGTCTTGTGGCGAAGAAACCGGATGCGGGAAGGTTTGTCGAGACGCCACAGGGATTTATGGTTCCCTACACACAAAAAATTCCGGGAACGGAACAGAGTTTTCAAATGGTTCCTATTCCCGGGGGAACATTTCTGCTCGGAAGTCCTGCCACGGAAAGCGGCAGAAGTGCGGACGAGGGCCCTCAGGTAACGGTTACGATCGAGCCGTTTTGGATGAGTGTCCACGAGGTGACGTGGGGTGAATATCAAGCTTTCATGGGCCTCTATTCCAAGCTGAAACAAATTCAAGGGCTGAGATACCGATTGGCCGATCAGCAGGAGGCCGAAAAGTTGAGTGCCGAGTTGGCGGCTGCAGGTGCAGATGTTCTCCGCGAGCACCTCGAGCGTTTGCCCGAAGATGTCGATGCAATTACCGCGCCCACCGAATTGTATGAACCCGATATCACCTACGAATACGGAAGTGAACCGGATCAACCGGCGGTAACGATGACGCAGTATGCTGCAAAGCAATACTCGAAGTGGATCAGCAAATTGACCTCAACGTTCTACTGTCTTCCGAGCGAGGCCGAATGGGAATATGCCTGCCGAGCGGGCACCAAGACGGCTTATCATTTTGGTGATGATCCGGCAGCACTCGATCAATATGCGTGGTATGCCGACAATGCAGAATCACAACTCAACACCGTAGGGACCAAAAAGCCCAACGCCTGGGGACTCTATGACATGCATGGTAACGTGGCCGAGTGGGTTCTCGATGCTTATGGTGAGGAGGGCTTTCTGAAGGATGGTGCGGTGCGTTGGCCTGTAGAGGTCTTTCCTCGCGTGGTGCGCGGTGGCTCGTGGGAAAGTCCGGCATCGGCGTGTCGCGCGGCAGCCCGGATGGCTTCGGCAGATGAGGACTGGAAGGAGGAAGATCCGAATCTACCCAAAAGTCCCTGGTGGTTTACGACCGATCCGGCCCGCGGCATTGGTTTTCGCCTCATCCGGCCGTTGTCTCCACCGCCGTTGGCTGACCGAAAAAAGTATTGGGATATCGACTCGGAAGAAATAGGTTGGGATGTGGAGGATCGCTTGGAGGAGGGTCGCGGCGTCAAGGATCATATCGGCCCCGAACTGCCAAAGGTTTTGCAGCAATTGCAGCAGTTTCAATAGGCCGGGTTCCCTTTGCTGCGATCAATCCGATGTCGAATATCTCAGGCCCATCAGATCGACTACTGGTAGCGCCGCTTTAGCGGTGTAGAGAAGTTGTGATAAGACGATGTGCCCGATACATGAATTAGTTCGCTGGAACTTTGTATCCGGTT
>CACOUL010000080.1 GCA_902630355.1 Planctomycetaceae bacterium
GGCGGCCCCGGGTCTTCTTCAGTCTGGCTGCACTTAGGGATGTTGGGACCCCGTCGCGTTCCCATTCGAGATGATGCGTTGCCCAGTAAGCCGCCTTATAAGCTCGTGCCGAATGCCGAGTCGTTACTTGATCAAACGGATCTGGTTTTCATTGATCCTGTCAGCACCGGCTATAGTCGCCCTGCGGCTGGCGAGGATAAAAAGCAGTTTCATGGATTCGAAGAAGATATTAAATCGGTGGGCGAATTTATTCACCTTTACACCACACGCTACAACCGTTGGCAGTCTCCGCGATTTCTGATTGGCGAGAGTTATGGAACATTGCGAGCTGCAGGTCTCTCGGCACATCTGTTGGAACGGTACAACATGGACCTGAATGGGATCGTACTCGTTTCTTCGATCCTCGATTTTGCCACGATCGGATTCAATCGGAATAACGATTTGCCCTTCGTACTTTTTTTGCCAACCTACACGGCAACTGCGTGGCACCATGGGAAATTGCCACCAGATTTACAAAAGGATTTCCACAAGACAATTGAAGCAGCACGGTCTTTCGCCATGAAGGATTACAGCCAGGCTCTTTTCATGGGCGATGCTTTGGAAGGGGATGCTCGAGAAAAGATGGTGGAACGCATGGCACAATTGACGGGCCTTCCAGCCGATTTCATCAGCGAACACGACTTGCGTGTCGACAGTTACACCTTCGCAAAGAATCTTCTCAAAGAAAAGCAGCGCGTTGTCGGCCGCTTCGACAGTCGCTTTGTCGGCATCGATCCCAATCCAGCAGGGAGTAGGGCCGGGTACGATCCGAGTGCCGTTGCCATTTTTGCGCCCTACACAGCAACGCTGTATCACTACCTCCAGAACGATCTGAAAGTCAAGCGAGACATTCCTTACGAAGTGATTACCGATAGCGTCCGGCCGTGGAATTACAATCGATTTATCAACGGCTATGCCAATACCCTAAAATCACTGAGTGAAGCGATGACCAAGAATGTGCACATGCGGGTTTTCGTGGCAAGCGGCTATTTCGACTTAGCCACTCCCTTCTTCGGTTCCGAGTACACGTTTGACCATTTGGGCTTGCGAGCGGAACTGCACAAAAATGTAACGATCGAGTACTACGACGCGGGCCATATGATGTATGTCCACGAACCCTCGCTAAAAAAGCTTAAAAAAGATTTAACGCAATTTTACAAGGCTTCCACGGCGAGGAATTAGTGTTTGTAGATTTTGTGTCGCGGGCGATCTGAGAGAATCTGCTCTTTGCCCCAGTTGGTGACCTCACGAAATGCGTCGCTCTGAATGAAATCCTGGAAGGCACTATCGTCACTCCATTCGCTCGTGATGAGATACGAGGCGTCATCGGAAACATCTTTCCAGAGAGTAGAGTTGGAGTGGCCTTCAGCGGCATTCAATGCTTGAATCACGGCTGCGAATTTCTCCTCGAAGTCGGTTTGTTTGCCTGGGAGCGTGTGATAGTTCATGCCAACGGTGATCATCTTCGATTTTCTCCTTGGTGAGCCTAGTTTTCATTTGTCACTTCTACGAGGTCGTTGCTCCTCGGGGTTGAGCCACGCAGCGTAGTGCTGCGGTAGGCTACCGTCAACCAGCGGGGAAGCACTGATGGTGATTGCGGTGGCACAGGGCATAAAGGCGAGGTACGTAAAGCTAGCAAGCTGGCAAGTGCGAGTTGGAAATGCCTCCCCGCCCGATACTTTTGCTCTGCTATCACTCTCCTGGGAACTTTAGTTTAACGATTACCAGAAGAGTAGTGGTCGAGGTGAGCGGAGTATCTACAGTCGCTCTAGGGGCGCGCGGGAAGATACCCAATCTTACGGCGGAGGCACGACGAAATTGTATGGAAAGCGAGCCGCATGCCCACCGTACGGATTTGCACGCTCCCTGAGGAAGCCCCGCATGCAGTACCCCCTGATGACAGCGCGCGCCGCGTGCGTGCTTTTGGTTCTTTTTTGTGCCAAAGCGCGTGCGCACGAGGTCGATCAATACAGCCCGCCGGTCGGACGGTCTATGGTCGACCTGGGCGACTATTGGAATCAACTGCTCTATCGAGTGGTCGTCGATGGCGTTCGGCAAGCGAATCAGGAAATTGAAGCGGCAAAAAATTCTTGGATTCCTGATCCCGTCGGAACCCGAATTGAGAAAGCCCAAAGCCCCGGCAATTTGGCCAGGTGCGTTCGATCGCAACTGCCTTCCGCGATGGCTTTGATTGAAAACCTCGAGCATAAAATTGCCGAAACCGATGCTCGAGATATCGCCAGTGGCCGACTTCTCGCATATCGACCTGATGCATCGCAGAGTATTTACCAGCCTGCCGCGCGTTTTCGCGATTTGCGCTACTGGAATCGTTTGGTCTTTATGCGAAGTTCGACCATCAAGGTACACGGACACTATCTCGGCACCGACAAGGTGGGCCATTTTTTTGCGATGGGCTACTACTATTACGGTGCCTTCCAGGCGGCCCAACTTATGGGGCATACGCACGACGAGAGTTTACAGAAGGCATCTGACCTTTGCGGCTGGGTTACTGAAAATAGCTTTTTGGGAATGACCTCCACCGCCATTTACTCCAATGCGGATATGGCGGCGAACTACAGTGGCTTGAAGTTTTATTTGAATCTGCATCAACCGGTCCGTTTGCGAGGAAAAATCGAACCGGCAATTGTGGTTCGCGAAGGAGGCTTCTGGAGAGTTCGCGATGGATTCGGCCCCGACTCGTCCTTGTTTGCCAAATATATTTCGGCCCATTGGGATGAAGTTTTAAACCCGTGTCACCTGGAAGAGTCATTTCGCGAACACGCACGAAAAGAGATTTATGCCCGCCGGGACGCACTACTCGAATGGTATGCAGGTGCCGATCCCAGGCGTCGTAGTAAAGAATACTTCGATAACATTTTGCGGCACACCGAAACTTACTACGGCGAAAATTACGGTCACTCGGGCGCAGAGGCACACGAACTTGGAATCGGAACGATCTGTTTTGATTCGCCGGGTGGAAGCAATCAGGTGATTGTGCGAGGAAACCGCACGCACCTCCCCTGGGGAAGATATCCAGACGTTGATTGAAGAAAGGATGTCGGGGTGTATTCCCCCGAGAGCCCATTCAGCGTTTTGAGAACTGGGTCGACTTGCGTGCGCCGCGAAGTCCCGGTTTCTTCCGTTCTTTCATGCGACCATCGCGTGTCATGTGGTTTGCCTCACGAAGTCCCGCTTCCAATTCTGGATCAAACTTCACGAGGGCGCGTGCAATACCGAGCCGACATGCGCCAGATTGTCCGGTGGTTCCGCCGCCATGCACCCGAATGACCACATCGACTTCACCTTGCTTGCCCGCTTGCTCAAGAGGAGCAACCACTGCACTGCGGTCCTGCTGGCGGACAAAATATTCTTCCAGCGGCTTTTTGTTCACCACAATCGTCCCTGAACCGGGACGCACCCGTACTCTGGCAACAGAAGACTTACGACGTCCCGTTCCAA
>CACOUL010000081.1 GCA_902630355.1 Planctomycetaceae bacterium
AGCCTTTTCGGTCTCGAGTTCAATGATTCCCTGTTCGGCTTGAACAACATCTCCCACGGCAACGAGTACGTTTAGGACGTCTCCTGAATCGAGGCCGTCACCCAGATCGGGTACTTTTACTTCAATCGACATGATCAATCCGAAAAATAATCTACGAGAATTTGTGGTATCTGCTTCCGTTTTCCATTATAGCTAGTATCGATCATGCAAAATACGGATCGATTTTGTTGCGGTCATAGTCCAGGCTCTTAATGGCATCATCGACCGCTTTGCGTGGGATTTTATCAAGAAGCGATAGTTTATACAGAGCAGCAATCACAATGCTTTCCGCATCGACTTCAAAGTGTCGGCGGAGTGCCTCACGCGTTTCGCTTCTGCCCAGACCATCGGTCCCCAAGGCATAAAGCCCGTCCGGAATCCAAGGATTGATCTGTTCACTCACAGCTCGCACGTAATCGGATGACGCGATGAAGGGCCCGTCAACATCGGCGATGAGGTCTTCGAGATAGCTCGTTTTTCTCTTCTTTGTCGGGTGCAATCGATTCACGCGATCGGCCGCTTGTGCGTCACGCGCCAATTCGGTGTAGCTTGTGACGCTCCACACCGTGCTTGAGATGCCAAACTTTTCGGCGAGCAATTGCTGCGCCGCTAGGCTGCTGTTAAGGATTGCCCCACTTCCGAGTAGCTGAACATGGTGTTCGGCCCCGTCCACCAATTCAGTTTTGAGTCGGTACATGCCACGAATAATGCCTTCCGTTACCCGCTGCGGGTCCTCCATGGCCGGCATGACATAGTTATCGTTCTCGCAGGTGATGTAATAGAGAACATCTTCATTCTCTTGGTACATCTGCTTCATACCGTGCATTACAATCACCGCGATTTCATAGGCGTAGGCCGGGTCGTAGGAGCGGACCGTCGGAAAAGCGATCGAGTTGAGCAGGCTGTGTCCATCTTGGTGTTGTAGTCCTTCGCCATTGAGCGTTGTGCGTCCTGCCGTACCTCCGATCATAAAGCCACGCGCTCTTGCGTCTGCAGCACACCAAATGAGATCGCCGATCCGCTGAAAACCGAACATCGAGTAATAGATGAAGAAGGGGATCATCGGCTCGCCATGCGAGGAGTAGGATGTTCCTGCGGCGATGAAGGAAGACATACTTCCCGCCTCGGTAATTCCCTCTTCCAAAATCTGGCCGTCTTTCGCTTCCTTATAATAGAGTAGTTGCTCCGAATCGACCGGTTCGTACAGTTGTCCCGAGTGGGCATAAATACCGCACTGACGAAACAGGCCTTCCATGCCGAAGGTCCGCGATTCATCGGGCACGATGGGAACAATGCGATCACCGATACTTTTTTCCTTCAAGAGTTTGCTGAGTAAGCGTACAAACGCCATCGTTGTGGAGATCGGTTTACCTTTGCTTCCGGCAAGGAATTCCTCGTAGCCCTCGAGCGTGGGTGTCTCGAGCGTTATTTTCTTGGTACTCCGCGCGGGTATCGGGCCACCGAGAGCTTCGCGGCGATCGCGAAGATATTGTAGTTCCGGACTGTCGTCTGCCGGTTTATAGAACGGCATGTTGGCGACATCATCGTCGGAAATGGGGATGCCGAAACGACTACGGAATTCTCGCAGTTCTTCTTCGTTGAGCTTTTTCTGATTGTGGGAAATGTTGCGTCCCTCGCCCGCTTCACCCAAACCATATCCCTTGATGGTTTTCGCGAGGATCACCGTCGGCTTGCCACGACACTCTACGGCGGCCTTATATGCGGCATAGACCTTTTCCGGATCGTGCCCGCCCCGACGAAGTCTCACGAGACGTTCGTCCGAATAATTACTTACCATTTCCAACAGTTCGGGGTACTTGCCGAAGAAATGTTCCCGAATGTAGGCGCCTCCAGCAACTTTGTATTTTTGGTATTCCCCGTCAACGACCTCCATCATTCTTTTAGCAAGGAGTCCCTGGTGATCCCGTTCGAGCAGAAGATCCCAATCGTCGCCCCAAAGGACCTTGATGACATTCCAGCCAGCGCCGCGAAAGACGGCTTCTAACTCCTGAATAATTTTTCCATTGCCACGCACCGGCCCGTCGAGCCGTTGAAGGTTGCAGTTGATCACAAAGATCAGGTTGTCGAGTTTTTCTCGAACGGCAAGGCCGATCGCACCGAGCGTTTCGGGTTCATCGCATTCACCGTCTCCCAGAAAAGCCCATACCTTGCTGGTACTCGTGTCTTTGATGCCACGATCGCGGAGGTATTGGTTAAACCGTGCCTGATAGATTGCCATGATCGGAGCGAGTCCCATCGAGACGGTCGGATATTCCCAAAAATTCGGCATCAACCAAGGGTGCGGATAGGACGAAAGTCCCGGGGCTTCCCGCAACTCGCGTCGGAAATTGGTCAGGTTTTCCTCGCTCAGGCGTCCTTCGAGAAACGCGCGGGCATAGATTCCCGGCGAGGCGTGTCCCTGAAAGTAGACCCGGTCGCCTTGAAAATCGCCGTAATCGCCACGCAGGAAGTGGTTGAGGGCTACTTCATAAAGCGTTGCGCTCGAGGCGTAGGTTGAAATGTGCCCGCCGATTCCCGAGAAATCGCGGTTTGCACGCGTCACCATGGCCATCGCATTCCAGCGGATGATACTTTTGATTCGTCGTTCAATTTCGCGATTGCCCGGATAAACCGGTTGGTTCTCGATGGGAATCGTATTGAGATATGGGGTATTTGCGGTGAACGGCAGTTCCACCCCTTCGCGGTGCGCCTGCTCTTCGAGCACCGAGAGCAGGTAGCTCACTCGATCGCGCCCCTTTTGTTCCAGGACGTATTGCAGGGATTCCAACCATTCGGCGGTTTCTGCTGGATCCGTGTCTTCCGCATTGCTGGAAATTTTTACATCCATGGCCATCGCGATCATTCCTCGCTGTAACAATTGGGGTCAGGGAATCCCTACCCGTCCGCGATCGGAGGGACTTGGGACAATCTCAGGCGGAACCGAAACCGAAGTCGTCGTTCCCCGATTTCTCAGTTGTCTTCAGGAACGGCGACCGACCTACCTTACTATGGTCAAGGGAGTTATGGTCCAGGGAACAACCGGGTCTTCTATTTTCCCCAGTTTATCGCAAGACGTAAAGAGAGGTTTTTGGCAATCTTCCACTGTTTTTGACGATCCTGCCCGTCGAATCGTTGCAATCGGTCGGGTTAACCTACCGGTTTTCGCTTGGGCCGGTAGACCTCGGTCGCCAACCCCAGTTGAACCTCTGCAGCGAAAGCCAAGGTTTCACTCAGCGTGGGATGTGCGTGAATCGACTCTGCCAAATCGCGCGCAGTGACTCCCATTTCGATGGCCACGACTCCTTCGGCAATCAGTTCGCCCGCGCCACTTCCGACAAGACCTACGCCGAGCAGTCGTTCCGATCCCGGTTCGAAGAGCAGTTTGGTCAGACCGCTAGTCGCCCCCACCGCTTGGGCTCG
>CACOUL010000082.1 GCA_902630355.1 Planctomycetaceae bacterium
CAAAGGATGAAAATGTCGTGGCCATGCTGAGCCTTGAAACGATCGGCTACTACTCGGATGAAAAGAACAGCCAGCAGTATCCCGCGCCCCTGCGCGCCGCCTATCCGAGCACCGGCAATTTTATCGCATTTGTGGGAAACACCGAATCGAAAGAGCTGGTGACCCGATCGATCGGTGTGTTTCGCAAGCAGGCAAAATTTCCGTCCGAAGGGGGCGCGGTGCCGGGAAATATTGACGGGATCGGCTGGTCGGATCACTGGGCATTTTGGCAGGTCAACTATCCGGCGATCATGGTGACCGACACCGCACCCTTCCGTTACCCGCACTATCACCAACCGAGCGATACGATTGACAAGATCGACTACAACAGCATGGCCCGCGTGGTGAGCGGTCTCGAGGCGGTGGTGGCGGATCTGCTCAACGCCAATTAAATGGCGGTGCCCGCAGCCGCTGAGCCCGTTTATAAAAAACGGCGCAACCCACCTTTGAACTCCATCAGCAGTTCGCTTCGATCCAAAGGCGTGGTACGATACATCGCACCACCTCTCTGCTTTTAAAATGGGGGCCGCCGTGAACCATGATCGAGGATTGATCGAGCGCGTGATCCACCTCGCAGAACTCAACGTGCGACAAGGTGGCCGGCCCTTTGCTTGCGTGATCGCCGAAAGTGAAACCGGGGTGATTTTTGCCGAAGCGGCCAACGCGGTCGCTCAGACCGGCGACCCCACGGCCCACGCAGAAATGCTGGCCATCCGCCAGGCAAGCCAACTTTTGCACACCGCCAACCAACCGGTCGACGGCACCAACGGCACGGCCGGAGAGGACATGGCCGGCTACACGTTTTATATCATCACGGTCCCCTGCACCATGTGCATGACGGCCATGGAGTACAGCGGGCCGGACCGCTTGGTCTATGCAACCACCCGCGAAGAATACGCCGCGTTTTATCGCGACGACCGTCGTCATTTCGCCATGGAGACGCTGACCGCTGCCACCGAGCTGATCATCGCCCAAAGCAAACTTCCGGTCGAGCAGTGCCCGCACCCCGATGCACTCGGCGTGTATCGACTCTGGCAGGAAATGAACGTCCCGCAATAAGGAACCGCGAGCCATGCAACCGATGAACATTCCGGCCGGCGCTCAAATCATGCTCGGGGCGCCCGCACAACCGATGCCGCAAGCACTCTCTGAGGCGATCGGGCACACTGTTGCCCAGGTCGACGGCATCCTCGAAGCGCACCTGCCACAGTGCTACGTCGCCGACGTGATGCCACAGCCTGCGCAAATTCTGGTGCTCGTGCTCCGCAACCCCGAGGATGCTGAAAATGTGCTGCAAAACGTCGGCGAGCGATTGCGGGACTGCCTCGCGGAAGGTGCCACGCTCGACCTCTGGCCGATTGACCCGGCGTACCCGATCCTCGACGAGGTGCGGGGCGCCGATTGTCAAATCTATGCCGCCACCAGCGACCAAACGGGCCGCAAACCGTGGTGGAAGTTTTGGGCCACCCGCTAGACAGTCTGACCGGAGAGGCATCGTGCAACGTTGACCGACTGCGGCCCGAGACGACCATGGCAAAAACACGTTCGACGCATCTGATACAATAATCGTTTAAGCCATATGTGCGGCCTCCGTTTGCGGTGCCGCACCATTGACTCGAGAAATGCCGCTCATGCCACAAACCAAATACGCCTCTTGTCGCCACAACCTTGCATTGATTTTGAGCCTCGCGCTGGCGACCCTGCTGCTTTCCGCCTGCAATGGCGGGGGCGATCCTGCGGGAGAAACCGATGCAGAACAACTGCCCCCGACGACTTCGCGAGAGCAATCCGAGTTTTTGCAAATTGCCGAACGGTTGGAGCAAAGCCAAAATCCGTTCCTCGGTCGACAGCAGATTGCGCTGCTCGAACAAAAGCTCGGGCAACCCCGATTGCCGATGGCAGCGGTCGCTCAATTGCAGAATCAACTCTGGCAGCATTATCTGCGCGTCGGCAATCTCGACAGCGCGCGGCAAAGCATCGAACGCTTGGCGATGATGGCCTCGATGCACCCCAACCTACCGACCGAAGTGCGGGCCCGGATTCTTCAAAAGCGGGCACTCACTTTTCTTCGCCAGGCTGAAGTCTATAACTGCATCAATAAACACAATCGCGACTGCTGTATCTTTCCGCTCCAAGCCGGTGGCGTACACAGCGAAAAAACTCCCGCAATCGAAGCGCGGCGGAGTTTGCTCGACAAGCTGAAACTGCAACCTGATGACCTGGAGGCAGCGTGGCTCTTGAATCTGGTCAGTATGGCCATCGGCGATTATCCCGAAGCGGTCCCCGAGGCCTATCGCATTGTTCCCAACGCATTCCGCTCCGAATTCGATATCCAGCGGTTCGAAGATGTCGCTCCAGAACTAGGTGTCGACACAATGAATTTGTGCGGCGGCGCGATCGTCGACGATTTCGATGGGGATGGCAAACTCGATATCGTTACCTCGACCTACGATCCCCGCGGGCCACTCCGATATTTCCGCCGACAGGACGATGGACAATTCCGCGACGCTTCGTCCGCCTCGGGAGTGGAAACGCAACTCGGTGGTTTGAACTGTATTGCTGCCGATTACGACAACGATGGCGACAACGATATTTTGGTACTCCGCGGGGCGTGGCTGCTGGACGATGGCCAGATTCGCAACTCGCTGCTGCGGAACGAGGGCGACGGAACGTTTACGGATGTGACCCGCCAGGCGGGATTGGCCGAACCGGCGCGTCCCACACAGGCCGCAGTCTGGGGCGATTTTGACAACGATGGCGATTTGGACCTGTTTGTCGGCAACGAGTCGCGGCTACGTGAAAATTCGCGCGCGGGCAACTTTCCTTCGCAACTGTTTCAAAACAATGGTGACGGCACGTTTACCGATATCGCCCGCAGCGCCGGAGTCACAAATGATCGCTATGCAAAAGGAGTCACCGCAGGAGATTACGACAATGATGGCGATCTCGATCTCTACGTTTCGAACGCAGGAAAAAATCGGCTCTTTCGCAACAACGCAGATGGAACCTTTACCGATGTTGCCGACCAACTCGGCGTGGCCGAACCAATCGGCGCCAGTTTTGCTTCGTGGTTTTTCGATTACGACAACGACGGGGACCTCGACCTGTTTGTCGCCGCCTACGATTGCACCCTGAGCGATATCGTGGCCGATTACCGCGGTCAAAAACACTCGGGCGTTTCACCCCGACTCTATCGCAACGACGGAGAACGCGGTTTTACCGATGT
>CACOUL010000083.1 GCA_902630355.1 Planctomycetaceae bacterium
GGTGACCGATCATACAACTTGGCAGGAGGGTGAGATTCGGTTGGAAGCGACCGACGAGGAGACCGCCCGGGCAGTACAAGACATCCCCTTCGCCCTCGCGCCGAACACGACCTACACGCTCAATGCCCGCGTGCGGGCCACCGGCGACGGTGCGACCCTGAGTGTAACCGACCGGGATGCGCTCACCGCGTCGATCGGGGTGACCAACAGCGAGTATGAAAATCTCTCGCTCTCGTTCACCACCGATAGTGCCTACCGTCAGGTCCGCGTAGTCCTCGAACAGTACAAGGGCTCCGGTGGCACACTCTCGATCGACAGCATCTCACTCGAGGCGGCCGGTGGCGAATGGCTCGATACGCCGGATCCGACACCGGAACCGACGACCGAGGTCCTCTACGACGATTTTGAAGCCGGCTTGGATCCGGAAAAATGGCTGATCGTCGATAAGGCCTGGGGTGGCGATAACGGGGGCCTGGTACCGGAAAATGTGGAACTGCGAGATGGATTGCTTTTGTTGCATGCCCACGGCGATGAGTACGAGGGGGAGGTGGTCGGCCACAACGACCGCACGACCCGCGTCGGTGCCGGGATCGCTACGCGTGACTACTATGCGTCGGGACGCTACGAAGTGCGGGCCCGGATTCCGGAGTCGAGTGGAGCGGCCTCTGCCTTCTGGACATTCCACTACGTCGAACACTTTCCCAGTGAAGAAGCTTATTGGGAGGAACCGAGCCGCGTTCGCAATTCGGAAATCGACTGGGAATTTCCCACCGCACTTCAAAATGGCGAATCGCACGACCCGATTTCCTTCAACAACGCCCGGGCCAACAGCTGGGGTGGAAAGCTCGGTGGCGAGGGGGCACACCATCCGGGCCGCTTGGAAGTGATCAACGATGGAAAGTTCCATACCTACGGCATCGACTGGCACAGCGGTGGCGATGGCGAGCTACCGCGGGTGATCTGGACAATCGACGGCGAGGAAGTCTATCGGCACGAGGGTGCCCTTTTCGGGCAAGACAACATTCCTTCCCAGGCCTCGCGGTTCTGGTTGGGCATCTGGTTCCCGGCTTCCGGCTATAAGGAGCAACTCAACGGCGAGTACGTCGATCGGGTCGGTTGGGCGGGCGATCCCGATTTCGCCGAAGCGACACTCGAAATCGATTGGGTGCGAATCGAACCGTTCAACGAGTCGAACGATCGCTGGGCACCCGAAACCTGGCCGAATGGCTGGTATGCGATGCCGCACGAGTACCCCGGCTTCACGGCCCCGAGTAGCGACGATGACGACGAGGACAAAGACCGGATCGCCGCCGATACGGTGCTGATGGACTGGCCGAGCGACGGACTGAATGACTGAAGCATGCTGGATGACGGGGGAACGCTGACGCGGCGGCAATCGCCAAACCGTCAGCCCCGCTCATTCAGTGGAACGTAATCCCGGTTCTCCGGTCCCGTGTAGCGCGAGCGGGGCCGGATCAGGCGGTTGTTGTCCATCTGTTCGATCACGTGCGCGGCCCATCCGGTCACGCGGCTGACGACAAACAGGGGCGTGTAGACGCCCACATCGAGCCCCATGTAGTGATAGAGCCGGGCACTCGGCCAGTCGAGATTCGGTGGCAAACCTTTTTCCTCGACAACGATTCGCTCGATCACCGCGGCCATCTCCTCCATTTCCTCATGCCCCGTTTCGGCAGCCAACTCCTGGCAGAGAGGTTTGAGGAAGCGGGCCCGCGGATCGCCCTCTTTGTAGACGCGATGTCCGAACCCCATGATCCGCCGCTTCTCGGCGAGCGCCGCGCGGATCCACGGTTCGGCATTCCCGGCACTGCCCACCTCGGCAAGCACCTCCATCACCCGCTCATTCGCTCCCCCGTGCAGCGGCCCCTTGAGGGCACCGATGGCGCCGGCAACCGAAGAATGCAGATCGGAAAGCGTCGAGGTGATCACCCGGCCGGTGAAGGTCGAGGCGTTGAACTCGTGTTCGGCGTAGAGCGTGAGCGAAACATCCATCGCCTCAGTCAGCCGCGGCGTCGGCTCGGTCCCACTGAGCATCCAAAGCAGGTTGGCAGCAAACGATTTTTCCCCGTCCGGGAGAACCGGCTCCTGCTGCTGTCCAAATCGCCACTGTGCTGCAAGTACCGTGGGCAGTTGGGCCAGCAAGCGTTCGGCTTTGCGCAACTGCGCATCGTGGCTCGTATCGGCTGCCTCGGGATCGAAGTGCGCCAGCGCGCTGGCGGCCGTGCGGAGCACATCCATGATCGGTGTATCGTGGGGCAAAGACCGCATAAAGGCGAGCAACTCCGCCGGGGGAACCGCAGCGGCGGACAGGCGGCCACAGAAATTACCGAGCGCATCGGCAGCAGGCAGTTCACCGTGCAGAATCAGATACGCGACCTCTTCAAACGATGCCTCTCGGGCCAGATCTTCGATCGCATAACCGCGGTAACGGAGCCCCGCGCCCCCGGCAATCGTACTGATCGCGGTTTCACCCGCGATCACACCTTCCAAACCGGGATGATAAGACGGTTCGCTCATCGGATATTCCTCGCTCTCTTGATGACTCGGGTTGCATTACCTTTAGGGGATAAGCCCCACAATGCATAAATTGCATAATTTTTACTCGTTCACACTCAGCTTCATTCACTCGGTCCTTCCTCTGCCACATCGGCGGTGGGGTCGTAGTCGAGCAGTTCGTACAGTTCCTCCCGCGTTTGCATCAGATCGAGTAGCTCCTCTTGAGTCCCCGCGTCACCGATCACCGCCAGGGCTGCCTCGATCGCCTTCATCGCCACGCGGAGCAGGGTCACCGGATAGAGTACCGCGGCAAAACCCAAATCGGCAAGTTCCGAGAGTGTCAGCAGGGGGCTTGCTCCGAATTCGGTCATGTTGGCCACCAGCGGCACATCGATTGCCTCGGCGAACGCCGCAAATTCTTCCCGGGTTTTGAGCGCCTCGGGAAAAATCCAATCGGCCCCGGCCGCAACGTAACGCTCGGCCCGCTCGATGGCCGCCTCCAACCCATCGGTGCCACGGGCATCGGTTCTGGCGATCAGCACAAGTTGTGATTCTCCGCGGGCGGTCGCAGCTTCGGCTACCCTCTCGCACATCGTGTCGACCGAGACCACCTGTTTCCCCTCCAGGTGCCCGCACCGCTTGGGGAAAGTTTGATCTTCGAGTTGAATGGCCGCCACCCCGGCACGCTCCAAGCGAGT
>CACOUL010000084.1 GCA_902630355.1 Planctomycetaceae bacterium
ACTAAAATGTTTGAGTACCGGCATGGTCGCTTCCTCGGCCACGCGACGGATAAGCCCTTCGCCACCCCGAGGGATTGCCAAATCGATCCAATCCGAGAGCGCAAGAAAGTGCCCCACCGCTTCGCGGTCGGCAACTGAAACCAACTGAACCGCATCGACCGGAATCCCGTGCGACTCGGCAACGGCCCGCAAAATATCGACGATCGCCCGACTCGAGTGAGCCGCCTCTTTACCTCCGCGGAGGATGACGGCATTGCCGCTCTTCACGCAAAGTGCTGCGGCATCGGCCGTCACATTCGGGCGCGATTCATAGATAAAAAATACAACCCCTAGCGGAACCCGCACCTTCTGCAGTTCAATTCCGTTGGGTCGCACCGAAGATTCGATCACCTCGCCGATCGGTTCCGGCAGCAGGGCGACCTCCTCCATCGCCTGGGCAATCCCCTCGATCCGCTCCGGGTTCAAACGGAGTCGATCGGCTTGGGCATCGGAGAGGCCAAAACCGGGAGCGGCCTCAAGATCGAGTGCGTTGGCTTCAAGCAAGGCGTCGGCTTGCGCGCGGAGGGCCTGGGCGCTGGCCCGCAGCCACGCATTTTTCGTCTCCGCCGAAAGGGTGACCAACGCTTCGGCAGCGCGATGGGCTTGTCGGGCCGTCTGCAGGCAATACTCCTGCAAACCATGTTCCCCAAGAAGAGTCATAAGCACTTACTCCAACTCGGGCGGCTCAGTAATTTGTCGCATGTATTCACTGAGGCGGGACTGCAAATCCACCAGGTTTTGCCAGTGCCTTTGTTCCAGCAACATCTGCTCACCATCCGATTCTTCCACGACCTTGGCCGTGGCGAGCAGGTCCCCAATCCGCAGGTGTAAATATTCGACGAGTTCGGAAAGTTGTGCCGCCTGACACGGGGAGAGCGCCTCGGGAAGTTCGGGTTGCTGGAGCGAGTGGAGTGTAGCCTGCATCTCCGGATCACTGTTCCAATGAATCTCATAGTCGAGCGGAGCCGCATGGCTTTCTTTGGTGCCTTCGTCGGCAAGCACCACTTCGCTGCGGTCATCGCGTCCGCGAATTTCGGCGAGCCGTTCGGCAATTTGATGTTCAGTGCCAAAGAGTAGCAGCGATCGTCCTAACGAGACCAAATCTCCATACCGCAAAATCCGCAGACGAATCTCATCACCATTGACCTTGGTACCGTTGGTACTCTCCAGGTCGGTGAGGATGAATTTGGAGTTGTCTTCCTGAATTTTGATGTGGAAGCGGCTGATCCGCTCGTCGTTCAACTGGATCGTATTACCTTCTTCGCGACCGATCGTCACCGGGAGGGGCAGGTTATCGAAGGTTTTCCCTCGGTCGGCTCCGTCTAACACTCGCAAGGTAATGGACATGTCAGAACGGCTCCCAGGTGCATGACAATTCGCGCAAAATCGACTCGCTTTATTCTACTTCATTAGGAGATGAAAAGCTGTGTCCGTCAAGGCGTTGCGGAAGTGCGGGCGAGACTTTATTCTTACATGTCGAATGAGCCGACTCGCGGCATGCAGGTGACTCTGCCTGTGCGGGGCGAGCGCCCGTGGCGCAACTGGATAGCGCATCGGTCTTCGGAACCGAGGGTTGTAGGTTCGAATCCTACCGGGCGTGCTTTTCTCAGCTATCAGAGTCCTGAGATTTTGCAGCGCAATCACAGTAATTGCGCAACCTGCCATCGCGATTGTGACGGGCACGGTTTTTTGGGGAAGGCGTCGCGATGCGTGAACCAAAAGAACAAGCTTTTTGGATTGGCCTTACCATCGGCCTGCTGATCGGTAGCGTCCTCGGGGTGGTTTTCTCTGCAGCACTGATGCGGCTCATGTCGGCCGACTGAGCGACCTGTTGTTTTTGGTCACGTCGCAAAAACAAAAACACCAAAAGCGATGGTGTCTCGAACTATTTTGGTGGCAGAGATTCTTCGAGCCTCACCGAGGGGTTCGGTAAACCGAGCGAGCAATTCCCGAGACCCTCTTCACTGTTTGGGGGTCGATTTTGTCAGCGGGATATCGATGCCCAAATACTTGAGGCAGCCGAGCAGCAGAACCATGATGAGCCCCTCATCGAGGTTACCCACCACCGGCAGGTTGTCTGGAATCAGGTCAAACCCAAAAGTGGGATTGAGCATGTAGACCACGCAAAAAATGGCGATCAATACCGCGACGATTGTTCCAAAGATAGTTCGTCTGGATGGCTCAGGTTCGGGCATTAATTCTGTGTTCATGTTTGTGCTACCTGCAGTGATTAGAGAATTTTTCTCTCACCCCGTCAATAAAAATTCGCCCTGCTGCGCCTGCTGCGCTTGTGCTCAGGGCAAGATGCCCGGCACTGCCAAATCGATTGCATAAAGACCTTGGTGCGCGGTGATATAGAGCGTCTTGTGGTCCGGTCCGCCGAAGGTGCAGTTGGCCGTCCCCTCCGGCACCGGAATCACGACACGTTGCTCTCCATCAGGTGCAAACACAACCACACGTGGGCCCCCGGTGCAATAAAGATTTCCCAGCACGTCCATCGTCATCCCGTCGACTGCCATGTCGGCAATTTTTTGAATTCGCTCCAGAGATCCATCGTCGCCGACGCGGTACGCAATCACGGTCTTTGCCCCGTTGTCTGCCACATACAAAATCGATTTGTCGGGTGAGAACATCAGGCCATTCGGACGGACCATGTCGTCGATCACCCGCCGCAACTCTCCGCCGCGCGGTAAATAGTAAACCCCCTCAACCTGCATCTCCATGTCGCTGCGATCGCCATAGCGAGGATCCGTGAAATAGATGCCTCCTTTGCCATCGAGGACCAGATCGTTGGGGCTGTTGAGCCGCTTGCCGTCATAACGGTCGGCAAGGACCGTTTTTTTATCTCCCAATTTTCGCGTCAGTTGCCGATTTCCTCCCTCGCAAATCAGCAGCGCACCGCTCGGGGCGAACATTAGGCCGTTGGCCCGGCCGCTCCTTTCGATTGCCACGCTCACTTCACCGGTTGCCGGATCAAAAACGTGAACTTTTTCATTGGGAATGTCGCTGAAAAAAACGCGGCCATCCGCCGCCTCGGCCGGCCCCTCGGTGAAGCGAAACCCATCGGCCACTTTGCGCA
>CACOUL010000085.1 GCA_902630355.1 Planctomycetaceae bacterium
TCGTAATCGGCCTCGTTGCGGGGCTGCTGGTCGTCATCGGCATTATGTTGCTCGATAAGCTGGCGATCGATGACCCGGTCGGCGCATGGCCCGTGCACGGCCTATGCGGAATCTGGGGAGGTTTAGCCACCGGCATCTTCGGCACCGCGGAAGGGGTGTCTTTTGTTACTCAACTCATCGGTACGGCCGTGATTTGTGCTTGGGCATTTTTCACCATGCTGATTGTCTTTGCCATCTTAAGGGCGATGGGAATCTTGCGTGTTTCGGCCGAGGAGGAAACGCGGGGACTCGATATCAGCGAGCATGGAATGCACGCCTATCCCCAAAGTCAACTCACGGAAGATCACGTTTCCCCGGTCACGAGTTAGTCAATTTAGATCACCCTGTTTCAAGGAGAATCCAGAAGGATACCCCAATGGTTCGGGTGGGCACTCCGCCTACGCTCGCCCGAGCCAGGGGTATTTTTCGGATTCTCTTTTTTTATGACAATTCCGGACGGCCTCACCGCCTTGTCGACTCATGTGCGCAGGGCTACCATCCAAATCTGCCCTCGGTACTCATTCTAGCGATCTTTTTGCTTTCGGCGGCTACTCATGAAACTCATTGTCGCGATTATCCAGCCCGCTCGCCTTGAGGCGGTGAAAGCGGCCCTCTCGCGCGTCGAAGTTTTTCGGCTGACCTTGATGGACGTGCAAGGGTTTGGGCGGCAGAAGGGACACACGGAGACCTACCGTGGCCATGAGTTGTCAGTCAATCTTTTGCGCAAAGTGCGTCTCGAAATTGCGGTGAACGACGATTTCGTGGAGCCCACCATTGAGGCCATCGTCGAAGGCGGTCGCTCGGGCGAAAAAGGGGAAATCGGGGATGGCAAGGTCTTTGTCCTCCCGATGGACGATTGCGTTCGCATCCGCACGGGCGAGCGCGGTAACGAAGCGATCTAACGAACGCAGCATTCCGGAACTTTACGGGTCAAGAAAACCCTTCCGCGCGGGAAAGTAGTGGCAGAGCGCAATCCCCAGGAAATAGAGCGCCACCAGCGGACCGGCCATCGCGAGCATACTCAGTGGGTCAGCCGGGGTGAGGACCATCGAAATGATGAAGATCACCAGCACGGCCATTCGCCACTTTGCGAGATAGGTCCCCACACTCAGAACGCCAATGCGATCTAGAAAGAGCATCACCAGAGGAAGCTGAAAACTGAGCCCGAAACCGAGGGGCAGGAAGATGGCAAAACTGAGCCATTCGCTGATTCGCGGATCGGGATCGATTCCCAAACGGGCGTTAAACTCGAACAGAAAATTCAGCACAATGGGAAATACGCCAAAGAAACAAAAAATCGCTCCGGCAAGAAAGAGCCCCACACTGAAGGGCAAAAAGATGTGCACATATTGCTTTTCGTGCGGGTACAATCCCGCCGCAACAAAAGACCAGATGAAGTAAAAAATCAAAGGGCTGGCCAAAACAAAACCGGTAACCACCGAGGCCTTGAGCCAGATCATAAATGCCTCGGTGGGGCTTAACGATTTGACGCTCATCCGCTCGTCGTCATCCATCGGCCTCCATACGAAAAGCGGGACCAAATCTGCAACCGAGAGGTGTGTGGCGGACGACGGCTCTGCGACAGACGCCCCAGGGGCCAGCGCGGGCGGCGGTGTTTCTGGCTTTTTTCGTGTCGCTCCTGCCCGATCGGCATCGGCCAACCCTAACTCAATTCTAACGGCACTCGGGTGCACCAAATACATGCGATAGATGTAGTGCTGTTGACCGACAAAATTTTCGACCTCAGCAATCGTGTAGGGAACCGGTTGGCCCTTTGCTACCCGCTGTTTGACAAAGTCTTCATACTGAAGGACCGCATCGTTTTTGTAATAGCCTTGAAGACTCTGCTCCAGAGGACCGTTGATCACCTGTACGACCTGATCGGAAAAGTAGAGCCCCGCAGCGGTCCCCACCACAAGGCAGAGAAGTGCCCGCACCAGACAACGGCGCAGCTCTTCGAGGTGTTCGCCGAAGGTCATCGTACTCTCGGAAAAGAGATCCTCTTCACGCGGTGATTCTGCCATAACGAAGCGACCTGCCGGAACCAAAAAAAAAGAGCCCTCGTTTCACCATCCGGGTGAATTCCGCTCTGTGGGGGGCCGAACGGGGTTTTCATTCCCCGCAGGCTCGATCATAACAGCGGAAAAGAGTCGCAACAACTCGTTGCCTCCAGAGCACTTACCTGAGAGAAACGGTAGTCCCATGGGAATCGGCAAAAAATCTCCACTTTATCCGCTCCGGTTTGAACCCCTTTTCAAACGATACCTCTGGGGCGGTCGTCGCTTGGCGACGGAACTCGGCAAACCGATCGGCGAGGAAGAAGATTATGCCGAGAGTTGGGACGTTGTCGATCATGGCGACAACCAGAGCCGAGTCGCCGACGGGTCGCTGGCAGGCACCACGCTCGGCCAACTCGTCGAGACGGAGGGTGAATCGTTATTGGGAAAAAACTACCCACAGACGAGCTTTCCGCTGCTGTGGAAATTTCTCGACGCGCATCGGGTACTCTCGGTGCAGGTACATCCCGACGATGCTCGCGGTGCAGTACTCGTTCCCCCGGATCGCGGCAAGACCGAAGCCTGGATCGTACTGGCTGCCGACTCGGAAAGTGTCCTTTATGCCGGACTGCGGGAAGGCGTCGACCGGGAAGGTTTCGAGCAGGCAATCGCCGACGGGCGAAGCGAGGAGTGCCTCCATCGGCTTGAAGTACTACCCGGTGACTGCATCTACATTCCTGCCGGCACGGTCCATGCGTTGGGCAAAGGTTTACTGATTGCCGAAATCCAGCAGTCGAGCAACACCACGTATCGACTTTACGATTGGAATCGCACCGGCGCCGACGGAAAACCGCGCGAGTTGCATATCGAGCAGGGGCTTGAGGCAATCGATTTTTCCCGCGGAACGGTGCAAGTTCAGCAACCGCAAAAAACGGCCGATCCACAAATAGAGCGACTCGTCGAAGGTGATCACTTTACGATCGACCGCCACCGATTAAC
>CACOUL010000086.1 GCA_902630355.1 Planctomycetaceae bacterium
AACAGCAACAGGGGGCCTCCGGACAACAGGGGCTTGTGACGCCTTGCTGATGACTGGAGCAGCAACCGGCACTCTCCTGCTCCACGGCACAGCATTTTGCTCCCGCGGTCGCAACATCGCCGCACGCACACGAGACTCCGAGCGGCAGGCCCGCGATAGCGAGCGCCAAAAGGACCGCGAGGACAGGCCAGACCTGGTGTTTACGAGCAACGCGACACATCAAAACGTTTCTCCAAGTGATTCCGCAACCGATCAATTGCGTACCGAATTGTAGACATTATACGCAGCGTGAGCCACGTTAGTTTTCTTTTTCTTATATGGAGGCAATTCCATGCGTCTGGGGCGCCGACCATCGGTGCCGTTCGCAGTCAAAAATGCCGTACTGTCATTGACTTATGAGACCCACAGGCTGGTTCCGAGTCGCTTGGTCTCTGCTATAATTCAGGCCATGTCTCTCCAAGCAGCTAGATGTTGGCCAGGAATGCTTGCCCTGCTTCTGGTGCTGCTCGTGCCGTGTCTCTGCTCGGCCGATTCGGGCCCCACGCTCCGCTCGCTTGAGGAGGATCGCAACACGCTGATTCTTGAACCGGAATCGCCGCCCGCGCGGACGATTGCCGAAGTGTTTTACCTTGTGCTGGGTATTGTGATCGTCATTTTTTTGCTCGTCTTTGTGCCGCTGAGTTGGATGCTGTTCCGCTTCCGGATGCGCAAGGAGGACGAGGGTGTTGAGCCGCCCCAGATATACGGCAGCAACCCCATTGAATTGGCCTGGACCGTGGGACCGGCGATTATTGTGCTGGTGCTTTTTCTGGTCACGGCCAGAAGCATCTTTGAAATTGAGGCGGCGACTCCTCCCGACGATGCAGTCCACGTTCGCGTGATCGGACACCAGTGGTGGTGGGAGTATCAGTACCCGGATTACGGTTTTAGCACAGCCAACGAGTTGCATGCGCCGCTTGGTGCGGACGGCTCACCGCGTCCGGTCTATCTCGATCTGGAATCGGCCGATGTGATCCATAGTTTCTGGCTTCCCCAACTGGCGGGTAAAACGGACGTCATTCCGGGACGGATCAATCACCTCTGGTTTGCCGCCGAGCGACCCGGTTGGTATACCGGACAGTGCGCCGAATACTGCGGCACACAGCATGCCCATATGTGGCTGCGTGTCAAAGCCGAGAGCGAAAAGGATTTCAACGCCTGGGTTGATAACGAGCAACGCGATGCGGTATCGGACCCGGCAACACGAGAAGGTCGCAAGCTGTTTATGGAAAACGCATGTGCAAACTGCCATACCATTCGTGGGACGACGGCCACGGGCAAGTTTGCTCCTGACTTAACGCACTTGATGAGCCGAAAAACGATCGCCTCGGGAATCATACCGAATAACCGCGATTATCTTTTGCAGTGGATCCGCGATCCGCAAACTCTCAAAGTGGGTTGCAATATGCCCGACATGAAACTGACCAACCGAGAAGTCGTGAAGATCGTCGACTACCTGATGACGCTGAAATAGGACCTCAAACGGCCTTGAGTTAACCATGGCAACCATCCACCCCACTTCAACCGGCGAACTCAGTACGAGCCCTCCGCTGACAACGCGTCTGCACGGGTGGGTAGCCTCGGTGGATCACAAACAGATCGGCATCATGTACCTGATCATGAGCCTCTTTTTCATGATCCTTGGAGGACTCGAAGCCTTTTTGATCCGCGCGCAGCTCTGGGCCCCGAACAGTGACCTAGTGGGCCCGGAAACGTTCAATCAACTCTTCACGATGCATGGTACGACGATGATTTTTTTCGTACTCATGCCGATGCTCTCCGGATTCGCCAATTATCTGGTGCCTCTGATGATCGGCGCCCGCGACGTGGCTTTTCCGAGGCTTAATGCACTCGGTTTCTGGTTATCTTTTTTCGGCGGCTGCCTCCTTTACTTCACTTATTTTGGTGCGCAGGGACTGTACGGTGCCGAAAGTGCCCCCGACATCGGATGGTTTGCCTACGCCCCGCTGACATCTCCGGCGTATGCCCGCGGTAATGCGACCGATTATTGGATTCTGGGAACCATGCTCACCGGTGCCGGCACCATAGCCTTCGGGGTCAACTTGATCGCAACGATCCTCACGATGCGGGCGCCCGGCATGCAACTCACCAAACTACCGCTGTTCGTCTACATTTTCATGATCGATGCGGTACTGATCATCATTGCTTTCCCGCCACTGACCGCCGCCCAAGTCATGCTGCTTCTGGATCGCTATGCGGGGGCGCACTTTTTCGATCCTCAGAACGGTGGTTCAGCGGTGCTCTGGCAACATCTTTTCTGGTTCTTTGGACATCCGGAGGTTTACATTCTGGCCCTTCCTGCATTTGCCATCGCTTCGGAAGTGATTCCCGTATTTGCCCGCAAGGTGATTTTTGGTTACGCGTCGATGGCGGCGGCCACTGCGGCGATCGCTTTCATCAGCCTTGGCGTGTGGGTCCACCACATGTTCACGGTCGGCTTGAGTGACATTGTCGATACCCTCTTTGCAGCATCGACTTTCTTGATTGCGATTCCCACGGGCATCAAAATCTTCAATTGGACCGCAACGCTCTATGGAGGACGTATCCGGTTGAAAACGCCGATGCTTTTCGCCCTGGGATTTCTCTCCATGTTTTTGATCGGCGGCCTGACCGGCATCATGCTGGCGGTGGTGCCTTTCGACTGGCAAGTTTCGGACAGCTATTTTCTCATCGCCCACTTCCACTACGTGCTCTTCGGTGGTTCGTTGTTCTCGCTGATCGCCGGGTTTTATTACTGGTACCCGAAAATGACCGGTCGGTTGATGAGCGAGAAGATCGGAGCCCTTCAGTTCCTCTTCACTTTTGTCGGTTTCAATCTGCTCTTTTTCCCCATGCACATCTCGGGGCTTCTGGGCATGCCCAGGCGAATCTACACCTACACT
>CACOUL010000087.1 GCA_902630355.1 Planctomycetaceae bacterium
ATCAACGCGCTCGATCGCTTTAGCCTGGTCGACAACAACCACCACCTGTTTGATCCCTTCATCGACAAGCCGCTCTCGGACCACTCGATTGAAGAAATCGCCCAACTGCGGCCCCGGGTGCACGAGAGGATCGCCCGCCAGGCAAACGGCACCGTCTATGTGAAAACCCACAATATGCTGGTCGACTCGGCCGGCACGCCGATGATCACCCCGGCCTTCACGGCAGGCGCGATCTACATCGTCCGCAATCCGCTCGATGTGGCCGTCTCCTACAGCCATCACCTCGACCGCTCGATCGATGAAACGATTGAGGTCCTCAACCGGGATGGCCAAGTGATCGAGGGCGACAACACAAATGTCTATAGCGTGCAGGGTTCGTGGCGACAGAACGTGACGAGTTGGACCCACAAGGCGCATCCCAGCATGCACGTGGTCCGCTATGAGGACCTGCACGAGAGCGCAGAAAAAACGTTCGGCGAAATTGCTCGCTTTTTGCGCATCGATGCGACAGACACCACCATCGCCAAAGCCATCGCCGATGCGTCTTTCACTAAACTCAAGGCCCAGGAAGAAGCGAGCGGGTTTGTGGAAAAAGCCGAGACCGCCAAACAGTTTTTCCGCAGCGGTGCGGTCGGTGAGTGGAAAGAGACGCTCACCGATGCGCAGCGAGCGCGCATCGTGGCAGCGAATTCCGAGGTGATGCAGCGATTCGGCTACGAAGGCCGGTAAGTCAGCAAGTCATGCGGGCCGAAGCTGGCGTGGTAGCCTTGAAAAAAGTATTTTGTGCGTTAGGATAAATACTCCTACCAAGTGGCACTGCCCTCCCCAACAACCGATCCTACTTCGGTCGAATCGATGAGCGACAAACGATTCATTCTCAATTCCTCCCGCAGTTCTAAACAGGGAACGCTGATCAACGTGGGAAAAGACTCGGAAGAATACAAGCAATTGACCGAAACGATGACCATGGAAGCGGGTGATATGGAGGCAATCGGCCTGGCCGATGGGCAGCGAGCACTAGTTAAAACGGAATTCGGTGAGTCGGAGTTCACCTGTCAGTCCGGAAAGGTCCCCCAGGGCATGATTTTTATCCCATATGGACCGCCCACCTGCCTCCTGATGGGGGGGGATACGGGTGGTACGGGAATGCCCACTTCCAAGGGGTGGGAAGTAGAGGTAGTTCCCCTGTAGAATGGGGGCAGTTTGAGTCGATGCATAGGTTAGTCGCAATGCGGTTTCTCACGCGAAGAGTCACGTGACGACAAACCGGCAGAAAGACGTAAAAAAGATGTCGCATTCCAAAAAACAAAACCACTCGAACGTGAGTCCGACCGAGGCGCACTTTTCCACTGCCGACGACTCGCCCGAGTTGCCGGCCTGGACCGAAGTCGACCAAGGACGCTTCATGCCCCGCCGGGTCCGCGGCAGTTGCCAGGGCCGGGCGCTTGGCTGAACGTTTACCGTCGGTTCGTCCGGTCCGGACGAAGAGCCTCAAGAAACCACATCCCCAGAATAGGGCTACCAACGCCACGTGCAGCCTCCAAGATCATGAGTGCTACCGCCGCAAAAACTGAAACACCGCTGCAAGTCATCGATAATGCCACCTGCACATTCTGCGGTTGCGTCTGCGACGACATCCAGTTGCACCACGACGAAATGCGGATTCATAAGGCGAAGAAAGCCTGCGTATTGGGGACCGCCTGGTTTTTGAACCACACGGCCGAAAAAAAATATCCCGCGGCGTTGATCGACGGCAAAGAAGCGACCGTGGATGAAGCGATCGAAGAAGCTGCACGATTGCTGCACGAGGCCGATATGCCGCTCGTCTATGGGATGAGCAACACGACCTGCGAAGCGCAGAAGGAGTGTGCGGCACTGGCAGACAGCCTAGGTGGTCTGCTCGATAGCCACACCTCTTTGTGACACGGTCCGACCGAAATCGCCGCTCAGTTGGGTGGCAAGGTAACGTGCACGCTCGGTGAAGTGAAGCAAAGAGCCGACTTCATTATCTACTGGGGCGGCAACCCGGCCGAATGCCACCCGCGGCATTTCACGAAGTACACCCTGATGCAGAAGAGCAAGTTTCTGCCCAAAGGGCGCAAAGATCGTACGATGGTGCTGGTCGATATCCGCGAGACGAAGAGCGTGAAAGCCTCCGACATCTTCCTGCAGGTGCGACCGGGCAAAGATTTTGAGCTGATCACGATCCTGCGGGCATTGGTGAAAGAGCAGCACGTGACCGACGCGCAGATCGCCGAGACCGGCATGACCCGCGAAGTCCTCGACGATCTGGTCGCTCGGATGAAAGCTGCCAAGTTTGGCTGCATGTTCTTCGGCATGGGGCTCTCGATGACTCGCGGCAAACACATGAATAGCGCCGCACTGCTCACACTTGCGGCCGAGATGAACGCCTTCACCAAGTTTGTCGCCATGCCGATGCGTGGCCACGGAAACGTGACCGGAGCCGATGTAATCATGCGGTGGCAAACTGGCTTCCCGTTCGGTATCAGCTTCAATCGCGGCTATCCGCGTTACAATCCGGGCGAGTTCTCCACGATCGACGTGCTGGTGCGGGGCGATTGCGATGCCGCGTTCATCATCGGGGCCGACCCCGGTGGCACGATGCCCCAACCGGCAATTGATCACCTCAAGCGGATCCCCACCATTGTGCTGGACCCCCATATTACGCACACCAGCAAACTCGCCCGTGTCCACATCACCACGGCTGCTCAGGGAATTTCAGCACCGGGGACGGCTTACCGAATGGACGAAATTCCGATGCCGCTCAAGCCGGCGCTCAAGTCGCCCTATCCGAGCGATGAAGAGGTGGTGCGGAGAATCAATGAGGCCATCGCGAAGAAGCCCTTCTGGATACCCGAAGGCAGCATGCCGCAGATGCTCACCG
>CACOUL010000088.1 GCA_902630355.1 Planctomycetaceae bacterium
ACAGCCGGTTGCCGGTGCGAAGAAAGATGGATCCGTCATCCACGGCTGCTGCATACAGAACGCGGCCACCACGCGCTGGGGACGCCGCCGCAGATTCGCCTTCGGCTGGATCGGTAGCCAACTGGTTGACGGCCAATTCCTCGAAGGTATTTCCTGACTTAATGACGGTGGTGGTGCCCTTCTTACCGAAGAAATAGAGCTGCTCTCCTGCGGCAAACGGCGTCGCCCACACGCTGTCGGCGGTCCTCTCGGCGTATTGCTCCTCACCATCAGCGAGGCTCAGGCAATAGATAACGCCCTGACGATTAACGAAGTAGGCCAGACCGTTGTGCGCGAGCGGAGAACCGAAGGATGAGGTGGCTCGCTTGCACCGCCAGAGGAAATCGGCGGCGTACGTGGCGTCGTCGCCGCGGCTGATTTGTACAAGGCCGTTGGAGCGGGCTGCTTTTCCGCTTCCCCCGCCGGAACGCCCAGTAGTGGCTCCGATCAAAAAGCGGCCGTCGCCGACCGGCACGGGGGTCGGGGTGGAGTTCCCGCTGATGTCATCCAATTCCCATAGTCGCTCGCCACTAGCCGGATCGAAACCAACGAGTTTTCCGACGCCACTGAGGACCAGATGGGCGTCCTCTTCAAAAGGAACGAGTCGTGGGCTGCTCCAACTGGTGACTCCCAGTCCCGGCACCTTCCAGCGGTCAGTGCCGTCTTTTTTGGAGACAGCCAGCACATAGGGTTCGTTCTCCCGCTCAATCCAGACGAACACCGTATCGCTATTTTGTTCGAGCGATGCTGAGAGTCCGTGCCGTGATTTGATCTCGCCGAAATCGTCTACCAGATTCCGCTTCCAGATCTCGTTGCCCTGATGGTCGAGTGAAAGCAGGTTGCCTCCCTCAAAAAAAATTGTGATTCGTTCCGCATCGATGATCGGTGTGGGCGCCGCGCGCGAGACGTAGTTGTTGTTCTTGGCTCCCGAGGCAGTCTTGATTTCTTTTTTCCACCTCACGTTTCCGGTCTGTTTGTCGAGGCCCACCACAATGCCGGTCTCTTTTTCGGGCCCCTCGATACTGGTGAGTACCAGCAGATCGCCCCAGATCACTGGGCTCGATTGTCCATATCCCGGCAAGGTGGCTGTCCAGGCGACATTCTCATCGGCAGACCAGCGGGTAGGGAGTTTGCCACCGTTGGCGTCCGTGTGCGGAGGCCCTTGGAACTGCGGCCAACTCGCCTCATCGCCCCAAAGACACAGCGGGATAAGAAAGGTGATACAAGAGGCTGTAGTTGCACTCTTAAGAAGGGTTGATCGTATGGATCGCATAGGGTGCCTCATTCATTCCGTATGTATCGTGTGCAGATTTTCAATTCTACAGATACGGACTGGAAGCACTAGTATTTAGATTTCATTTTGTAATAAAGCTCGCGGAGGCGGCAGTCGCAGAGTTCTTCCATCTCGCCGTTATTCATTTGCTCATAAACGAGTTTGAGCCTTTGCAAGGCGGCCACGCATTGAAGTTCGGGCGGGTTGATGCCCTCGAGCGCTTCTTCTGCTTCTTGGATCTCGTCTACGTTGAGGCATTCTTTTGCGTACTCAATCGCGTAATGGATTGATTCGGGTAACTGCGCGAGTGCACGACGGAAATAGTCCTTGGAAACATGTGCCGGTGCGCCGTCGTGACGTGTATTGATGCCGCACAAAAAGTTCAAGCGATGCGATTGCGGATACCGTAACAGGCTGCGCTGGCAGACTGTGACGGCGTCAGAATGCAGGTCTAAACGGGTCAGTCCTTCGGCAACCCCAGTGCAAATCGTCTTGCTCTCATACGTTGCGGGCTGCGATTGAAGGTGAAGGTAAATCGCTTCAGCCGTCAGAGGATATTTTTCATGAAGGTAAGCGCTGGCTAAGGAGAGTTGGGCTACCAATGAGAGTGGTACCAGTGTGTTGGCGTGCTCGAGTGCGCGAATTGCTGCGGTAATTTCTTCGAGTCCATAATGTGCAAGTCCACACATCTCCCAGACTCTCCCCACCGGGATTTTGGGCGAGTATCGCTTCTGGCCGATCGCCTCTAATGTTTCGTTGTATTTACCTTGGCTAAGAAGCTGTATCAGATCTGCATAGGCTTTGTTCATGGCTTGAGTCCGTTCAGATATGTCCTCAACAAAATGAATTCACTTTTGAAGAATCAGTTTTCCGTTTTTGGTGTGGAGCAAACGATACGTTTCGCTACCGTGTGAGATGAGTACCTGCCGACTCCCCTTAAAGAGGTCTTCGGAGCGGATAACCATCGTTTGCATTTCGATGGTGTTTTTAACGCCACTTTCTTGTTTATGTTCCTCGGGCATCAACAGCGTCCTCCCGTGTTGTACGTAAATGCGGTTCATTCGCCGGCTTTCGAGCATTTCTCGAGTCACTGGCCTTAATGAGAATCAATCTCAACAATGTTATAAGGTAAATCTCAATAAAAAAAAAGCCCACTCTGGGTGCCACTTAAAGATTTGTGCCGTTGGGGCGACGGCCGGCAGTACCTCGTCGCCTTCAATCGCTCAATTGGTCAATGCGAGCGCGGCACCCTCCTGTCCGTTCCGCGTTGCCATTGCGTCCAGAACGTTTTTGTCCGTTGCCTCGTCCACAAAGTGGACCGATCCGCCCACCATCACGAAATGAACCCCCCCGGGGTGATCGCTACGAAACGCCGTAATGTAGTAGCGTTCCTTCCCCATTTCGGGCGCCGGATTCTGGGGATTAAAAACCCACGTGTTGTTGTCGCCATAGGTCGTGCCGAATGAATATGCCCAATAGCCACCCGCCCAGAAGGGGCCGGATTGCCCTGCACCCTCTTCGGCAAACTCGCTGCCGGCACCCTGCTT
>CACOUL010000089.1 GCA_902630355.1 Planctomycetaceae bacterium
ATTTTTTGCGGCGGGGCGCACATTCACGGAGGTGTGGGCCGGTTAGCGGCCGATCTCGACAGCAACGGTTGGCCGCAGTCGGGTCGCAATCGGGCGCTGCGTGAGATGCGTAAAGCGTTTGCGGTCCACATTGCGGGCGATCAGCATCTTGGGACCGTGTTTCACCACGGCATCGATGAGCAAGGCGATGCGGGCTATTCGTTTTGCGTGCCGTCGATCGCCAACTTTTATCTTCGTTGGTGGTCGCCCGAATCGCCGGGCGGTAACCGGAAGGTGGGTGCCCCCGACTACACGGGTGAGCATTTGGACGGACTCGGGAACCGGGTGATCTGTCATGCGGCGGCCAATCCGCAGCAAAAGCATCCACTTCCCGGCAAAGCGCTCAACACGTTCGCGGCCGGCTTTGGTGTGATTGAGTTTGATAAAAAAAATCGCACGATCACTTTTCACTGCTGGCCGCGGAATGTGGATGTGACCGATCCGGCGGCCACAGAGTATCCGGGTTGGCCGATCACGATCGATCAGCGCGATAATTTTGGTAAGAAACCACACCACTACCTTCCGGAGATCGTGGTCCAGGGCGCCAGCGATCCGGTAGTGCAGGTGGTCAAGAGCGATGGCGAAATCATGTACACCCTCCGCATCCGCGGTAACCAGTTTCGCCCGTGGGTTTTTGAACCGGGACTCTACCGAGTTCATGTCGGCGAGGGTGAAGACCGTCAAACATTCACCTTCGAGATCCCATTGAGGGGGAGCTAGTCTTTCCGGCGATCATCATCTGAGAAAGAGTCGAGAGGGTCGTCCTCCAGGATTTCATTCACTTTTTTGAGTGCGTTTCTCACGCCCTTGAGTTCCAATTCCTTGAAATCGAGTCCGGTGCTCTGAAGTGCTTCATCGACGTACTGTTGATTTTCTTCAAGTCGTTTTTTGGTCTCGCCGATTTCAACTTCGAGTTCTCTTGCGCGACTGTCCCTTTCCTCCAATTCGTTCAATATGTTTTCGATTGCGTCCCGGCCTTCTTCAAGCTTGTTTTTTGCGAATTGATATTTGTTGACCTCTTGGAGCAGTAACTGCGCACCGGGCCCAGCAATCTCGCGATATAGGTCAAAGGCTGCGCGGCCTGCATCGACTCGTCGTCTGATCGGTTTCGGTGCGTCGGGGTAATCGGGCATTCCCTCCAGCACCCAGTCTTGGAACTCTCGATTTTTAAAGGGGTTGGGTCCCCGCCGCCATGGAATGTTCGACATACCTATGCGTAATCCCTGTTCTATCTTTTCCACAGCCTCTGACCTCTTCTTCAAGGTGGCGCTCTTGGATTTGTATTTTTTGATCAGGGACTGCAGTGGTTTGGTCATTTTTTCAAGCTCACCCGCCGCTTCGATTTGCCATGAGTTTCTCTGTTTCACAAGGCCAAGAGATTCGAGATAATTTTCAGGAGTTTCTTTACGAATCTTTTCTTCATTCTTCTTTCGTTCTGAGATTTGGCGAGCCTTTTGCTGGGCCAACTGCTTGCGAATTGAAAATTGGACGACGCTTAGTTTTCTTTGAAGCGGTTGTTTGAAAGGAGGCGGTACTTGCGCTCGCATCACCGCGGCGTTGCAGTCCTCAAGGATATCAATCGCTTGCTGAGGGTCGTTTTTTCGGATTTGCTGGGCTTCTGCAATGCATTGATCGACCCGGTTCTTTAGGCGATCTTTTCGTCGGCGTCCTTCTGCTTTCTCTTTCTCTTCCTTTTCCTTTTGTGCTCGACGATCGGCTTCTGCCTGCTTCTGGCGATTTGCCTCTTCGTCGGCCTTCTTTCGCTCCGCGTCTTGCTTACGTTTCTCCTCAGCCTCCCGATTACGCTGATCCTCCACCGCTTGGTCCTTCGAATTTGCACCAGGCGGTTCAGTCTCGTCAGTTGGCTCAGGTTCGTTTGCAGATGCCACCTCCGGGGTTTGGGGGTCCGGTGTAGCATCCGAGTTAGAAGCCACCGCTGGATCCGTATCGGACGAGGGAGAATTCTCTTTTTTTGCTGCCGACTCTCGCAGTGAGAAGGCAGCCAAGAGGCTGAGGAAAAGCAGTAAGGTAAAACCCGACAGGAGGGCGAGTGTGATCAATCGCGAATTGACCTTGCGCGATTTGGCCTTCACTCCTTTACCTTGGCTCCGCGATCCTCTATTTCCGGCAGGAGCCCAGTCGGCACCAACGAGTGAACCGGCGACCGGACCGGATGGCCACTCGGGCGCCTGCTCGGGCGCAGAAAATTCAAGCGTTGCGGCAAGGTCATCGGAAGAAATTTCGGATGGGTCTAATGAAGATTTGAGTCGAGACTCAAGGTTTTTGTCGTAGGCTATCTTTTTTGAGGTGTCCAGCAGGCACACGCGGGCGGCCGCAATCTCGTTGAGCAGTTTCTGTGCGATGGCAGCGCGGTCACCGTTATGGAATTGCCGAAGGAAATTCATCCGCTGGTCAGCAGCCATCGAAATCACATCGGCATCGGACTCAAAGCGTTCTACGCCAAGTAACCGGTAGTGGTCTGCCGGCTGTTCGCGCGCCGGAATACCGAGCCATTTGTGATAGGGGTCGAAATCTTGATTGGTCATGGTTTGATGGCCAAACGGCTTCTGTTTCTTATTCGACGAGGCCTTGAAGCTCTGCAATCGCTGACCGCCGTTTTTCAATCGCTTCAGTATCGGGATACTGCTTGATCACCTGTTTGTATTTTCCGCCGAGAATGCTCAGCGCATTCTCAATCGCATCTTTTTCGTTCTCTAATTCGGATCGTTGTGACTCGAGGCGATCTAAAGTCTCGTTATAGCGGGTAACGAGACGGCGA
>CACOUL010000090.1 GCA_902630355.1 Planctomycetaceae bacterium
GGCGTCATCGACCACGAGTCCGATCGCGAGAATCAGTCCGAAGAGGGTGAGCATGTTCACCGTGAAACCAAAGACTGCGAAGAATGCGAAGGCACCGATGATGGTGACCGGAACGGTGGTGGCCGGGACCATCACAGCCCGCCAGTCTTGCAGGAACACGAGGATTACCACCAAAACAAGAATGCCGGCCTCCAAAAGGGTTTGGTAGACCTCGTCAATCGACGCCTTTACGAACTTCGTCGTGTTGAAGGGAATGTCGTATTCCAGCCCTGTGGGGAACCGTTTGGCGAGCTCCACCATTTTGCTCTCTATCGCCTCTGCCAGATTCAGCGCGTTGGCGCCCGGTAACTGATAGACGGCCACTCCTGCACACGGCATTCCCTGCTTCTCGCAGTAGACACTGTAATCCTTGCTGCCGAGTTCGACCCTGCCGACATCGCGAAGGTACGTCAGTTCGCCATCGTCGCCCCCTTTGAGGACGATCTCCTCGAATTCCTTCACTTCGGTAAGACGGCCCTTCACATTGAGCGTGAGTTGGAACTCGGTGTCCTCGGGCGCCGGTGGCGCTCCCAGTTGCCCTGCGGCGACCTGGACATTTTGTCCCTGCACTGCCTTGAGGACATCCTGTACCGTGAGGTTGCGCGATTTGAGGGATCCCGGATTGAGCCAAATCCGCATCGAGTAGTCGCCGCTACCAAAGACGGTGATACTGCCCACCCCGTTGATACGGGAAAGTTCTTCCTTGATGCGAACCGTGGCATAATTACTCAACGCCAGCGGGTCGATCGTTCCATCCGGCGAGGTGAGGGCAACGATCAGCACGATGTCGGTTGATTGTTTTTGAGTGACAACACCCTGTTGTTTCACCTCCTGCGGAAGTTGAGGTTCGGCAATCGCGACACGGTTCTCGACCAGGATTTGTGCCGTGTCCAGATCGGTCCCGATGTCGAAGGTGACAGTCAGCGTGTAGGTGCCATTACTCGAGCATGTACTCGACATGTACAGCATGTTTTCCACCCCGTTGACCTGCTGCTCGATCGGTTGGGCCACCGTTTCAGAGAGCACCTTCGCATTCGCGCCGGGATAGGTTGTCACGACCTGTACGGTCGGAGGCGTAATTTGCGGATACTGCTCGACCGGCAACCGCAGCAGGGTTACAACGCCGAGGATCACCGTGACGATGGCGATCACATTGGCGAAGATGGGCCGCTCGATAAAAAATCGCGACAGCATAGCGGTTCGGCGTCCTTAGGCGGAAGATGGTGAGACGAGGTGCCACAACACACCGTAAGTTCGATTCTCTACCCTTCGGTCCCGGGTTGGTGGGCGGATGGGGTCCCTGCTTCAGGTGTGTTGTGGATATCTACCTTGGCGCCGGGGCGGGCGTTATGTTGCCCGGCAACGATCACTCGATCCTCGGTTGAGAGTCCTTTGGTCACGACAGTCATTTTATCCACCTCCGGTCCGATCTCGATGTACCGGTAACTGGCAACTTGTTCTTGGTCGACCACGATGACATACGTTCCTACGATGTCCTGTCCGATTGCCGCGGTATCGACCAGAAGTTGCGGTCCTTTTGAGAGGGGAACCCGAATGTTCACAAATTGTCCCGGTACCAGGACCCGCTGCCCTTGGGCCGGTTTGGGATTGGAAAAAATACCTCGAACTTGCAGCGTTCCCGTATCGGTGCTGAACTGATTGTCGCTGAAGTCGACATAGCCGGAGTGCGGATAATTTTTTCCGTCGATGTTGAGCCCGAGTTCCACCGGAATTTTTCTTGATTTTACCGGGGGGCGATCGCCGTCGCGGATCGATTTTTGCACCCGTTCGATCGTATGCTCATCGACATAAAAGTAGGCGTAAATTGGATCGACCGAAACGACCGTCGTCAGGAGGGTAGCCTGTTCGGTACCTCCGGTGATGAGATTACCGACCGAAACGTAGTTGCGACTGATCTGCCCGTTGATCGGTGAAGCGATTGTGCAGTAGTCGAGATCGAGTTGTGCTTCCTCAAGTTGGGCGGTGGCCTGCATGACATTGGCATCCTGGACACCGACGTTTGCGATCGAGCGGTCGATCGTCACTTGCGCAATGGCCCCCGGATCGGTTCGCTGGAGACCAATGTCGCGTTTGTATTGCACGTGCGCAAGTTTTTGTTGAGCTTTTGCCTGGGCAAGGCTTGCATTTTGCTGGTCGACCTTTGCTTGGAAGGGACGTTGGTCCACGATGAATAAGACTTCATCTTTCTTCACCTCACTCCCACTTTCAAAGCGAATTTGATCGAGATATCCCGACACGCGGCTCCGAACATCCACCGAGTCGATTGCCTGAACCTGACCGGTAAAATATTCGTAGAGGGTCACATTCTTCTTCATCGGATGGGCGACGGTGACCGGCGGCAATTTTTCCGTCTCGGCATCCTTTGAACTGCAGCCGACAAACAAGCATGTGACGGTGAGTAGAAAAAGACCCCGCGCAATGAGGTGTGGTCGAAGGGCGAGCCGCGGCGAAGAGTGAGCGTCGCCGGTTCGGTAGTACGCGAAGGGATGCATCACATGGGGCCGGCAATCCGCGACCGCTCCGGGGTTCGGGAAAGGATGTTGATATGCGGAAAAGCACCGCTCGAGTATAGTTAAAACCACCGGCGAGTGTATCCCAAACGAGGGTGGTCCCACTTGCAAACCGGCCTGTTTTCCGCGGAACGGGCTGTAGGGAACCGCTATTTTTCGCCCGAATTTTCCTCGGCGGTCCCCGGTCTTGTGCCCATCAACTCACCTCCCCATTTGATAAAGCGACCCGCGAGGCGGCCTTCTTCGTC
>CACOUL010000091.1 GCA_902630355.1 Planctomycetaceae bacterium
AGACAAAAGCTGCTGCAATGAGTCGGCTATTCACTCCTCGCGCGGCTTGCATCCTTTTTTCACTTTTGGCTTTCTACGCCGCATGGGTTAGTTGCTTTCATAGTGAATTACAAGAATTTGGATATTATCCAGGCCTTCTTGGTGTGGCTGCGATACTGCTGGGGATAACTGCAGTTATTGTCGGGGCCTGTAAATCTCAGAGTTCGACCGCATGGACTCTTATCACCATCTCGCTGCAGATTGTTTGTTTCAATGTTGCTTACACCACATTGACCATTGTGCGACAAACCGATACTTCGTCCGGAATCTGGCCACGAGATTGGATGCAGTCAATCCTTAATGGCGGCCTGGTTTCTAGCTTCACCTTACCGATATTTATATTACTGCCAGCAACCATTTACTTGTTCCTGATGCACCGAAAGGTCTCATCCCGATTTGCAAAGCTACTATTTGCATCGTTGATCGCCTGCGTCATTGCAACCACAGCATTGACCTTTACGATCTCGTTTAACCTAGGAACCATTGGTCACGTTTAATGATGCCCAACGGAATTGAGTGGCTATCGTTAACTACCCTGTTCATTCTCTCGACAATCGCTTTAGCCCTGCGCCGATGGTTGCTCGGCGCGATTGGTATCGGTGCGTTGGTGATTGTGGCCTTGGTACCAAATGTCACGGTAACTCCGAATCCGATTAGGCAAACAATGTGCGCCGAACGACTCGAGCAAATCGGGACCGCCTTATTAGAATACAAAAAGGAGCATGGAACCTTTCCTCCCCAATACGTCCTTGGAAGCGACGGTAAGCCTGCACATAGTTGGCGTGTTTTGATTCTTCCTTACTTGGGCCATGACGATATCTTTCGGCAGATCGACTTAACAAGGGCTTGGGACCATCCAGTTAATCGAGGTTTTGAAGGTTCCGTTGACATCTATACCTGCCCAGCAGACGGCAAAAAGCCCATGTCAAATTACGCTGCATTGATTGATGCAAAGGGAGAGCCTGGCAAAACGCCGGTCTTAGCTTCCAATGATAAGGGAATACTTATTTCAGAAGTAAACACTATCCCGATTCATTGGATGGAACCAATTGACGCTTCAATAATGGAAGAACTTGGTAGTTACCATCAAGCGGGATTTCATGTGTTATCGATCGACGGTACGGTGAGTTTTCTATATCAGCCTGATTCGAAGATAGAACCGTATCCTTGAGTAAGGATGATGTGGATCAAGAACTTTGTTGATGATCCCGATGGTTGTGTCACCCAACAAGTCGTGGCCGCTAGGCCCGGCTTCGCCGGGTCACCTTCGATCTTTTTGCACAATTCTCACGTTTTCATACAATGAGTGTGTTACTTAACTTTTAATCCCCGGTGTGGGCGGTGACGGCCACACCCACCATTGGGCGAACACGCAGCATGAATCACCCGCGCGAAATCGTCCTGACGTTAGCCAACGTTTCCGATTGGCCGGATTTCAAACAACTTCTCGATGAAGGCAAGATCCTTGCAGACAAGACCGGTCGGCTGCGATATCCGCACGGCGCCCCCGTAGGAACGTTGATCTTCAGCGGAACTGCGAAGGATGGGTCACCCCGATACAAGGAATCCGCCGCCGAGTGGTTTGACTCCGACAGTAAGAAGGCCGAGGAGTTTGTGTGGCCGACGTAGCGCCGCCCAACAATGTGTGGCCGCTAAGTTGCGGCATCCATGCCGCAAACACCTTCCTTCTTCATTTTACGGGGGATTTCGTTGTATAATCTTTTGGTTGGCTAACGTCTTCGGCTTCGATCAGGGGCGGCGTCGGCCCCACCCACCATTAACGATCGAGGGGCAAAAGCATTGACGAAGACGCCAACGGTCAATGAAGTCGCTACCCAACCTCAAGTCCGGTGGCATATTGGCATGCGCCAGTTGGTTATCGCCGTGGCTACACTTGGGATAGTATCCGGCCTCATTTTCACACTGCTGACCAAACACACATATTCACCGGAATGGCCCTTTGAGTGGATGTGGGCGTCATTCATAACAGCATCATTTGCCGTCGTTCTCCCATGGCTCGTGCCTCGAGCACGCTTACTCGTCGCAATCCTTTGCGCCCTCGTGATGATTGAGACATTCATTGCCTACGAAATTGTGTTGCACCACGACATCCCACCCGATACCGTACTCTTCCAGTTGGAGTTAGTGGCTCTAGTACCGTTGTTGGCGCTGGCGCTTCTTTCCTGTGGAATCGCGGCGTACTTGGGTAACGTAAACCGCGACGCCGTTAACACAGGTTAGCCGCATAGCCCGGCTTCGCCGGGTCACCTTCACTGTTTTTGCACAATTCTCACGTTTTCATACAATGAGTGTGTGATTTAACTTTTAAACCCCGGTGTGGGCGGTGACGGCCACCCTAACCATTAGCGTTACATCCATAAGGCAATTTCGTGACATGAGCAATCAGACCGAAACGTCACGACCGAAATGGCTTGTCGTCACACTCTCGGTGCTTTCCTTTTGGTGGGGACTACTTGTGTCCATATTTTTCCTTTTTGTCGCGACTGCAATCACATCAAATTTTTTTGGGTTCGAACTTCATTGGTCTCATCCAGGCACACAGATCCTTGCTGTTTTTATCTGTCTTATCGCCCTGGTCTGTGGTGGTTTCGTAGCGATGCTTCAGAATCGGGTTCTTCGAGCCCGTTCCTCAAAACTCAGCTACATTGTTCTTGGATTCCTTGCTCTGATCACACTCTTATTCGTACCGACCCCTTTTAATTTTGTCATAAACTAG
>CACOUL010000092.1 GCA_902630355.1 Planctomycetaceae bacterium
GAGCATGAAAAACCTCTTTCTTCTTCCATTTTGCATATTGTCGCTTCTGTGTTTCGGCGGTTGTGGCTCGCAACACGACCAGGATGCCAAAGGTTGGGCGTCAGCGTCTGGGCGGCAACACCGAGAGACGGCAAATCCTGACCGTGACGGAACAGACACGGCTAGCGGATCCCCTTCGGTGGCTTCAGTGCCGAAGTCGTCGTCAGCCGAGCCAAAAAGCAACCAGAAACGCGCGACTTTCGATCAGGTGTTTTGGCAGCCTGGTGACAAACTTGATTTCCTCTACCTCGTCATCACCAACCCAAAAGATGAGCCGGTGCCGCAAGAAGCGGTGGCTGCGAGAGCAAAAGCAGCGTTAGAAATCGCCCGACGGCATCAAAATCGTCCTCGGCCATTCAATATCGTGTTTTTCGTCCAGCAGACGCCTGATGACCCTATCGGCGCGTACAGTGGTTTCAGTATCGAGCAGTTGGAGGAATTGGCCGCAGCAGCCCCCGAGATAGCCAAGGGCATCGTGTTGGCCCATCATTGGAGCCTCTCCCCTTTACCCACGCGACCGTACAATCATGATGAGGTCAACGTCTCGTTAAAAGACTCAAAAAAAACGAAAGCCACCAACAACAAATAGCTGCTGCGTTCGCCTGCGGCGAATCGGCTTCGCCGCCAGCTATCCTTACCATTAGCAGATCTGGTGGGTGGCTCTTACTCCCGAGACGTTTTCCATGACTACATTCATGCGTAAATGCACCGCGCTCATTTGCACCCTGGGTGGCGTGTTTTTCATCGTTACCTCGCAAGGTTGGGCCATGACCGTTATTCGGCGGATAGGTTTTGAGCGGGCGCTTGGTAGCCAGTCCGTTCGCCACGTCGGAGACGGACAGGTATTGCTTACCAATCCGATAGGCATGTTCCTGTGGTCAATCCCATTTCTGGCAGTTGGTTTGGTGCTGATCGCTGTGTCTGTGCAGCTTTGGCGCCATGAAAAAACCTCTAACAAAGTGTAGTGGCAGCGTGCCGTCGCCGTTGGCTCCGTCATCGCCGCCTAGCGAATAACCATTTAAATCATCTGATACAATAACTGGTAGAGTAGGGCTGACTCGATTGGTTCGAGCGGCGACCACCACCCTAACCATTAGTCGCTCCAAATTCATGAGCCATGAAACCAGTAATTTAGGCGACTCGGCTGCACAAACAAATTCCAACCGTTGTCGCTCTTCCACGCCTCGAGTTTGGATTCGCGGCATAACTGCAGCCATTGTTGTATTCCCAGCATCCCTATTACTCGCTTACGGTTTCCTCTACCTCAGAGATCGAGCTTTTAATCAAAATTTGCCCCAGGCCGCCGACGACTGGGTTTCGTATCCAGGACCCTCTGGCACGGCCACCAGCGACGGCATGGGCATCTTTCATAGTGACCTATATGGTACTGGAGATTTGCCTGCATTTTTGTTTTGGACGATTGGCCTATCGATCACTTTACTTTTCCTCACGGCGGGGCTTACGCGCACAACACACGGGCAATCCAAAATTATTAAGTCCGTAAGTTGGCTATCCCTTGGCCCACTTGTCGGCTTTGCCTGGACAGTGTTTGTCGCAATTGCACTTGGACCGTGGATGGGCTCATTCAGTTTTCCAGTACTTTATTGCTGGATGGGTGGTGCAACCGTCGCCGCACTTGCAACTCTAACTATCCGTCCCGCTGTAAAGGACGTCTAACAAGTCGTGGCCGCAAGGCCCGGCTTCGCCGTGTCACCTTTGATGTTTTTGCACAATTCTCAAGTTTCCATACAATGAGGTTGTTACTTAACTTTTAATCCTCGGTGTGGGCGGCGACGACTGTTCAAACCATTGGGCGTGCCCAGGTGCATCGTCGACGATTAGGGCAAGTCGCCTGACGAAATCGAAAGTGAGGCTCGAATGTTACGTTGCTTGCACAAGAATCTGGGAACATACAAGTTGTTTCTGTTACTGATCTTGACGCCGTCCTTTTGGTTTATTGCTATTACACGTGCTTTGGATGATAATTTGCCCGACGCGCTTTCGGGTATGGCGACTGGCTTCGGGCTTGCAATACTGCTAGTGCCAATCGTTCGGGTCAAGAGATACAGGTTGCTTTACCACAGGCTTATTTTCTTTCTTGGCTTGCTAATTGTAGGAAGTGCCATGGCTTCTCGATTCATGTCACCAGATATTCGTGAGCGGGGCATTGGGATACTTTGTCTTTGCGCGGGCTTGTACCTTCATAGCGCACTTTGGGTCTATGGCCGTTACGATCTCTCATCGTGCGCTCGGTAAAATCCCCTGGCTACTCGGCGAACGGCGGTTACTCGCAGGATCCGCGGAGGCGACTAGGCTTCAGCTTACGGGTAGCCCAACCGTTTGGCCGCTCAAGTATCAAAAACACATGAACACGAATCCGAACCAGACACAACCGGAAGAGCGCGTCGGATCGAATGCGCGGACTACTCCATCACCGTCAGGATTTTCTCAGCACATTGCAGCGATGGCCATTATCGCAGCAGTCTCGTACGTCATAGCAATGCTCGTAACTCCGGCTGACCCAGTTTCAATGATTGCGACTGCCATACCGACTTTCGTTATCATATTTTCCGCTTACTTGTTGGGATTCCGAAATGGCAGGAAGCGAATCAACGATAATCCGAACGATAGAGAATGACTGGTGGCGCGACGCCCAACAAATCGTGGCCGCAAGGTCCGGCTTCGCCGGGT
>CACOUL010000093.1 GCA_902630355.1 Planctomycetaceae bacterium
TTTGCCAACTCGGTCGCAGCACGCGGAATATTGCCCGGATGATCTTTCAGCCGACCCTCGAGTCGCTCGAGAAGGGCAAACGCATCGGCACTGCCTCCCGCAAATCCGGTGATCACCCGACCGTCGAGCAACCGGCGGATTTTCATGGCGTCCGCCTTCATGATCGTGTCCCCGAGCGAGACCTGACCGTCGCCGCCGAGGGCTACGAGGCCTTGATGGCGAACCGTGAGAATCGTCGTGGCGTTGAGCTTCATGGTCGATTGAAAACGGGGTTTCTGAAGGTGAATTCTTATTTTCTCCGAATTGGTGGCATGTTGCCAGGGGCGACCTCCCTGGCTGGTGGCCCGAACATCACCAAATCGGTATGCTACACCCCATGTCCGCTGCACGCAGTCCTCTGTTGATGTCACCTGATGAAACTGCCCTCTGGGTCGTCGATGTCCAGGATAAATTGCTCCCGCTTGTGAAGAATCCGTCTCATGTGGCATGGAATGTCGGGCGACTGCTCGAAGCTGCCTCAGGGATGGAGATCCAGATTGCGGCCACCGAACAGTACCCCGAAGCGCTCGGTGGCACGGTTCCGGAATTGGCCCGGTGGGTCGATAGCGCGTTTTCTAAAAAATCGTTCAGCTGTGCGGCAGTTGAGCCATTGGTCGCCCAGTTGGAGTCGCAGAGGCGGACGAAACTACTGCTGGTAGGCCTCGAAACCCACGTCTGCATCCAACAGACGGCACTCGACATGCTGGCCCGGGGGTACCACGTTTTCCTGGCGACCGATGCCATGAGTGCCCGATCGGAGTTAGACCACCGGGTGGCGCTTGACCGGATCGCCACGGCCGGGGGCGTCATTACGACGACTGAAGCGATTCTCTTTGAATGGTGCCAGGTGGCCACCGGGACAGCGTTTGAACTCATCAAACCGCTTGTGAGGCAGACCCCGCCAACGGCCTCCATGGACTGAGACACAGGCCCGGGCGAGCCAATGCCATCCTATTGAAGCTTCCTGGATTACTCAGATTACGCAAGCTTCCCATTATTTTTTAAATTAGTGCCCCGGACGCTTGCGAAGGCTTCCTTTCACCTTATATTGAGCGAGGTTACTGCGAGACTGCTCGGTCGTCGCAGTGTCGGCGTGAGTCAAGGAAGAATAAAGCCTTTCGGCAACTTGCCGTGGGGAGACGCATTGAGGCGAAGGTCGGCTGCATATGCTGGTACTATCACGCAAAGTCGGTCAAAAAATCCTCATCGGGGATAAAATCTCCGTCACCGTGGTTCGTGTCGGGCAGGGCGGGGTCCGCATCGGTGTCGAGGCACCCGATGAGTTGGAGGTCGTCCGCGAAGAGCTCAAGTCGGACGCGGCCGGTGAGAGCAAGTCGCCTGTCTCTCGATTGCGCGCACCGAAGTAAATCGCGTCTCGGTGGTTCTCCGTACAGTGTGCCTTCAGGATGTTGTCCCATACGGTGGGACTCTACGGACTGGTGATACCTTGCCTCTCGTTGGCTTCGATCCGTTCGCTCGGATTACCGTCGAGATCGACGCCATAGTTCCGCACGTACTCTCTGAGGCGATCTGCCTTTTCTCGTGCCAACGGTTCGTCCTCACCGAGGCGATTCTGATCGGTGTCCACGTACTGGGGCCCCCAAGGAATTTTCTTGCCGCCCGCCGTCAGCAGTTGGAAGGAATAGCTCTCACTGGAACCGATGATCGGTTGCCGCGAAGGCAGGATACTTTGGAGAGAAAACCGGCGCCAATCGTTGCCGAGTTCACTTGCAATCGTTACTCCACCGCGAATCCTTCCATCTTGCCACACTTCGCCCGGTCGGGGAGGACGAAACGGAACACCTTCAATTCTCGGCAGCGTTTGAAGGGCAGGGGATGTCACTAGCAGTGCATCGAGCGGCAACAGCACGCCATCACGATCGACAATGCAGTGCGATGGCGCCTCCGAACCGTTCACCGTATTGCTTTCGACCCGCGCCACCGGCTCACGATACCGCAACGTCACTACCACGCGAGGAGGTTGGAATTTCTCAACTTTTTCAACCGTCTCCACCCAAGGATGATCCTCGATCGCAAGGCTCAATCGCTCGTTGAGTCCGGGGTCGAGGAGCGAGAGTTGATCGTCGAGGCTTGCCTCATGCACGACCTGCTGCAAAATAGCATCCCGATCGACCCAATCGCTTGCATTCGAGATCTCGATGTTGGCCGGATGCAAACTGAATTGGGGACTCCAAGGCGCTGCCTGCCAGACCATCTGCCACCCCCAGTAAAGTGCAGCGGCGAGCGCGGTGAAGAGGAGGGGCAGAGTGAAAAGACGCGAAATTTGTCGCACACTGCCTCGACGACGACTCAACACAACCTCCCTCCATTTCGGATGTGTGAACGCATATTTTCAGGATAACATGTTTGACCGCGGCCCGTTGCGCATTGCACATTGCGAACGGCGCCGCGCGACGAAGCTACCAGATTTCCAATTGCAGTTCCATCTCAACACCCAAACGATCGCGAACGCCATTTTGGATCATCTCAATTAATTCGATCACATCCTTTGTTGTGCCACCCTCCCGCACAACCGCAAAATT
>CACOUL010000094.1 GCA_902630355.1 Planctomycetaceae bacterium
CCACCCCTTTTTTCGAGCGTACACGAAATGCGCCCCTAAGATTCTTTTTGCGATTTAATTTTCCCAGATGGATTTGGGCGGCAGTGACGCGATTACGAATCAGAGTTCGGCGACACGAACCGACACCTAAATATCTGCGAATTGCGGCGGCCATTGCATCTGGCCCATTGACTCCCCGTTTGAATCGCCGAACCCAGTGCATCGGAATGGCGAGAATAATATCGGGAGCAAATGACCTCATTGCTTCTTCGTGCATGCTGGCGAGCAGTCGCCCCAACGATTCTGCCAGAGGGTGCCCATCGGGGAATTTCGTTTGCAGGACCGCAGTCCGCAACACCTTCTCGTAGAGACCTAAAGTAAAAACATGGGAATAAGGATACTGTGCGCCGGCACATTGAGGACAAAGAGACTCTGCACTTACGACCGAATTGTGGTGCCCGCAGCGCGTACAAAATGATTTTTCGCAAACCAATAATGACTCGCGACAGTCGCCGCACAATCCCAAAGAACGGCCTGTTTCTTCGAGGTCCCGGCGACAAAAATTGCACACGGGAGGAAGGATCAGATCGATCGAGGTTTGAAGAAAACTCAAACTCGAGAAAAAATCTGAAGTGGACTCCAAAATCTTTTGCGAACTCGCATGCACTTCATCGACTCTCCAATAAAAATCACAACGGGGTTATGTTGTAAGCGTAACATAATGAGATATTAAAAAACATGAATGCGTCTTGACCCCATGATTCCTCGTTTTCTATGCTCGCGGGAAACCACCCCTTATTAAGGTATTGATATGCCGCCTTTTTCGCGACTCGCCAGAAATACCGTCGAGGCGCCGATAAGTTTTTTGATGCGCGAGGCACTTGCGCGACCGGAGTTGATTTCTCTGGCCGCAGGTTTTGTCGATCAAGCCAGTTTGCCGCTCAGCGAAACGCTCGAGGCCGTGGGACAGTTGCTGAATTCATCAGCGCAGGGTCGGGCTGCGCTACAGTACTCGAGTACCATGGGTGACACCGCGGTCCGAGAGGCTCTGTTATCGCGACTCCGCGTAGCAGATGGTCGATCTGGAGAGGGGCCTTCAGTCGATCAGGTGATTATGACGGCAGGCAGCAACGAGTTACTTTATCAATTGGGGCTCATTCTGCTCGATCCCGATGACATCGTTCTCTGCGCGGCGCCCAGCTACTTTGTATTTTTAGGGGCATTGCAGGGGATGCGAGCACACGCTGTCGGCTTGCCGGTGGATGAGGATGGCGTGCTTCCGGAAGCCTTGGATCAGATGCTGAAAAAAGCGCGTGCAGAGGGCGATGCGGAGCGCATCAAAGCACTCTACCTGACCACCTATTTCGATAACCCGAGCAGTATCACGACTTCGCAATCGCGACGGGAACAGATTTTCGAGATTGTTGATCGCCACAATCACGCGAATCAGCACCTCTACATTATTGAGGATGCGGCATATCGCGATTTACGATACTTTGGTGATGATATTCCAAGTCTCCATTCCCTGGATCGAAAACAGACAACCGTTATTCATACGAGTTCTTTTTCAAAGTCGTATTCTCCCGGCTTACGTGTGGGCTGGGGTGTGTTGCCGAAAGATCTTGTTCAACCGCTAAGCAATCACCAAGGCAATGTTAATTTTGGTGCACCCCATTTCAGCCAACAGGTTATTCTCCAGGTCGTACAGTCGGATGCCTTTGAATCTCATCTGGAAACCCTCCGAATGACCTACCGCGAAAAACTGGAGACGATGGTTTCGGCTGCTCAAAAGTATTTGGGCGAGCTATCGGAGGTGGCTTGGTTGCCGGCAAAAGGGGGATTGTATATTTGGATGCAAATCACCGGGGTCAACACGGCAGAAGACGGAGATTTGTTCTCGCGTGCGATTGAGAAAGGCGTACTCTATGTCCCTGGCTGCCACTGTTACCCTCAGCGTGGTGCGGCGCGTCAGAACGATAGGATTCGATTGAGTTTTGGTGTGCAATCGCCCGAACGTATCGATCGTGGCATGCAATTGTTATCCGAGGCAATTCGGGAAACACTCAGTAAAAAAGAATGCCGATCAGTGGCACGATAGAATCAGTGGCACGATAGAATCGCAGACAAGTATATGGCCATCATCGACCGCTATCTCCTGAAAAACTTTTTGGGCGTGTTTGCGGTCTTTTTTCTGAGTTTCTTCGGTCTGTTTGTGGTGGGCGACACCGTAAATAATTTTGGAGAACTTCATCGATATGCCGAATCGAATGGCGGATTGTTCCGCACGGTGCTGGGATATTATGGCCTTCGCTCTCTCGTTTTTTTTGATTGGATGAACCCCCTTCTGATACTCGTCGCTGCCATGTTCACCATCGCGACGTTCCGCAGGCATAACGAAATGACTGCTTTGATGGCTGCCGGAATCCGTAACTTACGGATGATTCGACCGCTGTTGATTATGGCCGGCGTTTTGGTGCTGCTCGCGGTGATCAATCGGGAATTTGTACTTCCCTCTCTACGGCAAGAGTTGAGTCTGGATATGAAGCAGCAGCGCGATCAGAAATCGGATGCCATCACACCGGTCTACGACAACCAAACAGA
>CACOUL010000095.1 GCA_902630355.1 Planctomycetaceae bacterium
AATGTGCCGATTCCTGCGCTCGTTACAAACGATCGGGGTCCTGTGGTGTGGATCCGTTGGCTCGACCACATTTGATGATTTCCGACATCGGTCACCACGACTTTATCGGGGTGGCTCTCGGCGGTTACCCGATTGAGGCTCTCCAACACATGGATGACATCAAGGCAATCATTTTTTTGATGTGCGCTGGGCGGGGGGGGATTTTCTTTTTGCCACTGCTCAATTTGCTTATGCCAAGCATCTATCTTGAGTCGCTTCGGGTCTATGTGATCGAGTAAATACCGTACCACATCGCCCGCATCTCCAAGAACATTCAGCTTGCTCGAGCTTAAATCCCTTGATTTATGAAATTGCGTTTTTTCGGTATCAACATGTACTAGGGCGATTCGTTCTTGTGCTTGGGGTGCGAAGGATTGCGGGTTTCCCACTGCGCGGTCGTCGTACCGCGCACCGAGAGACAAGATAAAGTCTGATCCATAGGCGGCGGCACTTGCAGAATACAACCCATGCATACCCAGCATACCAAGGTTGTATTGATAGCTGCTTAGAACTGCAGATTTTCCCGGAAGCGTGTGAACGACCGGTAGTTTTGTGACTTCCAGAAGTTCGTGGAATTCATCCCACACGTTGGCGAGTGATAACCCATAGCCCGCCATGATAATGGGACTATTGGAGGTGTAGAGTAAATCGATCGCACGGTCTAATGCTTCTGTGTCGAGGGGTGGTTTCTCAAGGTATGTCTTATACGACTCAATTTTGTCTCGGTAATCCTGTAATTCGATGGGCTGAAATTGCACATCTTTTGGCAAATCCCAAAGTACACTTCCCGGCCGACCACCGGCAGCATGAGCTAAATCTTTAGGAATCGAGGTCAGGAGTTGATCGATGTTTTCGATCATTCGTGCTGATTTTGTCACCGGAGCGACCACATCAATAATATCGGTTCCTTGAAATGCGTCCGTTCCGATAGCGTCCTGGGGAACTTGTCCGGCGATCATTCCAACTGGAGCACAATCGCGTGTTGCATCCGCAAGCGCGGTTACCGTATTCAGTCCACCCGGCCCCGAGGTCACAATCCCTACTTGAGGCCGCTGACTTACCTTGGCCATGCCGAGGACAGCAAACGCCAAGCCTTGCTCGGTTTTAAAAAAGACCTGGTCGAGCACCCGACTGACGCGATCCATCGTCGGCATGATTTGGCCGCCCTGTAGTGATGGTACGACCTCAATACCCTGTGCCCGCAATACTAGGGGAATCAATGAGGCGCCGATCACTGGCACATTTTCTTTGTTCGCGATTATCTCTTCCGTGAGTTCATCAATGACTGTTGTTTCCATAGTGTAAGGCAGACCCTCTCTGTGCCGATGTAAGCAAAACCGCGAGCAGACCCATAGTTTATCTTGCCCCCGCACAAAAGTCATCCCGTGCTTGGCGTGTGCGACATTGGAATAATCGCTTGGATTGTGGGATTTAAAATATTGCTCCATTTACGGAATTGAGCCAGTACAATTTGGCCCGGTTTGTTGCATTTCATCACAAAGCCCGCCGTCGGTATTGTGTTCCGTAAAACAAGCTGCCTGTTGATAAGTTCTATTTCGATAGGGATGTGGTATCCGTCTCTCTTGGTTTCTGCAGATGAAGCGGGTGAGCGAGAGGTGGATAATATGCACCACTTTATGGAATATGTATTCGAACCTCGCTATAAGGAAATCAAGGAAACTATCAATCCGCCTCCTTCGAAACCTGGGTTTAAAAAAATAAAATCTTGTGGCCTCACGCTTGCCGAGGCGGCTAATTTACTCATGCGGCGCACACCAGAGGATGCAACCGAAGAAGAAAAATTAACCTGGGTGAAATATGCCCGCGATGTGCGCGAGCACGCGGCTTCACTTTATCAGGCGGCCCGCGAACAGAATCACTCGAAGGTTGTCGCAACGTATCGACAGACCATTGGGAAGTGCAATGCGTGTCACCAGCAGTTTGCTGATGGAAAATACCAGCTTTCTCCCTGAGGGATTGGGGAGTTATTTTCCCTCTTTTTCGACCAGTTCAGCCATGCCGAAGTCGATAAACCCTGGGGAGTTTTCCTGGTTGTGGCAGTGCACTGCAACAATATTCTCACCCGCCTTGAGTGAATCTGTTGCCGCTGCCGAGAGGGGTAAAATACGATAATGATTATCGGCGCCCATAAGAGGTTCTACGGCGTGTCCGTTCACATAAACCTCAGCCGTATCGTCGTGATAGATAAGAAGTACCACTTCGCCTTGCGGGGCCTCTCGTAGCACAAGTTTTCTTCTCAGCCAGATGTCGTCCGTTTTCCAGGCAGTGCGAGGGATCGCGTTCCACGCGCGGCCATTTCCAAAACCACCGATACCTTCTTTCCATGAAGTATCATCATACTCGGGTGTTATCCAGCCTTTTTCTGGCTTTGTAGTAGTGTAGCGAGCTGTAGTGCTATGTTTCCTTGAGGTTGGTGCGAGCCACTTTATGGGCTTGGGTTGTGTGTACAGTGATTGGTTTGCAGCCAC
>CACOUL010000096.1 GCA_902630355.1 Planctomycetaceae bacterium
ACCACTTGCCATCAAACCCTTTGACGCCAAGATAGCCGTACGCGCCGCCGGCTGAGATGATCTGGCCAGTGAGTTGATACTCTTGGCCACCCTCGACGGCGACCTGCTGCGAGATCCGTGCGGTCCCTTCGGCGGTGGGCTGAAGCAATGCTTGAGGATTTCCTTCAACCACCGCAGCGCTGGCGGTTGCGGTGAGGCTGCTCTCATCAACCCAGTCGGAAAGACCGGCTGTGAAATCGCCGTTGCTCACGCTATTTTCGGTCGGTTCACTGTTTGGCGGTTCGGCTGGCGGTTCGGCTGGCGGGTCGCTGCTCGGGGGTTCAGACGGCACTTCGGCAGGCGGTTCGCTCGGCGGTGCCGGTGGAGTCTCATCGCCGGGCGGTCCGTCGGGAGGAAGGCTTGCGGTGGGAAGGAGTTGCAGGTCGTCGATTCCGACCTCGCCCGTCTGCTGCTTGTAGGCCTGAGCGTACACGGTGACAAACGTCGTGTCCGCGGCGGTGGTGAAGGTAATACTTTGCTCACCTGAGGCGTTGTCGCCGGCGGTCGCCTCGGACCACTTGCCGTCAAACCCTTTGACGCCCAGGTAGCCGTAAGCACCGTCCGCCGAAGTGATACGGCCCGTGAGTCGGTATTCGATGCCCCCTTCGACGGCGACCTGCTGCGAGATCCGCGCGGTTCCATCAGCAGTGGGCCTGAGCAGTGCCTGAGGATTGTCGCCGGCCAGTGCAATGCTGGCGGTGGCCGAAACACTGCTCTCATCGGCCCACCCGGTAAGGCCGACCGCGAAATCGCCGTTGGCGATTCCGTCGGCTGCGAGCAACTGCCGCTCTTCGAGCGACTCGATTTTCAAGGAACGAGTTGTCCGTCCACCCTGCGCACCGGATCTATTCTTAGCACCTTTCATCATTCACCACTCCTCTCTTCGATCTCGACCCCTTGGGGCGTACCGAGGGCCTAGGTCGGTCACCCGTTTTCCCTACGGCCCGTCGTGTAGAGGAGTTCTCGCGCAATGCGAGAAATTTTGAAAAAGGGAGCAGCACCACAAGAATCGCGTGAAAAGGGCCTCAAATGAGCCCTCGGTCGCTGCTTAAAAGTCGTACCAGAGGCCCAAACCGAGTTGCCGCTCGCTGTTCTGGAAGAACTCGTAGCGGGGTGTCATGCCCTCGAGGTACTGAAAGCCGAATCGCAGCAAGTTGCCATAATTCTTGGCCCGCCACTGCCATCCTACTTGAAAGACGATGTTGCCGCCCCAATTCAGGGCCTGGAGGATGTGTCCGTTAGCGGCCACGAAGGGTGACCCGCGAAAGCCGGTGGCACAAATGGGACTGTATTCAGCTCCGAACTGGAACTGCCAGGGCCGGGCGCCCCCGTCCAGGTTGAACGCCCAGGCCGCATCGATGTAGGTTCGAATCGCCTCGGTCCACTGAAACGAATTGCCCCAGACGATCGAGTTGGTCACGTAGTTGATCCGATTGGCAATGGCTGCCGGTGTATTGATGAGATACTCATCCCCCATGTGCGAGCTGACGTGGTAGTAGCCGAACTTTGTCTGGTACCGTCGCCAGCCGAAACTGATCGGGAGTCCGAGTCGATAATCGGTCGCAATCAGCGTACTCCCATCGCTATCGACACGGGGAAAGACGGCCCCCTCGACATCGAATTGAAATCCCTGAGGATAGGATCCGTTAGGCGATCCGTAGCGGAAAATACCGACTCGGGCACCCAGCGTGCTGTCCCAGTACCAGGTGTTTCCGCCCGGGAGACCGACCGGATCAAATCCTTTGATATTCAGCGCCGAGATCGCCAGCCGTGCAGTATGGAGGCTGGCCAGTTCGGGTCGATAAATGAGCTCATCCGGCAAAAGCGTCCACGACCAGGGCGCGTTGAGCGCCGCATCGGCCATCGCATCCTCGGGCATCGGTGCAAAAGGATTGAAAGCGGCAAATCCGTTCTGATGCCAGTTTTGCTCTGCCGAGCCCCACCAATCGAGACCTCCCTGCCACCAACCGCCATCGTCATAGCCACCGTATCCGCCGCCCGACCAGGCGGATGGTTGCTGTTGAACCCAAGCATCCAGATCGATCGGTTCGGGGTAAAACTCCGGAGCATTCTCGATGACCACGGGAGCCTGCGCATCGGCACGCAAAGCAACCGCGCTGAGAAAAATCGCAACCCATACCGGAAGGAAAGAACGAATCATCGGCATTTTTCCGAAGTGTGAACCGGCACCCCGTAGAGTTCTCGGTGGGGCGGCGGAGTCTAGCGATTTACGCCTTACCTTCAAAGGGCGATTCAAGCCAAAAGAAACTGCGGTGCCAGCATGCTAGCCCTGTGGCAGTATCGAGGCAGTATCGAGGCAGTATCGACGCAGACACCGCGTGCGGCCCTTATCTCCGCGGAGGATCGAGGATGACCGGCACGGTTTTTTCCTCGCCATCCCGTTGGATCAGG
>CACOUL010000097.1 GCA_902630355.1 Planctomycetaceae bacterium
CCGGGGGTACCCAGTTCCTGCTGAAGCCAGTCGGGGGTTTCCGTGGGCACATTCTGGAACTGGAACCCGTTGTTCAGACCGACATAGAGTCCGTAACCGACCATCGCAAGCACGACGAGGACAACCATTGTTTTGAGCGTATTCACATTCGTCCTCCCTGACGAACTGATGATTCTTTAAATAACGCTTTCTTCTTTCGGCTCAGACTGGTAATCTGCGGAGGGTTGGTTCGCAAGCCAATCGGCTGAAAAGCTATTGCACGGATAAATAAAATGATCCACTTCGAGTACGCGGATGATTTGGGTGACGATGAATACCCCGACGAACCAGAAGGTCTTGACGAAATCGGCGAAGAAGACACCCACATCATTGGTTGTCCCGCGTGCAATGCCGACATCTATGAAGATGCGCCTCAATGTACTCACTGTGGACATTATCTCACTCAAAACGATCGTTCGCGCATTTCTGGTTGGTGGGCCGCCGTCACGATTGCGGTACTCCTCGGGTTTCTGCTGTGGATGTTCTATGCGGCGGCCATTTGAGCCGCCCTTCGCACGCGTCCGCAGCGGGCGGCAATCATAGAAAAACAAACAGTCCGCCGCTACACCAAGCTAGAAATGCGGGCGAACGCGAGAAAGAAGAGCGCCAGCATTGCCAGCAAACGCGTCGATCGAAGCAGAGGGTCGTTGCGCGAATCCGCTTAGCACGAACGCCTTCCAATGCGACCGACTAATTTGTGCGTTCGCTTTCGCACGTAAGCCCACTGGTCGATCGAACGGCCAGCAGGCTGCAAGAGGAAAGAATAAGTGCTTGCGCATCCTGTTTTCGCCATTGTCTGCGTCGGCAAATGCCCCGCAAACGCTCTACACGACTCGGACGCTGCGAGAAAGGGATCGATGTGATAGCGATTTTGCGGTTGCTGGCGAAGCACAATCATACGAGCCAGGGAAACGGTTTTTTTTCCGGGGACCATTTTTTGAACGCTTCGCGGGACCAGTATTTTTTTTCTCACGGCAACCATTTTACAGACGCGGACCGGCACGTTGCGAACCCGCTGTTCGTACATCATGCGGGTATACGTACAGGGGACGACTCGCACCTTTTCCTCCCGGAGGTATCGGCAGACCGGCACGGTTACTTTATTTTCGACGCGTTCGATCACTTCGCGACACGTCGTCACGGGCACAATCCGCACGCATTCTTCCGTTACCATTTTGCAGACGCAAACGGGAACCCGCCGTATCTCTTCCTCTACCACCCATTCACTGACTTCTGTTGGCACCTTGACCTTTGTGACCACCTGTTCGTAGGTCGTTTCCGGGACCTCAACGGCGACTTGGCGAGGCTCCCAGACCCGTTCGGAAACGGTCCGCATTTTTGGTTGTTTGACCCAGACGAAGCCGGGTATCTCGTATCGCTTTTTGCCGTTCGCCGGATCGACGCCCCATCCCCCGGGCGCCCATTTGAGAAAACTGAACTGAAACCGCCTCGGTTTTTCAACCTGCTGTGAGACATATTGCCCCTGGTCTACGTACGTCGTTTTCGTCCGAGTCACCGGCTGGTGTGTGATCTGGTCGATCTCTTTTTCTACTGTTCGAGTGACACACCGTTGCACCTGCACTTTTTGTTCCCGGCATTCGGTCTCCATCACGGGGCGACTGACGGTGTACCGCTCTTCAACTTCTTTTGTTTCCACAATTTGTCGCACCACATCGTAGCCCCGGTCACACACTTGCGTTTCCCAGACCGGCTTGATCTCAACGCAGCGTACTTCCTTTTCCACCGTTTGTATTTCGGGTCGGGCAATCGTGTAGTGGCACTTGCGTATTTCTGTTTCCCAAACCGGTTCGTACGTGATGACCCACCTTTCCTCGAACAGCGTCTCATTTTGAATCTGGCAGGTATCTACTTGTTGATGTTCGTAAATGACCTCGCAGGGAACGTCGCAGGGAGACATGCCGAGGTGATCCATTTCCCCGAAGACGAGTTCTGCTTCGCCAATGTTAGCGGAGGCCGGAAGCAGAAAGAGTTGAGTTAAAAATCCGAAGAGAAGAAGCCGGACCCACGACATTTCATAGCGCATGGCAGTCACCCACGAAAGAAGAGAATGTGGTCTTGTGGGGTTGGCGTGCAAAGACAATAGCTGCACGACTGTTCCCACGGTTCCGTCCCGCAACGGATGCAAGGACCAAGCATATACATCAATTGCCGTCCATCTAAAAGATCGGTTTGAAATTTCTCCAAACTGCCGAAAAAAAAGAAAGTCACCTGCAAGAATCGCTTGCAAGCGCTGCTACTGCGCTGCTACTGATAGCAACGCGATCTGGTGCAAAGGAGCTAACCGGTCGAGTCGCGGAGTTGTTGAAGCGTCTTATGGGCTTCGATGCGAATTTGGGAATTCTCTTCTTGGTCGAGGAGATTTTCGATGGCAAGTTGAA
>CACOUL010000098.1 GCA_902630355.1 Planctomycetaceae bacterium
ATTTTTGTTCGCGGTTGCTTTTAAGAATTGCGTCGCAAATGGCCATTTCCTTGTGCCCATCGGCGAAGGTGCTCCAGTCGGGGTCCTGGGGCATTTCACCTTTTTCAACTGCGCGGTACACGTTGCGGAATAAATTTTTGGGGCCGTCCGGATAGGCCTCCGGATGGCCGCCCGGATAGTGCGCATATTCCTTGGCTGCCTCGTGCAGCAGGGAAGGGTCCTTCACGAGGATTTCGTTCGGTTTCTCGCGATACCCGATCCACATTTCGTTCGGCTTCTCCTGATCCCATGCCACGGCACACCGGGATCCGTCGAGTTCAAAGGAAAGCCTGTTTTTTCGACCCGCGGAAACCTGGCTGACGGTGAAAACACCGTGCGCTCCGCCGGACAATTCGACAAATACCGAGGCGTAATCTTCTGTGTGAATGGCCTGCGGTTCATAATCGCTCGGTGTGAGTTCTTTGCCCGCGTAGGTTTCGATCTCTTTTTTCGGTTTCATCCGAGTCTTGTGCACGGTACGAAGGTCCGCCATGACGCGGGTGATCGATTCTCCGGTAATGAACTGTAGAAGGTCGCACCAGTGGCTACCGACATCGGCGACGGCGCGGCTCTCCCCGGATAATTCAGGTTGCAACCGCCAGTTCCAATCGGTTTCCAGGTAGAGCCAGTCCTGAAGATACGATCCGTGCAGCGTGAAGATGTCTCCCAATTGGCCGGTAAGTACCATCTGTCGTGCGTGCTGGACGAGGGGGTAGTAGCGGTAATTGAAGTCGACCGCGTGAATCAATCCGGAGCGTTCTGCCAATTCGACCAACTCGCGGCTTTCGTCACTGGTCATCGCGAGAGGCTTTTCGCTGATCACATGTTTTCCTGCAGCGAGAATATCCTTGTTGACTTGATAGTGCAGGTGATTGGGGGTGCAGTTGTGAACCACCTGCACTTCCGGATCGGCCAACAGTTCTCGGTAATCGCCGTATGATTTCGGAATGCAAAGAAGGTCAGCTTTCGCGCGGGCGAGATCGGCATCGGCCTCGGCGAGTGCCACAAATTCGATGTTACCCAGGCGTCTGCCCGCTTCCACGTGTGCCGGCCCAATGAACCCGGTACCAATAATGCCTGCTTTCATCCGCTCCGCCATTCGCACGCCCTCCCCATTAACCGAAAAGACCGAAAAACATTTCCCGTCCACGGCAATCTGCATCACCGCAAAAAGGCGATTTTATCTGTTGCCAGCGTACTTGAGCAACCGGCTAGGAATCTATTTTCTGGGAAAGCGGCGCCATCAATCGAAAACGCGACCGACTCGCTGCACCTAGTTCGGCTCTAAACGACCGTCGATTAACTGCATCTGTTGCTGCATCTTCTCGGCCAATTCCTGGCTATGCGTCGCCAAGAGCAAAATGGTGTGCTGCTCCTTCTGTATCTCGAGCAACAGCGTTGCAACCTGTTCGGCCGAGCGCCGGTCGAGATTGCCCGTCGGTTCATCCGCCAACAGCAAAGAAGGCTTCATCATCAAACCGCGGGCCAAGGCCGCACGCTGCCGTTCGCCTCCCGAACACTCCGCCGGACGGTGCTGGTGACGATCTGCCAGGCCGACACGGTCGAGTAGTTCGAGTGCACGCTGCCTGTCATTTGCATCGGGCCGACCGAACGCCAGGGCTGGAATCAGCGTGTTCTCCAATAATGTGCATTGGGGTAGCAGGTGGTGATCCTGGAAAACAAAGCCGATTTGATTGTTCCGGTAGTGGGCCAACGCGTTTTCATCCAGAAGTAAGGGATTCACTCCTCCCAACGCGATCGATCCAGAAGTGGGCCGGTCCAACGTCCCGATCAATTGCAGTAGCGTACTCTTGCCCGAACCGCTCGGCCCCAAAATGGCTAGGCTCTCTCCCTTTGCCAGATGCAAGCGAATATTCCGCAGGACGACCAACGGTTCGGTGGGAGTTTCAAACTCCTTGCACACATCTTCAACGGCAAGTCCTTTCGGTGCGCTATCTGACATCATGAGGGGAGGCTTTTTGAGGGTTGAAGGAATGCCCCGCCCGGGCGAGCAGCGCCAGGCTGGCCAGGCCATAAAAGGTGTATTCCACGTCCCGATCCATATCCCAGAGTGCCCCGGTAAAACCGCCGCGGGAATCATCCAGTTCCTCGATAAACTGAGCCAGTCGATCGAGTTGAATGCTTCCGCTTCCTTCAAGTTCCATCAAGGTGAGCAGCCCGGTGAACGTACTGAGGAGGTCGGCAATGGGGATCCGCGTATTGGCCCGCAGGCCGCCTTCGGAAGTCTGCATCTGGGCTAAAAAATCCGCTGACTCGGCGGCCACGGTGGGTGAAAGTGCGTCGAGAATCCGCAGGGCCCCCACGGCTGCGGCGGTGGGATTTGTTCCGCTGCGCCGCATCGGCGCGAATTCGACGAAGCCGCCATCCTCG
>CACOUL010000099.1 GCA_902630355.1 Planctomycetaceae bacterium
GGATTGATCGGCGGCTCCAAGGCAGCCCTCGTTTCGCTTGCTCGTCACTGGGCGCTGGAACTCGGGGATCGGGGCGTGAATGTGAATGTCGTAGAAGCGGGATTGGTCCCCACCGACTCCACCCAACGTTTGCCGGGTGCAGAAGAGATGTTTGCAGGCCGGGAACTCAAGACCATGACCGGCTCGCGGATGCTCGAAGCGAGCGACGTGGCCGATGCGGTTCTCTTTCTTTCGAGCCCTCTCTCGGATCTGGTGCAGGGGCAGACTCTGATCGTCGACGGCGGCGCCGCAATTCATGTATGAGCATCTGCCGCCGGATGCTAGAATGGAGGACTTGCCGATCGGCAACCCTCGGTCACTTGCTTTGACCGATTCGGGACCCGCCTTCGGGCGATCGAACAACAAACAGGAAGAGGCGGATGGCGTTGGAAGAGAATCGATATCTCCTGCTCACCGGAGCAACGGGGTTGTTGGGGCGCTCTCTTTTGCGCGATCTCTCCTGGGCAGGTCGGCGCGTCGCGGTCTTGGTGCGGCGGAATCGTGCTGCGACGGCAGCCGAGCGGGTCGATGATCTGCTCTCCGACTGGCTTGAGGTTGCGGGTGAACAAATTGCGATGCCGGTCGTCCTGGAGGGCGATATTTCTTCACCCGATTGCGGCCTCTCTCCCGAAGCGATCGAGTGGGTGCGCTCGAATGTAGATGAGGTTATTCATTCTGCGGCGAGCCTTTCGTTCGATTTTCGCGAAGCCGATGGAGAACCTTATCGCAGCAATGTCGAGGGGACCCGGCATATGCTCGCGCTTTGCGAACGGGCAGGAATCAAAAAACTGCACCACGTCTCGACCGCTTATGTGTGCGGTTTGCGCGAGGGGGTGATCCGCGAAGATGAACTCGATGTGGGTCAGCAATCCGGCAACGATTATGAAAAGAGTAAAATACAGAGTGAGCAAAGCGTGCGGGCCGCCGGTTTTCTCGAAACCCTCACGGTGCATCGGCCGAGCGTGATTGTGGGCGATCTGGTCACGGGCTTCACCAATACTTTTCACGGCTTCTATCGGCCGCTGCGGATTTTGCAACCGGTTCTAGCGGCGTTGGTTGAAAATGCGGTCTCCGATGTGGCGCTGCTCGATGAACTGGGGATGGACGGTAGCGAGAAAAAAAATCTCGTGCCAGCCGATTGGGTCAGTGCAGTGATGGCGCGGATCATTCTGGATCCCTCGCTGCATGGGACCACCTATCACCTGACCTCCACTTCGCCCACGAGTGTGGATCAACTGCGGCAAGTATTTTCCGATTTACTTCTCGAGCGCCGCGAGCAGGATCGTGGCCGGCAACTCGGTGGCGAGGGGGCAGCCCGGTTGTTCTCTTCGGACGTACTGAAAAAAACCTTTTCCGATCAGATGCGTACTTACAGTGCCTACTGGAAAGACGACCCCACGTTCGATGCATCGCATCGTGATCGTGCGGTTCCCGATCTTCCGTGTCCTTTGCTCGACGAAACGGCACTTCGCCGGCTTTGCGGGTTTGCCCTCGAGCATAATTTCACCTGGGCGCCGAAGCGTGAGCGGCAAGCGTCGATCCGCGATTGCCCGCAGCAGGGTTTCGGGCTTTCGGCTTCCGGTTCCGGAGGCGGCCAGTGGACGATCGGCGAAGGGGGCCGTTCGCTGCACATCGGCCTGCCGGCCTCTTCGGCGGTGATCTATCTTTCGGCCGAGACGCTTGGCGGCCTGCTCTCCGGGGCACTCGATGTTCAGCAAGTGCGTGCCAGTGGCCGGATGGCGATTGAGGGTGGTGGCAACGAGCAGCGCGAAGCGGCAGTTGACGGGTTTGCGTCCGTTCTCGCCTCTGCGCGGCAGTAGTCGTCTGTATAACGTGAGCTTTTATACGACCACGTACCGGTCGTAGTGCGTCAGCAGCAGGCCACGTTCGATCACCGGCTCGCCGGTCACTTCTTCCCAGGCTTTCGCGTAGGCTGCCAGTTGTGCCGCATAGCGTCCGTAAAGAATTTCTTCGGCCTTCTCGGCGTCTTCTCCGGCGCGGTCCGATTTGTAATCGACCAGCACCCAGCCTTCCTCTTCGCGGAATGCCAGGTCGATCACGCCGCGGACAATTTTCTGCACCTCCTCCGCGTTCTCATCGCTTGCCAATCGGACGAAGGGTGCCTCGACCAACGGTTGCCCGCTTTTCTGGGCACGCTTCCAGATTTCACTGTGCCGTGCCCGTTCGACCGTTTCCAGTAGCGGTTCGATCGCCTCGATCTCAAGCCCGCTGCTGTCGATCAGCGCAAGGGCCAAGGGTCGCAAATCAGCGTCCGGCATTTCCATGGCCACTTCCAGGAGCCGGTGAATGGCGGTGCCCCATTCGGTTCCGTGTTCGCCGGTGGCCTGCACGTGTTCTCGGTCCTCTACT
>CACOUL010000100.1 GCA_902630355.1 Planctomycetaceae bacterium
TCACCGAGCGAACCTCGGCACCCAGCAGTTTCATGCTATAGACGTTGGGTGCTTGTCTCCGGATATCTTCCTCGCCCATGTAGACGACGCAAGGTAATCCGAAGTGGGCGCACGCAGTGGCGGTGGCCACACCGTGTTGTCCCGCTCCCGTTTCGGCAATCACCCGCGTTTTGCCCATCCGCTGCGTGAGCAGTGCTTGCCCCAGCGTGTTGTTGATTTTGTGTGCACCGGTGTGATTGAGATCCTCTCTTTTGAGGAAAATTTGTGCTCCGCCACACTCCGCTGAGAGCCGCTTTGCATGATAGAGCGGTGAGGGACGTCCGACGTAATGTTGGAGCAGATCGTTTAGGTGATCTTGAAATCCGGAGTCTTCGCGAGCTTGCGCATACTCATCGGCCAGTTGGTCGAGTGCCGGATTGAGCGTTTCCGGGACATACCGTCCACCGAAGTCTCCAAAGCGACCGGCAGCATTAGGCACAGCGGGTGAATCTTGCATGTCAAACTATAGATCGGTGTGGTAATCGGGACGAGATGTGGAGTGATAAATACTCTCAAAGACCTCTATGCGAGCATAGGGTGCCGGGCCTCAATTGTCGAGTCGGGACTTGGTTATCGCCGTCGTGTGCGATTCACGCTGATGGCACCAATCGATATTCCTTGGGGTACCGAGAGTATCTGTCCCCAACCGAGCAGACGTTTCCGCGCTGGGACTCCGATGTTGCGAGAATGGTTCGTTCGCCGGCGGGTTTCATTCTGCCTCGTTTCTTGCTGTCGTGCGAGCGTGACTTTTCGCGGCGTTGCCGAACGGCGGTCCGCTGTGCTACAATTTTCGCGACCCTGCAAGGCGCACTTAGGACGTCTTGGGGGGCGTCTTGGGTTTGTGTTTGCGAGTTCTCGGCGCAGGAGCTTTTTGGTTAAAAAGGAGATGGGTTCATGTCAGAAGGAAGTTATTTGTTCACGAGTGAATCGGTGAGTATGGGGCATCCCGATAAATTGGCAGACCGAATCTCCGACGGTGTCCTCGATGCTCTCTTTGAACAAGACCCCCACAGTCGAGTCGCCTGTGAGACGATGGTCACCACCGGCATGGTCATGGTCGCCGGGGAAATTACGACTAAGGCAGAGATCGATTATTCCGAGGTGATCCGCGATGTCATTCGAGAGGTGGGCTACACGGATGACCGAATGGGAATCAACGCAGACACGTGCGCGGTGATGGTCTCGATCGATAAGCAGAGTCCCGATATTGCCCAAGGTGTGGACGATAATTTGGACGAAGGAAAAGATGTCGGCGCGGGAGACCAGGGACTGATGTTCGGATACGCGTGTGACGAAACCGAAGAGTTGATGCCACTCCCGATCGCGCTCTCCCACCGCATTTTGAATCGTCTGACCAAGGCACGGCAGGACGGGGAGGTCGATTGGTTGCGGCCCGATAGTAAAAGTCAGGTCACGGTGGAGTACGAAGGCGATTCACCGGTTCGCATCGATACGGTGGTTGTCTCCACCCAACACTCGCCAGACGTCAGCCAGCAGGAAATACACGATTTCGTCGTAGAAAAAATCATCAAGCCCCTGCTTCCTGCGGAACTCGATAAAGGCGACATTATCTTCCACATTAATCCCACGGGTCGTTTTGTGATCGGTGGTCCGCATGGTGACTGTGGGCTCACGGGACGTAAAATTATTGTCGATACGTATGGTGGTTGGGGCCGTCATGGAGGAGGTGCGTTCAGTGGGAAAGATCCGACAAAGGTTGATCGAAGCGCTGCGTACATGGCGCGGCATGTCGCAAAAAATATTGTGGCTGCCCAACTTGCCAGTCGTTGTGAGGTGCAATTGGCGTATGCGATTGGTGTTGCGGAACCGGTGAGCGTACATGTTGACACACAAGGAACCGGCAGGGTGGATGATGCTCGTCTTTGTGAACTTGTGCGTGAACACTTTGAATTAACACCTCGTGGAATCATCGAATACCTGGATCTGCGCAGGCCGATTTACAGGCAGACGACGTCGGGAGGGCATTTTGGGCGCTCGGAGGCCGATCTCACCTGGGAAAATACTGATCGTGCAAAGGCCCTCGCTCAGGCAGTCGGTTCATTCGAAGTTGCCAAATAGTTCCCCGCGGGGGGGGGCTAAGTGAGAGGAGAAACCGGGCATGGATGCATCTGGTACGATTTCGGGGGCCACCCGCAAGCAACGGAAGAACGTTTGGAAGTTCGGGGAATTCTGGGCTCGAGACTGGAAGATCGCCCTGGCCGCCAGTAGCGGCATGCTGATGCTCGCGGTCTCGGGACTCGTCGCATTCCGTCGCTTGGGGGGCGGTTTACAGTCTGCTCCCGGGGTGCCGATCCTGGTTTCCGTGGGCCTGCTG
>CACOUL010000101.1 GCA_902630355.1 Planctomycetaceae bacterium
GCAAATTCAAATTCAATTTGACTCATGCACTCGGTGTCGATATGCCGCCGGAGCGCCAGAAGTGGTGTCTGTCGCGTGTTTAATCCGCTGTTGCAAGTGACGCCACTACGGACTCCCGCATCCTCAAGTGGTTTCCATGCTCGTTTTTCCCAATAACCGGAAGGGTAGCAATAATCGGTTGCGGTTTTACCAGTCACTCGTTCAAGATGCTCTCGGCATGTGTGCGCCTCTTCATAAACAGTATCTGGGTAATGCACCACATCGTGATGTCTGTGTGTATGTAGTTGTGCCGACATGTCAGACTCTGAAAGTGCGCGTATCTCGTCGCTCAACATGTAGCGCCACGTGTCACTCGTAAGGTCGTCCTGGATATCGACGCCCAATCCCTCGGCGAGTTCGGTAATAAAACCTTGCTGCCTTGCCTGATCCTCCGGTAGCTTTAAGTATTCTTCTTTGAATCTATCGAAGCAGGCTTCTTTTGCCGCATCGTCCCGAAGCGAATAGGAATTGGCGACCTGGCAGAGTGCTGTAGGCGTCGCATTCATAGTTGATCGAAAGACAATGTCTTGGATCAATAGGATATAGGTGAGGACTCTTTTCTGCATGGTATTTGAGACAATGTAAACCGTGGCCGGATAGCCGAATTCATTGAGTACTGGCACTGCCCTGGCGGCAAAATTGTACATGCCGTCGTCAAAGGTGAGAGCAACCTGGCGTGGTTCGATTCGGCCTTCCAGGCGTTGGCGAATCAAATCATCGAGTGAAACAACGTGAAAGTGTTTTTTTAGAAATGCAAGCCGCTTCCGCAACGTTTCTGCGGAAACGAAATAGGCGGGCAACCGCTCGTGCTCGTTTGAGAAACTGACGCCATGCCATCCGATGATCGTAAAGCAGCGACGGGTCAGCAATCGTGAAATGGCAAAGAGGCCTAAGCACTTGAATGCCCAAAGCGTTGCTATTTTAAATCGCTGTAACATGAATGCCGGAATGAATGAGGTTCTTGGGTGGTCGTTCTGGTGCAGTTTCGGTACTGCGCACTCTTCGGCTCGCTAAGATGTATTGCTTCTCGAGTGAGCCTGGATAGTTGATCGCCGCGGACTGAGTATTCTAGCTTGCGTATTTGCAGCGACGAATACCATGTTGTTCGCTATTTTTTAATTTGGCTCCATCGCGATCACGACAACGGTTCCCCCAGGGCAGCGGCAACTAAAAGCTGTGCCTCCTCGCCGACGGTATCCCGAACCTCTGGGGCAACAATCTGATCGCAGGCCGCGGCATGGTTGTCCAGTACCTTGAGCACCGCTGCAGACATCGCTTGAGGGTCGTCGGCCAGATAGGTGAAGACGCCCTCTGGTCGGTTATTGTTCTCAGCAGCCACCACGGGGGTGCCGAGCAGGAGGCATTCGAACACAGAACTGCACTGACCGTCAGTCGTCGGCGTCCGCAAGTAGAGTTTTGACTTTTGCATTAACTTCATAAACGCATCGTGGGAAAGGTCGCCCGCAAAGCACAGGTTGGATTGCAATCGTGCCGCATCAATCTGCTCAAAAATACGCGCCTTCACGGGCGGTTCATTGTCTTCGAGTGATCCGACGATAACGCATCCCAGGTTTGGTCGTTGGGATTTGAGTAGCTTGAGGCCTTCGACCAACGTATCAAGGTAAAAGCCTTCTCGCATGAATATATAAGTAAATATTACAGCGTCGTGGTCTGCAAAAAACGCCTTGACATTTTCGGGTAAGGACGCTTCTTCAGGCGATTCGTTCGATTGGACGTACGAGGTTCCAAATGCCTGAATTGGAAAAATCTTCTTGGGCGAAATACCATACTCCATGATTTTTTCTTTCACGGCCTGGTTATTACAAATGATCGCTTTTGGAAGTTTGAATATCAAATAGAGGACCGGGAAAAAATACTTGCTCCGTTCCCGGGGGAAGTAACGTTGATGCGTACCGGCATGCATCGTCAGTACGATCCGCCGACAAAATATGCATCCAGCGACTGCTGAGATCAGCGTCAGTAAAAAACCGATCGGGCCATCCCCATTGGTGTGCATATGCATCGTGTAACCGCGAGCCGCATAGCGAAATGCCTTCAGGAGGTAATCCAGGCCACTGTTGACCGTGATATATCGCGGGTCGGGAATCTTGCGATTTTTTCCAAGGTTCAAAGCCTGGGAATCGTGCCCCATCTCTTCCAATCGCTCGCGAACGAAGCCGATCCGAATGGACCAACCGGCCCGGGGTGGTGGGTAGGGGCCGACTTCCAGTATTTTCGCGACCCGCTCCGGTTTCATGGGTAATCCTTCTGGGCTTTCGATATCAGAGAATTTCTGCGCCGTCGGAAAACTTTGTCTGATTTAGATATTAA
>CACOUL010000102.1 GCA_902630355.1 Planctomycetaceae bacterium
CCAGCACGGTGGGAAACAGCGGCCCGCAGGCGAGTCCGGCGGCCACGACCAGCCAGGGTGCAGCGCGACGGGAGGGAGAGATCACAATCAGCAGCGTCACCAGTGTGGCGACGACCGCGAGCACCAGCACGATCCAGGTTTCTTCTGTGCTGAACCATAAGAGTGGCAGCAGAAAGGCGACCACCAGACGGCTGATCATGCTTGCGCCCCAAAAGCCCGAGATCATCCGCGTGCCGAAGCGATCGGGAAACCCTTTTTCGACCAGGTAGGAACTGGTCCAGGTGGCAAAGGTGGTTTCGATGGGACCGAACAGACAGAGGGCGATGCCGCAAAGCCAGATGCGGGGGTGCTGAAGAAACGACACCCCCTCACCGGCCGCTTCGACCTTCGGGACCAGCGGCGCAGAGGGCAGCAGCAGACAAAAGGCACCGGCCACGGCTGCCACAGCGGCAATCACAAACAAGAGCCCGCGATAGGTTTCGCCGCGAACCATCTGCGCGGCCAGCAGGGGCGTGGTCAGGGCACCGAGCGAGAAGAACACATCGGCCACGTTGGTGCCGGTGACGATCGATCCGGGGAACGCGAGCGGAATCATCACGTGAACCACGTTGATCAGCGTGCTCCAGGCGACGCTCAAAAAGATGGCGGCGCAAATGGCCTGCATAAACTGGCCGGCCAGCGCCATCAGGACCAAGCCGATGGCCGCACCGAGCAGGGAAACGAGCAGCACCAGCCCCGCGCCGAACGAGTCGATCATCCAGCCGCTGATAATCACCACCGGCAGAAAAGTGATGCTGAAGGAGGCGACCAGTACGCCGACCCGGCCTTCGTCCATTCTCAGTCGCCGTGCCATCGGCAGTTTGATGCTCCCGATGACCGCGGCGCAGAGCCCGCCCAGAAAGAGGCCGGCGGCGGTGGCCACCAGCAGCACGATTTGCAATTCGGGGACTTCGTCACTCAACGGCAGGGCTTTCGGGACCAAGGAGGGGGCACGGAGTGTGCAGTGTAGATGAGTCTATTGGTCGAGCGGGCAGCAGCGGGTAAAAAAAGCGAAAATTTCGCACATCGATTCTCTTGTCGCGCGGCGGGGAAAACGGGGATAATGCGCAAGATTGGCATATTCCAGGGCAGCGACCAAGCAGCGCACGTGCGCTCTTTCGGACACGCTGTCCGCTAGAGTACTGTTATCAGCACAACTTTCGATGCAAGTACCTCGATTCAGTATGCGGTTCATGCTCGCGACTGTATTCGTCATTGCCGTGGTTGCTGCTGCGCTTTTGAGATGGCCCGATACGAGTACCGCGCTTTGGGCTATTGGGGCTGTTTGTGGCATCTTATGGACACGGGGACGCGGACGTCGCTGTCTAATTCTCACATCTGTGGGTTCTATAATTGGGATCGCCACATGGGTCGCATACGCTTTGTGGTCACCGTTAATCACATTTGATAGTGAGTACTCCGCTCTGATTATGATTGTCGGTGGCGGCGGATTAGGCCTGTTGTTCGGCGTGGGCGTCCGCGCAATTATGGAAGGTTTTCGGCTGCGAACGATTCAGCAGCATGCAGATGCAAAAAACTGATAACAACGTCTGGTGGCAAGGTGGCCTACGGCCATCGCCGCTTAGCGAATAACCATTTAAACCATCTGATACAATAACTGGCAGAGCGTGGCTGACTCGATTGGATCGAGCGGCGACCACCACCCTAACCATTAGCGGCACACAATTCCTCGTACTGCTCATATTCACGTCACTATGCAAATTGATTCACATCGATTCACCACGAACGCTGTAACGATTGCATTCTGCGCGATGATCGCCAGCATCTTCCTATATCCGCAGTTTGTCGGCCAATACGATGGTGCTGTGGGAAGATTCGGTTCTGGTGCTCACGCTAGGTATTCTGCAAGACTGTATAGGTTTGGCTGGCCGACGACACACCTCGACAAATATGAAATACGGAACGCGGGCACAGCGCCGGTGCCGCTAACCCCATACACTTGGAGCATGACGAGTCTCTTTGTGAACACACTTGTCTGTTTCGTATTCATTGCCGCTACCGGAATAACAATTCATCGACTTACGAACCAACTCTGTTGGCCCTTGCGTTTTCGTCTCGCGACACTGATTTGTTTTTGTGCTTTCCTTGCGATCACGCTTGCAGTCGTTTCGGCATACCCGCTTATTAAATCGCCACTTGAGGTCATCGGTTTTCGTGCACGAATATGGGATGACCCGTGGTGGATGAAACTCGCTGCTGGATTTGGCATCGCATGCACGACTTTTGTCTTCCTAAATGTCCTTGCCCTATCCATGCGTCTTTTAATATCCAG
>CACOUL010000103.1 GCA_902630355.1 Planctomycetaceae bacterium
ACAGTGCCCGGATTGCGTGTGCGGTGAGGTCGGTCCCGCTGCGATCGACCGGCAACTTTCCCCAGCCGCGACAAAAAGTCGGCCAGCCCCCGTCATCGTTTTGAATATCGAGTAACCAACCGGTACCCAGATGAGCGGCCAGGTGAACGTGCTCGCGGGTGTCTTCGTCGAGCGGCGCCTTCCACACCGCCGTCGTCGATTCTGCACCGCGAGGATCCGGTTGTTGTCTCTCAATCAGTTTTCTCAAGGCGAGCAGGGCGCCCGAGGTGTCGTCGACATCGGGGACCCCACCGCTTCTTTCGGTCCAGGACCAGCCCCCGGGGGAAGCGGCCGTGTAACGGTGCGTTTGCGTCTGTTGCCGTGCCAGTAGCCAGTCGCGAATCGAAGCGGCGGGCAACTCTTCGTCGTCACTCAAAGCGGAGACGCTCAAACTCGTGTTCCAGACCGATAGATTCGTATCGATCGGCCAGCTGCCGTCATCCCGTACCGAGTTTGCGATAAATTCGACGGCCGATGCGACGACCGGATGATCTGCGTGGCCAGCCGAGGAGAGACACATCGCGACAAAACTCGTAAGCGGGATTGCTTCGAGAAAACCACCGCTCTCCGGTTGCATCTCGCGGACTAATCGAAGTCCCTTGGCAATACACTTTTTTCGCACGTAGCGAGAGATCGGATTGTAGGGCATCGCGTGGCAGAATCGGGCGAGTCCCACGGCAACCAGCGCAGGAATCGCATAGCTGACGACCGGCAGGCGGAGAAGCCGGTAGGTCGACTGTGGCAGGCAGGCCCACTCGAAGGGAAGCGAGGGCACATTTTTCCACTCCGTCAGGCCGGCGATCGCCATGTTTGCCAGGATCGGCGCTGCAAATGTTTTGTCCTTCCCATACCGTTTTTTCAGTCCGCGAATATTTCCTTCGCGCGCGATATAGGCATCCGCCCGGGGGAGCATGTCTTCGGGATGCGCCGGAGCACCGGCCATTTGAAAAGCCGAACGCACCAGCAGCGTCGTTGCAATGTTTGAATGACTGCGGTCGGTGTCGCCCCAGCCACCATCTTCATTCTGATGCTTCGCCAGATAGTGAAGTCCCGAAAAGATGAGGAGTTGTATCCTTTCCGACCAATCTTTTTGAAGGCAGTTTTTTCGTTGCATTTCTAATTCACAGCAGACCAGGGCGCTCACGGCGGTCGCCGTTGCCAGCGGAGAGCTGGAGAGTCGGCCCGGCCAGTATCCGGACGAGTGGGAGGCAGCCATTAAATCGGCCGCTACTATCTTATAGGCGGTTTGCAGACGTTCGACCATCTTTGCCGACTCAGCGTACAACATGGGTGGTGAAAGGGACGAGAGAGTTCCCCAGGTCCCTCCACTCTAAACCGTGGGTGTGGCAGTGTCGAGAGAGCGAACTGGACGATCCCTGACGCCTCTCGGAGCAATCGGTATAATCGGGTGAGTCGAGTCACTCTGCATGGCTGCGGCCCCCCCATTCGTAGAAAATCATCCTGTTTGACGTATTGCCAATGTATTTCCAGATGGCCAAACGCGTGTGGCGAGAAACCGACAAGCGGCTCGTCTGGAAGTTTGCATGGAACATGGGGTACAAGGGCATCCGTTCGGTCCAGCGTTTCAAAAGTCGGCTACGTCGCGGAGAGTATTTTCCGCCCTTCCTGTATCTCTCCATCGTCAACAGTTGTAATCTTCGCTGTCAGGGTTGCTGGGTCGATGTTGCCGCGCCGCAGCAGGCGCTCTCAGTCGAAACTGTCGACCGCGTCATTTCTGAAGCCAAAAAGTTAGGCAACAGTTTTTTTGGTATTCTCGGTGGCGAACCGTTCATGCATCCCGATTTGCTGACGATTCTCTCGCATCACCCCGACGCATACTTTCAGGTCTTCACCAACGGCCACTTCATTACGGATGAAGTCGCCCTCCAGCTACGCGAAATGGGGAATGTGACCCCGCTGATCAGCGTTGAGGGAACCGAGATCGTGAGCGACCAGCGGCGAGGGAAACCGCGTGTACTTTCCAAGACTATGGTGGGGTTGGAAAACTGTATCCGAAACAAATTGTTGACCGGCGTTGCCACCAGTGTCTGCCAGACCAATATCGATGATTTAGTTACGGAGTCCTGGGTTGACCGACTCATCGATCTTGGGGCGATGTATGTGTGGTTTCACACTTACCGCCCGGTCGGCCCCGACGCGGAGCCTGCCCTCGCCTTGACTCCGGAGCAGCAGCGGCGGGTCCGCCAGTTTGTCGTGGATACGCGCGCTGAAAAGCCGATTGCGGTGATC
>CACOUL010000104.1 GCA_902630355.1 Planctomycetaceae bacterium
AGAACTCAACATCGAAGAAGATCCCGCGGTCCAGGGATTTGCCGACGGTCAGTTCGATTTGATCCTCGCGGCCAATGTGGTGCACGCCACAGAGGATCTCAGCGTGACCATGCAAAATATTCGGCGTCTTTTGGCCGAGGGTGGGGTCGTGGTTTTGCTCGAAGGCGCGCGTCCGCAAAGATGGCTCGACCTGATATTTGGTTTGACGGAGGGTTGGTGGCGATTTACCGATACCGAACTCCGTCCGCAAAATCCGTTGATCTCGCCCGAACAATGGGTCCGCCTGCTCGAGTCGTGTGGCTATTGCAGTGCGGTTGCCATGCCCGAGGAATCGACGGCGGAACTTGAGGAGCGGCAACTATCGGCCGCCCCCCACGTGGTCGTCGTCGCTCAGAACGGCCAGGCAGTCGCCGAGCCCACCATGACCGATCGCAGAGAATCTGCCGAGGCTGAACCACTGGCGGGCACGTGGTTATTGCTGGCCGACCGCGAGGGGGTCGCGGCGACGGTGGCCTCGCGCATTGAAGCGGACGGAGGTCGCGCCGTTTTGGTGCGTTGGAATAGCGATTACGAAAAGGTAAGCGATACCGATTTCCTTATCGATCCCTCCAAGGCGGAACATTGGGGAGACATCTTCACGGAGTGTTCGGCAGACGGAATCGATCCGCTCAGTGGTATCGTACACTGCTGGAGTCTGGATAGTGCCGAAACCGACGCGCTGAATGCCGAGCAACTCGATCACGCCATGCTGATCGGTTGTGAGACGCTATTGCACTTGATCCAACAGGGTCAGCAAGCAGGTTGGGCAAACCCGGCGCTGTGGATGGTGACGCGTGGTGCGCAGCCGATCGGAAAGGCTTGTTCGGCAGTTGCTCAAACGCCCCTTTGGGGACTGGGCCGGGTACTTGCCGAGGAGTTACCACAACTCTGGGGTGGTTTAATCGATGTTGATCCCGATTACTCCACAGAGTCGACGGCCGATATTCTCTGGGAGGAATTGCGAAATCCCGATCACGAACGACAGATCACCTATCGTGATGACCAGCGTTTCGCAGCCCGTCTTGTGCCGCGTCATTCGGGAGGGGGAATCACCCGACCGCTACGATTTAAGACCGATGCAAGCTATCTCGTGACTGGTGGGCTCGGTGATTTGGGTCTCAAAGTGGCAACTTGGATGGTGGAGCAGGGAGCACGCCAGGTCCTCCTTCTCAGCCGAAGCGAAATGCCGCCCCGCGCCCATTGGCCTGCCCGTGCCGCGGAGGACCCGCGGTTTGCAGAACGCGTTGAGGCGATACGGAAAATGGAGCAAAACGGGGCGCGCGTCTTGACACTGGCAGGTGATGTCGGTGAGGAGGGCACCCTTGGGCGTTTGCTCGACGAAGCGGCGAGCAATGGCTGGCCACCGCTGTGTGGTGTTGTTCACGCTGCAGGTGTGGTCGATGCAGATCAACTCATCGATTTGGAAGTTGAAAAATTAAGAACAATTTTGCGCAGCAAGGTGAGAGGAACATGGTTTCTGCACCAGGCATGCCGAGACCAGCCACTGGATCTCTTTGTCAACTTTTCATCAGGTGCTTCATTTTTGGGTTCACCGCTACTCGGTGCCTATGCGGCTGCCAATGCTTTCCTCGATGCGATGGCGCATTGGCGACGTGCCGAAGGCCAGTGTGCACTCACGGTGAATTGGGGATTCTGGGACGAAGTCGGCATGGTCGCGCGAAGCCAACGAGAGACCGGTCGCGGTTTTGCGCCGCAGGGAATGTACTCATTTTCACCCGAGCAGGGTCTGGCGGCCCTCAAGTGGTTGCTCGAGGAAGAAGCCACCCAAACGGCTGTCATGCCGGCGGATTGGCCCGAGTGGTGGCAGTTCCACCCGCGCGCCGCCAAGTCGGCACTCTTTGCGAATTTAGTGCAGATCGAGACGGGGCAGCGCGCCACGGGTATCGCGAGCGAAGTATTGGAGGAACCATCACTTACGCGGGAGATGGTAGCGGCAACGGCGGTCGAAGCGAGGCCCCCGTTGATTGAACAATTCATTAGCGAGCAACTCTCACGTGTTTTGAGAATTGATGTAAATGAACTTGATTTGCATCAGTCGCTCGGTAATCTTGGCATCGATTCTCTGATGGCTGTGGAGCTGAGAAATCACGTTCAGGCAAGCTTGGGAATTGTGATTCCGGTTGCCCAACTTCTGCAGGACCCGAGTATTTCCCAACTTGCGGAGGGAATTCTCCAGCAACTCGATGATGCACCGGTCGCGG
>CACOUL010000105.1 GCA_902630355.1 Planctomycetaceae bacterium
CACGGGCGGAATTGCGTTCCTGATGGCAACAGATCAGCGTGAGCATGCAGGCTGCGACCGAACCGAGGTGAATCCTGTCGCGCCAAAGAATCGATTGATACACGGTAACCTCCTCCTGCTTCGCCGCTCGGGTGCCCGGGCCGAAGCCGCCAGGGGTTTGCGACGACGACGTTCCAATTATACTTCTTTTTCGGTTCTTCTGCCGATTTCTTTTTGACACGCCTCGGCAAATCCATGGATTTTCGCCTCATTTTACCCTCCAGGAATGATGCCGGCGGGAGTAAATTGAGTTCGTTCGTCCGGTAGGCCCGGACACTGGGGCTGAGAGATTACGAGAAAACAAATCATGAACCGCTTTGCTTCAGATCATTCGCGCAACGCATCGCTCACCGGGGGTGTGGTCGTGCTCACCCTGAGCGACACCCGCACGCAGGAAAACGATGCCGGAGGCGATCTGGCCATCGAACTGGTCACAGCGGCCGGACATCGGCTCATCGATCGCCTGATTCTTAAAGAAGAGCCTCAGCTCATCGCCGAAACTGTAGGCCGGTATGCGGGCAACGCAGAGGTCGACGCGATTTTCATTACGGGCGGCACCGGCATTGCTCGCCGCGATCGGACCTGTGAAACCATTGCGCAGCTGCTCACTCAAGAAATACCGGGATACGGAGAATTATTTCGTTATCTCAGTTTCAAAGAGATCGGCCCGGCTGCCATGTTGAGTCGAGCTCAGGCCGGACTTATCGATGACACGTTTGTGCTAACGATGCCCGGTTCACCTGGTGCGGTACGCCTCGCGATGGAGCAGTTGATCTTGCCCGAATTAAGCCACCTCCTCGAAGAGCGCAGGCGTTGACGTCGGTACTAGAGTCTCCGGTTATCCGCTAGCACCGCCAGCGACAAGAGGACTGTTTTTCCGACGCGATGAAATTGGCCTGGAATGCTCATACGCACCTCGCTATTCTCCGCAACCTGAGCAGTCTACCGACATCGCAGACGCGGAGCATTGCGGTTTTGCAACGAAGTTTTTCCTGGCTACTGATTATTCTTTTTGCTCTCCTTGGAGGCTACCTGGTTCGCGACCGATTAGGGCCGCTCGATGAAAATATCGAGTTGAATTTGGACACATATGCTCCCGAACCGCTGGTCATCCAAAATCGTCCGCGGCACGAACCGAAGGCTCCGGTGCAAAGTGAAAAGCTAAGGATTGCATCATTTCATATCACCGCATTCGATACCTCGAAGGCCGCGAACACAAAAATCATGGACGTGCTTGCCGAGGTCGTTCGAAATTTTGATGTGATTGCCGTACAGGGAATAAAATCGCGAGACCAGACCTTCATGGTCGAGTTTCTTGCATTGGTGAACCGGGATGGCTCTGAGTACGAATACGAAGTGGGCCCGCGAGTGGGTCGCAATGGCAACAAGGAACAATTTGCCTTTTTGTTCAATCAAAGCACGATCGAAATTGATCGGCAGGCTACCTACACCGTAGCCGATCCTCATGACCGGATTTTACACGAACCTCTCGTATCACTTTTCCGCGTGCGGTCACCGCGAAGCGAGACCGCATTCACTTTTAAACTAGTGAACGTGCATCTCGATCCCATGAACACCTCGGAAGAACTTGCGACACTAAGCGACGTCTACCGCGTTGTTCTAAACGATGTCGATCGCGAGGACGACGTGATTCTGTTAGGCAACTTCTCTTCCGATCAAGACCGTTTGCTCGCCTGGGGAAACGCCTTTGGAGTCAGACCCGCGGGACAAGCCGCTTCGAGTACGACTCTCGCTGCTGAATCGACCGATCATCTTTGCCTGCACAACAAGGCAACCACCGAGTTCAATGGAAAAACGGGAATGGTCGATATGGTGCGCGTATTCAATCTGACCTCTGAGGAATCAAAGATTGTCTCGGAACATTTCCCCGTGTGGGCTGAATTTACTGCTTGGGAAGGTGGAAGGTCGAGTCGCTTTGCAAAACGCAAAGCATCCCGATGGTCGGGAACTCCCCACCAGTAAGCCGCCCGCGCGCAGGCAATCGACGACTTCCCTCCGCTCGGCTAAGATCAAGTAACGCCACGTAATCCTCTGCGCGTTACCTCCGTATGGCTCGCTACCCAGAAATTGTGACGGTCCGCCAACATTTCGAACGCCCTCAGGTTCGAAATATCGCTGCGACGGTGCGCGATGAACTCTCTGGTATTTCTTTTGACGAACAGAT
>CACOUL010000106.1 GCA_902630355.1 Planctomycetaceae bacterium
TCGATATGGATGGCGTTATTTATCGGGGTGGAGAACTCATCCCTGGTGCTGAGGCATTTATCCATCGTCTGGCACATGAGAAAATTCCCTATATGTTCCTGACCAACAATAATCAGCGAACGAGACGCGATGTGGTCACGAAACTTAATCGCATGGGAATTGAAGTCGAGGATCATCAGGTATTTACCTGCGCCATGGCGACCGCCCGCTTTCTTGCCAGGCAACACCCTCAGGGAACTGCCTTTGTGATCGGAGAAGGTGGCCTGCTCGCAACCCTGCACACCAATGGATATGCGGTGGTCGATCATGATCCAGACTATGTGGTGGTGGGGGAAGGTCAAACCGTTACGCACGCAATGCTCGACCACGCAGTCCAGTTGATTTTGGATGGTGCGAAACTGATTGCGACGAACCTCGATCCAAATTGTCCTACCCAGGGGGGCACACGGACCGGTCGCCTACTTGGAAACGGCAACCGGAAGGCGAGCGATGAACATGGGAAAACCGAGTCCTATCATGCTGCGTCAAGCGCGCCACGACCTGAGTGTGCCTGCCTCGGAAACGATCATGACCGGCGATACGATGGAAACCGATATTTTGGGTGGAGTCACCATGGGATACCGAACCATCCTCGTCCTCTCGGGGTCCACGCGAAGCGAAGACCTGAGGAAGTATGCCTATCGTCCTGATCTTGTGATTGATTCGCTGGCCGACCTCACCGCACCCGAGATGAACCTGAAGACGGTGATTCCACTCGGATCACGCAGCGACGACTCGGTGGCCGATCTGGAGGGCTGGAAAAGTGCGTCGTGCTAGCAATCGAGGCCAGATGCAGCGAAGCGATAGGGAACCATTTTTCGCAACAATTTAATCAGGGAAGAATTTCTTACCGGTTCCTGAAAAATAGCTCGACCGTTTCCCTTCAGTATTCTCCAGGTTTCTTCTGCAGACATTCGAAGATCGAGATGATGGAGAATATTGATGCCAAAAACAACGTCGATTGACTTGTCGGGTAAAGGAATATCGTGTGCAGACCCTACGATGAATTCCACATCACCCTCGATATGGTTTGCTTCGAGACGTTTTCGGGCAACTTGAATTAACTCAGGAGAAATATCGAGCGCTATGACTTTGGCGCCTCGAAGCGCGAGCAGAAGCGTGTTGACTCCATCTCCACAACCGTACTCAAGAACAACCTTCCCACGGGCATCCCCGAGTAGGGCAAAGCAATATTCCAACGAGTGCCACGTATCGAGCGGGGGATTCATATAACGCTGAATGCGGCTATCCGGCGTTTTGAGTGTTTCATCATCGACGCGACCCGCAGCACCTGCACTTCGTGCGACTTCTGCATTCTCCCATGATCGAATATTTTCTGAGTCCATGCCAATTGACTAGTTTTGCGGAGAACAGTCGCGCCGGAATGGGCGACCAGATTGCGGAAAGGGTGGCTGAGGGGACTCGAACCCCCGACTTCCGGAACCACAATCCGGTGCTCTAACCAACTGAGCTACAGCCACCATCGCTTGAGGCAAATTCAAGTACGCACGCATGATAGTTGGCCTTGGGCGACCGGTCAACGCGTTGCGCATTTTCCAAGGTTGCGATCCGTTGTACTCCAGGGTTTGGAGGAATCGCGATCGGTAAAAGCCTGAGTTCATCCAATCGGCATCGGCCCCTTCAATCTGCGTTCCTCCCGCTCCCAGCGCAGCGCTGTTGACGCGATTGCAGATGAGCCGATTGAAGTCGTCTACCCCAGTTCTTTCGCCCGCGATATAATCGCAGGAGACGGGTTTCCGGGTTTTGAGGGCCCGCCCGTCGTTCCTTCCTTGCCTCGCTATTCTATCTCTGCGAATGGTTCCACGCGACTTTCATCCGCTGTCGGCCGCCGAGCCACCCTTTTTTGTTGGTATCGATTTAGGGGGTACCAACATAAAAAGTGGAGTGGTCGATAATGCCGGACACATTCTCGGTTACGCCCACCTTAAGAGCGAGGTTGAACGCGGACCTGAGAAGGGAGCAGAACGTATGGCGGAGGCGGCAGCCCAGGCGGCAGCCAAGGCCGGGATCGATTTAAGTGATGCCACCCACGCAGGCCTGGTGACTCCCGGCACCATGGACACCGCAGCGGGTATGCTTTTGGAGCCACCGAATCTTCCCGGCTGGTCGAACTTTCCTATCCGTGATCGGGTGTCCAACCACACGGGATTA
>CACOUL010000107.1 GCA_902630355.1 Planctomycetaceae bacterium
CCGCCAGGGATCGCGGCGCGCGGTGCGACAAAACGCGCTGACAAACATCGGTGTGGCAAAAATAGACCAGGGGAAAAAGCCGACCAGAATTGCGATCACGTAATAAAATGGTCCGCCTGAATGTCCCTCCATCGCACTTGTCGCTCGGCCGAAGTGTTCATCGATAAAAAATCCCCGCCAAAACGCACCCTCGGTGCGGATCCCCACCAGATAGAACCACGGTCCGGCCACTGCCAGGGCAACGAGTGTCGCAGTGAGCAGACGCATTTGCATGCAGGTTCTAAAAAAATGTGCGGGAGCAAAACAACGAAGTGCGCTGGTCAGTCGTGCCTTCGCGCGATTCCAACTCCGGTTTGCAGACCCGGGGGCATTGTCGCGCTTCGGTAAATTCACAATCAATAAAAACATTCCGATCACCGCCGTCGGGAGAATCAGGCCCACTGGACCCTTCGCCAGAATTCCCAAACCGAGCGTAATCGCTGATCGCCACGACGGACAAAACATCTTTCCCGGTATTCGAGTCTCCGGTGCCGTGCGATTCGCAGACGACGCCTCACTCGGCTTGAATGTGGTCAGTACAAAAATCATCAAGCCCACCGTCGAGCAAAAAATAAGCGGTGCATCGGGGGTCGCGGCATGGCTGGCCACTTCAAACATGAGACTGGTGGAGAGGATCACACCGGCAATGAAGCCGACTTGGACATTGAATAAGCGGCGCCCAATCATGTAGGTTGCCAAAATGGTCCCCAGCCCTAACAGGGCAGAAGGAAATCTAGCCGCGAACTCGTTGATTCCGAAAATGGCGTAAGAACAGCGGATCAGCCAGTAGAGCAATACGGGCTTGGCATCGCGCAATTCATCGTTGAACGTGGGAACCACCCAATCATCGCGCTCTTGCATTTCGACCGCACAGCGGGCGTTGCGCGTCTCATCGCGGTCCCAGAGCCGCGAGCCGTCGAGACGAACGAACAATGCCAGAAAAGCGATAGCGATCAGGAGATAGACAGTACGGTCGACGTTCCACATAGAAGGCAACCTCGCAAGCGCGATCGGTGAGAAGATGTTCCTCCTAAAAAGCCTCTGTGCAAAAATAGGAGGGTGGCGGATTCTAGAGGACAGCCCACCGGCTCACAACGTCAGTTTTGAGATGATTTGCCGTAAAAAATGCAGCATGCGGCAGGATATTATCGCTGGTCGCCGGTGCGGGTACGGCCCTGCCTGATGCCAGTCCACACACGGTTGACCCGGGAGATTGGCTGGCGAAGACGACTAGTTAGGGATAGAGTTCGAAGCGATTCCAATCCGCTTCGCCCCTCTCGTAAATCGTTCGCTGATGTAGACGGTACGCGCCCTCTTTCCAAAATTCAATTCGCCGGGGTACAAGACGATAACCGTACCAATGTGGAGGGCGGGGAACGTCCTGATTTGCGAATTTTTCCTCATACTCTTTGATTCTCGCCTCCAGCTCGCCGCGGTTGGCGAGTAATTCTGACTGCTGAGAAGCCCACGCTCCAATCCGGCTCTCTCGCGGACGCGAGGTCCAGTAAGCATCGGATTCCGAGTCGGCGATTTTCTCTGTGTTCCCCTCAACCCGGACTTGTTCACCGAATGTGTCGTAGTGAAAGCAGAGGGCAGCCTGCGGATTGGTTGCAAGTTGCCGTCCTTTGCGACTTTGAGAATTTGTGAAAAACACAAAACCCCGCTCATCGATTTTTCTCAACAGCACGATGCGTATCGATGGCCCACCATGTTGATCGACCGTCGCGAGCGACATCGCCGCTGGCTCTCGAATCTCACCTTCCGATGCACGAGAGAAAAGCTCCTGAAATCGAACAATCGCCTCTGAATAATTCGTATCTACTTCCATGGAGTACTACGTTACCTCGCCAGTGTCATCACTACAACGGGCGATAGCGGCAGGAACGTCTGGCTGGTAGACGCTGAGACTATTTACTTATTGCGACCGCACGACGCCGCAGGATGGATTACTCGCTAAGCGGAAGACTCGTCGCGACCGCCAAGGGAACAAAAAACATCAGCGGCAGCCAGACGGCAAGCGACGGACTGAGCATGGCAGCACTTCCGAGACTGTGACAGAGCATAATCACGGCCATGAATACCACAATCAATAAAACACAAAGCCCGACTGAAAGAAACAAACTCCGCGATTGTCTAGT
>CACOUL010000108.1 GCA_902630355.1 Planctomycetaceae bacterium
ATCTGACCCCCCAAGTTGTCATCCCGGTTTTTACTTGCATTTTTATTTTAGCCATGTATCTGCTGGGCAAGTTTTTGGCTGCGCGTATTGGCCGCATGGCGGTCGCCGGTCTCGATAAGGTGATTGAGCAACTTCCGCTGATTCGTAATGTCTATGGTTCGGTCAAACAAATAACCGATTTCATTTTTAGCGGCACCAACGTGGAATATACGCGGGTTGTGGCCATCGAATATCCGCGCAAAGGGATTTGGTCGCTCGGATTGGTCACGGGCGAAAGTATGTTGGATATTGCCTCGGCCGCGAACGAGCCGGTGCTTTCTGTTTTAATTCCTACGTCACCTGCTCCCTTCACGGGCTATACCGTCACGATCAAAAAGAGCGAGGCGATCGATTTGGATATTTCGATCGCCGTTCAATTTATCGTGAGTTGTGGGGTCGTCATTGCGCCACAGCAGTTGCAAAAGTTAGTGGATCGCAGCGATACGGAGGAATCTTCAGGCGCTGGATCCAAATCAAGTTAACAAGTCACGATCGACTCAGGACGATGCCCAAGTCCATCACCGGTCGGTGTGGAAGAAGACAAAAACAACGATTGTCGATCAGCAAACAGAATTGAGATGTCCATGCATGTTCGGATTGGTACGCGACGAAGTCCGCTGGCGCGTTGGCAGGCGTCGTGGGTGGCAAACGAACTACGCAATCACGATGTCGAGGTGGAACTCGTCCCGTTAACAACCGAAGGAGACCGCAACCGGCAAACGACGGTCGACGCGTTTGGCTCCGTGGGACTTTTTACACGCGAAATTCAAAAGGCTCTCCTGGAAGATCGTGTCGACTTGGCCGTCCACAGTTTGAAGGATTTGCCGACTGTACCGACGGAGGGAATTACCCTCGCGGCCATTCCCCCGCGCGGACCCTGCGAAGACGTGCTGGTCACCAACGGCCCTCCATCACTTGAAGACCTTCCCTCCAGTAGTCGCATTGGAACGGGAAGCATCCGGCGACAGTCGCAACTTTTGCACTTGCGAAAAGATATCCGAGTCGAGCCCATCCGTGGTAACGTGGAGACCCGCCTGAAAAAATTGGATGCAGGGGAGTACGAGGCGATCATTCTCGCGAGAGCAGGGCTCTTGCGACTCGGACTCGAGGAACGTATCCAACATGTTTTCACACCGACGGAAATGCTGCCTGCCGTCGGACAGGCTGCGTTGGGAATTGAAATCCGAACGGGCGATGCTGAATTGCATGTATGCCTGCAACAAATCAACCATGATCCCACGCATCAAGCCGTTGTTGCTGAGCGATCGTTATTGAGCCGACTGCGTGGCGGTTGCCTTGCTCCAATCGGTGCATGGGCCCGTGAGGTCGAATCGGGAGAGCTACAACTCGACGCGGTAGTTCTGAATTCTTCGGGAAGCCAGCGACTCTTCCACTCGAGTAAAAAGCCCCTCACGGAACCCGAGACTCTCGGTGTGGAGGCGGCCGATCATCTACTCTCGCGCGGTGCAGATACGCTGATTGCAACCTCTCGAGATGAGCAGTGATACCCCAAGGAGAACTCGGGAGTCTGTATCACAAAAAACCGAATTTGGCTCCTGAGCTCAATCCCACCACCAGCGAGCGTGTTCGATTTCGCCGGGTTGAACCGAAGCCCGCGCATCTCTCACCTGACCCTTTTCGTCGGACTTAAGATTTACACCGCGGAGTGCTTCGGTCGCTTCAATGCGTACGCCACCGCCGACCGGTGTCATCAGCGTATTGCCCTTCCATCGCACATTGACTGCGGTCTCCACACGAGCCGGTGTGTGATACGTTTGGACCGGATACGCTCCCTCGTCGGAAAAAATGGGCATCGTCCAGTCCGCCATCTCATAAAATCCCTGGTCGCGAATAAACGCTGCGGCAACCGAGAGATCAATCAGATTTCGCAATTGAGCCCAAATCGGCGACTTCTTCGCCATCTTCCGATACATCCGTGTGAACGACTGCGTGAATGCACGGCTCGCTCGATCAGCCTGACCAACGCCCTGCCGTGAACCATCGGTCCCTACGACTTCATCTTCACCGATAAGCTTGACACCCTCACCGACCATTTCCATTGCCAGTTCATCATCCGATACCA
>CACOUL010000109.1 GCA_902630355.1 Planctomycetaceae bacterium
GCCCAACTGACGGTGATCGTGGAGGGCAAAGATATTCTGCTTCGCGAAGGCGAAGGGCTGATTGATGGAATCGGACAGTTCCGCTTCGATTTCGATGCCTCTCAGGCCAGTCAGCAAAGAAGCACAACTCAAGAGACGCCTTTGTCGATCGCCGCGCATGATGCGAATGCGGTCGAAACGGCAGCGGCAGAAATGACTCCCACCGAGTTGCTTCAGGCGGCAGCTCTGCTGGAAGACGAAAACCAATTGCAGGAAGCCTCACTGGTGTACCGGACCACCCTGGCAGCCTATGGCCCGGATGCCGAGGTGCACTTCCGACTTGCGGAGTTACTCTATCGCATGGGCGCAGCGGAGGCGGCCAGAGAACGATACTACGCGGCCATTGAAATTGACGAGGATTTCGTGGAAGCCCGGGCAAATCTCGGTTGCGTTTTGTACGAATTGGGCGATACGGAATTGGCAATCGCAGCCTGGAAGGGGGCGCTTGCCTATCACCCCGATTACGCGGACGTGCATCTTCATCTGGCCCGCTCGCTGGACGAGCAAACTCGGGCCACCGAGGGCCGGCAGCACTGGGAACAGTTCCTCCAACTCGCACCGGAGAGTCCCTGGGCGGAACAGGCCCGGCAAAGGCTCGAATGCGAGGGGGAAGATGCGGGGGAGAAATATCCCAGTGACGGTGCGATCGCCGATTGAAAAACTGTTATAACCCTCCTTTTTTTACGCAAGTCTCGCCCTCTCGCAAAGAGCGAGTGACCTTTTAGGACCCTCCGGCAACTCATCTAGGTCAGTAGCCACGTTCTTCAAACGAGTGGATTTCCAGAAGCATGCAGGACATTCTATTCCACTACAAGAAGATTCACCCGATGAACTGGGTCTATCTCTCGTCGCTGCTGACGATTTGCGTGTATTTCAAATTCAGCCGCTTCTGGAGCGTCCGGAATCTCGATCTGGTGGGACTGTTGCTCTTTGCGCCGGGACTGGTTTTAGTGGCGTACGGTAATGCGAACCCCGGCGCCCAGGAGTCGGTGATCGGCATCGGACAGCTGGGCTATATCTGGCTTTTCTCGGTCGGCGGTCTCTTCTTGGTGCGGATGCTCATGGATTCGATCATGGTGCGTCGTCCTCTCTTGGAACCTAATCTCTCGGTCGGCGGGATGACGTTTCTGGGGATCGCGCTCCTTATTTTCCTGATGGCGAATATTGCCAACAGCGACCCGAAGGAGTTGACGCCGCTGCCGACAGAAATTTCAACGATCATCGACGCGACCGAAGAGGGAACGGCAGCGACAAAGGGGTCCGCAGAAGCGGACAGCGAGGAGAAATCGTCACAAAGTGGTCTTCAGCAGTACGGTCCCCGCAATCCATTGCTCGCCTTATTACCCGAAATTTCGACACAGACTTTCTTTCCCAATACGGATAATCAAAGCGGCGACGCGAACCAAGTGATCTACGACCCTCGACGAATTGCGGTGGCAAAGTCGATTGCTATCCTCTCCCATCTGGCGGTGATCATCGGCATGGTCCTGATCGGGCACCGCCATTTCGACAACATCAAAACTGGAATTGCAGCTGCCGTTCTCTATCTTCTGCTGCCCTATACGGCGGAAATGACGGGCCGCGTTCCACACGTACTCCCCGCCGCCTTGTTGGTTTGGGCAGTGGTCACCTATCGGCGCCCCATGATCGCGGGAATCTTCTTAGGACTGGCCATTGGTGTTATTTACTATCCTTTGTTTTTACTTCCTCTGTGGATCAGCTTTTACTGGAAGCGCGGTGTCCTGCGATTTTGTGGTGGTCTTGCATTGGCACTCGCGGTTTCCGTGGGACTCCTGGCGATCTATCAATCGAACGACGCCCTGTGGGCAGACGTTCAGCAGATGCTCGGCATTGCACCTCCCAAACTGACCAACTTGCAGGGGTTCTGGCAACACATCGATGCCGCATATCGACTCCCGGTGATTGCGACCTTTGTCGCCTTGGGGGGAAGTTTTGCGATCTGGCCGCCGCAAAAAAATCTCGGTACCTTGATGAGTTGTTCGGCAGCAATGATGCTCGGCTGCCAATTCTGGAATGCCCACGGAGGAGGCCTTTACATGGCGTGGTACCTGCCTTTGC
>CACOUL010000110.1 GCA_902630355.1 Planctomycetaceae bacterium
TGAAGCGGATTGGTGCGGTAATGCATCGCCAGTCCGAAAAGGATGCCCAACCGCACGCTGATAGCGAACCTTTGGTTCAACGACTCAAAGCGATCCACGACGCGGTGGCGCCGATGCTGAACGATCGGGCAAATTGCCTCCGCAATCAGATTCTGCCTCAACTTCACGAACGCGGCATCCAATTGCTCGATTGGAATGATTTGACAGATCACGAGAGAGAGCAAGCAAATTTGCATTTCCAGAACAATGTGTTCCCGGTGCTTACACCTCAATCGGTCGATCATAGCCATCCGTTTCCCTTCATGTCGAACCTATCGGTTTCGTTAGCCATTCGCCTGAAAAATCCGTTTACCGAAGAGAGGCTCTTCGCCCGCGTTAAAGTACCCAAATTACTTCCGCAGTGGATTGAATTGGAGGCAAATCCGGATGGTGTGCGGCGCTTTATCGATTTACGAACGATCATTTTCCATAATTTGTCGTTCCTTTTCCCTGGAATGACAATTCAAAATGTGATGACTCTGCGCATCACGCGCAGTGCAGAAATCGATTACGACGACGAAGATAGCGATGATCTGCTGGAATTGGTCACAGAAGAAGTTCGCCAACGCCGCCTTCAGCGGGTCGTTCGGCTCGAACACAGCCCGACTGACGATCGCTGGCTGCTCGATACTGTCGTCGAGCAATTGGAGTTACCGCCGGAGCAGGTCTATGAAATGCCCGACAACTACGACTACGTCGATTTCAGTCAGATCGCATCGCTCGACATTCCGGAACTCCGCTATCCGCCGTGGAGCCCGACAGTCCCTTCGCCGCTTGCCGACGACGCCGCCGATATTTTCGCGCTGATTCGGGCTGGCGATGTGATGGTGCACCATCCGTACGAGAGTTTCGACGCGTCCGTTTCCCGTTTCGTCAGGGCGGCTGTAGAGGACGAGAATGTCCTCGCCATCAAAATGGCCGTCTATCGCACAAGCGAAGACAGCCCATTTTTGCCGCTTTTGATTCAGGCAGCGGAGCGAGGCAAACAGGTCGCCTGCCTTGTGGAACTCAAGGCGCGATTTGATGAACACCGGAATATTCGTTGGGCGAACGCCCTGGAAGATGCAGGCGTTCACGTCGTCTATGGGTTAGCCGGGGTGAAGACGCATAGCAAGACCATGATTGTAGTTCGACGTGAGCCGGACGGATTACGCAGCTACGCCCACATCGGCAGCGGAAACTACAATCCGCAGACGGCAAAAATATATACCGATCTCGGACTCTTCACTTGTCGCCCTGAAATCACTGACGATGTGGTCGAACTTTTCCATTCGCTCACCGGCCGCTCGATCAAGTACGACTATGAGCAGTTGCTTGTAGCCCCGGTCAACATGAAAGAAAAATTTCTCGATATGATTCGAGCGGAACAGCGGGCCCACGAGGCGGGAAAACCGGCACACATCATTGCCAAGATGAATCAAATTCAAGATCCCGATATCTGTGAGGCGCTGTACACCGCCTCACAAGCGGGCTTAAAAATCGATTTAATTATTCGAGGCTTCAGTATTCTACGACCGGGTGTTGCCGGCCTGAGCCCCACGATCCGCGTGATTTCTGTCATTGGGCGATTTTTAGAGCACTCGCGGATCTTTTATTTTCGCAATGCGGAGGAAGATCCGGTCAACGGTCTTTTCTTCACGGGGTCGGCGGACTGGATGGTTCGGAATTTGGAGTCCCGCGTGGAGGCGATCACTCCGGTCGAGGCCCGTCACTTCCGAGAGAGGCTCTGGGAAATATTACAACTGTCTCTCTCCGATCAGCGCCAAGCCTGGGACATGCAACCGGACGGCAGCTATATTCAACGAACTGCGGGAAATGACCTGCAGGACCCGGCAAATCAGGGCGTACAGCAGGTCCTGATGGAGCGGGCTCGTCAGCGCAGCGAGTAGCGCGTCGCAAGTGGCCGGATTTTGCTAGGTTTCAATTTGGGTTTCCAGATATTGTCGCCGAGGCCATTCTTGCCAATAATTGCGGCTAGCCGACGGACCGTTCCCACCGCTCCACAGAGAGGACCCCCTGCCATGATGCGACTCGTCTCCCTCCCCGGTCTCCTTTGCCTTTTTTTGCTCATTTGCTTA